>WGLV01000008.1 GCA_016125385.1 bacterium
GTGAATTGCCCGGTAAAAAGGTCATCGTCATGCGCGGCGACATCATGCATGACTACGTCACCGGGCTCGGTATGCCTGATGATTCCATCACCGCGACCGACACGCAGGAAGAAGCGCTTAAGTTACTCTCATCGGGTTATGGCGATTGCGCGCTGGCCGCCAAACTGCCGGCTTTATTTTCCATCCAGAATCTGCGATTACCGAATTTAAAAGCGGAAGCCCCGGTCTTGATGCCGATGAAGTATTGTTACGCGGTGCGTAACGGAGACGCGGAACTTATCTCCCGTTTTTCTGAAGGACTGGCGATTCTTCAGAAAAACGGCGAATTCAAAAAACTATATGAAGAATGGCTCGGCGTTTATATACCCGAACATAAATATTATGAAATCTTCGTTTTGTGTACATGCGTTCTTCTCGGCTTAATCGCTCTGTTCATCGTCTGGACCCGGATATTACACTATCAGGTCAAACAGAGAACCAGCCAGTTGATGGAGAGGATCGAAGCGCAGCACCAAACGGAAGAAAAACTGCGCGGCAGCGAAGAACGCTTCAGAAGGCTGGCCGAAAACGCACAGGATTTCATCTACCGCATGACCGTGCCGGATGGGGTGTATGAATACGTCAGCCCCGCCTGCCAGGCGATCAGCGGATACGCTCCCCATGAGTTTTACAAACAACCCCACCTGTTAAAACATAAAATTCATCCCGATTCAAAAACAGCGGACGAACGAAAATGGCGTGATATTCAAAAGGGCGCGCTTCGCAGTTATTACGACTACCAGATCATTCACGCATCGGGCGATGTGCGCGATCTGCACGAACGCGTCGTGCTGGTTTTCGACGAGCAGGATATCCCCTGCGCGGTGGAAGGCATCATCACCGACATCACCAAGCTCAAAAACGCTGAGGATGACCGGCGGAAAATCGAAACCAAGATGCTGCACGCGCAAAAACTGGAAAGCCTTGGCGTTCTTTCTGGTGGTATCGCGCATGATTTCAACAACATTCTCATGTCGATTCTGGGCAACGCCGGCCTGGCGTTAGCCGAGACCTCGTCCGCGTCACCCGTCATGCCCTATCTGCGCGATATTGAAACCGCCGCGAGGCGGGCGAGCGGCCTGACCCAGCAGTTACTCGCTTACTCGGGCAAGGGCCGTTTCGTCGTTGAGACGCTCGATCTCAACGAAGTCGTCCGCGAGATGACTCACATGCTTGAAGTCACTATCTCGAAAAAGGTGAAGCTGACGTGCAACCTGAGTGGCGAAAACGCTACCATTCACGCCGACGCGACTCAGATTCGCCAGATCATCATGAACCTCATCACCAACGCCTCCGAGGCGATCGGAGAAAAATCGGGCGTCGTTTGTATCACGACCGGCGTTCAGACCTGCGACCGCGATTACCTGAATCAGACTTTCATGGGGGAGGAAATGACCGAAGGCGACTACGTCAACATCGAGATATCCGACAACGGATGCGGCATGAGCGAAGAAACCATGCACAAAATGTTCGACCCCTTCTTCACCACCAAATTCACCGGCCGGGGTCTGGGCATGGCGGCGGTACAGGGCATCGTTCGCGGTCATCGAGGCGGCATCAAGGTATACAGCGAATTGGGCAAGGGGACGACGATCAAATTACTCTTCCCCGCGGTCGAAGCAGCCGCCGCGAAAAAGCACGAAAACTCTAACGCGAATGGCGGCGCTCCGCTGACGGGATGCGTCCTGGTCGTGGATGATGAAGAATCGCTGCGCAACGTCGGCTCCAATATGTTGAAAGCCCTGGGCTTCACCGTCTTAACGGCGAACGATGGAGAAGAAGCGATCGGCGTACTGCAGGAGCATAAAGGCGAAATCACCTGCGTCCTGCTCGACCTTACCATGCCCCGCATGGACGGTGAAGAAACCTTCCGTGAACTGCGGCGCATCCACAAAGAGATCCCCGTCATCATGACCAGCGGGTATAACGAACAGGAAATCACTCAGCGGTTCGTCGGCAAGGGATTGTCTGGTTTTATTCAAAAACCATTCTCCCTGCGCGATCTGGAAAAGAAGATGCGGCAACTGTTGACCTGAATCCGTTCAAGACGCCTCCTCCACCGAGCGCAAGCGATTGAACCCCCGCGTCAGAACTTCGCTTTCCAATAACGGCAGGTCGCGCGGTGAAACACTGTCGCGAAAAACGAAAACCATCGTCCATCGGCTCCGTTTCCGTTCGATCCAGAAGACGCCGTCGTCGCGCAGATGAAAACGGACCAGCTCGCTCCACGGAATGAAACACCCCTGCACCTGCACGCCGTGATCGTAAACGTACACCCCGTTCGTCCAGTACGTCATCAGACAAAGCACTTCAAGAAAAAGCGGAACAAACCAGTACGAGGGCGGGCGCCGTTCGATCAGGGCGAAATAGACAAAGATCACGGGAAGCAGACATGCGACGGGGATGCAGACCCAGCGCATCCACCAGGGCTCGAAAGCGTAAATCAGTCGTGCGCCGCCGCGATGATATTGACATCGCGTCCAGTTGACGGCGAAGAAAGCCGCACCATAGAAAAACAACAGATATTCAATCGGTATGCGAATCAGCAGATAAATCAGGTATAACGGCGCGACGAACATCAACAGGCGGGATGAAAAAACCAGCGCGTTGGAGTCCATGCCTCAAGATGGCTCCTGAATTCGATTTGAAGTGGATTCAGCGTAAATCGATGCGCGGGCCCGGTCAAGAAAAAAATCTCCCTCCAGCTGGAGGGAGACGGTTGGTCGATCACGCTTCAAACAGAGTTATTCATTACGCGGGTTAAACCGCGAAACGCGGGAGAGTTCCTCAAACAGCCGCCGTTCATCGCTCGACAAACTTCGCGGCACGGCGATCCTGATCCGCAAAAACAGATCGCCCCGGCTCCCCGTCTTTCCGGGAAGCCCCTTCCCCTGCAAGCGCAGTTTTTTGCCCGATCCGATTCCTGCGGGAACATGAACCGTCACCGGGCCGTCGAGGGTTTCCGCTTTCACGTCGGCGCCCAGCGCCGCTTCCCACGCGGCGACGGGCAGATCGGCTTCGAGATCGTATCCATTCACGCGGTATCGCGCATGCGGCGCGATGCGCAGCCTGACCAGCAGATCGCCTGACGGTCCGCCGCGTCCATCGCCCCCGCCTCCGCTCAAGCGGATTCGGGTTCCATCGCGCGCGCCTTTGGGGATTTTGACTTCATACCGCCGGGCCGATGATCCGTTCAGGTCATGCGGATCGCCGGTCTGAAGATGAAATTGTTTGGTCGCGCCGCGGTATACGTCTTCAAGCGTCACTTCCATCTCGGCTTCGATGTCGCGCCCGCGCGACGGGCGTTGAAACCCTCTGGCGCCGCGAGCGCGCGGATCGGCGCCGGAAAACGCCGATCCAAAACCCGCGCCGAAAATCTCGCGGAAAAAATCGCTGAAATCGCCCATGCTTTCAAAGCCGTCGAATCCGCCCGGCCCGGTGTGGAATTCATAACGCGCGTTATCCCATCCCGGCGGAGCCTGAAAATCCTGCCCCGCGCTCCAGTTGGCGCCAAGCGAGTCATACCGCTGGCGCTTGTCGGGATCTTTCAGCACTTCATAGGCTTCGTTGATCTCCTTAAAACGGTTTTCAGCGCCGGCGTCTTTGTTGACGTCCGGGTGATACTGCCGCGCGAGTTTACGATACGCCTTCTGCACGTCTTCTTTTGACGCGTCGCGTGAAACGCCAAGAATGTCGTAATAATCTTTGTACTTCGTCGTCATGGCTCTTTTTACTCAATCGCATGCTTCGTTCATGGCTGTTTTGATAACGGCCATGAACCGGCGTTTTTTCTTTTCATATGATACGAATTTTCAGTATGCATTCATTGGGCCAATATCAACCGCTGACCCTATCTTAAAACGTACCAATTGATTAGAACGATTCAACCCCTTCATGGGTAACCCTTGGCGCCTGCCTTTTGGGCCAAAATGGCGCAAAGAAAAAGACGGCCCGCAGGCCGCCTTTGCACATCGGAATCATGTAAGCCAACCGCATTTCAGCGGGTTGATATCAATACAGTTCCCACATTTCAACGTCGGTGAACACGTTAAGCGCGCTGAGCGTGAAATAATCAAATCGCGTTTCCGTGTAGGTATCCGCGCCGAAGATCTTGGTGTAGAAGCCGACGCGAGTCGCCTGACGGGGTTCCGCCGCGGCGCCGCCCAGCAACTGCCATGAACGCCCCGGCAGCTGAGCGCTGAAGGCGAGGTCGTTACCACGGCGCGTCACGGCCAGCTTGGCGGTGATAGCGCCATTGTCGAGCAGGTCGTACCAGTCAAGCACGTCGGTATATTCCTGATACGACAGCTGACCGATCGCCCCCAGGTTGGTTTTTTCAACCTGAATGTTGGCCGCGTAAAAGCCGAACAGATACTCGTCGCCGCTGACGTCCGTATCGGCGCCGTCGTTATACGATACGACGATGCCCGTGCTGAAGTTCGTCCAGTCGAGCGCGTCGATCAGGGTGACTTCAGCCTCGATGCGCCAGTCGCCGGCGGGAACATCGGTTCTGAGAACCATCGGCGCACGGCGCCCGTTGGCGTATTCATCCAGCCGGGCCGCGTCGCCCAGCGCGTCCGCGCCAAGCAGCAGCGCGCCGTCTTCAACGCGAATGTTCACGCCTTCGGTATAGTCGACGGTCAACGCCGGGTCGCTGCCGTATTCGATCTTCCACGGTGAACCCAGCGATGCGGCGGTGAATTCATCCGTCTTGTCCGAGGTCGATTCGCCGAACAGCCAGAGTTCATTCACCACGCTGGAGTCGCCCTTGATCGTATCGGCCAGAGGAAGACCGATATCGCAGAGACCGCTGAACAACAGATAGCGGACGCCCGGAGGCGGAGCCAGATGATAAGAAAGCGATTGCGACGTCTGCGTAGCGGCGAGATCCCAGATGATCTTGTCGCCGACCACCTGACCGCCGTTGCTGATGTTGGTGATCGTCGCGCCGACGGGCACGTCTTCTTCGATATACGGGGTGTAAGAGCCGTACAGCGCCGTGGCGTTCAATGATACGTCAAACGCCTGACCCGGATTAAAGAAACCATTATCGGTCAGCGTACGCTCGACCCGGCCGATGCCTTTGACCCGCACGACTTCGATGCGGCCGATATCCGCGGGTACGACCAGCCCTGTCGGGAAAGCGAAAACGAGCGAATGAACGCCGCCCGTCACTTCAAACGGTCCGACGGTTCCAAAATGGAACGCATTGAACGACTGACCGGCGATGTTGTACTCGCCCTTGTACTTGTTATCGACGTACAGATCGACGACCGAATCGCCCAGCCCCCAGGTGTTGAATTCCGCGTTGACGATCAATACCTGATCGCCCTCGCCCAGGTCGAATGTATAACGGAACCAGTCGCCGGGATCGAGGCTGCCCATGCTGGCGTGGGTTTCGTTGGCGCCATGCTGAGGCTGAACCTCGCCCTGGTCGCGGTATTCTTCAAAGTGATAGCCTTCTTCGCCGCGGTTGTAGTCGGGATTCCCCTGGTGGAAGTCCGTACCGGCGGGGAAGGTAAACGCCGCGTCAATCGCGGGCTTGGAGTTGTCGCCGGTGGGACGCGTATATGCAACGTCGGAGGGGACGCCGTCCATTCCCTCGGCGTAACGAACGCCGAAATCCGTACCGGTCGGATAGTTTTTGCCATCCACCGGGCTCCCGCTGAAGTCATAATCGATCGCTTCGCGGTAGAGATAGGGCAACACGATGGTCAAAAGCGTCTCGCCCGTGATGCGTTCATCGCCGTCGCCTGAATCGACGCTGCCCGCGAAGTTCACCGTTCGCGAACGGATCAGGCGCGGAGGAATCGCGTTGTAAGTCAGCTTCTTCGATTCACTGAGGTTGGTGAACGACCAGACGATGTTACCGCCCGAAACCACGCCGCCGTCGGAAATGTCGGATACCTCCCAGCCTTCGGGAATCGATTCCGTCACCGTCACCGAAGGCAACGAACCGGTCACGGTGGTGAACAGACTGACCGGGACGGGCGTATTCGCCTCGAAGTTATCGGCTCCAAACGCGCGATCGACGGTGGCCCGGTTATCGGACAGCCCCGTGATCTGGAAATTGTCGACCCAGTGAACGCCGGCGGTTCCGCTATCGTGATTGCTGCCTAACTGGACGTAACGCGGGCCGTCGCCGAACGGCGGAAAGTCCCGCTCGTCGATAAGGATCCACCCGCCCTGCCCGCGATCTTTGTACAGGAAGACCACGTGGTCGCCGGTGACCTCAAAACGCAGGCGATGAGGCGGAGAGCCCGGCGGCAGAGTCAGATCGCGCGGCCCTTCGCTGGGGATGGTGTCGCCGCCGTTGAAATAATGGGTGTTGGCGCGCAAAAAGTAATTGTGCCGTTCAAAAATCCCCTCGCCGGGTTTGACCAGCGGCCAGACTGAAAAACGCGCGTTGACGTCGGCGGGATGGAAGAAGTCGAACTCCATCACGAAATTCATCGGCAGTTCTTTATCGAGGCGCAGCCAATCATCATTTCCGCCCGAGTCATACCATTCGAGGCGGTTATTCGCCGCGCGCGCCGTGTTTCCGCCAAAGTCGACCCATTCCGGCCAAGCGGTGTTAGGGATATTGCTGCTGGGATTATCAAAGTTATTGGAATAGCTGAACAGGTTTTCGTCGCGGTAATTCAAAACGAAATTGTCGATCCAGTGAACGCCCGCCGTTCCACTGTCATGGTTATAGCCCAGCTGAAGGTAACGCGGGCCGTCGCCGAATGCGGGAAAATCACGTTCGTCGACGAGAATCCAGCCGCCTTCACCGCGATCCTTGTACAAAAAGACCACGTGATCGCCGGAGACCTCAAAGCGCAGACGATGCGGCTTGGAGCCGAGGGGCAGGGTCAGGTCGCGCGGCCCCTCGCTGGGGATGGTGTCGCTGCCATTGAAATAGTGGGTGTTGGCGCGAATAAAATAATTATGCCGTTCAAAAATACTCTCGCCGGGTTTACAGGCGGGCCAGACCGAAAAACGCCCATTCACACCCGCCTGGAAATAAAAGTCGAACTCGAACGAGTATTCATTCGGCAACTCCCGATCGAGGCGATACCAGTCGTTATTATCGCCCGAATCATACCACTCGATGCGCCCGTTTTTGGCGCGAGCCGAGTTGCCGCCGAAGTCGATCCATTCCGGATACGCTTCGCTGACGATTTCGCTGCTGGGGTTATCGAAGTTATTCTGATACTGAACGGCGGAATGAACCGCTGGCGTGAATGCGGCGGCCAGCAATGCGACCATTCCCATGTACAACCACAAATGTCGAATACGCATGCCAATACCTCCCGAAAACGAATAAATAGTTCAACCAGCCACGCCTTCGAGGCGCGGCTGAAGATACACGATCAGAATCGAGAACTGGCTGGCAGGTAGAAGTTTTGGACGATGTTGAATGAACGCCCAGTTCCCCAAAGTTCAAAAACACAAAATATTTCAAACCAATGATAAACAGTATCTCACAATAAAATTCACTCTGTCAAGCGGTTTTCTAACGTCTCCATCAAAATTCTGGGGTAAAACCGGGAAAAAGTCACCTGAAAAATTTGCATTGCGCGATAAGAATGTGTAGATTGTAGATAGATTAAAACCAACGATCATAATTGTCAGACCGGTTTCGTCATCTCATGCGTTATTAATAGACGCTCCAAGCCGGCGCAAAATCATCTGAATTCAATCGATTGCATACCCTTACTTATGTCACTGAACACAACCACCTTACCCATTGAGCTACTGCAACAGAGAGCGCGAGAAGCGTGGGGGTTGATGCAACCCTGCCGCCTGTGCCCCAACGATTGCCTCGCCCATCGCCATGATGGGGAAACCGGGCGTTGTGGAATCGGCAAGAACGTCATGGTGGCCACCGCCTTTCCCCACAAGGGAGAAGAAGAGTGTATCAGCGGCCACAAGGGCTCTGGCACGATCTTTTTTTCGGGCTGTAACCTGTCATGCGTATTCTGCCAGAATATGGAAATCAGCCAGAGGATGCAGGGAACCGGGATTGAGCCGAAAACGCTGGCGTTTCAGATGCTGATGCTTCAGGACGCGGGGTGTCACAACCTCAACCTGGTTTCACCGACGCATGTAGTACCGTATATTCTGGAAGCGTTGAGCCTGGCGGTTGAACAGGGCTTTCACATGCGGGTGGTGTATAACACGGGCGGGTACGATTCGATTCAGACGCTGATGCTGCTCGATGGAATCGTCGACGTCTACATGCCCGACGTCAAGTATTCATCGCCCGAAGCGGGCGAGAAATACAGCGGTGCGCTCGATTATCCGCGCGAGGCGTTTGAAGCGATTCGCGAAATGCACCGGCAGGTGGGCGACCTTCAATTCGACGAAGACGGGTTGGCGTCAAGAGGCCTTTTGGTGAGGCACCTGATATTACCCAACAATCTGGCGGGGACGCGCGAGGTCATGCGTTTTCTCGCCAATGAAATCTCACCCGCTACGGCCGTCAACCTGATGGGACAGTACAAACCGGCGGGCGACGCGATGAAATACGCCGAATTGAACCGCCAGTCGTCGATTGAAGAGATTTTGGAAGCCCGGCGCATCGCCGAAGAAGAAGGACTGACGCGGATCATCTGATCCGCGCGTTGAATCATACGATCCCCTGCCCCGGCGCCCATTGCTATTGGCTTTTTCTCAACAGCGCCACAATGTTGGCGACGGCGCGTTCGCGCCCCGGCTGACCGGGCAACGCCAGGTCGGAGGGACGATTGACCACCTCGTTTTGAAGAATCATCACTGACGACCCGCCGCCGTCGAGATTGATCGCGTTTCTGGCCCCCAACGCGAGAAAGATCTCCGCCAGTTCGGCGAGCGTCACCCCGGCGCTCCAGTCGGGCTGACGCCCGTCGACCACCATCATCCACACCAGCCCGTCTTTTCTCACGCCCATCGCCGTTCGCGGCGCGCGTTTTTGCGTGTTAAAAACCGAGTCGTCCGACATCACCTGCGAGGTCGAATCCTTCACCAGCACCGGCCCCGCGCTGAGCGCGGCGTAACAGGCGTTCCAGCCGGACTGGTTGGTCTGGATGCGGTCTCCGCTCACGTCCTGCGGCCCGATGCGCCCGATCAGAACCGAATCGGGCGTGAAGCCCAACGACGCCTGATACGCCTCCGCGGACGGCGGCGGATACAGCAGGCGGCCATGAACCATCACCATCCCCTGCGCGCGAGTCGGATTCACTGAAAAAAAGCCGCCGTTGATCGCCGCCACCGCCTGGCTGTTCCGCGCCAGTATGGAGGGCTGAACCACAACGCCGTAACTGCCCAATACGCCAAACAGATATTCAGGCCCCACGCCCGTTACGCTCAGAATGTGGGCGCGCACCGGCTGGCCGTCGACGGCGGTGTACAGCACGCGTTGAAAGGTCAGGCCGGCGGCCGGCGTTCGTTGATCCTCAATGGTCTCCGAAGCCCACCACGGCGCTGAAACGGCTGGAAGCGAAAGCAGAACCAGCCAGCATGCAATAAGAATTCGCGGGAGAGAGATTACCTTCACGTTGGCTGATCCGGGCTCCTTGTCCGTATTTTTTTCTCGAAAACCGGGCGGTCAATATTAAGTTGAACGGTACAGTCAGGTAAAATGGTAACGCATCGCGGCCCGGGCCGGCGCGACCATTCTCCCCGAGGAGTCTAGCATGACCGCCACGCCATCTTCCACCGCAATCCGCTACTTTCAGAAATGTATCCGGTGCGGGGCGGAATACCCGAACGACCGCTTTACCTACACCTGCACCCAACCCGGCTGCGGCGGCCTGTTGCTGGTCGAACGCGATGAAGACTGGATCCGCGCTCACGCCGGTCACGGCGAGGCGGCCCGCCGCTATTTCGACGGCATCCGCTGGAGCGAGATCGCGCGGCGCTACCCCTCCGGCTCGGGCGTGTTCGCCTGGAAAGACATGCTGTTGCCCGGGTTTCCCGACGAAGCCTGCCTCGCCATGAACGAGGGCAATACCGACCTGTTCGAGTCGCCGGGCTGGCTGATTCGCGAGATGGGCCTGGGGCCGACCTATCTCAAGCTCGAAGGCCAGAACCCCAGCGGCAGTTTCAAAGACCGAGGCATGTCGGTGGCGGTCAGCGAAACCCTGCGGCTTCAGCTCATGCATTCCGATCAGGGCGTCACCGGCGTGTGCTGCGCCTCCACCGGCGACACCTCGGCGGCGGCGGCGGCCTACGCGGCCTACGCGCGCGACCGCCTGGAGTGCATCATTCTCGTACCGCACAACAAAATCTCGCCCGCCCAGCTCAATCAGGCGATGCAGTTCGGCGCCAGGGTCGTGGCGGTCGATCATGAAGACGGCTTCGACGGCTGCATGCGCATTATTCAGGAATTCAGCGCGGCTCACCCTGAACTCGTGCTGGTTAATTCGAAAAACGCATTCCGGCTGGTCGGTCAGGAAACCATCGGCATCGAACTGCTTCAGGACCTGCGCTGGGAGGTTCCCGACTGGATCGCGATTCCCGTAGGCAACGGCGGCAACCTGACCGCGCTGCTTATCGGCCTGCAGCGCGCCCACCAACACGGCCTCATCGACCGCCTGCCCGGCATTCTGGTCGGTCAGGCTGAAGTCTGCGATACCCTGGTGCGGTGGGACGAAGCGGGCCGGACGCCCGAATCGTACAAACCGGGGCGATATCAGCCCAGCGTCGCCTCGGCGGCCAACATCTGCGATCCGGTGTCGTTCCCGCGCATCAACCAGTTGATCCAGTCGTTCGACGCCAGGTTCTTCCGGGCGACTGAAGATGAGATTCAGGACGCGCAGATGGGCTTCGCGCGCGGCGGCGTCGACATCTGCCCGCAGACCGGCATCGCGCTGCACGCCCTCTTACAGGCCCGCGCGAACGGCGTGGTGAAAGAAGGCCAGACCACCGCCGTCATCAGCACAGCCACTGGCCTCAAGTTCGCCGAATCGGCGGTCCGTTATCATTCTGAAAAAACCAACGCCAAATACAAAAACTGCTTCCGCGTCGCCAAGGGCAGCGTCGAAGCGGTGTCGGACCTGTTGGCTCAATGGTGACGAAAAGGGCGGCGCGAACGCGCCGCCCTTCCATTTTCCTCCGCGTGTTCCACCCGTTATTTCGCTTTCAAAAGCAACAGCGCGTCATGCCAGCCGGCGGGACGCGCGAACGTCCATTCGTCCCGCTCCGCGCCGGGCGCTCCCGCCTCGATTGATTCTCCCGTTTCCGGGTTGACCCATCGGCGATCCATCTCGCTCGCCAATCCTTGCGGTTTAATGACGATCTTGTCGTTATCGGGCAGGTACGCCACGGCCAGCGATCCATCCGCCGAGCATGCGAGAACGATGTGCTTCGTCCATACGTCGGACTGATTGACGATAAGGTCGTGAGCCGGTTCCAGCGTCCACCAGTCGATCCCGTTGAAAAAGTCCGCCATGATTTTCATTTGTATGGATGACGGCTGCGCGATTCCCTCTTGCAGGCTCCACGACGCGTCAGCCTGGGGGTCGTTTCCCTCGATGGGTTTTCCCCAGAACCACACGCCCGCGCAACCGTATGTGTACCCTTTCGCTCCAGAGAGAAGCGTCCAATAACCGCACGATCGCGGCATGCGCGGCAGCTGGGACTGGTTAAAGCCGCTGTCGTAGCGAGCCTCCAGATCGACCACCGGTTTGCAGGGGTCGCGGCGGTAGAGATCGAGCGTCCAGGTCACGGCGGTGCGGGCGGCGGTTTCCGGGCTGATGGGGTTCGATCCCCAGCCCGCGCCGCTCTGCAAGCCGCAAAAATCCAGATAGGCGTCGTCGTAATAACTTTGCGCGGCTTTCAGATCGGTCCCGGTATGTTGCGTGATCAGGTGAAAGGGCGCGGCGTCGCGTACGGTCTCACCGATCCGCCGCCCCAGTTCCATAAAGCGGCTGTCAAAGCTCGGAGAAAAGATAACGAAGTTCCCCATCAAACGCGCCGCGAGATTGCGCGCGAAGACGGCGGCGTCGGCGATTTCAGGATACCGTTTATCGGGCTCCATCAGCCCGACGATCGTCACGGTCAGCCCCTGCCCGTTGGCGAACTGGACCATTTCTTCATAATCGCGCCAGTACGCCGGGTTCCATTGTTCGAGATTCTCTCCGTTGAACGGCGGGTGACCGTTATGATTCACCGGACTGCCCGTCCATGTGGTGGTTGAGCAGAATATCTGCACGACCGAAAAATGTTTCGCGGCGCGGTCGCGCACGTACTCGCGCCACTCCTCCATTGAGGCGTGCATCGGCGCGGCCCAGGCGGTATCGCCGATCCATAAAAAGGGCGTTCCATCGCCGTATTCCAGATACCGCCGGTTTTCGCTGACTTTCAGATACCCCCGCCGGTAAAGCGGATTGTCTCCCTGATACGGCGTGACTTCGATTCGCCCCGATTGCTGATGCAGGCCTGTATCGTCCTGATTGGAACAGATCGTCTTCCAGGTCCACGTCCCCGCTTTGGAAAACATACAGCGGATTTTGAAGGCGTCGCCTCCATCCCAGAATCCGTAGCCTTTGAATCCGGCGCCGTCCGGGCCGGAATACTCAACCTGGAGCGTCACGTCGCGATAGGGATTTTGATACGATTCCGTGCTGGTCAGGGTATGTTCCCAGCGCGTGAACGTTTCGACCGCAAACAACGGCGTGGATGAGAACAACAGAAAAAGAAAAAAACCGATTACGAATCGGGGCGGTTTCATATTCATAACGTGTTCCTCCGATCGATCCAACGCCGCCGGAATCAACAAAACGGAAAGCGCCATCCTCCATAATTCAGGGGGAGGAAACATCGCTCGATTCCACCGTGGAGGCGGGTTTCAAACCCGCCTCCGCGGCGCGCCGTTTCACTTTTTACGAATCGTTTGAATATTCCGTGTGTTTCTGAAATATCGAAAATTCTGAATACGTTTCTCGATCGAGGCCGATAAATTCGCATAACCCAGAGACTGGGCGGCGGACACTGTCCGCCCAACGGGCGCGCTAAGAGCGAACAACCCAAAGACTAGGCGGCGGACACTGTCCGCTAGGGGCGGATAACGCTGCCATCGCGATGGCGCGTATTGCCCCACGACTGATCGAACGACGGCGATTCGGGATAGGGAAATTTCTTCGCTTTCTCTTCGTCGACGTCAATGCCCCAGCCCGGCGCCTCGTTGGCGTAGGCGTAGCCGTTTTCGATCTTCAAGCAGCCGGAAAATACCTCTTGCGCGGCGTCGTTAAACTGGTGCTGTTCCTGAATGCCGAAGTTGTACGCGTTCAGATCGAGCGCGACGTTGGCGGCGTGACCGATGGGCGAGTTATCGCCGGGGCCATGCCATGCGGTCTTGACGCCGAAGGCCTCGGCGAACGCGGCCAGTTTGCGCCCCGGCGTAAGGCCGCCGATCTGTGAAAGATGCACGCGGATAAAATCGATCAGCCGTTCGGAAATCAGGCCCGTCCACTCATGCGGATTATTGAACAGCTCTCCCATCGCGATGGGGATGGATGACTGCGCGCGGATATGACGGAAGAAATCGACCTCTTCCGGCGGCAGCGGGTCTTCGAGAAAGAAGAGTTGAAACTTCTCCAGTTCCTTGGCGAGAAACAAGGCTTGCGCGGGCGTGACGCGCTCGTGCATGTCGTGCAGCAGTTCGATCTCATAACCCAGTTTGTCGCGCAGGTGTTCAAACAACGCGATCGCGCTATGGACGTAGGGTTTGGGCTCGAAGACGCGCGTGCCGGGCGGCAGGTTTTCTTTCATGCGCTCGGCGTCTTTGCCCGCCCCGGCGCCGTAGCCGCCGTCATAGCCCGGCGTCGAGACCTGGGCGCGCACGTGGCGGTAACCGCGCTCCATCCACTTGCGGACGTTGTCCTCCACCTCGACCGGATCGCGTCCCGCCGCGTGGGCGTAGAGATCGGCGGCGAAGCGGCATTTACCGCCCAGCAGTTGATATACCGGCAGTCCGGCGCGTTTTCCGAGGATATCCCACAACGCCATATCGACGCCGCTGATGGCGTTGTTGAGCACGGGGCCGTTGCGCCAGTAGCTGCTGACGTAGCATGACTGCCAGATGTCCTCGATCGCGCTGGGATCTTTCCCCTTCAGGAAGGGACGCAGGTATTCATCGACGGCGGTCTTGACGGTGAGCGGGCGCTGGGTGAAGGTCGCGCAGCCCCATCCGTACAACCCGGGATCGTTGGTTTCGACTTTCACCACCACCAGCCGGATGCGTTCCGGCGCGGTAAGGACGGCCTTCACGTCGGTGATCTGGATTTTTTCTCCCATGCCGAAGTTGGGCGTTTTGGCGGAGGCGTTGGCGCGTCCCGAAGCCAGCAGTCCGGCGCCGGCGGCGGGCAGCGAGGCGAGCAGGCTGCGTCGTTTCATATCATTTCTCCCCATGATCGTTTTTTACCGGTTAACTTCGATCCATCACTCCAGCGTCGCGGTGGAGCGGCTTCCCCGCGCGAGGCCCCAGATCAGCGACGCGATGGCGAACAGCAGCAACACCGCCGTGATGGGGCGCGTCACGAACATCATTACGCCCGAATCGGGCTGCATCAGCGCGCCGCGCAGGTTGCTCTCCGCCATCGGGCCGAGAATCAGCGCGAGCACGATCGGCGCCGAAGGGAAGCCGTAAACCCGCATGAAATAGCCGATGCCGCCGAACGCGATCGCGGTATAGACGTCGAACACGCTGAAGCGGATCGCATAGGCGCCCACCACGCTGAGCACGCAGATCACCGGCGCCAGCAGGCTCTTGTCGAGCAGCACGATGCGCGCCAGCCACCGCGCCGAGATCAGCCCCAGCGCACAGGTGACGATGTACGCGAACAGCATGAAGGCGAAGATGGGATACACCACGTCGAGATGATCGCGAAACAGCAGCGGCCCCGGCTGAAGCCCCTGCACAATCAGGCCGTTCAACATGACGGCTGTGACCGCGTCGCCGGGCACGCCCAGCGTCATCATCGGAATCATCGCGCCGCCGGTGGCGCCGCTCTTGGCGGCCTCGGGCGTGATGACGCCCTCGGGCGCGCCCGAACCAAAACGCCCCGGGTCTTTTGAAAAGCGCTTGGCCTCGTTATAACCGACGAAGGCGGCGATGTCGCAGCCCGCCCCCGGCAGAGCGCCGATCACCGTACCGAGCAGACCGCCGCCGATGAAATTGCCCCAATAGCGCATCATCTCGCCGATGGAGGGGAAGCGCAGGTCGAGTTTCGAAACCGCCACGTCTTTTTTCGCCTGCTCGGCCATGTCGTAAAACACCTGGGCGAAGGCGTACAACCCGATCAACACCGGAATAAAACCGATGCCCTCGTACAGATCGACCATGCCGAAGGTAAAGCGCGGTTTTCCGTTAATGGGGTCAAGCCCGGCGGTGGCGATCAGCAAGCCGAACACGCCTGAAATCAGCCCCTTCACCACGTCGCCGACCGAGATGCTGACGATCATGCTCAGCCCGAACACGGCCAGCGCGAAATATTCAGGGCTGCTGAACTGAAGGCCGAAACGCGACAGTTGCGGGCTGAGAAACACCAGCAACAGCGTCCCCAGCAAACCACCCACGAAACTGCCCAGCGTCACGAGGACGATGGCGCGGCCGCCCTCGCCGCGTTGCGCCATGGGGTAGCCGTCGAGCAGGGTCGCCGCCGAAGCGGGCGTGCCGGGCGTGGCGATCAACACCGCCGTGATCGAGCCGCCGTAGATCGCGCCGACGTAGATGCCGATCAGCATGGCCATGCTGCCCTGCGGCGTCAGACCGAGGCCCAGCGTAAACGGCATCAGCAAGGTGACGCCCATCGTGGCGGTCAACCCGGGCAACGACCCGATCAATATGCCCGCCACCACGCCGATAAACAGAATCCACAGCGTGAATGGGTCGAACGCGCTTGAAAGATTGATGAACAGTTCAGCCATCATTACCCCCACAAAACCGGAAGCGGAACGTCCAGAATTCCGCGAAACACAAACAATACCACGAGCACAACGGCCACGCTCCAGACGATGAGCCGCGCGGGGCGTTTTTCGCCCATGTACACCATCATGAAAATCAGCCAGGCCAGCGTGCTGATGACGTAACCGATTACGAACATCAAGGCGGCGTAAGCGATCAGGCTGACGAACGCGGCGGCGGCCATGACCAGCCGCCGATGCGCGATGGGATCGGTCCGCGCCTCCGGCTCGCTCCCGCGAACGATGCGCGCCGCCAATATCAGCGCCAGCAACGCCAGCAGTCCGGCGTATAGTTTGGGCATGAATAGATAATCGACCTTCGCATCCGCCGACACGTCGGTCTGTATCCCTCTGACGACTTCGGCGGCGCTTTCGAATTCAGAGGCGAGATACGTCTTGAAATCGGCCGCACCGCGGTATCGCAAGCCGATCAGCGCCTGTTTGGCGATCTGCTGAAACTCCGGAGTCTGAAACCCTTTATAAAATCCATCGCCCAGCGCCGCGACGACGTCATCCGGGGTGTCAGGCGGAACCGCCAGCCCGCGCCACGTGCCATGCACCAGATCGATGCCCTGCTCCCGCAAGGTCGGAACGTCAGGCAACTGCGGATCGCGTTCTTCGGCCATCACGCCCAGGCAGCGTAGTGAATCCAGTTCGAGATACTGCAACACCTCGGCGGGGCTGACCGCCACCGCGTCGATGTGTCCGCCAAGCAGTTGAGTCACCGCCGGTTTGGCGCCGGGATGAGGAATGTGAGTAAACTTCGCACCGGTGATGCGTTCGAGCTTCAGTGCGCCGATGTGCCATACGGCGCCGGGCCCCGAGTTGCCGATGGTGATTTCGCCGGGGCGCTTTTTGGCGTCCTCAATAAATTCAGCCATCGATTTCCACGGCGCATCGGCCTGCACTGTGATGGCGGCTGGGTCCTCATTGAGCTGCATCACCGGGCGGTAACTGGCCGGGGTGAGATCGAGCCGGCCCAGCGGCTTGTAGGTGCAGAGTTCATAGGTGATCATTGTGACGGTGTAGCCGTCGGGGCGGGCGTTGGCGCCGTATGAATGCCCCACCGCGCCGGTTCCGCCGGGTCGGTTGACCACGTTGACCGGCACGCCGAAAAACGGACTCGACTGGTTGGCGATCGAACGCGCCAGCGCGTCGGTTCCGCCGCCCGCCGACCACGGCACGACAATGGTGATGGGTTTGGAGGGAAAACGGGCGTCCTGCCGCGCGCAGCCCAACGCGGCGGCGAGCAGCACTCCCAGCAGGACAACCCGCGGCAGCCGTTTGATGAAGTTCATGAGGTCATCCAATCACGCCGTAAGCGCGGCGTTTTATTTCTTCTCGCGTTCCTGTTTCCATTGTTCGAAATCTTTTTCGATTTCATCCGACCACTTGCGGTCGATCTCGCCGGGCGTGTACTTGCCCTGCTGAAGCCGCAGATGGCCGAATTCATCGCGCAGGCGGATGTTCTCGGAACTGGAGCAGACTTCTTCGGCGAAATGAGGAGGGATGAAGATGACGCCCTCCGGACGGCCCAGCACCACATCGCCCGGCATGACCACCGCCGCGCCGATCTTCACCGGCGTGTTGACGCCAAGCAGGGTGACGTTGGCGATCGCGGTGGGGTGAACGCCCTTCACGAAGGTACAGAAATTTGGCAGTTCGAAGATGCCGTCGAGATCGCGCACGCCGCCGTTGATCACCATGCCGGCGTGCGTTTTGGCGGCGATGGCGTTGGCGAGATTGTCGCCCGCGAAGGTGCCGTCTTCCACCTTGCCAAAGAGATCGATCACAATCACGTCATTCTCCTGAAGGCGGTCGATCACCCACGAGTTCTGTCCGCCGACGTCCTTGCGCTCCTTGCCGATCTCATTGGTCACGTCGTCGAGATCGGGACGTTTGGGGATGAACGACGCGGTCAGCGCGCGGCCCACCAGAATCCGGTCGGGATGCAGGTTCATCCAGTCTCCCTCGAACTGGTTGTTAAATCCGTGACGGCGCAACACGCCCCACGCCTCTTCGATGGAGACTTCTTTCATGCGTTCGAGAATCGAGTCGGGCACGCGCGGGCGACCGTCATCAAAGCGTTCATACGTGTTTTTGGGGGTAAAGCGGATCAGTTCTTCAGGAGAAAAAGTTGTGTACTGCGCGAAAACGGGCGCCGAGAGCAGCGCCAGCGCGGCGATGAAGATGATACGTCTTGTCATGGCTGATATTCCTCCGTGTACAGGCATGCCCTGAAGAACAGCGAGCCGTCCTTCAGGGCTTACATTCAAGCATGCGTGCGTAATCGTTGGTTGAATTACGACCAGGTCCGATCCCACGAGCGCATCCGGTCCCATTCTTTCGTCGGTTCAAAGTAACCTTCGTTAGTGATGTGGGCTTTGACGGCTTCTTCGTTCAGTTCAATGCCCAGACCGGGGCCTTCGGGCACCGGAATGTATCCTCGCTGAATGATGGGCTTGGAGATTCCATCGACCAGATCGTTCCACCAGGGCACGTCGACGGAATGGTTTTCCAGCGCCAGAAAATTCTCCGTGGCGGCGGCGCAATGGACGTTGGCCATGCACGAGATGGGCGTCCCGGCGAAATGCATCGCCATCGGCACGCCGTGTTCCTGCGCGAAATCGCCGATGCGCTTGGTCTCCAGAATGCCGCCCGAAGTGGCCAGATCGGGGTGAATCATATCGACGGCGTGGTTCACGATCAGGTCGCGGAACCCTTCGCGCAGATAGATGTCTTCGCCGGTCAGGGTGGGTACGTCGATCTCGTCGGTGATTTCCTTCCACAGATCGGTGTATTCCCACGGAATCATGTCTTCCAGCCAGGCGATCTGATACGGTTCGAGCGCCTTGCCGAGGCGGATGCAGCTGTTGACGCCGATATGGCCGAAATGATCGGCCGCGAGAGGCAGTTCATAACCGACTTCCTGACGGATCGCGGCGACGTAATCCGCCATGTGCTGGATGCCTTTGTCGGTGATCTCGATGCCCGTGAACGGATGCTGAACCCACTGGCTGGGCATCTCGCCCAGGGGACGCGTCAACGTGTTCGGGATATCGCGCAGTAATCCGATGCCGAGGTCCATCTTCAGAAACGTAAAACCGTCCGCGACGCGCTCCTTCATGCGCCGGGCGTATTCTACCGGATCGTCGGATTGCGTGGTGTCGCAATAACAGCGGATTTTATCGCGATAACGCCCGCCCAGCATCTGATAAACGGGCACGCCGTAGGCCTTGCCCGCCAGATCCCACAGCGCCATCTCGACGCCGCAAACGCCGCCCGCCTGGCGGCCATGATACCCGAACTGCTTGATTTTTTTGAAGATTTTTTCGACGTTGCAGGGGTTCTCTCCAAGGATGCGGCTCTTCAGAAACAACGCGTATTCCTTGGCCGCTCCGTCACGTACTTCTCCCCACCCGACGAGTCCCTGGTTGGTGTCGAGCCGGATGATGGGGCACCGCATGGGCGCGTCGCGCACCACGGCGATGCGCATGTCGGTGATCTTGAGTTCGCTGGGCGCCGAGCTTCGATTCACGTTCTCCACCGCGAATGCGTCGTCTTCGCGCGCGAGCGAAAACGTTGACGCGGCCGCGGCGGTCAAACCCGCGGATTTGAGAAATGAACGGCGTCCCGTCCGGTCCGATCTGGAAACACTCATAATTCCTCTCCCAATGTTCGTAAGGTGAATTCACAATCGATTCGAAATCATGCCACACCTATACCATATTTGACGCGTCAAATAAACTGGCGGCGCTTTACGCCGGGCTGCGCGTGAAATCCATGAAAATCTATCGGGCGCGGGCGGCGCGAGACGTGGTATGATGCACAAAAAACAAAAGTGAGGATACGATGAAGCGAAGATCGTTTATTCTGTCGACGGCGAGCACGGGCGCGGCGGCTTGGTCTATCAATCGCAACGCGATCGCTCAAACCACCCAAAAGGACTCGATGAATCAACCACGCATCCAGGGCTCGGCGGCGCGCACCAGCGACGCGCGTCTCTCCAACCGCAATCAGAATCGCTCCACCCTGCCCGCTCGTCATGGCGCGGTGGCGACAAGCCAGACGCTCGCGAGTTATGAAGGGCTTCGCGTCTTGCAGGAAGGTGGAAACGCGATCGACGCCGCCATCGCCGCCAACGCCATGCTGGCGCTGACCGAACCGTTCTCCTGCGGGCCGGGCGGCGACCTCTTCGCCATCGTATGGAGCGAACGCGATCAAAAACTGCACGGGCTCAACGCCAGCGGCCGCTCGCTCTACGCGTGGACGATCGACCGGGCGAAAAAAAGCGGCGCGGGCGATTTTCTGCCTGTGTACGGCCCGCTCGCCTGGTCGGTTCCGGGTTGCGTCAGCGGCTGGAAGGCGCTGCACGGCCGTTTCGGCCATCTGGACTGGGCGCGCCTGTTCGAACCCGCCGCCGGACACGCACGCGAAGGCTTTCTCGTTACGGAACTGATCGGCCACGACTGGCAGAGCGCGCCCCGCCTGTTTGAACAATACCCCAACGCCGCCGCGACCTACGCGCCAGACGGCTCCGCGCCGCGTTTCGGCCAGGTGTTCCGCAACCCCGATCTCGCCTCGGTGTTCGAAATTCTCATGCAAGAAGGCGCGGACGCGTATTACCAGGGCGAAATCGCCGAGCGCATCGTGAAGTATTCAAAAGAACGCGGCGGCATGTTCGAAATGAGCGACTTCACCGATCATCACGCCGACTGGGTCGATCCGGTTTCAACCTCGTACCGTGGGTACGATCTGTGGGAAATACCGCCCAACGGGCAGGGCGCGGCCGCGCTGCAGATTATGAACATGCTGGAGACCTTTGACATCGGCTCGCTGGAGCCGAACTCGGCTGAACACCTTCACCTGTTCATCGAAGCGAAAAAACTCGCCTTTGAAGACCGCGCGGTCTACTACGCCGACATGGATAAGGCCGAGGTCCCGCTGGAGTGGCTGATCTCGAAGGATTACGGCCGCGAACGCGCGCAGCTCATCGACCCCAAACGGGCGGCGCTTGACGTAAAACCCGGTATATGGGACGGCTCGCACGACACGGTGTATCTCTGCGCCGCCGACGATGAAGGCAATATGATTTCGCTGATTCAAAGCATTTATTACGGCTGGGGCTCGCGCGAGGTTCCAACCGGGCTGGGCTTCTGTCTGCAAAACCGGGGAAGTTCGTTCAACCTCAACCCCAACCATCGCAACGCGCTCGAACCCCACAAACGCCCGTTTCATACCATCATCCCGGCGTTTCTCACCCAAAACGGCAAGCCGCGCTGCGCGTTCGGCGTGATGGGCGGCGACTTTCAGCCGCAGGGACACGCGCAGGTATTGATGAACATGATCGACTTCGGTTTGTCGATGCAACAGGCGGGCGATCAGCCGCGCGTCCGTCATTTCGGCAGCTCCGAACCGACCGGCGAAGCCATGAATAACGGCGGCAAGGTCGGGCTGGAAGCGGGATTCAGTGAAGAGACCAAACAAAAGTTAACCGAAATGGGGCACGACGTGGCTGAGTTCGGCGTGGGGCGTCACGGCGGTTACCAGGCCATCTGGCGCGATGAAGAACCGCGCCGCTACTTCGCCGGAAGCGATCCGCGCAAAGATGGCGCCGCATTCGGCTTTTAACCGGCTTCCAATCAGCCGGACGGCGTCCGCGCTTGAGGCCGATGGCAATTCATGAAACGATGACCTCGAATCGACACTCATTCGCGGGAGGCGAGTATGACGCAGTTCACTTCAACACGTAGAAAATTCATCCAGTCCGCCGCACTGGGCGCGGCCTCGCTCGCGGCGCCGCGTCTCGGCCTCGCCGCTGAACGCAAGCCCAACGTGCTGTTCATCCCCGTCGACGATCTTCGCCCCCAACTGGGCTGTTACGGCGTCGAACAGATTCATTCGCCCAATATCGACCGGCTGGCCTCGGAAGGCGTATTGTTCGAAAACACCTTCTGCAACGTGCCGGTGTGTGGAGCCTCGCGCGCCAGCCTGATGACCGGAATCCGCCCCACGCGCGACCGCTTCGTCGGGTTCGATACGCGCGCTGAAGTCGACCTGCCGGGTTGCCTGACGCTGCCCCACCATTTTCTCAACAACGGCTACTACACCCTGTCCAACGGCAAGGTGTTTCATCATCAGGACGATTGCGCCTCCAGTTGGAGCGAACCCGCCTGGCGCCCCAAAGGCGCGTGGCGTAATTACGTCACGGAAGAAGACGTCCGCCTCATGAACGAACAGGGCAACGGTCGCGGCCCTGCGTACGAAAACGCCGACGTCGACGACGGGGCCTATTTCGACGGACAGATTGCGCAAAAAACCATCGGCGATCTGCGCCGGATGGCCAAACAGGACAAGCCTTTTTTCATCGCGTCGGGCTTTCTGAAACCCCACTTGCCGTTTAACGCGCCGAAAAAATACTGGGACCTTTATGATCGCGACGCCATCATCATGGCTGACAATCCATTCCGTCCCAAAGACGCGCCCGACGCCGCCATGCACAACTGGGGCGAGCTGCGTCAGTATTACGGCATCCCGCAGGAGGGCCCGCTCGACGACGATACGGCGCGAACGCTGGTGCATGGGTATTACGCCTGCGTCAGTTATACCGACGCCATGATCGGCCGCCTGCTTGATGAACTCGACGCGCTGGGCCTGCGGGAAAACACCGTCGTGATTCTATGGGGCGACCACGGCTGGAACCTGCGCGAACACGGCCTGTGGTGTAAACACTGCAACTTTGAGACCTCGCTTCACGCGCCGATGCTGGTCAGCGCGCCAGGCCAGCGCGGCGGCGTCCGCACTCGCGCCCTCACCGAATACGTCGACATCTATCCATCGCTATGCGAACTCTGCGGCCTCGACGCGCCCAACCCCCTTCATGGCCGCAGTTTCGTCCCGCTGATGAGCGATCCCGATCGAGAATGGAAAGAAGCGGTCTACAGCCGCTATGTCCGGGGCGAATCGGTGCGCACGAAACGTTTTCTGTACACCGAATGGCTGAACAACAAAGGCGCCATCACCGCGCGCATGCTGTACGATCACCGCACCGACCCCAAAGAGAACGTCAACATCGCGGCGCGCCCTGAAAATACAAAACTGGTTGCGCGGCTCAGCCGGATGCTGGCTGAAAACCGCAAACAAGCGGAGGAGGTCTGACCTCATGGCTGAATCATGGCAACGGCGAGGCTTTTTAAAAGGCGCTCTGGCGATGGGCGCGGCGGCGGGCGCGGGCGTAAGCGCCGCCCAGCCGAAAGAAGCGCGTCCCAACCGGCGCCCGTGGATCGCAACCGTTTCGCTCGACCGGCTTGAGCCATCCAGCCGCGATGACATGGTCAAACAGGTCATCCGCCGGATGAACGCCACGCTCGATTGCAGCCCCTCGTTGATCTGTCTGCCCGAAGCGTTTCCGTTCCACAACGTGCCCGATGCGCCTCCCGCGCGTCAGCGCGCCGAACAGGCGGTGGAGATTCTTCCTTCGTTTCAGGCCTTCGCCAGAGATAACGCCTGCTGGCTGGTCTGCCCCATGCTGACCGTTGAAAACGGCCGTGTCTATAACTCGGCGGTCGTCATCAACCGCGAAGGCGGCGTGGCGGGCGCGTATCACAAGATGCACCCCACCACAGACGAAATGGAAAGCGGCATCCACCCCGGCCCCGCCGATCCGCCGGTATTTGATACCGATTTCGGGCGCATCGGCTGTCAGATCTGCTTCGATATCAACTGGCGCGGCGGCTGGGACCAAATCAGCGCGAAAGGCGCGGAGATCATCGTGTGGCCAAGCGCCTTCCCCGGCGGACGCATGTTAAGCGGCCTGGCGTGGATGACGAAAACGGTCATCGTCAGCAGCACGCGGCCGGCGCCGTCGCGCATCGTCGACGTGGATGGGGAAGAACTGACGGACAGCGGGCGCTTTGAGACGTGGGCCTGCGCGCCGGTCAATCTGGAAAAAGCCTTCATCCATATCTGGCCTTATACCAGACAACTCGACGCGTTACGGGCGAAATACGGCCAGCGGGCGAGAGTAAAAAAATACCACCTGGAAGACTGGGCGATCGTCGAAAGTCTCGACGAAACCCTGCCGGTGGCTGATCTGCTGCGTGAGTTTGAGATTCCGCTCCATCGCGAGCATATCCGCATGGCGGATGACATGCAGCGCGAGATGCGGCCGGCCTGACTTACCAGAATTCGAGAATGTCGTCGCCGACGTTCCCAAACGATTCATTGGAGAGATCGGCTGAATCGAAATCCAAAACCGCCCAGTCGGACGCGATGGTCTCATCGCCGTAACCGGGAACGAGGTCTTCACCGTAATCGGTGAACTCACGGTCCTGCATCGAGGCGCATGAGCTGAACAGAATCAGGCTGAGCGATACGGCGAACAACGGTATTTTCATCGATAGACTCACTGTTTTCTCAAGATCAAATGGCTCTTTCAACATCAACGCCCCGGCCGTGCGCATTGTAACCGAATTTCAGGTTCCTCACAGCGGGAGACCAATCACAAATTCGTGATCTTCGGCACGATCAGCCGCGCGCCGATCTTGTCGTACATCTCGCGCAGGCGTTGTAGCATCTTCTCGTCTTCATACACGCCGATCACCGCGCCTCCCGATCCGGCGAACTTGGCCGACGCCCCCACCAGCCGCGCGTATTTCACCAGGTTGATATCGCTCTCACGCAGTTTGTACAACGAAGAACGCAGGTCGAAATTGGCGCTCATCAACTCGCCGAGTTTGTCCTTTTCGCCTTTCAGCAGGGCGTCGTGCGCGTCCTGAGCGAATTGCGCGAACTGGCGCATGGCGTCGACGACTTGCGCGTCGCCCCGGTCGAAGCGCTCGCGAATGTTGTTATGAAACACCTCCGACCCTTCGCTGAGACGGGTGTCGTACGCGATGAAGACCGGCGGAAGCAGTTTCGGGTCCATCGGTTCGTAACGGCCAAATCCTTCCTGCACCAGATGGTCCCGGTCGAAATCCATGTAGACCATGTTTTCGTAAACCTGAATGACGCGATCCTGCAAACCGGCGCCGATGCCCAGTTCATCCCGTTCCGCGCTGAGAATGATATTGGGCTGAATATGCTGGGGGATGTCGATATTAAAAAAGTCCATCATGGCGCGCAGAGTGGCGGTAATAATGGCGCTGGATCCGGCCAGCCCCACCCGCGCCGGGATGTTCGACTCATACTCGATGGTGAAGTTTCGCAGCGGAAGTTCGATGTTCTGACTGTCGCAGTAATCGGCGAAGCGCTTGATGATAGCGCGGATCAGGCGGATTCCACCGTAATATCCGTACAGTTTTACGCCCTCGCGCAACTCGTCGAGCGAGGTCCAGACTGGCGCGTCGATGGCGCTCTCGCGGATTTCCAGATTGGCGGATGGATAACACAACACCCGGGCGCGGAAGTTCCGCACCGTGATCGAAATCGTCTTGCCGAAATAACCGTCCGATGGGTTTCCGATCAACCCGGCGCGCGCATACGCATACGATTCAATGATGTCCGGCATGAGTCTCCCCCCTGTCGATCGGGCCCATTCACCGGGTTGGTTCCGATGGGTCCATTTCATTCCGTGAAAATCGGGCGCGATGCGTCCCCGCCGTCATGCGATCCATCACTCTAAAACCCGCTCTCTCCCGGCGGAAGGGCCGCCCACAGGCGCTGCGTCACGCCGGGTTCGCCGGTCGCTGCGTAGCGCGCGTGCGCCTCGCCCGCCGGACGCGGATTGATATCCAGCGCCCACACGGAGAACGGTTCGCCATCTTCTCGCGGCGGGCCCAGGCGCAGATCGATTCCCGCCATCAGAACTTCAGGAAACGCGGCGGCGGCGCGCTCGGCAGCGGCTCGAATGAACCGCCAATATTCGCCGCCCGGTCTGATTTCGATCGCGGTCTCCCCGGTAAATCCCTTCAGAACCGTTCCCGGCTTCCATTCTACAATGCGTCCGCCCCGCGATGGAGAGGCAATGAGAGACGCGGCGGGCGCGAGCTGAAAAAAACCGCTTTCCGCCTCGCCGTGGGCGCAGTACATCCGCACGTCGAAGCAGACCATCTCGCCGCCCGGCGAACATCCAGCGCGCGCGCCCTCGATTCCCTCGCGCAGCAACACGTCATCCCCGCGCGCGATCTCAATCACGTGCGCGGCCAGATCGGGGTTGGCGAGAATGAAATCATCCACGCCGCCCGGTCCATGAAAAACGCGCACTCCCCGCCCTTCGGTCCCGCGATTGGGTTGAACGACGACGGTGCGTTTCTCGGCGCGCCCCGCCGTCAACGCGGCGAGCGCTTCCCGCAAGGCGTCTTGAGACGCGGCGTCTTTACTCGCGATGAGCGCCGCGTCAGGCGTTAACACATCCATCTCGCGCCAGCGCTGAAAACAGGCGTATTTGTCATCCATCCGGTCGCTCGCGTCGAAGGAGTTCACTTGAAATACTCGCGCTTCAACGGCCCGGCGGCTCATCCGGCGATGGACGCCGGGCGTCATGCACAAAAACTGCACGCTGGCCAGCGGCGCGGGAGGCTCGAAATCCGTTTCGATCAGCACGTCGCGATCCAGATCGTAAAAAATTCCTCGCCGTGCTTGAAATGAATCCGTGAGCCAGCTTTCATGCACGGCCATAACCCGGCGCTCCGCTTGATGGAGACCGTGATCGGCCAGCGCGGCGTCGAGCATCGGCGGAAACAGATCGTTCATCGCATGCGGCATGCACTCGATCAACAACGCGTGATGAACGAGCGGCGGCGCCACCGATGACGCGGGGCGAATGAGAATATCCGGCGTAAGACGTTCGCTGTGCAGTTCTTCGAGAAGGGTTTGTTTATGTCGTTCGGCGAAGAGGGGGGCCATCGCGGCGAGCTGGACGGTGCCGTCAAGCGTGAATTGAGACAGAACCGTCTGAAGGCATTGAGGAGAGAGTTCGTCGAGCGTTCGCGCGGCGTGCGGCAATAACTCGCGCTCGCCGGCGTGAATCCGCTCGCGCAACGCGGCGATGGAACCGGCGCGTTCTTCGAATCCGGCGCGCAGGAGACGCGCGAAATGTTCGGACAAACGTTCGCCGGCCGCGTCACGCATGCAGAGCGCCTCCGAAACGCCTCGCCTCGCGGCGGAGCCTCAGTCGGTCTTGCGCACCACCACCCCGCGCTTTTGCAGGTAATGTTTGATATCGCGGATGGTGTAAGCGCCGTAATGGATCATTGAGGCGACGATGGCGGCGTCCGCCTCGCCCTCGGTGAAAATACGATGCAGGTGATCGGGGGTTCCGCCGCCGCCGCTGGCGATGACGGGAATCCCGACGGCGCGCGCTACTTCGCGGGTAAGTTCGACGTCGTAGCCCTGTTTTACGCCGTCGCAGTCGATGCTGTTCACCACCAGTTCGCCCGCGCCCAGTTCTTCACCCCGCTTACACCAGGCGATGGCGTCGAGGCCCATCGCCTTACGGCCTCCATTGATAAAAATCTCATACCCTGAGGGCACGGCCTCGCTGGCGGGCGTGCGTTTGACGTCCATACTCAATACGATGCACTGGCTGCCGAAAGCGCGCGCGCCTTCGGCGATGATTTGCGGATTCAAAACGGCGGATGAGTTCACGCTGACTTTTTCCGCCCCCGCGAGCAACACGTTTCGCATGTCTTCCAGCGTACGCAACCCGCCCCCCACCGAATAGGGGATGAAGATCGATTCGGCGGTGCGGCTTACCACATCGATCATGATGCCGCGCGCGTCGCTGCTGGCGGTAATGTCGTAAAACACGATCTCGTCGGCGCCGTCTTCGTAATACCGCTTGGCCATTTCAACCGGATCGCCGAGGTCGATGTTGTTTTTAAATTCAACGCCCTTGGTGACCTTGCCCTCGCGGACGTCGAGACAGGGAATGATGCGTTTGGTCAGCATGTTCGTTCCTTCACGGCGCGGATTCGGTCAGGTCCAGTTTTCATTCCGGCAGAAGTTCTTCAGCATTCGCAGGCCGATGGGGCCGCTTTTTTCGAGGTGAAACTGGGTCGCAACGATGTTTTCCTTCGCCACCGCGCAGGTAAAGCGCAGGCCGTATTCCGTCTCGCCGATGGTTACGCCGGGGTCTTCCGGTTCACAGTAAAACGAATTGACGAAATACACGTCCGATGGATTCGCGACGTTTTCATACAATGGATGTTCGCGCACCTGGTGAAGCTGGTTCCAGCCGATCTGGGGAATCTTGATCGGGCCATTGGGACCGTGATCGGGAAAACGCCGTACCTTCCCTTTGAGAAAGCCCAGGCATTCCGCGTCGTCTTCCTCACTCCATTCGAACAGGATCTGAATGCCGATGCAGATGGCGAGAAACGGCTTTTTGCGCTCGATCACCTGATCGCGGACGATCTGGTCGAGCCCGGTTTTGCGCAAGACGTCCATCGAAGCGCCCGCCGCGCCAACGCCGGGAAAAATGATCCGGTCTGATTCTTCGATCACGCGGCGGTCCTGCGTGATTTCCGCTTCAAAGCCCAGGTAGTTGACGGCGCGCTTGACGCTGGTCAGGTTGCCGCCTTCATAATCGATAATCGAGATCACGGCGCATTACGCTCCAGTCAGCGCAACTTCACCTTTTTCATTACGTCGCGCAGATTTTGCAAGACGGCTTTGGGGCCGGGTTGTGAAAAATGATCCCGAACCGGCGTCAGCAGATCGATGATGTTATCGGCGACGGCGGTTTTCAGGTCCATCGGGTGCAACTGTTTTTCCGCGAAATCGGCGCAGAGTTCATCAAAGGTATCGTAACTCAGATCGCCGCCCCATTCGGGCTTGCGTGATATTTTCAGCGGGCCGCGCCCCAGCGCGAACAGGGTGTGTTTCGCCCAGTCGAGCACAGGGTTGAATTCGATCTCACCCTCGGGGCAGAACGCCTTCTTGATCTTGCGGCGAATTTCATCCGGCTCATCGGTGATAAAGACGGCGGTATCGGGCTTCGATTTACTCATCTTCATCGCCGCCCACACGTCCTGCTTGCGTTCCGGGTCGATGGGCCACATCGGCGGCTTGCCGAGACCGATGAGCAGGTGGTGATGAATGGCGAGCGGCGTGATACGCTCTCCGTCCGGCGCGGTGAGTGGCAGCGTCTTGATCTGGTTGGCCACGTCGAGCGCGATGACGTGCGCCTTGCGCTGATCCTGACCGGCGTGGGCGAGGTTGACGCCCATCGTATAAATATCGGCAACCTGCATGGGCGGATAGACCAGTTTGGCGAAATCGACCGAATCGCCCTCGGCGCGCCCGAGAATGGTGATCGAACGCATGATGCGATTGAGCGTGGTGTTTTTGCACACGTCGATCAGCGCCGTCCAGTAATCCGGGTTGTCGCGATACAGGTCGGACCCCAACACCAGTTTGACGCCGTCAGGATCGCCGCCCACCGCTTTGAGACAGGCTTTCAAGCCCTCCGCGAAGTAGTCGTAGGCGAACGAGCGGATCAGCTCGATGTCGCCGCCCAGCTTGTCGTTGATCCAGCTGTGCCAGTCGGCGAGAAACAGGGTGCATTCCACCCCGGCGCGCTGAAAATCGGCGACTTTGGCCATACACTGCACGCCCGTGCCGAGATGAATCTCGCCCGACACTTCAAAGCCGATGTAATGACGCAGGGGAATGTTTTTATCGAGGTATTCGCGCAGGCGGTCTTCGGTGAGAATTTCCTGCACGTTGCGGGTGATGAGTTGAAATCGTTCGTCGTTGTTCATAGCCGGTGCTTTTCGATCGGATTCGGGCTGGCGCCGCGATGGAACGTCTTCGGGTATAAAATAAAAACGTCCAGGGGGAAGGATTCGAACCTTCGAAGGCTTGCGCCGGCAGGTTTACAGCCTGCTCCCATTGGCCGCTCGGGCACCCCTGGAGTCTTTGTGATCCGGTCGAATATAAAAACGGGATGGCGTTTGAAAATCAACCCCGGAGAGAGGCGTCTTTCGCCGCGTCGTTTTTCAGGCGGTTTCCGGAAAGCCGTTTTTCCGCGCCGCAAGAGCCCGAATCGGGCCCGCGGATCAGCCGGATAACGAAAATCGCTCCCTCAAACCAGCCTTTACCAATTTTGCTTTGAGCCTCTCGAATGTCAAGGCGCGGGACGCGCTTTCCACAACTTGAATCCACGCGCGGGGGCGCCACAATGGGGCGCTGGTTCCACCAGTCACTACTTCAACGGGTTCAAGGGTCTTATGCGATATCTGATTACGGGCGGAGCGGGCTTTATCGGAATCAATCTGGCCGATCGTCTCGCCTCGCTGGGGCGTGAAGCCGTCATTCTCGATAATCTCTCGCGGCGCGGTTCAGAAAAAAACCTGGCGTGGTTTCAACAACGCCATCCCGGCGCCGAGTTCCACCAGTGCGACGTCCGCGACGCCGCTTCGGTCGACGCCGCCTTCCGGCGGTATGCTCCCTTCGACGCGGTGATCCACCTCGCCGCCCAGGTCGCCGTTACCACCTCGGTCACCGATCCGCGCAACGATTTCGACATCAACGCGCTGGGAACCTTCAACGTCCTCGAAGCGGCGCGCGCGGCGGATTGCGCCCCCGCGTTCATCTACGCCTCCACCAACAAAGTCTACGGCGGCATGGAACACATCGGCGTCGTCGAACAAAACGGACGCTACGTCTACGACGGCCTGCCGGGCGGCATCGATGAAGACTGCCCGCTTGATTTTCACTCGCCCTACGGCTGTTCAAAAGGCTGCGCCGATCAGTACGTGCGCGACTACGCCCGCATCTATGGAATGCGCAGCGTCGTCTTTCGCCAGTCGGCGATTTACGGCCCGCGCCAGTTCGGCGTCGAAGATCAGGGCTGGGTGGCGTGGTTCACCATCGCCGCCTGCAAAAACAAACCCATCACCATCTACGGCGACGGAAAACAGGTGCGCGACCTGCTCTGGGTCGGCGATCTGGTCGACGCCTACCTGGCCGCCGTCGAACGCATCGACGCGGTGAAAGGGCGCGTATTCAACGTCGGCGGCGGACCGGAAAAAAGCATCAGCGTCTGGACCGAGTTCGGCCCCATGCTGGAGCGTGCGCTGGGCCGCGAGGTTCCTGTCTCATGGTCTGACTGGCGGCCCGGCGATCAGAAGGTCTGCATGATGAACATCGACCGCGCCCGGCGCGACCTCGGCTGGACGCCGAAAGTCGGCGTGGAAGAAGGCGTCGAACGAATCGTGGAGTGGGTGAAAAACAACCTCGACATCATCGACTGAAGATTTGGGCGCAAAAGTTTTTCTGCCGGAACGGTAAAAATCACCCTTCAATTTTCACTCGCGATGAACGCCCAGTGAATATGAGGAACTTCTTCGCCTTTATACAATAATTGATGATCGGCCAGCGTCCCGTCCTTCAACACGCAGTGATAGATTGCATCGTGTTTTCGCCAATAGACGCCGTCATCGTTTATCAACAAGATTTCGCTATCGGCCTGTTGCGTGTCATACTCATAATACTCGTCCGTTTTCAGATTTTTGACGAACAAAATCCCCGGCGCGTGACATCCAGCATCCTTGGCGTGATAATCGAAATCGAACGCGTACTTGATGTTCAATCGTCCGGTTACTTCATGGATAATTCGGTTGGCGCGTCCGGGATTGAATTCGCCTTTGTTTACCTTTTCTTCATCGTATCCGGAATACGCGACGTACCCCGCCGCGTATTGATTGAACAGGCGGATCTCGCTCCGAGCGCCCTTGACCTCCCATTTCGACCAGCGATTGCTCTCCCTGTCGAGCAAGATAAATCTCTTCTCATCATCAGGAACGGAATTTTGCTTTTTACTCGGCGTAAGAATCAGATAGGATACGTTTGACGCCTGCAGACGCAACAAACTATTCATTACCACAAGATCCTTCGGCACGATTGGCATTAACGCATCGATTTCATCCGGCCCAGTAACCATACCTTGTTCGTTCATCGAGTAAAAAAAAGCAACATTCATCGTGTCGAACACCCCGAATCCTCCTTGGCGCATGATATATTTCCGCACTGGAGTATCGACTTGATTTATTTTCAATGATGCCACATCAACGCAATTGATCCCATATTTTTTTTCTTTCGTTTCCTTGTCGTCTCCAACTGTATTAATTAAAACAGCATTATCCATGCTCGAATTCGATAAGTACATTACATCGAGAAAAGAATCGCCTCTACTAATTTCATAAAGTGTGCTCTCGATTTCACACTTTTCAGAGGTGGATAGCCTTACAATCAGCAAAGAATAAGGAGAGTAACTCAATCCGGCAATCAAATATCGCTTCCCATCGCAAGTCGGTTCAATCAGTTTAGAACAATAATCGGAAGAAAGCAGTTGGGCTTCATGTGAAAACATCCCGCTTTTCACTTCATATTGAAAAAGGACCGTGGTTAACTGCGCGGGTCCGAATGGATTCGGTGAAGATGAAATGAATTTCACAACTTGGCATTGTGCGTTTAGTGCAACTGAGGCGACGATCAGTAGATGAAAGAAAAATTTCATAATTTGGCATATCCTCAACTGACATCATTCCGCTCTCTTCATCCCGCTCATTCCATACCAACAAATCGATTATTTTCAAATATTTCATTTCAACGCGTTGGCGTATTCCATGTACCGCTGATAGAGTTCCACCGAATCGGCGCGCCCCGCGAAGGCGCTGGTACCGGGCCGGTTCATCATCCCCTGGTACTGATAGATCAGAATAACGTCCACGAACGGCGAAACCGCCTCCAGTTGCGTCCGCACCCGGTCGAACGGCGCGGCGATCAGGTTGCTTTTGTACACCTCGCCTTCAAACTCGAATATTTCCACGTCCGCCCACAACGCCCGTTGCGCAACCTTGTCGTGAACCCTGCGCAGTTTTTCATAAATCGCGGCGGTTTCATCCGCCCGCGTCTTTCTGACCCCCACCTCGTCCTGATAGGCGACAATGTCGACGTCGAGCGCCTCCAGTTGCCGGGCGTACGAGTCTTCATCGCGCTCGTTGCGAGTACCATAGGGAGCGATCATGATCTTGCATTCCGGTTTGAGCGTCCGCGCGAACGCGCTCGACGCGTTGATATACTCAATCAACGGTTCTTCAAAATACGGTGACAACTGCGCTTCATTCGGCCAGTACCACCCGAAAAAACTCGCATGGTCCCCATAGCGTTCGGCCAGTTCCACCAGGGCCCGTTCGCGCTGATGGGTTCCATCTTCGCCGGGTAATACCCCGATTTTCTCTTTGAAGAATCCCCCGCTGATAAAAAACTTCACGCCAAACTCATCGCCGGCGCTCAACACCGCTTCCAGCGGATCGTCGCACGCCATCTTCCATTGCGGGAGCACGTTTGATGGATAAAACGAGAGGTCGTCCTGCGCGACCGACAGCAGCACGAGGTATTTCAGCCCCGCGCCCGCGATTTCCCCCACCTTGGCGCGCCATTGGTCGCGGCTGAACGCTTCGAGTTGATCGTTCCAGTATCGCGCTTCCCATTCCCAGCAGTGCTGAAATTCAAACCAGCTGCCTTCGATGGGTTTGCGGATCGAATCGGCGTGATTCGCGCCGGAGAATGCCGCCATCCCGCTCAAGGTGAGCATGGAGAGAAACGGTCTTCGCTGCATTGCGCCCGGGTGCATGTCTCTTCTCCGCTGGCAGCGCGTTTCGTTCACGCGATGCATTCGATGTGCGCCGATTCAATCGGCGGCTATTTTTTCCGCAGTTCATCCCACGGAACAACGCCCACGCGGTCCGCCCAGCGTTGCCAGTCGCTTTGCAGTTCGCGCGCGCGGTCTCCATTCGAAGCGGCGAGATCGTTCAATTCGCTTCGGTCTTCATCCAGATAGTACAGTTCCCACGCGCCGCTGTCGGTTTTTACCAGTTTCCAGCCGTCTTTCTGAATCGCGCAGTTCCCCATGTGCTCCCAATACAGCGCTTCATGCGCTTTTCGTTCACCGTTTTCAAACACGGGCAACAGGCTCAGGCCCTCGGTGGGCTGAACCGGGCGTCCCTGATACGTTTCCGGGTACTCGCCTCCCGCCGCGTCGAGACAGGTGGGTAACAGGTCGATGATATGACCGGCTTCGTGGGTAATCGTCCCGCCCTGGATGCGTTCGGGCCAGTACGCCACCAGCGGCGTCGAACAGCCGCCTTCATGCACCCAGTGTTTGTACTTGCGGAACGGCGTGTTGCTGGCCTGCGCCCACGCGCGGCCATAACTTTGAAACGTCTCGCGGGGACCGGGCATGATCGCGGGGTCGTTTCCGGGCCGGCCCTCGTGACAGCCGCCGTTGTCGCATAAAAACATGACGAGAGTGTTTTCTTCATCGCCGGCCGCGCGCACTTCGTCGAGCAGGCGCCCGATGTTGCGGTCCATACACTCGATCTGAGCGGCGTACACCGCCATGCGCGCGTCCTGCCAGTCATGGTTTTCCGCGTCTTCCCAGGCCGGGTTCTGCTCTTCACGCGGGCAGAGCGCCCAGCGTTCGTCGATCGCGCCCAGTTCCCGCATGCGCGCGTAACGCCGCCGCCTCAGCTCATCCCACCCGATCTGGTAACTCCCCCGGTATTTCTCGATATCGGCGGGGTGGGCGTGCAGCGGCCAGTGCGGCGAGGTGAACGGCAGGTAGAGAAAATACGGCGCGTCTTCGGACGACATCTCGCGCACGAAACGGATGGCGTTATCGGCGAAGGCGTCCGTCATGTAGTGCCCGGGCCCGAGGTTGTGGATGGGCGTGTTATTTCGCGCGAAACCGCGCCCGTCGTCGAGCTTCCAGTAATTGCAGGCGCCGCTGAGCAGGCCGTAATACCGGTCGAATCCCCGGTCACAGGGCCAGTGCGGGCGCTGTTCGCCGACGTGCCACTTGCCCGCCATCGCGGTCTGATAGCCGCTCGCGCCGATCGCCTCGGCGATGGTGACGCACCGGTCGTTAAGGTAACCCTGATAGGCGGGGACGCCCAGATCGTTGATCATATGACCCACCCCGGCCTGATGGGGATACAGCCCCGTCAGCAGCGACGCCCGCGTGGGGCAGCAGCGCGCCGCATTGTAAAAGCGGGTAAAGCGCACTCCTCCCTGCGCCAGACGGTCGATGTTGGGCGTATGAATCTCGGACCCGTAACACCCCAGGTCTGAGTAGCCCATGTCGTCGGCCATGATCAGGATGATATTGGGCCGCGTCTGGCCGCGGGCGATGGAGAACGCGCGGCGAGGCATGGCGGCGCCGGCCGCGGCGGCGGCGCTGGTTTGAAGCAGGCGTCGGCGGGTGATTCGAGTCATGGTCATTCTCTCCCGGATTATCCCGGCCCCCGATCGAAACGCGATTCAGCGGTCAGGGTTTCAAAGCAAGCAATCGAGATCGACGATAACACGAATCGCCGGAGAAAGAAACACGCCGTTCACGGGGTTTTTTAGCGAGAAATACGGACACAACAACGCACGAGCAATTTCGCTCGTGCGCCGTGATTTTCCCAGATTATTCCATATGCTTTACGGTTTCACAGACATTACTCTTTACGATTCAACAATAAATCTGCCATAGGGAATTCAAACTCTTCTGATTTCAAAACTTGATCCAAACCCTGGATTCTCCGATAATTCACCAACTTCAAATCCTGATCTTTTTTTAGCACAACATAATACCCAAACTTGGGTTCGATTTTTTCAAGAGCGAGATCTCCTACTTGGTAAAAAATATATATTAAATCCTTGCATTCTGAAACAAAGCGAACATGTTTAGGAGAAAATTCGTATTCCAGGTATTCCTTCAAGGAATTTTTCTCTGCTCGATTTTTAATTTCGCTTTCTAGAATTTTTCGAGAAATCGGATCTACCTTCTCAAAAACTTTATTTAAATTCTTGCTATTATACAAATCTCTTAAAATTCCTCCAACAAATTGAAGCTCTTCCTCATAATCATTTTGATCCAAGGAAGTACATTCCTTAAGCGGTACAGTTACATCGACATAACTACAATCAAAACAAATTTTTGCAGCTTCACTGCCTTCAAATAAAAGAGGAATTTCATTTGAAAATTGTATACTCGTTTCTTTTTTTATCGCTTCTCCTAATTTATATTCCAGTCTATTAAAGGTCGCAAGAAGATGATAAAGCGGTGCTGAGGCAGTAAATGCATACCGATAAAAACCATTAACCTCTTTCAAGATAAAATTTGAATTATATCCATTATCCTTCCCAGCCACTGAAAAAATGTGATTACCTTTCCCTAAATTAAAAGCTCGAATTATAACAGCATCTTTAACAAGAGAATTGGAAAGGCGATCTAATATAATATCTTCCTTTTCACCTGCAATATTCCTCTCATTCAGGCAAAATTCTTTAATTTTTTTAAAATCGCGATTCGCTAGCTCATCGAGCAAAGTTTTGAGTGCTTGCAGCTCACTCTTATTTCCCATTTTTATTTCACTAATTTTTCTCTCATAAACAACACTGCTTACTTTCAAGTAAAATGGAGTAAGGTATATCTCATCATCAACTCTTATTGGTATCTGATAATACCCTTCATTCTCAGCCGCCGTTACGGACAAAAAAAAAAGGAATGATCACAGACATCAACGCAAATGCGAATATTGATTTTCTTAAAAACATTTTACATCTCCTTTTATTTTCTCAGAAGCAGTTGTCTTAGTTTTAAAAATAACTCGAAGCCAACGGAAATGATCTAGGCTCAATACCAAACATTCTCATATTAAGTTGAGCATAACTTGTCAAAACTACATATGCCCTAACCTCCGCTCCATCAAAATTCAGCGAACCAACGACTTTATTCCCCAGCGAATCATGGGTCCAAGTCAAATTTATGGACCCAGCCAAACTTGCAGAAAGTGGATTAACGCTTATCTCGTTACAATTTTCCGGCATAGAGTCTCCAAAACACCATTTACAACAAAGTGTAAAGCGCAATCCTGCACTAAATGAATTATTAATCGATCCTTCATAAATCACATCATCCAAACATCGGTTATCTGTGTATGATCCATTGATATTTACTGACGTTGAAAAATCCCAAAAAACACCAGCCTGTACTGTCAGAGAAAAATCCAATTGTGGCCATTCATCAATATCTAATACAACTTGCCCACCTGCATATGAAACCGGACCTGATGCAGATATTTCAACTGAAAAGTTACCTGATTCTGTTATTTTCCCATATTCGATTAGTTGATACCCGGAGGTACAACAATCTTCTTTCTCCACCGTGCCACTTACTTCAGCACTTAACTGACCAATATCACCTGGTGCTAAACTAAGCAACATATTCAATCCGGTCTTAAATCCAACAGGAAGAGTATAACTAGACGTAAAACTAATTTTAGGATTTTCTGGTTCACAAGCCGGCGTCGGAGTCGGGGTTATAGTCGGCGTTGGCGTCGGCGTCGGTGTTGGCGTGATCGTCGACGTCGGCGTTACCGTTGGTGGAAGTCCTGGATAGCCCATAGTAACTGAAATACTGGCGCCGCAGCCCGCGACTATATCCGGTTGACCGGAACAAAGCCCCCCGCTGCACGACCAACCCGCGAACTGCCCTGAAATCATCCACGATCCGGACGACGAAAAGGTCACGTCCGCGCCCCAGTCGTCCCACGGACTGATGCTCACCCCCGTGCTGGGCGATTTTGACCACTGCGTTCCTTCAAGCAGGCTGCAATCGCCCCAATCGGGGTCGGGCGCGCAACACGGCGGCGGATAGGGAAAATCGGCGGCGTGATCGAACCAGAACGTCACCGGCGGCTCGCCCGACTCAAAGGTATAGTTCAAGCTGGTGGGCCCTTCGATTCCCTTGGTGTCGGCCAGACACACCGTCCCCGCCAGATTCAGCACCAGAATCGAACAACCCGAAGGGCCGCTGCAATCCGGGTCCGGCTCATACGCCCGGGCGTTCATCGCCCCCAACCCAACCGCCAAAACCGCCGTCATGAGATGAATCTCCCCCTGCTGATGAAACCAACGATAAAATGACGGTATAAAATTCAAATGTTTTCGTCAATAGAATATCCTGATAAAAAATATTCTAATAATAGACGATAATAGTCGGCAATCGCATTTCATGCGATGATTTTGGTACTTTCGTGTTATGCGAAAGCGTGGCGGGAGGGAGCGGTTACAAAAAACACGCTCATCTCAGCGGGGGAGACGCTCAGACGGGGAGGGCCGACTCCAGATTTTTGTTATCTTTCAGCACGGCTTCAATATGACTGACGATCGAATCGCGGTCGGCGGCGCGGCAGATCATACTGATCCCGTATGAATACCAATCGTTGGCCTGGGCGGCGGGGTCCGCGTCGACCAGCACGATAATCGGCCTGCCGTGAAAATGCTCGCGCAACCAGCGCAACAGGCTGGCGTCGTTCGGCGATTTGACCCGGCCGTCCCACAGGCAAAACAGCGGAGGATTCATCGCGACGACGCGCGCCGCGTCTTTCCGTGTGAGCGAATACGAATCGAGACCGAACTGGGTAAACAGAAAGCGGTTCAGCGTAATCGCCAGGTTCTGATCGTTCGTGATGATGACCGCGGAATCGGTTAAAGGAATCATGGTTTTACAGCGTTACTCATTGTGAAGATTGGTCAGGCGGTTGGTATAAGTGGCAAGAATGGCGCCGATTTCAAAAACTTGACCGATAATCGGCCTTCGATCCGCCAAAAATATCTATCCAAAGTAAAATAAGTGGATTACAACATTCGATTCAATCAGGGCAACAAGCCAAACTCTGGAATATTCAGTTACAGAGACAGTAATCTGTAACCCGCGAACGGTTTTCAGTAACGGCGTCAATTACAATCGGAGTAAATTCCAATTTTGAGCCTGATTTAGTTTATATAGCGGGATGAAACCGCTTTTTATGGAGCGCCCATCCGTCGCCATCCACCGATCGATCGCTCTCACTCGACGTAATCATCGCCTCTCCTGACCGATCGTCTCGCCTCCCATTCCTGGAGACCAACGCAGAAAGTCAGCTGGCGCCGCCGGTCTGGTATGTTAAGGTTTGATTAGAGTTCGCCTCCACAATTTGACGAAAACGTCCTGTTCAAGCGCAATTTTCGCTCGATTTAACATTCCGCTAACAATTCCGGGTTACTCTTTCAAACTGATTTCAGGCGTGTACACACAAAAGATAAAGTTTCTTGAATCCAAGGAGCGAATTGAATGATCACCATCCAAAGAATAACCCACGGAATCCTGGCGATAGCGTTCGCGATGACGCTCTCCGCGTCGGCCCAGGTTCAACTGGACCCCAAACTCCCGGTTTATGAACCGGTTCAAGGCGTACAGGGTTCCATCAAAAGCGTCGGCTCCGACACGATGAACAACCTGATGACGCTCTGGGCTGAAGGTTTTAACAAGTTTTATCCCAACGTTCAGGTTGAAATCGAAGGCAAAGGCTCGTCGACCGCCCCCCCGGCGTTGATCGAGGGGCAGTCGAATTTCGGCCCCATGAGCCGAGAGATGAAAGACTCTGAAATCGATCAGTTTGAAGCGAAATTCGGCTATAAACCCACCCGGCTTGAAACCAGCCTCGACGTGGTCGCGGTCTACGTCAACAAAGATAATCCGATCAAAGGGCTGACTCTGAAACAGGTCGACGCGATCTTCTCAAAAAACCGTCTCGGCGGGTATCCTAATGAAATCGCCGCCTGGGGCGACGCCGGTCTGCCCGCGCCCTGGGCCAACATGCCGATCAGCCTCTACGGCCGCAACTCGGCGTCAGGCACTTACGGTTTCTTCAAAGAACACACCCTGTTCAACGGCGATTATAAAGATTCCGTAAAAGAACAACCGGGCAGTTCATCGGTGGTTCAGGGCGTCGCCAGCGATAAGGCGGGAATCGGTTATAGCGGCATTGGCTACAAAACCGCCGACGTCCGCGCCGTTCCGCTCGGCAAGGAAGAAGGGAAATATTTTGAGGCGAATGCTGAAGACGCCTACACCGGCGCCTACCCGCTCTCCCGTTTTCTCTTTTTGTACGTCAACTACAAGCCGGGCAGCGACCTCGACCCGCTTCGCAAAGAATTTCTCAAGTTCGTCTTCAGCAAGCAGGGGCAGGAAGCCGTCATTAAAGACGGGTATTATCCCATCAGTGCGGCTCTGGCGAAAAAGAATCTCGAACGCATCGGCGTCAAATAGCCGATCGGCCTATCGCACACCAAAGCAGTTTGCTGACATCAGGGCGGCGGGATAGCTCCGCCGCCCTCTTTTCTTGAACGCGGCGCGGCTTTTTGCCATGATGAACCAACGAAACCGTTTCATCTCAATCAATCAGAACCACAAGCGGTATCCATGAATCCATCCAACCCAGCCTCCACCTCGTTCACGGGGCGCAGCGTCACCCGCAAAACCCACTGGACCGTTCATCTGGCCGACCACGTCTCGCGATGGATGATCACGGTGGGCGGAATCGGCGCCATCGCCGCCATCTCGGTCGTGATGGTGTTTCTGGCGTGGGTCGCCGTTCCGTTGTTTCTTCCCGCTTCGCTCAATGAGGTCTCCACCTTTCAGGCGCCGTGGGCGGCGGACGCGAACGTCATCCTCGACGGCATTGATGAATATCAGCAGATGGGTTGGGCGCTGACCGGCGATGGCTCTCTCATCGTCTACCGGATGGATTCCGGCGAGATCCTTTCACAATCCGCCGTCGCGGAAGGCCGCGCCATTACGGCTTCGGCTTATTTTCCCAACTTCAGCCAGATGGTGATCGGTTTCAGCGATGGAACCGTATCCATCGCGGACGTCAAGTACGACTACCAGTTTCTGGACCCCTCCGATACGCCGGACGAATATCACGATATGGCGGTGAATGAGACCCGCGTTCAGGACGGCGCGCTGCTGACCCGCATACCAAACGGGCAATACCGGCGCCAGTCGTTTTCAATCGAACCCAAAGAGCCCATCGATCTGGGTGACGACGATTCCGCGGTCACCGGCCTCGACTACACCGTCAGCCCCAGCGGTCTCGTCTTCGCCGCTCTCTCCGACAACGGAACCCTCAGCGTCAACCATCTTGAAGAACGCACCAACTTCATGACGGGCGAAACCGCCTACACCGCCTCCGGCAGGCGTATCGCCTATGAATCCGGCGCGGCGGGGCCGCCCTCGTTCATCAGGATCACCGGTTTGGGCGACAACATCTATCTCATCTGGAAAGATGGAACGCTGCATCGGTACGACGCCCGGTCCGACGACGCTCCCCTGCTGGAAACTCTCGACCTGACCGGGGATAACGCGCAAGTCACCACCGCGCGATTTCTGATTGGCCGAAACACGCTTCTGGTGGGCGATTCGAACGGCGAAGTACACAGCTGGTTCCGCGTTCGCCGCCCCGGCGCCAATACGGCCGATGAACGCGTACTGGTTGACGCGCGCGGCTTTGGACGCGGCGGCTCTCCGGTCACCACACTCGCGGTCTCGCAACGCGGGCGCATTTTCGCCGTGGGCTACCAGGATGGTCATATTGAACTCACGCATGGAACCAGCGCCAAACAACTCGCCAACATCCATCTCGAAGACGGCGGACCTGTTTCTCTACTGAATCTCCCGGGCAAAGACGACGGCCTGCTGGCGGGCGCGGGCGGTTCGATCCACCGCTGGACGCTTGATCCCGGACACCCCGAAGTCACCTGGGCCTCAATCTTCACGCCGGTGTGGTATGAAGGCTATGAAAAACCGATGTACGTCTGGCAGTCGTCGAGCGGCACCGACGACTTCGAACCCAAGTATGGTCTGTATCCGCTGATTTTCGGCTCGGTGAAGGCGACTTTTTATTCGATGCTGTTCGGGCTTCCTTTGGCGCTGCTGGCGGCGATATATACCAGCGAATTTCTCAGCCCGCGCAGCAAAGCGATGATCAAACCCACCATTGAACTGATGGCGAGCCTGCCCAGCGTGGTGCTGGGTTTTCTGGCGGCGCTGGTTTTCGCCCCGTGGATCGAAAAAATCGTACCCGCCACGCTCTGTATGTTCGCCACGCTGCCTCTTACCTTTCTGGCGGGCGCCTATCTGTTTCAGATGCTGCCTGAATACTGGTATCTGCGGCTTTCGCGATATCGTTTCATCCTCATTCTCGCGGTGATGCCGCTGGGCTTTTGCTGGGCGCTCCAGTTGGGGCCGGTGGCCGAACGCTGGCTGTTCGCCGGCGACATCCGCCTCTGGCTCGACGGACAGATCGGCGGAGCGACCGGCGGCTGGATGTTCCCCATGACGCCCATTTGTGCGCTCGCGGCGTTCGTGGTGATGATCCGCTGGGTCAACCCCTGGCTTCGCGTGTATACCGCGAACTGGGGCCGGGGCGCGATGGCGATCGCCGACGCCGTTCGGGCGCTGGCCGGCGTCGCGATGGCGCTGGGAGGCGCGCTGGCGGTTTCGTCGCTGTTCGCCGCCATCGGGCTTGATCCGCGCGGCGCCTACATCGGCACCTACGTACAGCGCAACGCGCTGATCGTGGGCTTCGTCATGGGCTTCGCGGTGATCCCCATCATATACACCATCGCCGACGACGCGCTCTCCAGCGTACCCGATCACTTGCGCTCGGCGTCGCTGGGCTGCGGCGCCACCCCGTGGCAGACCGCCCTCTATATCGTCATCCCGACGGCGATGAGCGGCCTGTTTTCAGCCACCATGATCGGCCTGGGCCGCGCGGTGGGTGAAACCATGATCGTACTGATGGCGGCGGGTAATACGCCGGTGATGGACTGGAATATCTTCAACGGCTTCAGAACGCTCTCCGCCAACATCGCGGTCGAACTGCCTGAAGCGGTCCGTAACAGCACTCATTACCGCATGCTCTTTCTGGCGGCGTTAACGCTGTTCGTCATGACCTTCATCCTCAACACCGTCGCGGAACTGGTTCGGCTCCGGTTCCGGAAACGGACGTATGAACTATGAGCGGCGAAAATCGCGGCATGCTTCGATCTTCCCCTGAATCCGGCGCGGCGCGCTCCGGCGTGATCCGCGCCAGAACCTCGTTGCTGGCTCACGGCGAACCGATGGTCTGGCTGACCGGCGGCGCGCTCGCGGTGTGCCTGGCGATGATCGTGGGATTGTTCGTGCTGGTGGTGTACAACGGATTCGGCACCTTTTGGCCATTGCCTCTGGTCGAGATCACCACCACCGGCGGAGAAGTCTTTCTCGGTGAAATCACGCGCTACGACGAATACAAACCCACGCACGAAAACCTTCAGACATCATCGGACGAAGTCCGCTCCGCCGTGGAACGCGAAGGCGGATGGGCCAGGCGCCGGCTGATGAGAACAGGAAATTTTGAACTGACGGGAACCCACTTCCACTGGATCAGTTCATATTCCATTCAAAGCGAAACCCGTCCGGATTGGGCGATGACGCTGGAGCGAATGACCTGGGGCCGCTTTTATGGAACCCCCGCCGCATTCAAAATCGACGACGCGACTCAGGCGACGGAGCCCGCGGAAATCTGGTCTCTGTACAACAAACATCACCCCGCCATTCAAAAGCGCCGCGCTCAGATTGAACATCTTGAGAAATACGAGATCGGCGAAGTCAACAACCAGCTTGAGCGGGCCCGGCTGGCGATGCGGTCGGCTGAACTGAATTACGGAAAGAACTCCAGCGCCTACGCTCGGGCGAGCGCCGCCTATCATGAAAAAGAAACCTGGAGCCAGGCCGAGTTTGAGCGGTTTCAGAAAGACATTCAGGACCTTCGCGCTCAGAACGAGCGCTACGTCATGCTCATGAAAACCAGCACGGGCCAGCAATCGCCCATCAAGCTGGATGACATCGTCAGAGCCTACCCCGCCAATCAACTCACCTCGGCGGGCCGCATGAGCGTATACGTTTCACGCTGGATCGAGTTCCTCACCGCCGAGCCGCGCGAAGCCAACAGCGAGGGCGGCGTTTATCCCGCCATCTTCGGCACCGTCGTCATGACGCTGATCATGGCGATTTTCGTGGCGCCGTTCGGCGTACTCGCCGCGCTCTACCTGCGCGAATACGCCAAAGCGGGGCCGATGGTCAGTGGAGTGCGCATCGCGGTCAACAATCTGGCGGGCGTTCCCAGCATCGTGTACGGCGTGTTCGGGCTGGGATTCTTCTGCTACATGGTGGGCGGCGGCATCGATCAGGTGTTCTTCGAAGCGCGGCTGCCCAACCCGACCTACGGAAAAGGCGGCGTTCTCTGGTCGTCCCTGACGCTGGCGCTGTTGACGCTGCCCGTGGTGATCGTGGCGACCGAAGAAGCGCTGTCCGCCGTGCCCAACTCGCTGCGTGAAGGTTCTTACGCCTGCGGGGCGAGCAAGTGGCAGACCATTCAGCGCATCATTCTGCCGCGCGCGTTGCCCGGCATCATGACCGGCATGATTCTCGCCATGGCGCGCGGCGCGGGCGAGGTGGCGCCGCTGATGCTGGTGGGCGCGGTCAAACTGGCGCCGGAGCTGCCCATCGACGGATCCTTCCCCTATCTGCATCCCGAGCGCAGCTTCATGCACCTGGGTTTTCACATTTACGACCTGGGCTTTCAAAGTCAGAATAGTGAGGCGGCCAAGCCGATGGTGTTCACCACAACCCTGCTGCTGGTCGCGATCATCTTTACATTGAACGTCGTGGCGGTCTGGCTGCGCATGCAGCTCAGAAAACGCTTTATTGGCGGGCGCTTCTGACGCGCCGCGATTCAACGCATCACAAAACGCACTTCACGAGGAGCACGACTCATGGCCAATTCGCATCGCGAGCCGGATGGACCGGCCCAGACGGCGTCTTCCCCGGCCGATACGCCCGCCGGAGCGAAAGACAACCGCATGCGGGCCATCGAACGGGGCGAACCCATCGTCACCGACGTCCACGACGCGGTGAACCGCGAACAGACCACCATCGAAATCGACGGCTTCAACCTGTGGTACGGCGAGGCGCAGGCGCTGCATGACATTCACCTGCGCATACCTCATGGCAAGGTCACCGCGCTGATCGGCCCGTCCGGCTGCGGAAAATCGACTCTGCTGCGCTCGGTCAACCGCCTCAACGACCTGATCGACTCGGTGCGTTACACGGGCGACATCCGCCTGAACGGCGATTCGATCTACGACGCCGGCGTCGACGTGATCGAACTGCGCAAACGCATGGGCATGGTGTTTCAGAAATCGAATCCGTTTCCGATGAGCATCTTCGAAAACGTGGTGTATCCACTGCGTATCGCGGGCGAGCGAAACCGCGCCCTGCTCACTGAAGTCTGTGAAAAAAGCCTGCGCGGCTCCGCCCTGTGGAACGAGGTGAAAGACCGCCTCAACAAAAGCGCGCTGGGTATGTCGGGCGGCCAGCAACAACGCCTCTGCATCGCCCGCGCCATCGCCGCCGAGCCGGAGGTTTTGCTGATGGACGAACCCTGCTCGGCGCTCGATCCAATCGCCACCGGTAAAATTGAAGATTTGATCTATAATCTGAAGGGGAACTATTCAATACTCATCGTCACGCATAACATGCAACAGGCCGCGCGCGTCAGCGATTACACCGCGTTCATGTACCTGGGGCGCGTGATCGAGTTCGGCCCGACCGAAGCGATTTTTTCAAAACCACACTTACCTGAAACCGAATCGTACATCACCGGCCGATTCGGATAAGATTGAGGGGACGACATGGCGGTAGCCTTCGAACAGGAAATCGATGAACTGAAGCGGCGCTTGTTATCGGAAGGGGCCATGGTGGAGGATTCCATCGCCAAGGCCATCGTTTCGCTGATCAAAAAAGACGAGCGGCTGGCCGAATCGGTCATGAAAAACAGCGAAGACGTCTCCCGCGCCGAATTGCAGATCGAAGAAGAATGCCTGCGCATTCTCACCCTGCACAACCCGGTGGCGAAAGACCTGCGCCTCGTCATCGCCGCGCTGAAAATCAACGAAGACCTCGAACGCATGGGCGACCTGGCCCGCAAAATCGCCAAACGAACCCTCGTGACCATCCACCACCCGGCGTACGCGCTGCCCATCGATCTGGAACGCATGGCCAAACACGCCCAGACGATGGTCAAACACTGCCTCGACGCTTTCGTCAATCACGACGCCGGCGCCGCGCGTCAGGTGGTCGTTGAAGACGGCGAGCTCGATGAAATGCGCCGCACCTACACCAAATCGATCATCGACGAGATCCGCCGCACACCCGCGCACACCGACACCCTGCTTGAAATCTCCTCCATCGTCCGCCACCTCGAACGCCTGGGCGACATGTCGAAAAACGTCGCCCGCGAGGTCGTCTACCTTGTCGAGGGCGAAATCATCCGCGACCAGGACGACGACTAACACCGGCAGCGAATTGATAGTCTGTCCGATAGCCTGTATCTCACAAATCAAACAGCCCGGCGAATTTGGTTTCAGCCGGGCTGTTTTTTTTATTATTCCAAATTACGGCATGTTCCGGCGTGCTTTGCTTTTGGCGGCGCGCGAGCCTTGTTTCGATCCGAAGATCAACTTGCGCGCCTGCTCGATCGCGGCGTTGTCGGGAAGAACGTGAAAGTTCACGATAAACTCCTTCTCCTCGCCGGGGCGCAAGTATTGCAGCGTCCCGCGCTCGCGTTCGACCGCGCGCCCTTCCACCCCGCAGTTGCAGGGTTCCAGCCCGCAGACGTACGCGCCAGCTCGGATGTTTTTCCATTGAGCGAATCGGGGCAGATTGCCGCCGTGATAGCGGATCAGCACGCCCAGTCCCTGTTTCTGGTTGAACGCGGGGTTTACCAGCGCGGCGTGCGCGTAGCCTTTCGAGTCGCGCTTGACATCGTGATAAAAAAGCTGCTCGGGAACATTAGGAACCGGCGATTCAAAACGGTTCCAGCCGTCGATGTGTTCCTCTGAATGGGGATCGCGGGCCCGCACGCTTGAATTGATCCACACCTCCGACTGCTCGCTCAACACCGGAAAACCCAGGTTGATGTGATAGACCATCATCAGCGGCTGGCGTTCAAATCCATCGTTTCGCACCCGGTCGACGATCTGGATGACCGGTTCGCCCGCTTCGGCGGTGATGCGCCGCGTCATGGTGAGGTTGGGGCCGAACAGCACGCTTTCTTTCATGACGCCTTCCGCGAAGAGCCGCTTGCGGTTCCCCGTCCATTCGACGCCGTATTTGATCTCGCGCGCCTGCTGGTGCGCGATGCGGCCGTGCAGCCCCAGCGCTCCTGCGTCGTCGCAGGGCGCGCCCGCGTATGTTAATCCACAGGTGGTCACCAGCCCGGCGGGAAACGTCTCCAGCCAGCCCAGCCCATGCGAATCGAAATGCGCGGGGTGCGACTCGCCGGAGGGCGTGTTGTAACACAGCGGCGCCCCGCAAAACGACGCGCCGGCGATGTCGAGCGCGCGGCTGGGCATGACGTCGAAGCGCAACCCGGCGCCGTTATCGAACTGCAACACCTCGACGCCGTCTTCGGGGCCTTCGGCGAAGCGCAGTTTGCGCACGCCCCCGGTCTGCCAGCTCGCGCCGGCGTATTTTTCCAGCTGCCTGCGATTCCAACTCACTCCATATAATTTCGGCATCGATTTCTCCTCCGATTTTATAAAAAACCCGCCAATCCACATGATGAGACAACGCGGCGTGTATTTTGCCGCGATTCACCATTATTTCAAAAAAGTTACTCGGGGCAAAGCGAAGCTGATCATAAATTAACTCTAGCCTCGCGGGCGAGGCGCCGTATAATCGGGAATCCTGAGAAAATCCAAACGAGGCGTTGATTCATGAAGCGATTTCCGAGACTGTTCGCGACCCTGACATGTATTTTGCTGATCGCCGGATCGATTCACCCCGCTGCGCGCGCGGCGGAGGGCGATCTGTGTTTTTACGGCCTGTTTCCTCCACAACTCGTCGATGGCGTCTATCCCCGTCATTACCGGCCCAATCGCACCGTCGATTTCAAACACATGACGCTCAACATCCAGGTCTTCATGGATGAACAGCGCGTGGAGGGCGTGGTTCACTACCTCATGACGCCCCTGCACGACGCGGTGACGACCGTGCGCCTCGACGCCGTCGATATGGAAATACTCGACGTGCGGTCGACCGCTGGCGTTCCCTTCTCGTGGAACTATTTCGACAACCAGGTCTACGTCACGTTTGAAAAGCCGCTCCCGGTGAACGAATCCGAACTCTCGATTCAGTACAAGGCCCAACCCAAAGACAGCATGTATTTCTCCGAGGCGGATCACATGCCGGCGGTGCATCCCGACCAGATGTACACCCTCTGCGAGCCCTTCGGCGCGTCGATGTGGTTCCCCGCCAACGACTACCCCAACGACCGCATGCAGACCGAGATGGTCGCGACCGTACCCAAACAATTCGTCACGCTGTCGAACGGTCTGCTGATCGATTCAAAAGAAGACGGCGCGTGGCGCACCGACCACTGGAAGATGGAGATTCCCCACGCCAGTTACCTCGTTTCGCTGGTGGTGGGCGATTTCGACGTGGTGCATGACGAATGGCGCGGCAAACCGGTCGATTACTACGTCGAAGCCGGCCGCGCCGAAGACGCCATGCCCAGCCTGGGCAAGACGCCCGACATGCTCGAATTCTTCAGCGAATTTCTCGACTACCCCTACCCGTATGAAAAATACGCGCAATCGATGGTGCGTTATTTTCTCGCCGGCGGTATGGAACATACTTCCGCCACCACCATGTTCGAGTATCTGACCATCGACAAAGAAGCGCGGGTCGATACCCACTACGACTGGCTCATCATGCACGAAATGGCCCATCAGTGGTTCGGCGACCTGCTGACCTGCGAAAAATGGGGGCAGCTCTGGCTGAACGAAAGTTTCGCCACCTACACCGAAGCGCTGTGGGAACGTCACGCCGAGGGAGAAGATTCCTACGAACTCTACATGCGCGAAAAGGCGGAGACCTATATTGGCGAAAGTCACAGTTACACCCGCGCCATCGACACCAATGAGTTCGCCGACCCGCGCGAGATGTTCGACCGCCATACCTACCCCAAAGGCGGGTTCGTGTTATACATGTTGCATCAGCAGCTTGGCGAAGACCTGTTCCGCAAATCGATGCATCAGTACCTGGTCGACAACGCGCCCGGTCTGGTCGACACCGACGATTACATGGAAGCCATCGAGAAGGCCACCGGCAAACCGATGGACCGCTTTTTCGAACAGTGGATCTACAGCCCCGGCCATCCCAAGGTGAAAGTCAGCCACGAATGGCTGCCGGACACGAAACAGGTGAAACTCCACATTCAACAGACGCAGGAGATGGAAAAAGGCCGCCCGGCTTTCGCGTTTCCGCTCGAGATTGAAATCCCTACGCCGTCGGGCGTGGTGAATGAAACGATTCAAATCGGCCTGAAAGATGAGACCGCCTTCATCGATTGCCCCGATACGCCCGGTACGATCGACGTCGACCCTCACGGCCGCGTGCTGATGGAGCTCGATCACAATAAATCGCTCGACATGAACCTCTACGATCTTCAGCACGGTTCGACCGGCATCGTCATGATTCGCGCCATCGAACCGCTGAAAAACGAGCGGGAGCCGCGCGTGGTCGACGCGCTGGCCGCCTGCGCTTCCTCGGACGCGAATTACCGCGTGCGGGTCGAAGCGGCCGCCGCGCTGGGCGTGATTCAGACGCCCGAGGCCAAAGCCGCGCTGCTGTCGCTCACTGGCATTGAAAACCACGACGTGCGCGAAAGCGTCATGAGAGCCCTGGGCCGCTTCAGAGACGACGCGGACGCGATCAGGGCTTTGCGGACGGCGCTGGACGACAAGGCGATTCACGTCGTCGCGGCGGCCGCGCGCGCGCTCGCCAGAGCGGATGAGAATGGCGCGGCGAGCGCTGTCCGCCCCCTGCTCAACCGCCCGTCCCACCGTGAAACCATCCGCACGGCGGCCATCGGCGCGCTAGTGGGCCTGAAAGACAAATCGATCTTTTCAACGCTGGTGAAATATTCAAAAGACCCCTATCATCGCGATCTGCGCATCCCCGCCATCCAGAACATCGGCCAACTGGCGTACGATACGAAATCGCATGAAAAAGAAGCGCTCGACCTGCTGGTCGACCGCCTCGACTCCAACGACCCGCGCGTGCGCGGCGCCGCGATCGCAGGGCTCAAATCGCTGCGGAACGAAGACGCGATTCCATACCTTCAGCGCTACGCTGAAGGCGGGGCCGCGTTCGGCGGTTCATTCGATCCGCAGAACCTGCGTAAACAGGCGAGCGACGCCATCGCTTCGATTCGCCGCGACCGCGAATCGGAACTCGCCGCGAAAAACGCGGAACGCCTCGATAAAATGGAACTGGATCGTAAAAAATTGCAGGATCGCGTCGATGAACTGGAGCAGACCTTAAAAAAATTAAGTAAATCGGCCAATAATACCCAGAATCAATAAACTAAAACACGTCCGCGGTCCATCGGCACTCCGGAGAGATTCGCGAAGCAGCATGATACCGGTGAAGGCGGCGGCGAAATTCGTTGGAGTCATTCCATGAAAATTCATGAATACCAGGCGAAAGAACTGCTTCGCAAATTCGACGTCCCGACGCCGCGCGGCGTGATGACCCAAAACGCGGACGAGGCCGAAAAGATCGCCCGCGATCTCGGAACCGGCGTCGTGGTGGTGAAGGCGCAGATTCACGCGGGCGGCCGCGGCAAGGGCGGCGGCGTCAAGCTGGCCAAATCGCCCGAAGAAGCGAAGGCTCTGGCAAACGCCATGCTGGGTATGCAACTCGTCACCCACCAGACCGGCCCCGAAGGTAAAGAAGTGCAGCGCGTCCTCATTGAAGAAGGTCTGCCCATCAAAAAAGAACTCTACATCGGCGTGGTGATCGACCGGGCGTCGGAATGTCCCGTGGTGATGGCCTCGTCGGAAGGCGGCGTCGAGATCGAAGAAGTCGCGTCGCGATCGCCGGAGAAGATTCTCAAAGCGTTCATCGACCCGGCGGTGGGCCTCGCCCCGTATCAGGCGCGGGCGCTGGCCTTCGGCATCGGGCTGAACGGGAAGGAAGCGCTGGCCTGCGCCTCGTTTCTGACGAAACTGTACAAAGCCTTTGTGGCTTCCGACGCTTCGCTGGCCGAGATCAACCCGCTGGTGGTGACCGAAGACGGCCGGGTGATCGCGCTCGACGCGAAAATCAACTTCGATGACAACGCGCTTTATCGTCACCCCGATTTCACCGGGATGCGCGACGTCTCTGAAGAAGAGCCGCTCGAAGTCGAAGCCTCCAAACACAATCTCAACTACATCAAGCTCGACGGCGAAGTGGGTTGTATGGTCAACGGCGCCGGGTTGGCGATGGCCACGATGGACCTGGTCAAACTGGCCGGTTCGATGCCCGCCAACTTTCTCGACGTGGGGGGCACGGCCAGCGTCGAACGCGTGGCGGCGGCGTTCCGTATTTTGATGTCCGACAAGAACGTGAAAGCGGTGTTGATCAATATCTTCGGCGGCATCGTGCGCTGCGACCGCGTGGCGGGCGGCGTCATCGAAGCGATGAAACAGGTCGACGTCGATGTGCCGGTGGTGATTCGGCTGCGCGGCACCAACTCGGTCGAAGCGCGCAAATTGCTAGAAGAATCCGACTTCCCCTTTATCGTGGCGGAGGGTCTTGCCGAAGCGGCTGAAAAAGTCGTCGCCGCGATGAAGGCGTAATCGCGTTCCATCATACATAAAAGAAAGGGGCGGTTTCATACCGCTCCTTTTTTTATGCGGAATTTAATCATCCGGGTCCTGATCGAAGAGAAACGAAGCGTGTTCGCCGTCCGAATCCTGTCGGCGAGGCTTGCGGCGAGTCGCCTGCGTCGGGACGTGACGAAACACGTTAATCGTTGGATGCGCCGATTTTTCCAGCGTGGATTGAAAACTGACGCGGCGTTTTTTGCGGTATCGAATCTTCACCTGCTGCATCATCAGAAATCCCGCGAACCCCAGCCCCAGCAGGTCGGCCCCCATGTCGGCGGCCTCCACATGGCCAAAGCCCATGTTATCCAGCCATTCCTTACCCACTCCGATTACGAATACGTAAATCAACGCCAACAGAAAAATCAGCGCGATAAAGTGATTGCGGATGCTCGCTTCCGAGTGCCAGAAGCGCGGCGCGTTATGTTTAAACGTGGGCACGAACGTCAGCAACAGAAAAATCAGCGACGCGGTAAGCAGAAACGAGATCGTGAAGTGAAGCAGTAAATCCATGAGCGTCTCGGCGGTTTCAGAAAATCGCGGCGCCGGTCAGACATCGCCCTCGGGCGCGGGACGATAGGCGTAACCGTATCCATACCGTGCGTAAGCGCGGCGCTCGGTCGGTGGAACGCCGTTCAGCACCGACGCGAAGATCGAACCGCCCGACCGCTGAATGTGATCGATCGCGGTGAGCAGGTCGTCGCGGACGATCTTGCCGCTGCGCACCACCAGCAGGGTCGATTCAAATTGCGCCGACAGAATCGCCGGGTCGGGCGTGGCCAATACCGGCGCCGAGTCGGCGAATACATAATCGAAATCTTCTTTCAGGCGTTCGATCAGTTCGGCGAACGCCGCCGAGGTCAGAATATCGCTGGGCAACGCGTTCGAGCGGCCGGCGGGCAGCAGAAACAGCCCCGGAATGTCGGCTTCGAACAACACCTGCTCCAGCGTCTCGGCGCCATTGATCACGTCGGTGAGACCGGGTGCGTCGTGTTCGCCGAAAAAGCGCAGCAGCGACGGTTTGCGCAGATCGCAATCGACCAGCGCCACCCGCTTGCCCAACAGCGCCACGCACGAAGCCAGGTTGACCGATACGGTGCTCTTGCCCTCGCCGGGCGCCGCGCTGGTGATCAGGATGCTGCGCGCGCGGCGAATCATATCGGAGAACAGAAAGCGCGTACGCAACGCGATAAACGCCTCCGCCGCCGGTGAGAGCGATTCGGGATCGATGCGGCCGTCCATCACGCTGGCGTCGTTCGGTTGAAACCGTGGAATCGAGCCCAGCACCGAGATGCCCGTCGCGTGTTCGATCTGCTGCGGCGTGCGGATGGTGCGATCCTGAAACTCGATCAATAACACGCCCGCCAGCGCGCCGCCGAACGCCGCCACCAGCGTCAACAGAATCATGCGGATCCACGAACGGTTCACCGCGCGGAACGGAACTTCGGCCGGGTCGACGATCTGGAAGATGCGGTTGGGCGTTTCTTTCTGCGTCTCCAGGCTGCCCCGCGCTTTCTGCAGGTCGCTCACCACCGACGTCTTCTGTTCGATCCACTGATCGCGGGTGCGCATCAGGTCCTGCAGTTCGCTCCACTGCGCGTCGCGCTTGTATTTCTCCTGAATAAGGTCCTGCTCCTGCTTCTGCAGATCGTCGTGTCGTGTTTGCGCCTTCTCCAGGTCCATCCGGCGCTGTTCGACGAGAGAGAACACCTCATCGTCGATGGCCTGTTCGATCACCTGAATCTCATTCTGAAGCTGCACGTAGCGCGGGTGCCGCTCCAGATAACGCTCTTTCACTTCGGCCCATTCCTGCAGGGTCTGCGTGCGGCGCTCGCGCAGCGACGTCAACGCGAGCGAGGTCAGCGCGTCTTCATTCACGGCGGCGTAATTACCCGATTCTCCGGGTAAAAACATCGCGTCGAACGCCGCGCGCGCGATGGTCAGTTGATTGCCCGCCTCCGACAACTGTTCGCGGATGCGCGACAGCCGGTCGTCGATATCCTGAATGGGGTCGTATGAACTGACGCCCTGCAACTGGAAGAAGCCGTGCTCTTTTTTAAAGTCGAGTATTTTCTCATCCAGCGTCCTGATCTGCTGGTCGAGATCCTGTAATTGGCGGTCGAGCCCTTCAATGTAGTCGTCGGTGAAAATCTGGTTGTTCTTCTGGCTGAACTCGATATACGCCTGCGCGTGGCGATTGGCGACGCGGGCGGCGAGCTCGGGGCTGCTGGATGTGTAATTCAGATACACGATCTGCTGGGTCTGGCGATCGGGCGTCACCGTCAACCGCTCCTGATACCGGTCGATCAACTTGCTGGTCATGACGCTGTTTGTAGCCAGCGGCGCGGCGGCGGTCGCGGCGGCGGGGAAACCGGATTCTTCGTTCGAAGTAAACAGATAAGCGAACGGAATGCTGGACGGATCGGCCAGTTCAGGAACTCTGGCAAGCCCGAGGTCGTCGATAACCTGCCTGATCAGGTTCCGGCTCTGAATGAGGCGAGTCTGAGTGCTGTAAAAGTCGGGAGTGACTTTTTCAAAATTCAGAAACTCTTCAAAGTTGAACACCTGCCGTTTTTCTTCGATCTTCAGTTTAACCTGCGCGTTGTATTGGGGAGGCTCCATCAGAAAGGCGCCGAACCCCAGAATCATCACGCAGACAAAGATCGCCATCCCCTTTCGCCAATGTCGGTAAAAGGTCTCCTGAAACCACTCCAGGTCGAAGACGAAATCGCTGTCTTCGGCTCCCTCCGCCTCGAACGGCCGGGAGGGAGGCTGGGGCGCAAAGGGCGGGGCTTCAAACTCGGGCATACCACCTCACGTCGGAACGCCGCCGTTACAGCGGCGGCGCGCCGAAGATATCCACCGGCAGAGTGAACGGATTCAGACGCCGGAGTGTGTATGGAATATTCAGAATACCCGGGCTGACCTGAATCACGTCGCCGGGAATCACCGAAATCGGGTTTCCGCCCTTCCGCAGGGCGGTGAGTTTATACTTGACTCGCGCCTGCCGTCCATCGGCGCCGGCGCGGATCAACCACACGTCGTTCCCCGCGACGAAAGTCTTGTCGCCCGCTTCAACAATGGCGCTCATTAGCGTCATTTCGGGCTTCCACGGAATCGCGCCGGGACGCTCAACCTCTCCGCCCACGAAAACAAAATCGTTTTGTGGAACGTAGACGCTGTCGCCGGGGGTCATCTCGGCGCCGCGCAACGCGGGGTCGTTCTGATACTGATAATACGTGAATGTGATCAACTTGGGCTCGCCGTCTTTTTCAGTATGGTTCCACAACATGGCGTCGCCGGCGGTTTGCGAGCGTCCGCCCGCCAGGCCGAAGGCGTCGTCGAGCGTCAGCGCCCGCGTCATCGCCACGCCGCCCGGCTTGTTGACCGCGCCCAGTACGTAAACCTCCCGCGCGATCGGCGCGATGACCTCATCGCCCGGCATCACCTCAATGTTGAGCGTAGCCGAATCGACGCCTTGCGCGCTCATCAGCGCTTCGCGGTCGATCGAAAACATCTCGCCGCTGGCGCGTTGTACGTTGAGAAACGGGCCGGCTTCGTCCGCTTTGACGCCCCCATTGCGCGAAATCAGCTCTCGCAGGCGCATCCCGGGAAAAATCGGCGCGACCCCCGGTTTTTCCATCGCGCCGGAAAGCGTCGCCGCCGCGCTGTTCTGTTCGTGAATGCGAACGATCACCGTTGGATCGGCGAGAAACCGTTCTTTTTTCAGACGCTCTTCCATGTGCAGACCGAGTTGATCGGCGGTTTTACCTTCCGCGTCGACCCGGCCCAGCAGGGGAAACGAAAACCGACCGCTGGCCGACACTACCACGTCCATGGTCAGCGTGGGCTCGTTATACACAGTGATCGACAACACGTCTCGCGGCCCGATCTTCGGGTCCGTCGCCGCCAGCGCCGCCAGACAGAGACACGCCGCCGCCAGCGCCATCCAGGGCGGGCGTATCGGTCCAAAGCGGCGCGCGTTGGTCCTGCTCATGATAAATCGTCATCTTCCTGAACGCGAAAGCGTCCGTTGTACTCAAACATATCGATCAGCGCCACACCCACCCGGTACCAGTGGCCGACCGGCGTGCAGTGTTTCACCCGGCCGGTAAAGATCACCAGCGTCGAGTCGGACGTTTCGGTGAACTCCCATGTCAGGGTCGGAAAGATGAAGTGAACTTCCGCCCCTTTACGCAGCGCCCGCGCGCTGAAAAAACCGACGCCTGAAAACGAGTGAACGTCGAGATCTTCCGTTACCGATCCGATCCATTCCGATTGCAGAAACTCGCGAGCCCGGATGCGTCCGTAAAAAAACGGAATCGACACCGACGTGCGCTCGCGCCGCCGCGGTTTCAACACGTGACCGCATTGCAGACAGCGGAACGCGCGCGGTCTGACGGCCTGACCGCAGGCGGGGCAAGTGTTTTTTACTTCCCGCGTAAGCGCCTTTTCCAGCCCCTTCGGCGCCGGCTTGGGCTTGAAGGGGAACACCGCCTCTTCCAGCGAGTCGCTCTTCCAGACCGGCAACTCGATACCAAGAGCCGACATCCGATTGAGAATCACGCTGGAGGCGCGAACCAGCGTGATGGCCCGCTCGATTTCAACCGCCTGTTGCAGAAGTTCCAGAAGCCCGTCGAGCGCTTCGGCTTCAATCAACCCAACCTCGCCCAGATCGATAAAGACCGGGTTGCCCTGATGTTTGGGCGAAAAAAACCAGGGATTCAACTTCAACAGGTCCGGCGTATGAAGATCGCCGGACACTTGAACGGTAATGCCGAAAGGCATGGGTACGCCTTTGATAGTCGCCATAAAACTCGGTGTTTTTGTAACACGGCTCCCGCGATCCGGGCTGAATCCCGAATCCCCATCCGCGAAAACCTGATGAATAAAAGGGCGCTGTTCCGTGGGCGGTTCAAACGCCTTGATTTGTCACGAGAAACATAAAACGATCCAGCGAAAACCGCTTCAACTTAACCTCATCCGGGCCGATAATATTGTTATATCCGGAACGGGCGCTCAAGCGGTGCGGCGCGTTTAATGAAGCGGTCGCCGGAATTCAGTTCGCTATTAAGTCCGGCGCCTGGTATAAGCGCCTGATTTATTTTATCGGCAAGAGTCGCAAAATCTATTCTCAAATTGTGAATTGCGTTACAGGGCGATTCATGCTATTGTTTGTGCAATAGAATGAAGCATGCGATTTGAATTGTTCTTTCCTGTTTCCTTTATTCCATGATCTCGTGTTGAGGGTTTATCGAGCATCGCGCCCCGGGTTACTTTGGGCATGCTCTTTGCGTAATGATTTATTACTTCAGGGTTCATCGCCAAATAGATGGAATGAGCCTCTCGGTCTGGAAGCCGAATAATGAGCAAGAATGCAAGAACCCATCATACTTGTACTTATGTCTGCGCGGATGATGGCTACAGCTGTAGCCGCACCATCTGGAGCGCGGCGAAGGATGGGTTGTGTTTAGGCCATTCTCACTCTTCCGAAAAACCCAAAGCCGAATTCATCCAATTCATCTCCGCCCGCTTCCGTGAGCGCGATTTTGACTTCGACGGTTTTGTTTTTCCCTATCGGCTCAGCCTGAAAAAAACCACCCTCCCCAAAGCCGCTTCGTTCGCTGGATGCGTATTCCGCCAGGGGCTTCGCTTTGAAAACGTCCATTTCGGCGGCGGCTACCTGCGTTTTGACGGCTGCGTCGTTGAAGGCGGCGACGTGGTGTTTGACCGTTGCGTATTTTCCGCCAGCCGCGTCTCATTTCTGAACTCGATCATTCATGCGGGCTCAATCGAATTCCGCAACTGCCTCTTCAAGGGAGATCGAGCCGACTTTTCGCACATCGACTGGAACGCATCGCGGCGCATCGTCTTCGTCGGGTGTCACTTTCAGTCAAGTTCAACCGTGTTCACCCAATCGTCGATCAAGGCGCCGGTCGCCTCGTTTTTCGCGTCGAGTTTTTCTTCCGAACAGACCTGTTTCGAACGCATGCACGTACAGGCGAAACGCTTTTCCCTCAAAAAATCGCGCCAACCGGCGGGAGAGTGGGAGATCGCTGAATGCCGCTTCGAATGCGGATTATTCGACGCCTCTGAAAGCGAATGGCGCGGAGATCGGGTTCAATTCAAGAAAACCGTATGGAACTCGGAACGCTTTCTGATGGAACGTTTCACCGCTCACACGGCCGAGGTCGCGTTCGACCGATGCCAGTGGGACGGTGAATGGGCCTCGTTCGCCCACTCCAGCATTCATAAGGGATCATTCCTCATTCATGACAGCCGTTTGAACGCCCGCCAGCGAGTCGACTTTTCCAAAATCAAAGCCGACGGCCGTTTTCTCATCCATGACAACCGGTTTGAATCGCGCCATGTCTCTCTGGAGGGACTCGAATCGATCGGCGAAGAATACGTATTTCAACAGAACGACGTGTTCGCCACGACTTTCAGCCATAATGAGGCACTGATTGAAGCGAAACGCGCCACGCTGAACCGAACCCGTATCGAAGCCGAAATCATCGACTTCAGCCGCAGCCGCTTTGAAAACACCCAGGCCTCTTTTCAGGCGATGCGCTGTTACGGCGAAACGCTCAACTTTCAAAACGCGTTATTCGCGGGACGCCGGGCTTCGTTCAACCTGTCGAAATTCAATATGCGGCGCGTTCAGTTCGACCGCGCCACCTTCGGCTCCGGCGTCGCCACTTTCTGGCGCACCGATTTCGGCATGGCGGCGGTGACCTTCCACGGCGCCAGCGACCGGGGCGCGATCGTCCATTTCGGCGGCGATCTCGCGCGCGTCCGCTTTGAACGAGCCGAACTGCGCCGATGTAATTTCCACGACTCTCAATGGGAAGAAACCGGCTGGATGAAGGTCAAGCGGATCGCGGACGAACCCGCCCTGCTCCGCCGCAACGATCATAATGAACTGCGCCGCATCTACCAATGGATCGCCCAGCAATACGCCCGTTCCGGCGACAAGATCAGACGAAACGACTTTCTCTATGCCGCAAGAGAAACCGAACGGCTCCAGAAAATAGCCCAGCATGAAATATCATCCGCCATGTGGTTGGGCTTCCAGCGTTGGACGACCGGCTACGGTCTCGGCTTTGCCCGCGTGGGGCTGCTCAAAGGCGCCGTCGCGGTGTTCGCGGCGTTCATCCCCCTGTTCACCCGCATCCGGTAACCAGATATCTTATTTCGTTCCTGCTCCCCATTTCCGTCCATAAACAAATCTGACAATTCCGATAAGATTTTCTCATTATGCGAAATTCAATCAATATTTTTGTCATAATAAGAATATCGATGCCCGCATAATCCACGGAATCACAATTCAGCGTTTATTTAGCATAGGCGCATATTTGCACAAAAGAACTCAATTACTATACTGCATCAATGCAATACATAAAATCACCTCATTATTTTACATAAATTCGATACAAGCCCATAATTCATAACATATCGCCTTAATAATTTCTTGATTTTTTACAAAAACCATGCTTGAATATGCTTGTTGACTGAACTGATATAATTTTTACATGCGATACAGGTTTGGAAAGCAGAAAACTGGAACAGCCTTTGCCTATTAAAGAAATCATACAGTATATTTTTCTGTTTCAAGGCGGTTGCCCATGCCTCGTTGGTTGGAAATACCAATCGCATTAATTACAGTGATACTGCTTGCGCCGGTCTACCTCTTTGTGATTTTACTCATCATGCTTGACTCGCCGGGCAACCCCTTCTTCGTTCAGGAGCGCGTCGGGCTGAATGGACGCCGCTTCCACATGCTCAAGTTCCGCAAGATGGCGCCGTTTGAAAGCCGTGAGGGCGTCTCTGTCACCATGCGGCGCGATCCGCGTCTGACGCGCGTGGGCCGTTTTCTTGAAGCGGCCAAACTGGATGAAATTCCTCAGTTTTTCAACGTGTTACTCGGTAATATGGCGCTGGTCGGACCTCGCCCCGAACTGCCTAAGTTCACGAACTACCACACGGATAAATGGGACGCCGTGCTGAGTGTTAAACCCGGCGTTGTGGGGTATGCGCAGATCAAAAATCCCTGCGAGTCGATTCTGTACCCCGAAGGCTGCGTGAATCCCGAAGCGTATTACCTCGAACACATTCTCCCTGAAAAACTGGATATCGAAATCGATTACGTCAACCGCCGCTCCACCTGGCTCGATTTCTCCATTATGATCTGGGTGGCTTTCACTCTGCTGCACCGCATCCCCCAATCCTTTCGGATCAATATTCAGCCGTATATCCGCGAATGGGCTGAATCGAACCGGTAAGTGAAGCGGTTATCGAAATCCGCGCTTATCGTACATAGACCGGCTTTGTTCCTCCTTAACGCCACCAGGGTAAGGTCCAGATTCCCAGTTTCCATCGAACCAGCGAAATGCTGCCGATATTCTGCGCGGTGATGACAATCGTCGCGGTCCATGCCGCTCCCATGACCCCGAAATGTGAGATCAATCCATATCCAACCGCGGCGCAGGTCAACGCGGTCGCCAGCATGTAATTCCTGTATAACTTTTCACGCCCGCACATCACCAGAACAAAATCGACCGGCCCCGTGGCGGCGCCGATGAACTGCCCCACCGCCAGAATCGCGAACGCGAGACCGCCGCGAATAAAATCCGGCCCAAACCAGCTCATGATCCAACCCGGCGCGGCCAGAAACGCGAACAGAATCGGTGCTCCACATACCGCGCATAACGCCGTCGATTTCCGCGCGACGCGGCCCAGATCCTCCATGCGCCCCAGCCGGTACAATTCCGCGAACTTGGGCGCGGCGATGCTGTTCACCGCGATCAGAATAAATCCTGGCAGAAACGCCGCGCGATACGCCGCGCTGAATACGCCGACGTCGGCTTTGGCCGCGAAAGCGCCCAACAGCAGCGGCGGAGTCCATTGAATGGCCATGCGCAACAACGACCCCCAGAAAAGGGGTAGACTGCTTGAGAGCAATTCGGTCCGGTTAATCTCAGCGGACGCCTCGGCGTTCACTTCAGGCAATCGGCGCCGCCAGATCACATAGCCGGCGAGCCACGCGCACGCGGCGGCCAGTGAATAGGCGATGATCACCCCGGTCACGCCCCAGAAAGGCGCGAACACCGGCGCCAGCAGCAACGCGAAAAAGGGATGCCATACGCTCTGCACCGCCACCGCCTGCCCGATGGCTTTGAGGCCCTTCAGCAGTTGCGCGGTCAACATGTACATCGCGCTGGGAATAATGAACAGCGTCATCCAGCGGATCATGCCGGTCATGCCGGGGTCATGAAACACGCCATCCGCCCACAGCGGCGCGGTCGCGATAAGAAACAGCGATGCGGCGGCGGAAGCGGCGAATGAGAGCCCCAGGCCTTCACGGCAAACCCGGCGCGCCGCGCCCCAGTCTCCGTCCGCCGCGGATGAAGCGGTATAGCGCAACAACGTGTTATCGAGCCCCAGGCGCCCGAACAGCGAGGCGAAATTACCCAGAATCAGGCAAAGCGAAAATCGCCCCGCGCCATCGGCCCCCACCAGCCGCGCCACCGCGACGTAAAATACAAACCCCAGCCCGGCGGCGATGAGCTTCATCGTCAGGGCGGCGGCGGAACCAGCGGCGATTTCACGCATGTGGTCGTCGCCCGAAAACAGCCGGGAAAAAGCATACTTCATCGATTTGGACGCTTCCCTGTCTGGATCAGAAACAAAGTATAATCATGGACGGTATTGTATCGGAAAACCTCGTTTTACCGGGCCGATTTGACAGTTTTGTACGATGTTTGCTTATTTTCCCAACCATCGGCGTTTGAATTGAAACACGGATCGTATTCATGACTGATAATTCAAATATCACTCGTCCCCGGAGTCAGTGGGATATCCGGCTGGGGTCGGTTCAACGGTACTGGATGTGTTCGTTCCATTCACGAACCCTGCCGCTGTATATCGTGACGGAATACCCCAAGTCGGGCGGCAGCTGGTTCGGCCAGATGCTGGCCGCGTATTTCGGCGTCCCTTTTCCACGTAACCGCCGCCCCTCGTTTGAATCATGCGTCATGCACGGTCATTACCTGTACAATCCGCTTTTTCACAACGTATTTTGCGTGGTGCGCGATGGCCGAGATGTAATGGTCTCCGCCTATTTTCACTTGTTCTTTCAGCATGACCGAGCTCATCCCGGCGTTATCGAAGCCAATCGCCGCATGGCGCCGTTCGATGATTATGAAAACGTGCGCGAAAACCTGCCCGCGTTCATCGATTTCATGTTCGGCCGGGGCGCGCGCCGCGTGTTCCGCGTCCGCTGGGATCGGCTCATCGATTCATGGAACGGCCGCGCCGGCGCCGTGGTGAAATACGAAGACCTGCTCGCGAATGCCGCGGAGACGACCGCGCTCGCCATCGAAAGCGTCACCGGAAATCCCGCCGACCGGGAGCGCCTCGCCGAAATCGGCGAACGGTTTTCCTTTGAAAACCAGACCCGGCGCAGGCCGGGAGAAGAAAACCGGTCCAGTTTTTTGCGCAAGGGAATCGCCGGCGACTGGAAAAACCACTTCACTCGCGCCGCCTGTGAAGCGTTCGACCGGCACGGCGGTGAAACGTTGATCCGTCTCGGATATGAAAGCGACCGGTCGTGGATTGACCGGGGTTTATAACCCGTCGGGGCGGGCGCGCTGAATCGCCGCCTGATAAATCGCCATCAACTGCTGATAATTGGCTTCTTCGGCGAAGCGGTCCTGATACGCCTCCAACGCGGCTTCCGACATCAACCGCCGCTCATCCGCGTTCATCCGGGTTGCGCGCTTCAGCGTCTCCGCCAGCGACGCCGCGTCATTCGGCGTAAACGGCAGGGCGTTTCGCCCTTCGTCAACCAGGTCGGGAAACGGCCCGTGATGGGGAACGATGACGGGAACACCGAGAGAAAACGCCTCCAGCACCGTCATCGGGCAGCCTTCATAACTGCGCGATGGCAACACCAGAAACCGGGACGACGACGCTTCGCGCAGGGCGTCGTCATGGTCGAGGCGTCCGCGCCATTCGATATCGCCGCGTTCACGGGTCGCGTCGCGCAGCCATTCGCCTTCCGGCCCCTCGCCGATCAGAATCAGCGACCAGCCTGGCGGCGAGGCGAGTATCCAGGCTTCGATCAACAGATCGACGCCTTTGTTCCGATCGAGACCGCCGATGAAGACAAAGCGGTTCATGCGCTGCGATTCCGGCGCTCGAAGCGCTTCATGCGGCTCGGTGAAATTCGGTTTGACGTACACCCGTTCGGCGGGCAATCCAGATCGGATCATGATCGAACGGGCGAATTCGCTCAGTACGATAGTTGCGTCAACCGTGCGGCGCCACGTACCCAGCGCGCGGTGAACGAGCTGATTGAGTACGATGGCGAGACCGATCAGACGAGAGTTTTTAAAGCGGCATTGATGCAACAGCGCGGGCCACGGCAAACGCCCAATGCACAGTTGGCACGTCGCGCCTCCGCGCGTCAAAACGGTGGCGGCGCAGACCAGCCGGTAATTATGCAGCGTCATAACCAGCGGAACTCCGCATCGCCGGGCCGCCCACATGACGCTCGGCGACAGCGCGACGAAAGTATTATGCACGTGAATCACGTCGGGCCTGAATTCTTCAATGGCGTGAAGCGCCGCCCGGTACGACCGGCGCGACCAGATGCCCTCGACGCATCCCGTGAACTTGCCCCAGATATGGGAAGCCTCGATCGAAGCGTTTTCGCCGAGCAGCAGCCGAACCTCGTGCCCGCGCGATTCAAGCAGGTTTCGCTCATGGTCAACCACGGCGTCTTCACCGCCGAGGCCCTTCTGATAACGGCAATGCAGCTGAAGTATTTTCATAAATTTCGGTTCTTAATCGCGATTCCTCCAGCGAATCGCAAAGATTCGGGTGTATTCTATCCGAATCCACCTCAAGCCAGTACACATGAATGCGATTAAATGAATCTGGATGAACAACGGGAACGCCCCATGACCCATCAACCGCCGAGCGTGCGCTTCATCAACACCTACCCGCCCGTCACGCCGACGTATGAAAACTCCGCCGCCGCGTTTCACGATCTCGGTTGGCGCCCTCGTTTTCTGATTCTCGACGCAGGGTATCGAAGCGGTCAAACGCACGATCTGGCCGAATCCGACTGCGAAATCATATATACCAGCCGCTGGATGCGAAAACAGCGCTCACTCCTCAAAGCCTGGTACGCTCTCGCCGCCGCATGGACCCTGCTCGCCCGCCCGGCGAGTGCACATATTTTTCTATCGCAACCGCCCCTTTTTTTTATTATCGGAGCATGGATTTCCCGCATGCGCGGCGTGCCGTACGTCTTGCACGTTATGGATCTCTACCCCGATTTTCTGAACGCGCGCGGTTTTCTTCACCGTGATGGATGGCTCTATCGCCTGCTTGACAGGTTCGCGCGCTCCGCGTTTCATCACGCCGCCGGAACCATCGTGATCGGACGCTGCATGCGCGGCCGGCTAATTGAAAAAGGCGTTTCTCCCCAACGAATCGCGGTCCAGGGGAATTGGGCGTTCTCCGCGGTGCATCCTGTCGAAACTCAAAACAATCCGCTCGCCGGCCGTTATAACCTCGCTGGCGCATTCGTCGTGCTCTACGCGGGCAACATGGGGCATGGACACGACCTGACCACGCTGCTCGAAGCGGCGCGCCGCCTGCGACATCGCCACGATATTCGTTTTGTTTTCATCGGCTCCGGCTTTCGCCGGCGCGACGTGGAAGCCTGTATCCAACAGGGCGCCGCCAACGCCATGCTGTATGATTATCCCGAACCAAATGAAAACAACTTCGCGCTCTCGCTGGGCGACGTTCATTTCGTTTCACTGGCGGAGGGTTTTGAAGGCGTCATGGTTCCAAGCAAGATGTTTTCCGCGATGGCGGCGGCCCGCGCGATTCTGTATGAAGGGGCCGCCTCAACCGAAACCGCTTTGCTGATCGAAGAGTATGACTGCGGGCGCGTCATTCCACACGGAGACGCGGACGCGCTGTCGAATACCATTGAAGAGCTGGCGGGCGACCGCGAAAAAGCGCGGCGCATGGGCGCCAATGGACGCGCGGCGATCGAGACGCGGCTCAATCCATCCGTTCGAGGGCGCGAATACGCGGAATGCGTACTGCGCCTGGCGCGCGGCGATGAGTGACGGAGCCTCGCGATGGCCTTGATCCACGCCGCCTGGTTTGATGATCATCCGCCCGTCATTCTGCTGGGCGCCGCCCGTTCGGGTACAAAACTGTTACGCGACTCACTGGCCGAACACGCGGACCTGTCGCCCATTCCATTCGATTTAAATTTTATCTGGCGCTATCGGAATGAGAGCGTCCGTCACGATGAATTCTCTCTCGCAATGGCCCGCCCCGAGGTCGTCGCGTATATCCGGACCTATTTTTACCAACGGACGCACAAGATTCCGGCGCCGCGCTTTGTTGAAAAAACCGTGAGCAACACCCTGCGCGCCGGCTTCGTCAACGCGGTCTTTCCTGAAGCGCGCTTCATTCACCTGGTGCGTGATGGACGCGCCGCCACGGCCTCGGCCAGCCGCTGTTGGATCGAACATCCCGAGGTGCGCGATGCGGCGTATCTGATCCAGAAGCTGCGCTGGTTTCCCGTGCTGGATAACCCGCGCTACCTGGTACGATACGCGTGGAACAAGGCGAACGTGCTGTTGCATCCTCGCCCTGACGCGGCTCGAACCTGGGGGCCCGTCTTTGAAGGAATGCGTGAGATGGCGCGTGAATCGTCGCTGCTTGAAGTCTGCGCTGAACAGTGGCGGCGTTGCGCTGAATCGGCGCAGGACGAGATGGAAACCAGCGTCGATCCTGAACGATGGCGATTGGTCCGCTATGAAGATTTCATTCAGAATCCTGCTGACGAGCTCGCCCGGCTCTGGGGCTTTCTTGGACTGCCGATGGATGAGAACGCGCTGCGGCGGGTATCGGCTCGCGTTCACCCCGAATCGCTTGAAAAATGGAAGGCGCAACTTGGCGAGGACGGATTGAAACAGATCGAACCGATTCTCGAGAATGCGCTCCGCCGATTCGGCTATCAATAAACAAAGAAAATAGAAGGAACGGTATTATGACGAAGCCAGCGAAAAGCGCCCGCCCTTACCTGCGTTTTTTGTGGTCTCATCACTGGTGGATTCACCGGATGACGGTTCGCGGCGTAAACAGCGTATTGCGCCGCGTTCCGTTCGGCGTTAAATACGGCGTGGGGCTTTGGCTGCGCCGGCGCCGATACCCGTATTGCCTGATCGAACCGGGCGACGTCGTGGTTCAGGTGGGCGCGCCGCTTGATACCTTGCGAGCGGGCCGTTCACGCGCCATGTATTTCTGTCTGCGCGCTGGAAACACGGGAACCGCCATTGTCATCGAGCCCGATCCATCCAGCGCGGTTGAATTCGCAAACGTCTGCCAGAGCCGGGGGCTCAGTCAGGCTCGCGTCATCAATATGGCGGCCGGGTGGGAGCCCGGCGCCAGCCTGACCATTTATGTGAACGACCGCCACCCCGCAACCAATTTCACGGAAGGCTCGGTCGAATACGATGATGCTGTGATGAGCGAATATCACCCCGTCACCGTCCCCGCGGATACGCTCGACGCCATCTTCGCCGCGCACCGCATTGAAAACGTAAAACTGGTCAGCATCACCACCAATAAATCGGAAGGCCGTATTGTGGAAGGCCTCGTTCAGACGATCGCGAGAGGACTGCCCTATATCTGCCTCGCCTGTGCGACGGATGAATACATCGCGCAAATGAAACGCCTCGGATATGAACTGATCTCGTATGACGACCGAGGGTATACATTCGCTCAAACGCCTGACGAATAAATCCATTTCACCGGTATTCAAAAAAAAAGCGGCTCATGAGTAGAGCCGCTTTTTCGTTTGATAACCGATTATTTGCGCCTTATTGCTCGATGTCGACTCGCCCGTCCACATCGACCCACTTGGCCGCGTAAACGCCGCGCACAGTCGCGTTATAACCGATCGAGATTGTGCCAAAGGGAGCGAAGACTCGGCCCTGGAAAGTGGAGCCGCTGCCCAGCGAGACGGATGACGGCGTATCGCCCAGCTGACCGTTCCCTCCATTGGGGGCTTTGACGTAAATCAAAACGTCGCGCGCGGTCAATCCCTGATTCGATTCAACCGCAATATCTGAATACCAGCCAGTGCTCAGGCGGTTCTGGATGCGAATCGCGCAGGGCCCCAGAAAACGGAGTTTACCAAGATCGCCAATCTGCAATGAATCGATGTTGTACACGCCGGGTTCAAGTTTCAACGTGGCGATATTTTTGTTCCAGCCGGATGCCACCGCGATCGTTCCATAATTGCCCGGCGTCAGGGTAACGGTTTGATTCGTGCTCACGGATACGTTCTGCGAACCCGCCACGAAAACAGGCGCGGTCGGGAACGGTCCCGCTATGGGCAGGGCGACTGGATGAATCTGTTGACCGCTGATGTTTACGCGAGATCCAAGCGTTATGTCGTTATACCAGACGTCGCCGGTGATTTTCGAACGGTACCCCACGTTGACCGAGTCGCCATACACGCTGCCAGTTATGGTAACCTGCGATTGAAGATCGACCTCGCCGGTTCCAACCGTAGGCGCGCTCGCGCTGGTTTGCGCGCCCACGTCGCCCGTCACGGAGCTTTTGTATTTCAACGCCAGGCTATGCGAGGCGAAGACGGCGTAAGTATGCGTGATGATATTCGCATAACGCGTTTCGCCGCAGGTCAGATTCAGCGCCTGAGCGCCGATATACGTATCGTTCAAATTCAATATGCCGTTGTTATCCGTATCGACGCCGACGATGGCCACGTAAGACCCGGGCATCACCGGCAGGGTAACCGTACCGTTTGCATTCGTCTGGCCGGTATACACGGGAGTCACTGACTGGTAAATCGCCGCGAAGCTCGACGCAGGCGCGCCGTTGGCGGCGTTGCCGTCAGCCATAACCGCCGCGCTTCCTGACGAGGCGTCGTAGACGTTAACCGTTAATCCCGTGGCGAGCGCGGCTTGGCCACTGGCGATCTGTTTGACGGTGACGATCAGCGTACTGTTCGAGATGATCGTCACATAGAACGTGGCTGCCGCCTGGTTCTGGCTCGCGTCAGTGCTGGTCACGGTGACCACGCTGGTTCCCAGCGGGAAGTTCTCCGTTGAGCCCGGCAGCCCGGGGCGCGTCAACAACGATCCATTGGCGTAATTGAACGTGGTCACCACTGCCGGACTGGGGTCGGCGAGATCGCTGACGGATACGTTCAATGTAACGGAGGTTTGCGCCGGGCAACCGCTGGCCTGCGACTGAACCACATCGTTCGCGCCGGAAATCACCGGTTTGGTTGTATCAACCACGTTAACGGTACGCGTCACCGGCGTCGCGGCGTTGCCGGACGCATCGGTCGCGTTAAAGGTGACGGTATACGTCCCAACCTGCGCCGTATTAACCGTAGAATCGTTGACCACCAACTGAACGCTCGAATCGGCGACGTCGGATACCGACGCCTGCCACACGCTGCGCGAATAACTGTCCACGTTGCATTCCAGCGTCAGCGACGAAGGCCCGCCCAGCGTAATCACCGGCGCGGTGGTGTCTTGAACGGTAATGATAAACGTGATCGTAGCGCTGTTGCCTGAGGCGTCCGTCGCGGTACAGGTCACGGTGGTTTGGCCAAGAGCGAAGAACGTACCCGAGGCGGGATTACAGGTAACGGTTGGATTCGGATCGACCAGGTCGGTCGCGGTTGGCGCGGTGAACGTCACCGGCGCGCCGCCCGCCGCATTCGCTTCGACCGTCAGATTACTGACGGTCGACAAAACCGGCTTGGTGGTGTCAACCACGTTGACGGTTCGCGTCACCGGCGTCGCGGCGTTGCCGGAAGCATCGGTCGCGTTAAATGTAACGGTATAGGTCCCAATCTGCGCCGGGTTAACTGACGCATCGTTGACCACCAACTGAACGCCGGGGTCGGCGACGTCGGAAACCGACGCCTGCCACACGCTGCGCGAATAACTGTCCACGTTGCATTCCAGCGTCAGCGACGAAGGTCCGCCCAGCGTAATCACAGGCGCGGTGGTGTCTTGAACGGTGATGACGAACGAGGTCGTCGCGCTATTGCCCGAAGCGTCCGTCGCGGTGCAGGTCACGGTGGTTTGGCCAAGAGAGAAGAACGTACCCGAGACGGGGTTACACGTAACCATAGGATTCGGATCGGCCAGATCGGTCGCGGTTGGCGCGGTGAACGTCACCGAGGCGCCGCCCGCCGCATTCGCTTCGACCGTCAGATTACTGACGCTCGACAAGACCGGCTTGGTGGTATCGACCACGTTGACGGTTCGCGTCACCGGCGTCGCGGCGTTGCCCGACGCATCGATCGCGTTAAAGGTGACAGTATAAGTTCCAACCTGCGCCGGATTAACCGCCGCGTCGTTAACCGCCAACTGAACGCCCGCATCGGCGGCGTCGGATACCGACGCCTGCCACACGCTGCGCGAATAACTGTCAACATTACATTCCAGCGTCAGTGAAGAAGGCCCGCCCAGCGCGATCTGAGGAGCGGTGGTGTCCGTAACGCTGATCGTGAACGTCACGGCGGCGATATTCCCGGAAGCATCAATCGCCGTGCAACTGACCACGGTATCGCCAAGAGCAAAGAATGAACCCGAGACGGGATTGCACTCAATCACTGGATTCGGATCGGTCAGATCCGTCGCGCTTGGCGTGGTAAACGCCACAGTCGCGCCGCCCGCCGCATTCGCTTCAACGGTTTGATTGCTTACGCTGGCAAAAACCGGCTTGGTGGTATCGACCACGTAGACGGTTCGCGTCACCGGCGTCGCGGCATTGCCCGACGCATCGGTCGCGTTAAAAGTGACGGTATACGTTCCAACCTGCGCCGGATTAACCGCCGCGTCGTTAACCGCCAACTGAACGCCCGCATCGGCGGCGTCGGATACCGACGCCTGCCAGACGCCGCGTGTATAACTGTCCACGTTGCATTCAAGCGTCAGAGATGAAGGCCCGCCCAACGTGATCGCCGGTGCGGTGGTGTCTTCCACGGTGATGATAAATGTTGTCGTTGATTCGTTGCCCGCCGCGTCCGTCGCGGTGCAGGTGACGGTGGTGTCGCCCAGGGCGAAGAACGAACCCGGAGCGGGAACGCACGTCACAGTGGGGTTGGGATCATCCAGATCGGTCGCCGACGGCGGCGTATAGGTCACCGGCGCGCCGCCCGCCGCGTCCGCTTCCACAGTGATATCGCTGACTGGTTCAAACACCGGAGCGGATGAATCAACCACATTCACCGTCCGGGTCACCGGCGCGGCCGCGTTGCCATACGCATCCGTCGCGCTGAAGGCGACGGTATAAGTTCCAACTTGCGACGTATTCACCGACGCATCGTCGATCACCAGTTGAACGCCCGGGTCGCCCGCGTCGGAGACCGACGCCTGCCACACGCTGCGTGAATAACTATCCACGTTGCTTTCCAGCGAGATCGTTGAAGGCCCGCCCAGCGTGATCTGGGGAGCGGTAGTATCCGTAACGCCGATCGTGAACGTGGCGGCGGCGATGTTACCCGACGCATCAATCGCCGTACAACTGACGACGGTATCGCCAATGGCGAAATACGATCCTGAAACCGGAGAGAAGGTCACCGCCGGATTGGCGTCCACCAGATCGGAAACCGATGGCGTGGTATACGCGACCACGGCGCCGCCCGCCGTATTGGCTTCGACCACCACGTCACTGACCGCCGCGATCACCGGCGCCGCCGTATCGACGACGTGAACGGTGAAAGTACATACGCTTGAGTTCCCCGCGAAGTCGGTCGCAACGCTGGTCACGACGGTGTCGCCCAGCGAGAACTGAGATCCCGATGCGGGATCGCTGACCACCGTTGGGTTGGGATCGATCACATCGAACGCGGCCGGCGCGGAGTAATTCACCACAGCGCCATTTGGCCCCGCCGCTTCAACCGCCACGTCCGCCGGACATTCGATCTGCGGCGCGGCACCGTCCGTCACGCTGACGATAAACGAACAGGTGGAAGTGTTGCCCGCCACGTCGGAGGCGACCACGCTCACCGTCGTATTGCCCAATGGGAACAGGCTGCCCGATTTCGGCGACACGGTTACCACCGGCGACGGATCGAGCAGATCGGTCGCGGCGGGCGTCGGGAACGAAACCACCGAGCCGCTGGCGTTCGCCGCGTTCACGGTGATGTTCGACGGGCAGTTAATCACCGGAGGCTGGGTATCCGTGATCGTATAAGTGAAATTGGCGCCCAGCCGCTGCTTCAGCGTGTTGATGTCGGCCAGATCGTCTTCGGTAAGACGGTTCGTTCTCACGTCGAGGGTGTCGCCCGCATTGAGTCCGGCGGCGTTCACAAAATTAACCAGCGACGGAATCAGGTTGTTGTTGCCGAATACGTATTTGATCGCGGGATTGCTCGTGACGTCGATTTCCGTCAGTTTGTTGCTGTATGCGCTGAGGTAATACAATCCGGTCGATCCCGCCACGTTCAGGCTGGTCAACAGGTTGTTGTAGCACATCAGATACACCAGGCTGGGCTTTCCCGATGCGTCGAGACTGGTGAGTTTATTGTTATAACAATGCACCGTCGAAAGCGCGTCGGCGCCGGCCAGCGTCAGGCTGGTCAACTGGTTTGACTGGCAGAAGAGATAGACCAGCTGGGCGTTGTTGGAAACATCCAGCGACGCGAGCTGGTTGTTTTCACAATGAAGGTTCTGCAGCGCGCTCAGCGCCGAAACGTTGAGCGACGTAAGCTGATTGCCGTTGATGAACAGCCGGTTCAAACCGGTGAAATATTGAATCCCCGACGCCGAGGCGATGTTTTTGCCCGATACGTCAAGCAAACCGGTTTTGGCCGCCGCCTGCGCCGCGGTGAATGGACCGCCCGGCCCCACGCCCATAAACTGTTCGATCGCCGTTCTGAAGTTGGCGTCGGGAAAATTTTGCGGCGTGTTGATCGAAGTCGCCATCAAGGCGCAATCGTAGGGGTCCAGCGTATTCTGCGGCGAGATGGTGCATAAGGCGCCCACCCGCGACTTCAAGGCCGAGACGTCAGCCCAGTCGTTGCAATCCAGATTGTTGAGGCTGAGATCGACGGTGTCGCCCGAATTGAGCCCCGTGTTAGCCGCCAGCCCGGCGACGTCGGCGATCTGGTTGCCGCGTAGGTTCAACATCACGATCGGCGAGTTGGGCGCGAGGGTCAAACCGGTCAGCAGGTTGGTCTGCAGCAACAGATAATTCAGCGAGGTCTGGCCCGACAGGTCAAGCGAACCGGTGATCTTGTTGTTATAGAGATACAGCATGAAGAGCGAGGGCGCGCCGGCCGCGTTCACGCTGGCGATCTGGTTGCCTTGAGCGAAAACGTAAAGCAGATTCGCCTGATTCGAAAGATTGAGCGAAGTCAGTTTGTTTGAATAACAGTGCAGCGTGCTCAACGAACCCGACGCGGGCAGCGTCAGCGAAGTCAACTGGTTGTTCTGGCAGAAAAGGTAAACCATCGCGGAAAGAGTCGACACGTTCAGCGAGGCCAGCTGGTTGTTTTCGCAGTGTACGTTGTCAAGCGCCGTATTGGCCGACAGGTCGAGCGAGGTCAGCTGGTTATTCTGAATCAGGATGCGGTTGAGATTGGTGAAATACTGAATGCCCGATGCGGAGACGATGTTGCGCCCCGAAGCGTTGAGCGTACCCGTTTTGGAAGCAGCCTGCGCCGCCGTGAATGGACCGCCCGGCCCCACGCCCATGAAGGTCTCAACCGCCGAACGGAAATTCGGATCGGGAAACTCGGCGGGCGTATTGATGTTGACGTTCATGATGCTGCAGTTGTACGGATCCATCCCGTTCTGAGGCGAATAAGTCATATTCGCGCCGAGACGGCCCGAAAGCGTGGTGACGTCCGTCCAGTCGCCGCAATCGAGGTTGTTATATGAGACGTCGACGGCGTCGCCCGCGTCCAACCCGGGGTTCGAAGCCATTCCCGAGATATCGGTCAGATTGTTTGAGCGCGCGTTAACCCGAACCAGCGCGAGATTGTTAACCAGATTCAGACTCGTGATCTGGTTGTTCATACACGAGACGTAACCCAGCGCGGTATGATTCGATAAATCGAGCGCGCCGGAGAGGTTGTTGTTATAGCAATACAGGATGTACAGCGATGAGCAGCCGGTCAGATTCAACGTGCTGAGCTGGTTGTTCTGACAGAAGAGATACGCCAGTGACGTCTTGTTGGATACATCCAGCGAGGTCAGGTTGTTCGAGTAACAATGAACCGTGCTCAGGTTGGGCGCCCCTGACAGATCGAGCGTGGAGAGGCTGTTGGCCTGGCAGAACAGGTATTGCAGCGCGGGTTTGACGCCCAGCGTCAGCGAGGTCAACTGGTTATTCTCGCAGTGAAGCGTATTCAGCCCCGCGTTCAGCGACAGATCGAGCGTGGTCAGCTGGTTGTTATTACAGTACAACCGCGACAGACCGGTAAAGAACTCGATCCCCTGCAATGAAGCGATATTCTGGTTGGAACAATCGAACGACCCCGTTCGCGCGGCGGCCTGCGCCGCAGTAAATGAACCGCTCCCCATAAACGTCTGAACCGCCGCTCGGAAGTTCGCGTCCGGAAAGTTGGTCGTCGTGAATATATTCTGCGTCCACCCCGCCGGAACGGAGCAGATGCAGAATACCAGAATAAGTAAAATTCGCTTCATGGGCTTCAATGTCATTTTCTCACAATAAAGAATGGCAATGTCTGACTCATGCGTGTTCATCGGTGTTAAATCAATGCAAACGTCAAGCCAAAACCAATCTTAAAAAACATTGCACTATCGCGGAGTCGTAATATAGTTAAATGCAATGTTTTATTGCAGTAATTCAGCTAAATTACATCATAATTTTCCGGCAAGTCAAGCGGGTTTTATCAACTATTTCCAATGTAAATGGGTATACTCCCCAAGCGGGTGCAACGTCTCATCACGGAGTGCAATGAATCATTCCAGTATTTACTCCACTAAGTAAAGCACATCAGCCGCCACTAAACATTCGATTGAATTGAACAACTAAATCCGGACATGATTCCACGTGTGCTGCCAGCGCTCCAGAATTATCACAATGACATTCAACAAAAGAGAATCCCTCAATTTGAGAGGTGATTCCATCTACCAAAACAGGTTGAACGATGCGAGTTTTGCTTGGCGCGTGAAGGCGATTCATGCTGAAATAGCTAAATTTTCAATGCTCCCCTACGCCAATTTGGCGCCCTGCTGCGGCGAAAATGGAGCGAATCATCAACACGGAGGGATTCCGAATGAAGTGGCTGGCGAAATACAGCGATCAGGCCTACGCCATGATGCGCATCATGGCGGGCTTCATGTTCTCATTCCATGGAATGCAGAAAATCCTGGGAGTTCTGGCTGAGTTCCAGCCGCCGATCGGCTCACAACTCTGGTTTGGCGGATTGATCGAACTGATCGGCGGCTTGCTGATCATGGTGGGCTTTCAGACCCGTTGCGCCGCGTTTATCACAAGCGGCACGATGGCGGTGGCGTATTTTCAGTTTCACTGGAAATTTCAGTTCGATTCGGCGTTCTTTCCCGCGGTAAACCAGGGCGAACTCGCCGTGCTGTATTGTTTCGTTTTCCTGTACATCGCCACGCGCGGCGGGGTGACGTGGTGCATCGATAAGAAGTAATCTTTCCAAGGCGCGGCGCCGCGCCGCACCGCCATCTGCATCAGTCAGGGAGCCGGGATGGAAGGAACCATCGTTTCGCTATTGCCGCCGCTGGTGGCCATTATTCTCTGCATCATCCTGCGAGAGGCCATCCTGTCATTATTCATCGGGGTGTGGGTGGGCGCGCTGTTGCTCAACCATTTTCACCCGGCCGTCGCGCTGTTCCGCAGCGTCGACCAGATTGCGCTCAACGCGCTGATCGACCCCGACCACGCCGTCAACATCATGTTCATCGTCCTGATCGGCGGATTCGTGCAGATGATGAACCAGAGCTCGTACTCGCGCCGCTGGATCGCGGCGCTGGCGGGCCTGTTGCGCTCGCCCCGCAACGCCCGCGTCGCCATGTGGACGACCGGCATGCTGCTCTTCATCGACGATTACGCCAACTCGCTGATCGTGGGCGGCGGCTACCGCCAGCTGGCTGACCGGTTCCGCATCGCGCGCGAAAAACTCGCATTCATCGTCGACACCACTTCGGCGCCCATCACCTCCATCGCGCTGATCTCAACCTGGATCGGCTTTGAAATCTCCACCATCGACCAGGTGCTCGACGCAAGGGCGTAAC
>WGLV01000022.1 GCA_016125385.1 bacterium
ATGAACAATAAGGCCAAAGTCATCAGTCATCGTTGCTATGGATTCAGGACGGCGAAAACTTACATCCTGGCTCTATACCATGGACTCGGAAACCTTCCCGAACCAAAACTCGTGCACAAATTCTTGTGAGGAGCCCTTTATAAATAAACTTTTTTTGATTTCTTGAAAATTAGACATTCACAAGTTGAACGAATTTTGTAACAATCGGTCAGTTTAGCGATTGTTATTGTATTTGGCGTCTGATGAGAATGGGATTGATTCACTGTAGTTTGTCTGGCCAATTCAGCAACACGAATCATGCATACGGAGGAATACATCAATGAGAAAGGCAGCGAAATTCGGGTTGGCCTTCGCCCTCCTGCTGTTGGCGCCGGTCGGGGGAGCGGCGCAGGATCGAGTTCAGCAACTCGAAGACAAGATCAAGTCGTTGGAAGCGCAGCTCACGGAATTGAAAGGCATGTTGATGGAACAGCGCGACGCGTCGGCCGCGAAAGAAGCGGCGGCTGAGAGCGCAGCGCCAACCGAAGCGGCTCCGCCATTGACCCAGTTGATCGGGCCGGGTGGAACGTTGCAGATCGGCGGAGACATTCGTTTCCGCGGCTTGTACATCGAAAACATGTGGGATTTCGATGGCGATAACGCGTCTGATTCCCGCGAAGTTTTCCGTTTCCGTCCCCGCATTTTCTTCGACTGGAACCCCAATGACAGCATTGAAGCGTACGTCCGTTTTACCAAGGAATGGTTTTACGGTCAGGACAATGAAATGCCGGGGTTTGACGTGGAAGGCAAGGACGCGATGTTCGACAACGCCTGGGTGATGACCAAAGACATCTTTGGCACGGGCGTCGACCTGAAAGTCGGTCGCCAGGACCTGATCTACGGCGATGGCTTCGTCTTGCTGGATGGCACGCCATACGACGGGTCTCAGACGATATCGTTCGACGCGGTAAAGGCGATCGTGAATCATGAATGGGGCGCCACCGACCTGATTTACGCGAAACTTCAGGAAAACGATTTCCAGGCGTCCGACGACGAAGACTTGTACGGAATCTATAACCGCTGGAAATTCGGAAACACCGGCGTCGAACCTTACTTGTTGTTCCGCAACAAGAATCAGGTCTCCTTCGCTGGGTTTAATCCACCCAGCACCTTCGATCCGTCTCCGGCTGAAGAAACCATCCTGCTCGGGTTCCGCGCCACTCACGGATTTGAAGTCAGCCCCGGCGTCAATCTGGCGCTTGCGGCTGAAATCGGCAAGGAATGGGGTACGGTCGATTTCGACACCATGAGCGCCATGCCGGCTCCGTTGCAGTTCAGCCGTTTCCCGGGCGCGGATCAGGTCGATCGCGACGCGTGGGGCGGTCAGGCGAACGCGGAACTGACGTTTAACGACGTTACGTGGAAACCCAGTCTGAAAGTCGGCTTTACCTACACCACCGGCGATGATCCCACCACGCCTGATTATGAAGGCTGGGACGATTTCTACGCTCAGTGGCCGAAATACAGCGAGCTGTACGTCTATAGTCTGTATGACGGATTCAAGGGCCGTAGCGGCTCGAATGACCCCGACATCGGCGTCTGGGGCAACATGATCATCCCCGAAGCGATGGTGACCTTCCACCCCACCTCGCAGTGGACCCAGTCTTTCCGCTATCTGATGTATCTGGCGGATGAGAATACCGGACCGGGCGGTGGAGACGAGCGCGGCCAGAACGTACAATCGCTGACGAATTACGTCTTCACCAAAAACATCAGCGGACACATTTTGCTTGAATGGTTCGATCCGGGCGATTACTATCTCAATGGCGCGGATGATGCGTTCTTCGGACGTTTTCAGCTGATGTATACGTTCTAGATTTGATGTGACTGCGTGCTTCGTTTCGCGATGTGCGTGGTTGCTTTTTAGTGCTCTGGAGTCGCCGTAAACCGCAGGATGAGTAATTCGTACTGAGTTGAAATGCAAATGAAAGGGACGGTGAAATCACCGTCCCTTTTGTTTGTTTATGATTCCATCTGGAGCCGGCCGTGAGATTACTTGCTTACGCCAATCAGTGTTTCCCGTCCATATACGCTTGATGGGTATCGCTTAATAACTGGAACGCCTCCTGTTCATCGCCGACTCCCTCAATGACTTTATCAGACGGGGCTTTGTAATTCAGGAAAAAGGTTTTAACGATATCCACCGCTCCAGGGTATTTTTCTTCCAGTTCGCCGATCGTCCTGACTTCTCCCAGAGGGGATTCATCCAGAACCGCGATGATCTTGTCGTCCTGCTCGCCGTCATCCTGCATTTTTAATACGCCGACCATCCATGCCTTGACCACGGCGCCACGATCCTGCGAGGGGCCCAGCGCCATGACGTCGAGCGGTTCACCGTCGCCGCCGTATTCATGCGGGTTAATGGTTTGGGGAACCATTCCATAGTTGCCCACATAACCGATGTATTTCACCACGCGGGGCGATCCATCCTTCTTGGTCCACTTCATCACGCCGCTGTCGGGTTTCACTTCCCATTTGTCGTTCGTCCCGGCGGGAATCTCAACCACCAGATTGATCGAACCATCGGGGTTTTGCGGTGGAAAGTCTCTCATGTAGTTGTTGGGGCTTGCGAGAATATAATCACGGTTACCCCGCTTTCCCATGGTATTTTGAACAGCGAACACCACGAGTATGGAGGCCATACACATGCCGAGCAAAGCAAACATCAGCAATGGGGCGTTTTTCATGATCGTTCTCCCATGGCGATGGAAAAAGGATTTTCTATCAAGGTTGCCGCCGAACAGAATCAGGTGTGAACATGAATCCTATATCAGAAATATTAAGGTTTCGTTAGGCGAATGAGAAGTATTATTTTACATATTTGGCTCAAATGGTTCAGGAGGGCTACGATTCGGTCAGAACATGAATGACGCAACTCGTCTGGTTTTCATAACTTGAACTACACCAGACGAGTTGCGGATGAATCGCGGGAATCCGGTTAAAGGGGTCTGACTGAGGGCCATTTCAGTTCAACGCCGGCGGAGGTCAGTTTGCGTTGGAACGAACGCAATTTCTCTGGCATGTTGCGCACCCCGCGCGGCGACTCGCCGCCGTTAAGGCAGAAGGCGATCAGCTCGCCCGCCGACTCGCCTATATTCCATTCTACCGGATGCAGGCGGTAAGTACCGTTAGAGAGATGAGTCGTGCCGATGTTCTTGCAGGCGGGAACCAGGTTTTCAAGCCGTTTGGGGATCATCGCGCCCAGCGGAATCTGAAAGGGGCAGGTCGGAAGGTCGATGTAGTTATCGCCTCCGATGCTGGGGTGCAGGTCCATGCGATACGCGCCGACGCCGATCGAGTCGTCAAAATCCGCCGCCGTGGCCTGATTAACGGAAACGCCCATCGCTTTGGCGCGCGCCTCCGCGCCGACGTGCTCGGCGGTGACGGTGAACTCGGCCTGGATGCGCCGCGCTTCGCGAATATACGGATACTGTGCGAGGCCGTCATCCGTTCCCGTCATATCGGGACGCGGACGCAATCCCGGCCAGCCGGTTCCACCATCGGGGCGGGGCGCTTCGGTCTGCATCCAGTAGAGCAGTGAAAGCGAAACCTGTCGTGCTCCACGCAGATGTTTCGCTTTTTCGTCCGGCGAGACGTCGACGATTGATCCCAGCAGGTAATCGTTTTGCGGCCAGTTGACGATGGTGGCGTCGGCTGGCACAGCCCCTGGTTTAAAATTCGCGTCGTCGAGAATACGCCGGTAGGTAAACCACCCCATCACGCCTTCATCGCATTCACGCGGCGGATCAAAGGGCAGCGTGCGTGCGTTGTCTGGGCCGTTGGGGGCTGAATACGTCCAGCTGAAGAGTTTACCCGGCCAGGGCGGCGTTAACTCCGGGACGTAGTCTCTCCAGAAGGTGTAATCTTCGGGCTTGTCGATAGTGTGGTCTTCGCCTTCGAGGTAATCCATCGCGAAACACCAGGTGATGGGTTGCATGTTTTGCGGTTGAGCCTCGGCGGGCGCCATCGCTTCGCCGGTCTGCGCCTGCGATTCAAATCCGGTGACGTACTCCGCGCCGGTCATCGGCAGCAGGTCGCCCAACTCGGTGGCGTCGACGATATACGGCGCGGTGAGTACGCACTCATCGCCGCTGAGTATGTTCCTTACCCGAACGGCTTCCACCCGGTCGCCGCTAACCTCTGCGGAGACGGGAACAGTCTGAAGCAGGATGCGGATGCGCCCACCGCTGACGTGGGGTGAGAGCATTTCTATCAGCGCGTTCAACGCAACGCGCGGTTCGCAGGCGATGCGGCTGACCCACCCCCCGCCGGGATTCAGAAAATCGCGCGCGCGGGCTTCGGCGGTGAGCGGGTAGTTGCGGCGATAATACTCGCGGATCCGCGAACGGTATTCGCGGTAGGTTCGTGTGGCGCCGAACTGTTCGATCCAGGGATGCTCGTCAAACGGCACCGCTTGCTGGGTGGGCTGTCCGCCGATCCAGAGCGTTTCTTCGGTCATGACGACGCGTTTGCCGTTGCGCGCCAGAGCCAGCGCACAGGCGCAGCCTCCCAGTCCGCCGCCGATGATGACGGCGTCGGCGCTCAGTTCGCCAGAAGCGAAGGCGGAAACGGGATTCAAGCCAGGGAACAGGGAGGCGACGGCGAAAACGCTGGTTTGATGAAGAAAGGTCCGGCGGCGCATGATGTGCTCCTGTGTTGTCGCGCCTCCGGTGATCCGTCTATCGGCGAGCGCGTTGGTTTGTGATTTGAGGTAGTTCGATATACTTGTGAATCATAAAAAAATCGGCGGTAAAATCAAGCGAGGCAGGGTTAATGATAATCCCGTTTCTTTAAATGTGATCCTCATAGGGAGTCGTTTACAAATTGATGAAAAGACTGTCCATTGATGAACTCAAGAATCTGGCGCGCCGATTCAAGCATATCCCATAATAGTGTAGGGTCTTCTTTAGGTTTCGGCATGAATCAGCTTCCTGTTGTTCTGAATTTCATACCTGCGATATGGGTTTTGAATCGCGTCTGCTTCCAGTATGTCGACTGGCCGGTCGAAGTAATCTTCCAACTCATATTTCATCCGCACCATATCCCATAGACTCCAGGGAGCGGCGTCTTGAAATTGGAGGCACACATCCACATCGCTGTCCGGGCCGAAATCGTCGCGCAGGACCGAGCCGAACAAATAAAACTCTTTAACCTTCCATTTATTACAGAAGGCCTCGATCTTCTCTCTGTCGATCGGAATTCGCGGTTCCATGTTCGTCTCGTGGTTCGACGGGATCAATTCAGGTACTGAAAGCCATAGTATAACCTCATCCCGTCGGGTCGAAATAATTTTCCAGTATCAGCCAGGGGTCGTCGGTGCGGCGCTGAAAGGCGAGCGTCCGGCCGCGCAGCAGGCGCAACACGTCAGCGTAGCGCCGATCACCGGCGAGGTTATGTACTTCGTCAGGATCGTTTTCCAGATCATATAATTCCTCGGGCGCGCGGTGCATGTAGTCGCGTAACGGGCGCGGACCATACATATCATCGCCGCTTTTCAACACCGCCTGCCACGTCTTTGACGCCCACAGATCCGACGCGAAGGGGAAGGGCAGCGGATGCGCGAGGTTGCGCAGATACTTGTATCGGCGGGTGCGGATTCCACGCGAAGGGTAGTACATGGTGATTTCATGGAAGGTGTGCGAGAAAAACACGTCGTCCCAGCCCTCCGGGTTTTCCTCTTCCAGAATGGGCATGAACGAGCGCCCGTCGAGGCCGTATTCCGGCGCCGGGGTCCCGGTGAATTGCAGAATACTGGGCGTGATATCGGCGAATGAGACCATCGCGTTGTTCACCACGCCGCGCCGCGTCTGACCGGGCGCGCGCACCAGCATGGGCAGCCTTACGCCGGGGTCGTACAGGCAGGTCTTGGCCCCGGGGAAGGGGATTCCGTTGTCGCTGATATAGATCACCAGTGTGTTATCGGCGAGACCTGATTTTTCAAGCGCCTTCAGTATCAGTCCGACGCCCTGATCCATACGGCTGACCGCCTGATAGTATTCGGCCAGTTCCTGGCGTACTTCGGGCCGGTCGGGCAGAAACGGCGGGACGATGACCTCATCGGGCGGGTAGGTCACCGGTTCGATATCCGATTTGTTATCTTCATTGCCGAATCCTTCACCGGCTCGGTGCGGATCGGAAAACCCAACCGATAAAAAGAAGGGGCTGTCCTGATTGTCGTCGAAGAACTTCCGCGCTGCTTTCGCCATGCCGGTGACGTTGCGCGATCCGCCATACTCGCGCCCGGGCGGCAGGTAATCGAAGGCGAACGCCTCCGCCGGATTCACGTGAAACTTGCCGATCAAGCCGGTGCTGTAGCCATTGCGCTTGAGTAGACGCGGCAACGGTTCAACAAACTCATGCATGGCGAAATGATGGTAATCGTGCGCGTGGCCGTACTGGCCGTTGCGGTGGTTTTGCAGTCCGGTGAATATAACGGAACGGCTGGCGCTGCAACTCGGTGTGGTGCAGAAAGCATTGGTAAAGCGCACGCCGTCCGCCGCCAGTTGTTCGAGGTGGGGCGTCTGGATGACCGGATTGCCGTAGCTGGGAGTATCGAGGCCCTGATCGTCTGAGATCAGCAACAGCACGTTGGGTTTTTTCGATGCGGCGTTGGCGCCGCGCGAGATCAGGGGCGCGGTTCCGGCGGCGATCGAGGCGGCGAGCAGTTCACGGCGAGTCAACGAGGCGTGGTCATTCGTCATCGGGTCATCCCCCATTGCAAAGGTTTAATCGCATTGTAAGGGATGGTTGCATACGCCGCTACCGGCTCAGGTCATGGGGGGGGCGCCTATTCCTTTACTTTTTTCGGGTCGCAGATATTTTTCTTCTTTTTGCTGGCGGCGCCGCATTTTTTGCATATATACCAACCCGGCTTCGGGTCTTTTTTCGGTTTGTCTTTCGAGCAGCCCACGGCTGAAAGTCCCCTTGAGAATCGTGATGTCCAGATTTGGTGTTGAAATGAGTGAATACTCTCGTTCATTGTACTCGTTCAAATCCTGAATCAATACGAGAACCTTACACCCCGTCCCGTTTTTATGCGAATGCGGGCGCGCTTCTCGTTTTGTTATCATGAGATTCGTGCTAGTATTCGAGCCGCTCCATGCTGAATCATGAGCGCCGGATCATGATGCCTGGAACCATTCGAATGCCGCCGTAAAGCGGCGTTTCTCAATAGAATCTCAGGAGTATTACGAATGTCGGAATTCCTGTTTCCGCCCGAGTACGATCATCAGCATCTGTACCCTATTTCAGTAGATGATTTGCATCCCGATCCCAATCAGCCTCGCAAGCACTTCGACGAAAAAAGCCTTAAATCGCTTGCACAGTCGATCAAGACAAAAGGCGTCCTGCAGCCGGTGATTTTCAGGCTGGAGGGAGAGAAAAAAATTCTGATCGCGGGCGAGCGCCGATTGCGCGCCGCCAAAATGGCTGGATTGTCGAAGATTCCGGCGATCTATTGGGATCAGGGCCGCGCCGCCGAGCTCTCGCTGATCGAGAATCTGGTCCGTGAAAACCTTAATCCCATCGAAGAAGCTGAAGCCCTGGCCCGGATGCAGCAGGAATACGACTACTCGCTGGAAGAACTCTCCAAAATTCTGGGCAAGGCGAAGTCGACTCTCTCTGAAACAATCAAAATTAACGATTTAATTCCCGCCATCAAAGACGCCTGCCGCGAAGACAACCGCTGGCCTCGCCGCGTCCTGCTTGAAATCGCCAAACAGCCTACCGAAGAAGCGCAGATGCGCCTGTTTCAAAAAGCCTGTGATTCCGGCCTGACCAGCGATCAGATTCGCTTGCTGACGCGCTCTCGCGGCAAAAACCGCAAACGTGTCGCCATTTTTATGGAGCATATTGGCAAGGTCAGCAAATACGTCGACAAGGTGGATGTTAGCGGGATCGAAACGAAAGAGCGGGGTAAGCTGCGTAAACAGGTCGAGCAACTGCGCGAACGCATGGACGCATTGCTGGAATCGCTTCAGCAAGAGGCCTGAATTAACATTCACTGGTTTTCACCTTCAAATACTCGCCGGGACGCATGATATAGACGGTTTGGATCCTGCATCCAAACAGAGCGCTGAAATGGCGGATGTCTCCCGTGAGAAGGTAAGTAGACCGGGACGCGATTGCGGCCTGAAGTATCGGCTGATCTTTTTCCGGCAGTCGAACCTGATCCGGAAGAGGATCAAACCGTGCGGGATTCACGAGATGGATAGCCTGAATCAGGGATTGGAGACGAGCCCTCTGTTCGGTGGTTTCCAGATTGAATTTCGCTTCCTGAACCGCGTAGCTGGATGTCCTTAGTTGGAAGTTGGGTAAAGTCCATAACCGGGTTAATGCGGCGTCTTTTCTCCACGCGGCTGAAAACAGCACATTGGCGTCGAGAAACAATAGATACATCTACGCCGTCGGCTTTTCATGCGGGATCGATTCGGGATCAAGACCCATCGCGCGGATTTCCACCAGAATTCGGTTGTAATCATCCAGATTGATTGCGTTTGATAGCAATAACTCCGCTTTCCGTTCTTTGGAATATTTTTCGATGGGAAACACAACGGCGGGACGGATCAGTACGCCCTCTTCTCGCTCTTCAGCGATTACTACGCTCCCTTCCTCCAGACCGAATCGATCTCTCAGTGAAGAGGGAATCACAAACGCGCCGCGTTTGCCGATTTTACTGGTTTCTTGAATCATGAGCATATCCTTTCTGATTATCATCATATCAGAAATTCAGATTATCGGAAAGGATTTTAAGTAATCTGCGGGATGTTTAATTTGCAAATATACGGGCTCGATACATCGTATTGACAATCGAGATGGCATAGAAATATAGAGCCGAATTACAGGCTGGCGACGGATGATGAGGGCAGGTGACCCATCGGATTGACGGCGTGACCGTGTTCCAGAATTTCAAAGTGAAGGTGCGGTCCCGTGGTCAGGCCCGTTTCTCCTGAAAGCCCCAGGGTGTCTTTCATGCTGATCCGATCGCCTTCATTCACGAGCCGCTCTGAAAGATGCGCGTAGCGTGAAACTTCGCCGTCGTCATGCCGAACTTCCACTACTTCGCCCAAGTCCCCTTTATTCCCTGAAAAAATCACCTGACCATCCTTGTAGGGCTGAACCGGCGTACCGATGTCGACGGCGATGTCGATACCGTTATGCATCTTCATCTGCCCAGTGATGGGATGAATGCGATTTCCGAACTCGGAGGTCACCTGACCGATCACGGGCGCCTGGGCCGATTGGGAAGGAATCGGATCGAGAAAATTCATCGCGGTTTGTTTCGGCGGTTCGTTCTTGGCGATCAATGAACCGCTGACCGGGCTCATATCGATTTTTTGACCCGCGTATATCAGGTTCGGGTTGCCGATCTGATTGGCTTGTGCGACCTGCCCCACGATCCGATACAGATCGCCAACGGAGTAATCAATATTTTGTTTGCGCAGTGAGTCGGCGACGATCTCTGACAGCGTATCGCCTCGCTTTACCGTGTAGGTCGACAACATAACGTTGAGCGCTTCATTCGCGGCCGCATCCGCGGGAACGGCGGGTTGAACCGGGGCCGTTTCCGCTGATTTCGTGGGAATCGAATCAACAAGAGGCTTCGGTTCGACTGGTTCGGGCTTTTCTTTCTTGTTTACCGCGCTGAAAAGCGATGTCGCGGTGGCGTCGGGCTTCGGCGTATCTGGTAGAGTCGTGGTTTGAGGTTCAACAGAAGCGGGCGCCTCGGTCTCGTGTGCTTCCGGCGTAACCGCTTTAACTTGATCCATTGCATTAACCCGTGGATCGGGCGGCAGATGGAAATTATCCAAATTGATGTTCGGCTTGGTCTCGTTCTCAGAGTGCGTAGGCCTGAAAATGGGCGTGTTGGCTGACTGGCTGCGTGGTTCCGCCTTGGGAATAGTTAACGCATCCGCTTTCAGCATGGGCGCCGGCGACTGCGGCGACGCCTGTTTGAGCACTTCATCGAACGAGACGGATTCCGGCATGTTGAACCGGGGACTGGTTCGATTCCGGTTAACCGGAGCCGTATCTAATGGATTGAGGTACAAATCAGCCATTGTGCTCCTCCTCGCCCTCTCTGGTAAACCCAATCAAAAATGAATATGAGATACACCGAAAGAAGAGCAAGAGGTGTTCCAATCGCATGATTTTGCTGCATGGATTTGTGTAATTTGCTGATAATAAATGAGTTGCGGTGTGAATCCGCTCGACTGGATTCTGTGTTGCTTCACGAATTCGCGCAAAGAGTGGAGTTTTTTGCCGGGTTAATCCATGGGGCCGTTAGGCTCAATCACGGCTTTGATCAGTGACGCGTCGTGCATCCCCTCAAAGCCGTCTCTCCACTTTTCCAGCGGAAGTCTGGAGGGAGCGAGAAGAGAAACATCGATCACGCCCGAAGCCATCAGCTTTATGACGCGTTCCCACATTTCCCACGTATGGCTGAACGCGCCCTGCAAGCGGACTTCTTTATGAACGAGGGGATCGAGTGAAAAATTGTACGGCCCCGGTCCCCACCCAACGCGTACGATAGTCCCGCCCGGGCGGACGATATCGACGGCGTCTTTCAGCGAAGCGTTGCGGCCACTGGCGTCGATAACGTAATCAAGGCCCAGTCCGTCGCCGATTTCTCTCACTCGCTCTCTAAGTGACTCATTGTCGACGCAGACAGTATGCGTTGCGCCAAAGGTTCTGCCCAGCGCCATCCGTTCAACGTCGCGGGAAAGCCCGGTCAGCAGCAACGATTCCGCGCCGGCGCGCTTCGCCATCTGAACGCACAACAACCCGACCGCGCCGCAGCCAAGCACCGCGACGGTTGATCCAATCTGAACGTTGGCGTGATGGGCGACGGCGTGGTACGCCACGCATACCGGTTCGCTGAGTGCGGCGTGATGCATCGGAATGGAGTTTGGAACACGATGCAGGCAACGGGCGGGGACGGCGACCAGTTGAGTGAGACCGCCGTTTTTCCCCTGTCCAAAACCAACGCGGTGCGGGCAGAGGTGATAGCGGCCGGTTCGGCAGAAGTGACACTCGCCGCAAATAAACGCGGCGGTTTCAGAAACGACGCGATCGCCTGGAGCGAATTCGGTGACGCGCTTGCCCACCTCTTCGATGATCCCGCTGAATTCGTGGCACATGACGACCGGCAGCTGTACCGGCCAGCTGTGTTCGTTCAGATATTGGTGAACGTCGGTTCCACAAACGCCAACCGCCGCAACCCGCATCAGTACCTGGTTGGACCGTATGGCGGGGATGTCGATGTCTCGGAGTTCGACGGATCGTTCTTTCAATGCGAAGTGAACTACGGCGGGCTGGGACACGGCTTCTTTCCTCTATGATTCGCAGAGAACTGGGTTCACACAATATAACCGAAGCGTATTATCATGACAGGTTTACCTTCCTGTGGCAACTCGGAGACCGCGTCTATATCCGATTTTCATCACACCTGAGTTGTTGATGATGCAATCAAGATTGATGATCTGTTCACTCCAGTGATCTGTTATCGAGTTCCGAATGAATGCATACGGTGTCAATTTTTTACACCATCGCTACTTTTCTATAAGAAAAATGATATTTACACTTCAAACTGATATAAATATATGAATAATTAGAGTTGGGATTTCATGAATGTTTTCTCGGAAAGGGTCTTGTTCATGGCGATTTACGGGGGAAAGACTGAATGGGAACGGGAAGGATTTTATTGATTGAAGATGAAGAAATGGTAGCCAAAGTCGCGTCGAGTATGATCGAACACCTTGGTTATCAAAGCATCCTTGCGTTAACCGGACAGGATGCACTTATCCAACTTCGCGAGAATGCTGATTTCGTTCTGATTATTCTCGATTATAACCTGCCGGATATCAGCGCCAGTGATTGTGTCCGCGAAATTCGCCGATTCACTCAAGCGCCGGTGTTAATCTCCAGTGGTTTTGGCAAGACGCTGCCCAAAGAGGGGGATCAACCGCTTACCGTTGACGGCTTTTTACCCAAACCATTTACGCTGGCGACTGTCAAACAGGCGATTGAACAATACGTGAAATCCTAAACGTGACGAAATAAAAAACCCCGCTGATTGGCGGGGTTTTTTTGTTGCGCTTGAGTGATGATTGAATAAACGGCGTTTATCCCTGCTGAGCGGTGGGCTGAGCCTGCATCGCATCGGTGAGATGCTTCTTGCGCGACTTGATGCGGGCCGATTTCCCCTTGCGCTCGCGCAGATAGTACAGCTTGGCTCGGCGCACGTGGCCGCGGCGTATCACTTTAATCGATTCGATACGCGGTGAGTTCAGCGGGAAGCAACGCTCGACGCCGACGCCGTATGAAATCTTGCGGACGATGAACGACTCGCCGAGTCCGCCGCCGCTTCGGGCGATGACGACGCCTTCAAACGCCTGGATGCGCTCTTTTTCACCTTCAATAACCCGCGTGTTGACGCGGACGGTATCGCCGGGTTGAAAGAATGGCACGCCGGTTTTGAGTTGTTGTTCTTCAAACGCTTTCAAGCCAGGGTGTTCCATGATTTTCGTCCTCCAAAACGTTGGGCCTGGCCCCGGTCATCGGGTGACATGGGGGACTGAGGCGCACAAGCGGGTGATTATAACTTCATTTTCGAATTCCGCAAAGCCTGTCGAGCATAATCGCCGCCGCGCTGCGCACAGAGAGGTGATTGTACTCAACCGGACCGCAAATCGGCTCCAGAATGACGTCGCAACGGTCGAGAAACGAGTCGATCAGCCCCCATCCCGTACCAAACAGCAGCAGAAAGGGGCGGTCTTCGGTTTCAAGCCGGCGGCGAAACGCCTCACAGCCGATCGCCCGTTTCTGCTGCCGCGCGGTGGTGGCCACCAGCAGGGGCGGCTGACCGCATTCGCGGGCGATCTCTTCCATCCCGTCTTCGATATGTTCGACCAGCCGCATGTTGGTGATGGCGTCGGTGCGGGTTTTATTGTATTTCGCGCCATAATCGCTGAGCCAGAACTCGGCTACGCGGCGGGCGAGATACTGCATGGTCGGCATGTGGTTGACCACGTAATACCGCTTCACGCCGAACGTGGCGCAACTTCGCGCGATGTCGTGCAGGTCGAGCGGCGTGATGCTGGTGGTGATGACCTCTCCGTCTTTTTTGTAGACCGGGTAGTGGAGCAGGGAAACGTACAGCGGAGCGGTCATGCGCGTTTTCGCCCCTTCCTGGGCATTGGGTGTTCGTCCACCCACTTCTGGTAAAGATCGGGGCGCCGCTCGGCGGTGCGTTGCAGCGATTGTTCGAGCCGCCAGCGCTCGATTTCGGCGTGGTTGCCGCCCAGCAGTACTTCGGGAACCTCCATGCCTTCCAGTTCACGGGGCCGCGTATAGCGCGGGCAATCGAGCAGCCCGCTGCTGAACGAATCTTCCTCCACGGATCGGATGGAACCGACCACGCCGGGAATCAGCCTTACCACGGCGTCGGTCACGATCATGGCGGGCAATTCGCCGCCGGTCAGGATGAAGTCGCCGATAGAGATTTCATCGGGCTGAAGGGCTTCCATCACCCGCTCATCGATTCCTTTATAGTGTCCGCAGAGAATAATCAGATGCTCCCGCGTTGAAAAATCTTCCGCGATGGTCTGGTTGAATAACCGTCCCTGCGGGCTGGTCAGTACGACGTGAGAGTGCTCGCTCTCCGCCTGAAGATCCCGCACCGCGTCGAGCAGGGGCTGGGCGAGCATCACCATCCCGTCGCCTCCGCCATATTGCTCATCATCGGTTTTATGATGGCGGTCGTGAGTCCACTCGCGAAGGTTATGAACCCGGATATCGACCAGGCCACTCTCGCGGCCGCGTTTGATGATGCTCTCATCGAACGGGCCCGAAAACATCTCGACGAATGTGGTCAGAATATCGATTCTCATGACTCTGCGGGATCGAGCTTGGGCGGTTGAACCACAAGGGTCTGATTCGCCCGGCGGAATTCAACGATGTGTTCGCGTGCGGCGGGGATCATCACTTCCTCCCCGTCCGGGGTTCGTATTACGAGTACGTCGGCGGCGCCGGTTTCCAGAATGGATTCAACCCGGCCGATGACACCGCCGTCAAGGTTAATGACTTGAACCCCGATCAGGTCCGACTCGTAAATCTCTCCATCATTCAGTTCGGGAAGCAGTTCCTGTTTCGTCCAGAGAATGGCGCCGCTGAGCGCTTCAGACTGATCGCGGCCGTCCACCCCGTCGAATTTGATGATGGGATTTTTCTCCGTACCACGCACGTATTCGACGCGCAGTTCGCTGACGTCCGTTTCAGAACCTTCGAGGTAAACGGTTTCAAGAACTTCCAGCAATACCGGGCTGCATCCAAATGGAATAAACTTGAGCTCCCCTTGAAGAGCGTGGGGTTTACTCAGTTTGCCCAGATAGACTCGTTCCTGGTCGATTTTCGGTTTTTTACGGCGTAGAGACATGGGGTGATGGTGCGGTTAACTTCCCGCCGTTCTTCTATTTATCTTCGATGATCTCGACTTGTGTCTTGATGTTATCCATCGCGCCGCGTGCGGATAGCATCCGGCGAAGGGCGCGTGCCGTTTTGCCGCTGCGGCCGATGATGCGGCCCATGTCGTCATTATGCACTTTCAGCGAGAGTTCCAGAGTCCCGTCATCCAGCGTTTTTTCTGAAACGCGAACTTCATCCGGATGATCGACCATGGCTTTGGCAAGATATGTAAGTAAATCTTTCATGATATTCGCCTTATGTTCTTCTTCCTGAGAATGAATTCAAGCGCCGGTCCAAGCGATCCGCTAAAATGAACGCCCCGCGCCGACGCGTGGACGGCGCGGGAACCGGAATGGCCGGATGCACAGGCGGATCGCACTCGTCCGATCGGCCTGCCGCTGAATTGTTACGCCTGCGCTTCTTCCGCTGGCGCTTCCGCGGGAGCCTCAGCGGCGGGCTCGGCGGGAGCTCCAGCGGGGGCTTCAGCGGCGGGAGCCGCTTCAACCGGAGCCGCCTGTTTCGGCTGGGGCGCGTTGTAACCCGGATTCTTTACTTCTTCATTCAGGGTGATCTTGGTCTTGTTATCGATCATCTGATCGTCGGTGATCTCTTTATACTGACCCGACTTGAACTTCGCCCAGATGCCCTGCTTTTTCAACAGCGACAGCGCGGTTTCGGTCGGTTTCACGCCGTTTGAGAGCCAATGGTAGATTTCTTTTTCCTTGAACGCCATTTCAGCCGGCTGTTTTACGGGGTCGTACCAACCCACGTCGGCGATGGTTTTGCCGTCGCGGCGCCAGCGTGAATCAACGACCACCAGGCGGTAAAAAGGAAGATTTTTTTTGCCCATTCTTTTGAGACGCATCTTTAACGCCATTTCGAAAACTCCTTGTCTTTCTTTGCTTTATCGCTTTTTATGTCAACCAGGTTGTTGAGAGGCACGAGGCGCGGCCAACCGCCGGGTTGGAATCGTTTCGAGACTGTCCGCTCACATGCCCGGGAACATGTTTTTCATCCCCATCATGCGTTTCATCATTTTCTTGGACAGTTTGGGCTTTTTGCCCTTCTTCATTTTCTTGCCGCCCATACCTCCGCCCGCCATAAGGCTCATCATTTCCTTGGCTTGCGTAAACTGCTTTAACAGGCGGTTGACGTCCTGCATGGTCTTGCCGCTGCCCCGCGCGATGCGGCGTTTGCGGCTGCTGTTGATCAGTTGAGGCATGGCGCGTTCATCGGGCGTCATGGAGAGGATCATCGCTTCGATGAATTTCATGTTGTCCTCGCCCATGTTTACTTTTTTCAACTGGTCGAGCGCTCCCATGCCGGGCAGCATAGACATGAGCGACGTAATGCCGCCCATTTTATTGACTTGTCGAATCTGGCTTAAGAAGTCGTCAAATGTGAATGTCTGATTGAGAAGCTTCTGTTGAAGTGCTTCGGCTTCTTCTTCCTTGATGGTCGCCTGGGCTTTTTCAATCAGGGTCAGTACGTCGCCCATGCCCAGAATGCGCGATGCCATCCGATCGGGATAGAAGACGTCGAATTCGTCGAATTTCTCGCCCATACCGGCGAAGTAAATCGGCCTGCCGGTGACGTACCGGATCGAGATCGCGGCGCCGCCGCGAGTATCACTGTCAAGTTTGGTTAACACGGCGCCGGAGATTCCAAGGCCCTGGTGGAAGTGTTCCGCCTGGTTCACTGCGTCCTGACCGACCATGGAGTCGACCACCAGCATGATGTGCGTCGGCTTCCATTCCCGCTTGATCCGTTGGACTTCGGCCATCATGTCTTCATCGATGTGAAGTCGCCCGGCAGTATCGAGAATGACGGTGTCGAGCCCCTCTTTGCGCGCCTTGCGGGCGCCTTCACGGGCGATATCAACCGGATCGGCTTCCGTCCCCATCTGAAAGACGGGCACTCCGACGCGCTCACCGACGACTTCCAGCTGCTGAATGGCGGCGGGGCGGTACACGTCCGCCGCGCAGAGCAGGGGCTTACGGCCCTGTGAGGCGAGTTTTTTCGCGAGTTTGGCGGCGGTGGTGGTTTTACCTGAACCCTGCAGACCAACCAGCATGATACGCGCTTCGCCCGCGGGCAGGTCAAGCGTCGCGGCTTGACCCCCCAGCAGTTCGGTCATCTCTTCTTTGACGATGCTGATGACCTGCTGGGCGGGGGTAAGGCTTTTGAGCACCTCGGCGCCGAGCGCGCGTTCTTCGATTTTCTGGCAGAACTCCTTGGTCGCCTTGACGTTAACGTCGGCTTCCAGAAACGCGCGCCGAACTTCGCGCAGCGCCTCTTTAATGGTCGCTTCATCAAGCCGGGGCCTGCCGCTCAGCTTGCGGAAAATATCCTGAAATCGTGTCTGTAAACTATCAAACATATTTTGGCTTTTACTTTAGTTAACTTTGGTGAATCCAGTCTTCGATCAGCTTTCCATTCCTGCCAGATCTTTCAATCGCCTGATCGAGCGCTGAATCGGAACGACGTCATAAATAATGTCGTCATGAATCAGGCCTGACAGCGCCTGAATTTCATCGCGCAACGCGCTGAGGTCGACGCTTTCTTCTGAGCCGGACGAGTTGACGCCATCGTGATTTTTTTCCAGTTTCGCCGCCAGCCCCAGTTCTTCTTCAAAACGAAGCAGGCTTTTCTTGCCGTGCTGAATGGCGTCATGAACCGCCTGACGGGAGATATTGCTGTTATCCGCGATCTCTCCGTAAGACAGGTCTTCGTTGAAGTGCAAGTCAAGGAACTCACGCTGACGGTCCGTCAAAAGACCGCCATACACATCCATCATCAGAGCGATCTGTTTCTTCTCATCGATCGAGGTCATGGCTGAATCCTGATTGCGTGAATGCGTAAAGCGAAACGTCTTGACGTGCCTATTCTAGCCTCTCTGTTCTCCTCATCAAGGCGTTGCGTGTTATTTTTACACAACCAGATCGCCCGTCAGCGGAATTTGGCGGGGCGGTCGCTGTAAAACCATCGTTTCAGCCGGTGAATTCCCGAGAGAACAGGCGCGAGCGAGTGCAGGTTGGTGGGGTTGGCGATGCGCTGAAAATGAAATCTGTTTTCAGCATCGGGTGGATTGTATCCGCCATACGCTGAAAATACCGCATCATAAACAGTCTTCCCGACTTGGATCGCTTCTTCCGAGAGGTTCGCCTGATGCCCGAAGGGGAAGGATAAATACTGGACCGGACGTTCGGTGATTTCTTCGATCTCACGGGCGCTGTCGCGCAGCGCCGCTTCCAGCGCGGAACCTTTTAACGAACCGATATCTTCGTGCGCGGTTGAGTGGCTTCCGATCGTTACGCCGCGCGCCGCCGTTTCGCGAATCTGTCCGGGCGTCATCAACCTGGCGAAGTGATATCCAAACCGCACGTCGTGTCCGAGTTGTTCACCCGCGCTCGCAGGGCGGGGACAGACAAACATCGCGGCGGGGACGCCGTTCGCTTCCAGATAGGGCAGCGCGTTATGATAAAAGTTCTCGTACCCGTCGTCGAAGGTCAGCGCGGCGGCGAGCCGATGGTTCTGGCCCGACCGCAACCTTGCAAGCGCGTCTTCGAGCGAAACCAGATCGCAACGCTCACGCATGTATTGCACCTGACGATGAAATTCGATCATGGGCAGGGCCATCCAGTTTTCGGCGGCGTCTCCCACTCCGTGATAGTACAAAATTACCACAGGTGCTCGGCCTTCGGCCTCCAGCCGGCGAAGGCGCGCGGCCGTCCATGGCGCCAGAGCCAGCCACGCCGTCAGGCGGAACCACTGATACGCAGCTAGTGCAACCTGTTTGGACCGGGGGGGGAAGGGCGGAATCAGCGCCTTCGCTTGAGCCCGCCTGACCTTGCGGGAATATGCTGCGCGTTGACTTCGAGATGGCTGTACTTCGTTTCGCGGCGCCGCCGGGTCGATCGGCGTAACAGAGGTGGATTCATTTAAATAAGCGTCAATGGTTTTCAGTATCAGGCTTGCCGCCGCCGCGCCGCATTTCACCCCCAGGCTGGCTTCGTCGTCAAACCGTTCGATCGACAGACGGCGTTCATCCACGAGAGAGATGATCTCGCCCGCCTTATCGCGAAACACGGCGGTGACGGCGATCTCTTTTTCGCCGATATACAACTCGGGAACGCCTGGCGGGGTAGTATCAGTGAATCGCAGGGGATCATGCGGATGAATGGTCAGCGTTCCACTCGCAGGTTTTTGTGCGAATTCGGTTGGAAACGCTCCGCCGAGATGTACGCCAAGATCGAATTGTTCCGTCTGGAAAAGAGCCTCCGCGTTATTCGCGCTCACGCACGGGGCTTCGGAGGCGAGGACGCGCCATGATGGTTCCTCACGGGGTGGAAAAAAGAAATTGCTCCAACGCATCCAGAGCGGCCAGCGTATGGCGGCTTCATCGTGCGTTTCATCTATGACGACCGCTGCGATGCGCGCGCGATCCAGCCGCCGGACGCGTTCAATCAGCACGGCGTGTTCGGGCGCGGGCGTGCTGGAAACAAAAAAAACGATGTGGAATTCACTCATCGGGAGCCTTGATGTCGCTGATTCGTCTCGATCCGGCTTTGAGACCTCATACTATATGTATACGAAGGAAGTTCGTCATGGCGCCGGAGCGGTTTGGCGTGGCAAAAACAAAAAAGGGCGGGAGACCATCCCGCCCTTCTTACTCATCCAGACAATTTTACGCGTCAATCACCATAGATGGGTTCGATATCCCAGAGAATCTTCCATCCGGGGAAATAGAAATCGGGGCTGAGGCCGTTCAGTACGTTCTCCGCCGGGTAGAGCGAATTGGTGTGCCGCCCGCCGAAATAATCCGACAGCACCGTCGTCTCATCGGCGAATCGGGTGAACGCGGAATAAACTGGAGCCGTCAGCGTGCGGTTCACCGGAATCGGTAAATCGGGCCAGGGCTTGCGGCTGTAGAAGATCCAGCCGCTTTCATCAAGCATCATCCAACCGCCCGCCGGATCCGGTTCGAGGTCGGTGAAGCGGTCTTCGCCGAACCAGGGCAGGTAGCCGTATTGAAAGGTTTGATCGTTGGTGTGAATCACGCCGAAGCCGTCGAGCAGGTAAAACATCGTCCCGTTTTCCGTCTCACGGATTTCCAGGTTGCGGGCGATGTCGTATCCGGGGAAGTAGGGCAGCTCGCCGCGAGGGATGGGCAGATCGGGGTTGGAAACATGAATGCCCCCCCAACCGTCGAGCAGGTACCAGCCACGTCCCTGAGGATCGGGCTCCAGATCGCGCGCGATGTTGAATCCGAGAAAATACGGTAATTCGGGTTTCTCAATACCGGTCGCGGTCGTGTGAACGCCGCCGAACCCGTCGAGCGCCAGCCAACCCTTAACCGGGCGCGCGGTGGGCATGGGTTCAGGTTCGCCGACCGGCGTCACTGAAATTGGCGTGATCTTGTGTACGCTGGTTAATGGGGTATGGCTGGCGTAGGCGCCATAGATCTGAAAATGCTTCGAGCCGTACAATTTGAGAACGATGTCACCATCGGGCGTGGTTTCCAGTTCAGGATCGTTCCCCCAGAATTCGCCGACGAACTCGGCCGGGGCGCCGGGCGTCATGCGATAGAGAAACATATAGCGGGGATACGTATCATTGACGATGGGGGCCGCGGCGAGAAAATAGAAATACCCGTCCTTCGGCGAATACTCCAGCTGAGATGCGTGCAACTCGACGATGGAGTGATTGACTTCAACCACGTTTCCGTTTTCTTCCACTCGCAACAGTTTCACCGGGTCCGACGAGAGAAGATATAGCTTGCCTTCCGGTCCTATCGCGATGTCCGTGATGTCCAGTTTGTCGATCTGCCGGGAGAGGTCTTGCAGATAGACGCTTTCACCGCCATCCGCAGGATTGGGTATTCGAGACATTCCGTTGATCAGCCCGGTGAGGTCCCCTTTACCAAGAACGATCAGATCGTTCGGATTCGCTCCAGGCACGTTGGCGTCTTCAGGTAAAACCACGTATCGAATCGGGTACATGGAATTCCGCTCCGTCACGGCGGTCGAGGTCCCGTCCGGATTCACGCGGAACATTTGCGGATAGCCGCTGACATTCGCTAAAAAGTAGATCGTTCCCAGATAATCGCTGAAAGTGAAATACGCTTTCGTGCTGATGAGAGTGTCTCCATAATCGATCAATTGATCCGGTTTGGTGGTCCACTCCCCTTGGGTGAAAGGTTGCTTGATCTTTCGAATAGCGAGGAAGAGTTGATTGCCGGCGGCGATGTCTTCGAAAAAGAGGTAGTCTCCACTCACCGGGTCGATGGAAAAATCGTATCGATTTTTCAACGCCGGAACTGGTTCCTGCACCGTGTATTCTTCATCCAGATAGACGATGGGCGGTGGAGTGGGCGTCGCGGTGGGGTATGGCGTCCAGGTCGGTTGAGGCGGCCTCGTGGGGGTGGGAGTGTTCGTTGGAGGCGGGGTATTTGTCGGTCGCGGCGTCGGTGTGGCGATGGGCGTTTCCGTCGGCGTTTCGCTGGCTGTCTGGTATGCTCCGGCTCGCGCTTCCGGCGCCGATTGCGCGCTATATGATGCGTATATCGGGGCTGAAATCAGTACGATGAGATACAACGCGAACAGGCGGATTTTGGGGGTGACGTTTGAGCGCATGTCGTTCTCCGGATCAACAGCAGAGGGAATGAAATAGACGGCTATGACCTTACGATAGTAAATATGGAATGAAACGTCACTATTTTTTGAATCCAATTGATTTTTTTGACAAAAATCCCGAATAGGTATATACATAGCAGGCGTGGGATCGCATGAATCGATATTCAGAACGCCCCGCGTAAGCGATGAATCATCAGGATCGGCGGCCGTCGAATTTTAGCGAATTGATTTTTCAGCGGGACGGTGGTATCTTTACCGGTCTGAGTATGATAGAGAAACGGCTCATTTGGAGTACGGATGTCAGGTTTGAATTTTTTCGGCCGAGAATTAGAGTGGACTCTCGGGAAAAATAAGAAAAATCAGGTCTTGAATTAAATTACATTTAATGCGATTCTATGGCGAAGTCCATTGGATCGCTCCGGCCCGTCAAGCCGGTTCCGAGGGCGGCGAAGATACTGATTTTTCTTGCACTTGTGGGAATTTTCTCTTGACATAGGGAAGCGTTCTCCTTATACTCCGATAAACTTGGAAATGCCGATTTGCGCCCATGCAGGGCTTGTAAACGGTTCGTTTTTGGTGACAAATATAGACTGATTTCTGATAAACGGCGGCGCGGCCGGTTTGATCGGGTATGGCGCTTTTCCGATTATCGATAGATGAGTAAGACTCTCTGCGAGGGGAACCGCGCAGGCCGAAGAGTTGGGTTGATTCTAAAATCAGATTGCTCGAAGGAGGTCGAAATGGCCCTCAAGCATTGGCTCGTTGGCGTTGGCGCAATTGTTATGGTATTTGTGAGCGGCGCCTCGGCGCAGACAACCGCCAACCAGGATGGGATTCTCATCTTAGACGCGGTGGGCCGAGCTTTCAGCGCGAATGACAGTCAGGTTGGCATCTATTTATTCAAGGAATTGGAAGGCGTCGCTGACGACTTTGATTTCGGCCTCTCGATCTTTCAGGATATTGAATGGGTCGCGGACGAGACCGGTCATCCCGTTGGCGCGTATGCGCTCGACAAGTTGGGTGGTCAGTATTCGTTGACTCTCAAATCAGCGGGCGATATCACCATGCCAACTCCGATGGGCCTGGCCCAGGCGAGTCTTGCGTTCAAAGAAAAATTGTACGACAAGAACTACCTGAGCCGCCCCGACCAACCGGAGCAGGCCGCGATTCCTTTCTGGGGTTTTGACGTGGCGCGCGACATCGAAGTGGCTCCTGACTGGCGCCTGAAACAAGGCGGCTTCAGCGGCTATTTCCTGTTGGACGCGGACGGCGCGGTTCACTCCGTGGGCCCCAACAACCTGCCTGTTTATGCTTACCCCGGGCTGAATGGCGACGGCACGATTATTTCGGATACGGCGAAAGCGAAAAAACTCGAAGCGCCGTTTCCCGCGACGATTGATATTGATGGATCGGGTTACACGCCGGAAGGTTTCCTGAAAGGCGGCGTAGCCAATTTCCCTGTCAATCGCGCGTATTATGACAAGATCGTTCCCGGCCAGTTTTACCAGACCACCAATCCCCAGACCAGCCAGTTGGTTAAAAGCGTAACTCCGGTCTACCTGTATTTTGGACTGGGTTCTGACATCGCTCGCGATATGGAAGTATCCGCCGAGTTCGTTCAGATCACGGTTCCAACGCAGAACGGCGTTCAGGTCAAGACCATCGCGATGACCAACGGTTACTATGTGATGGATGGATTGGGCGGCGTTCATTCCAACCGTCTGGCGCTCGACTTCGACGTTATGACGGCCCCGGATGGCGTTTATTACGCCGACATGGTCAAAGACCCGAACAAACTTTATGAAAACCTGACCAAAGACGATCTTCGCCCCGAATTCGGACGGCCCATCAACAACGCGGTTCTGGCCGAACCTTGGTTTGACGATCGTGCGAACCTGCCGTACTTCGGCGTCGACATTGCGGTGGATATGGAACTGACGCCATCGGGTAAAGGCTTCTATCTGCTCGATATGCTGGGCGGCGTTCACGCGGTGGGCGATGCGAAATTCACCTTCCCGCCCAACCCCGACGGTACGCCGACCAACTTCCGTACGCCGTACTTCAACTTCCCCATCGCTCGCGACCTCGTCGTGGTGGGCAACAAGGGAAGCGACTTCGGCATCCCAGACAATACCTATACCGCCGGTTACATCGTGCTTGACGGCTTCGGCAACGTGTACACCGCCGGTCTGGCTAAAGACTACAACATTAAGAACGTGGGTGATGGCGGCGAGCCGATCTTCACTCCGTTCGATCTGTTCCGCTCCGTCGAAACTTCCCCGGTCTGGCTGGCCGCCGCTCCGACGACGACCCCGACCGTGGCGAATTTCAAGGCGGTGAGCGGCCCGAGTTCGGTTTCCACCAAGTTGAAGGTTGGCTTCGAAGGCTATGACTTCAGCGTCGCTCCCAACTTCCGCGTGGTGACTGCGGCCTTCACCAATATCTCCGCTCCGAACCCGAACTGATAGTTACCCCAAATGCAGCGAAAAAGCCCGAAGGATCATTCCTTCGGGCTTTTTGTTTTCATCCATCCGTCTTTACAATCGCGGTGGAGTGGATAAGGTTCGAGATCGGCGGAACCGCATTGGTTTCAATCATATCTTGACCGAATGGGTGGCATGCAATGCCGCATAACGTGTGAAGACGCCATGAGCCACTATTTTCCCCAAAAAGAAAATTTGATTCGTTCCGAGCCATTGATGCACGGCGTGATCTGGCAGGGAGAGCCGTCGATGCGGCCTCATCACGTGTCGCTGGCGTGTTATGGATTCTTTTTCTGGCTGCTGATTCCCGCCTGGATGGGGTGGCGTTTGTTCCGCCGCGTGAAAGAGACCCACTATGCGGTGACGAAGCGCTACGTTCAGATTCGCAATGATATCTTCGCGGATGAAAACCGGGTTCTTGAGACGTACCGGGTTGCGCGGGTTGAATCGTCGCCATCCGCTTGCGGCGGCGGTCTGATGGATTTGGTGTTTTACGCGACGGAAGATTACACGCCGCCGGTTCGCTTTATCGCGGTACAAATCGGCGATGAAGACATCCAGCGTATTCGCGCGGCGGTTGACGCTACCCGTGAGAAGAACCGGGTTGCGTCAATCGCCATCCCCGTGCTGGGGTAAAGAACACGGTTCGGGGTTGTATTCAATAGGTGATCGGCCACGCGTTTCATGCTATTCTGTGTACTCGTTTCGTTAATCATATAGAGTGATTTCCTGATTGCAGTTAGCCCGTTCGGCGGGGTGGGAGAAAATTATGAAAAGAAGTCTGATTCTTTTATTGATCGGGGTGTTCGCCCTTGGCGCCGCGGCGGATCCGCCCTCCCATGAGCAGCGGGAAAGCGAGACGATCCGGCCTTGGCGGGAGAACCCGTGGTATTGGCAATACAAAGGCGAGCCGGTCATGCTGCTGGGCGGCTCTGATGAAGATAACCTGTTTAATAACCCCGCCCTGCTGCGTGATAATTTCGAAAAAATGAAAGCCTGTGGGGCCAATTACATCCGCTCGACGCTCTCCTGCCGCGATGAGGGCGACGTCTGGCCTTTTGAAAAGGTGGATGGAAAATACGATCTCGACCGGCCCAATCCTGAATTTTACGGACGGCTGCGCGAGTCGGTCGACCGTGCTTATCAGCAGGGGGTGATCGTACAGATCGAGTTGTGGGCGACGTTCGATTATTACCGCGATTACTGGCTGGTGAATCCATTCAATCCGGTTAATAACAGGAATATTGATCCCGCTCAAACAAATATGAAACCGGAATGGGATCACCATCCCGCTCAGGAACGCAATCCGTTTTTCCTATCCATCCCCGAAAAGAATAACGAAACCACGCTGCTGAAATATCAGACCGGTTTCGTCAAGCGCGTGTTAGCCGAAACGCTGCCCTATCCAAACGTGTTGTACTGTATTGACAACGAAACCAAGGCGCCGCCGGAATGGTCGTATTACTGGGCGAAAGTGATTTCTGACACAGCGCGGGAAATGGGAGTGACCGCGTACACGACGGAAATGACCGACGCGTGGGATCTGCGTGACGATCAACACAAACGGACCTGGTCTCATCCAGACCTCTTCGGATTCATGGAAGTCTCCCAGAACAACTGGCAGGTGGGGCAGACCCATTACGACGCCCTCATGTGGATGCGTGATACGCTGAACAGTCATGGCGGCCCGCGCCCCATGTCGAACGTAAAGGTTTACCATCGCTTGAGTGGCAACAAGCCGAATGACCCCGCCGTGGGCATCGAACGCTGGATTCAAAACGTCTTCGCGGGGTGCGCGTCGACCCGATTCCACCGGCCCGATAGTGGTCTTGGAATCTCGGAAGACGCGCAGCGCGTGATTCGTGGCATGCGGACGTTTCTCAATTCGTTTGACCTGTTCCATACCGCGCCCGCTCCGGATGTGATGACCGATCGCGATGAGGATGAAGCCTACTGTCTCGCGAAGGCGGGCAAGACGTACGCATTATATTTTCCCAAAGCCGGCGCGGTGACGCTGAACCTGCCCGCTTCGGTCAAAACCGCCGGCGTGAACTGGTTCGATCCACAACAGGAGCGTTTCATCTCTCCCAAATCCGAAAACATTCATGATGGAAAACTCTCCATCGTCTGTCCCGAAAACGGGGAATCCTGGTACGCGCTGGTTGAATGCCGCTGAGCTTATCGATCGGAACAAGGGAATTGGATTCGTGATGAATGAAACAACCAGTCCGGAGCGTCTTACCGCCGAGGCGGCGGTCGAAGACCCGATCATCGAGGTGATTCATCTGGCGAAATCGTTCGGCCCGCGCAAGGTGCTGAAAGACATTACCTTTACCGCGCCGCGTGGAAAAACCACGGTGATCATCGGCGGCAGCGGCAGCGGCAAGTCGACGCTCCTGCGCCACATGGTCGGGTATATGAAGCCCGATTGCGGCAGCCTGCTGTACGATGGTCAGGACATCGTCCCCATGACGGATGACGAGCTCGATCCGATACGCCGCCGTTTCGGCATCCTCTTTCAGAGCGGGGCGCTGTTTAATTCAATGACGGTGGGCGAAAACGTGGCGCTGCCGCTGGTCGAACATACCGACCTCGACCCCAAGATCATCAAAATGATCGTCAAGATGAAACTGGAACTGGTCGGGCTGCGCGGATTCGAAGATCTGAAGCCGTCGCAGATTTCCGGCGGAATGAAAAAGCGCGTTGGTCTCGCGCGCGCCATCGCGCTCGACCCGCAGATCGTGTATTACGACGAACCATCCGCCGGGCTTGATCCCATCACGGCGGCGGTGATCGACGACCTGATGCTTGACCTCTCGCACAAACTTGATATCACCTCGATCGTGGTGACGCATCACATGGACAGCGCGTTTAAAATCGCCGACAAGATCATCATGCTGCATGACGGCCGCATCGTGGCGAAGGGGACGCCTGACGATTTCAGGAACCCGAAAGACCCGTTGGTAGAACAGTTCGTCAAAGGGTTGGCCGATGGCCCCATCCGTTTTCAGATGTCGGCGGATGATTATGTGAAAGACCTGCTTGAGGTCGAATCGTAACCGGTTTTGAACCGGAACGAATTTGTGTGAAACGAGATCGATGAGGAACCATTATGGCTTCAGTGACGGCGCAGGAAGTCAAAGTTGGAGTACTGGTCATACTCGCCATCGTGCTGGTGGTGGTTCTATCCGCTTCGCTGGGTAACTTTGAATCACTGTATGAAGACCTGATCACCATCAAAATCCGCGTCCCGCGCGTGGTGGTCGAAAAATATTCCAAGGTGACCTACGCGGGCGTGCGGATCGGTACGGTCACCGATCTGCTCTACGACAACGCGGCCAATGAGGCGCTGATCGTCGCGCGAATCAAGCGCGATTCACCGGTCTCGCTTGATTCGGAGGTCACGTTTACATCCGATACCATGTTGTCGCCGCTCTACGTCGAGATCAATGGCGGCCAGGATGATAAGCGAATTACGACACTGTTGGCCAAAGGCGAAATCAATGAAGAGGATGTCGTCCTTGAAGCGAAGCCCTACGCTTCACTGGGAGATTTTTTCGCGCTGGCGAGCGACGTGAAAAACGTCTTGGGAAAAGTCGAAGTCGTGCTGGATGACGTGCGCGAGCCATTGGGTAAAGTATCTGGAATTATTGACGACGTCAGCGGTCAGTTGCTCGCGATTTCCGGTGAAGTGAAAACGATGATCGCAGACGCCCACCCCCGCGTGAATGGCCTTCTCGATCAATCCAGCGGGCTGATTGACGGCGCTTCAAAGCAGGTCATCCCCGCGTTGACTAATGTGCGCCGGGGTTCTGAAGACCTGCCCGCATTGATTTCGCAGAGTAATGAAAAACTGCAATCCGCGTTGAAAAAAGCCGATGAGCTGATCGAGACGATGGGGCCGGATCTTCAGGCCACGGTCAAGGAAGTTCGCGGGCTGATGGAATCGATGAACGGCCGCATTGATGATATTCAGTCGAAGGTCAAAACGCTGCTTACCACGCTCGACGGAGCCGTGAAGGAAAACCGGCCTGACATCGATGGATTGATCGCCAACCTCAAACAGGTGTCGTCCAACTTAAATGACCTGAGCGCCCAGTTGAAGCGCGACCCGTGGCGCGTGGTCTGGAAGTCGGAAGGCAAAATGGAACCTCAAAAAGTGTCTCCCGACTGGCGGCCTCTCCCCGCTGGAGCCGAATCAAAATGAGTGAATCTCGTGAGAAATCCGCTTGAAGTCAAACGGGAGAACATAACTTTCATTAAAAGATATTCTATTGATTGCTTTGCCGGTGAAGAAATGCTCCGCTTCATTGAACGGATGTCCCTTTCATGAAAATCGTCCTCGCGCCTAATTCATTCAAAGAGAGTCTCTCCGCGCCCGATGCGGCGGCGGCGATGGAGCGGGGCGCGCTCCGGGCGCGGCCCGATGCACGAACGGTATGCGTTCCGGTCGCCGACGGCGGCGACGGCACGGCGGAAGCAATCGTCGCCGCGCGCGATGGCGAGTGGGTCGAGTTACGCGTTCAGGATGCTCTCCATCGTCCAGTTACGGCGAAATATGGCCTGATCGACGGCGGCGATACGGCTGTGATCGAGATGGCGCGGGCTTCCGGGTTATGGCGGCTGCGGACTGATGAACGCGATCCGATGCGCACGAGCACGATTGGAACGGGCGAGATGATGCGAGACGCACTCGATCGCGGTGCGAAAACGCTGATCCTCGGCATCGGCGGCAGCGCGACGGTTGACGGGGGCCTCGGTATGGCTGCGGCGTTGGGATACCGCCTGCTGGATGAACGCGAGGGTGAAATCGAGCCGAATGGCGCTGGCTTGGCGCGGTTGCGCCGCATTGATTCCGGCGGGGTGCATCCCCGCTTGCGTCAGGTTCGCGTGATGGTCGCCTGTGATGTGGAGAATCCTCTGGTGGGGCCACAGGGCGCGGCGGCGGTATTCGGCCCGCAAAAAGGCGCGACGCCCGCGATGGTGAATGAACTTGACGCGGGCCTGCGCAATGCGGCCGCGTGTTGGAGGGAAGCCTTCGGCGCCGATCTGTTGAATACGCCGGGCGGCGGCGCGGCGGGCGGCCTGGGCGCCGGGTTGATCGCCTTTTGCGGAGCGGAAATCCACGGCGGTTTCGATCTGGTGGCCGACGTCGCGGGGCTGGATGAAGCCCTGCGCGGCGCCGATCTGGTTCTCACCGGTGAAGGCCGCCTTGACGAACAGACTCAATACGGAAAAGCGCCCGCTGGCGTCGCGAAGCGCGCGAAGAGGCTGGGCGTCGCCGCCGTTGGGTTGGGAGGATCGGTGTCTGGCGAGATGAGCGCTCTGTATGAGCTCGGCATGACGGCGATGTTTTCAATCGCGCCCGGGCCGATCGATTTGAATGACGCCATGACGCGCGCGGCGGAACTGTTGGAACATACGTCGGAACAGGTGGTTCGATTGTGGCGAAGTTAGAACTGAATGTCCTGATTATGGGCGCCGGCCAGGTTGGCCAGGGGCTGGCGCGCCGTCTTACCAAAGAAGGGCATCAGGTTAAAATCATAGACCCGAACGGAACCCTGCTGTCTGAAATTGAAAATCAGCTCGATGCGTTATGTATAGAAGGCAACGGCGCCAGCGCGTCGCTGCTGCTGCAGGCGGGAGTGAAAACGACGGATCTGTTCATCGCCGTCAGCGATGACGATGAAAGCAACATGATCGCCGGTTCGCTGGCGAAAAAATTCGGCGTCGCAACGGCCATAGCCCGCGTACGGAATGAAGATTACCTCGTGCCTGACCGTTCCATTTACGTTGAGGCGCTAAATCTCGATCTCATCATCAATCCCGATGAAGTCGCTTCTCAGGAACTGCTCGATCTGCTCACCATCCCCGTCGCCAATCACGCCGCCGAGTTCGCGGAGGGCCGACTCAAACTGATCGGATTCCGGGTAAAGCCTGACGCGCCCATACAGGGCCGCCGGTTGAAAGACCTGCCCACGCTGGGCGTCGGCGAGCCGCTTCTGATCGCCTGTCTGATTCATGAAAATCAGGTCATCATTCCTCGCGGCGATTCTCTGATATCCGCGGGCGATCAGGTCTACGTCATCACCTCGCCGAATGGTTTCGAATTCGTCAATCAGTTGGGTGGTCAAACTAACGGGGGATTGCGCAAGGTGGTGGCTGTAGGGGCCAGCCGGGTGGCGTTTTTTCTGGCGGAACGCCTGGCGGAGCACGGCGTCCACATGATCCTGATCGAACAGGACGAAAAACGCTGTGAGCGTTTCGCCGATCTGCTCAAAGACGCCACCATTCTGCACGGCGATGGTACCGACATGGGCATGCTCAAAGAGGCTGGCGTTCGCGACGCGGACGGCTTCGTCGCCTGTTCTCAGGATGATGAGACCAACATCCTCTCGGCGTTGCTGGCCAAACAACAGGGCGCCACCCGGGTCATCAGCGTGACTCGCAAGCCGCAGTACATCCCGCTCATGCAGTACATTCAGCCCATCGATGTGGCGATCAATCCGCGCGTGGCGACCATTAACGCCATCATGCGTTACGTGCGCAAGGGCAAGACGCTATCCATGACGACGCTGGCCGACGACCGCGCCGAGGCGATCGAGATGGAGGTCGGTGCGGGTTCGCCGCTGGCGGGCCGCGCCCTGAAAGAAAACTTCATGCCGCGAAACGCACTTCTGGGCGCGATCGTTCGCGGTGAGCAAATCCTGATCCCCAAAGGGCATGACGCGCTGAAGCCGGGCGATCATGCGGTGTTGATCGCGCTCAGTGACTCCGTCGAAAAGGTCGACGAATTGTTCTCCAGCGGAGGCGGCAAAGGCTGGCTCAACCTCTTTCAGACCCGCAATCGCGTTTAGTGGTTCTTTTTTCTGGTCAAACTCCTTCACCCACCGCGATGACGAGCGCGTCCGACTCGTTTCCTGCCTCGCCGGGCTCCCTTTTTTCGCTTCGCCCGATCAATCGGCCCGCCTTGTTGTATTGAAAATATACATGCTCTCCATCCGAATAATGAATCGCGGAAAGGCGGTCCGATGCGTCGTATTCATACCGCGCGGTAGGAGCGTCGAGTTGTTGGGCGTCGAACATGTCCGCATTACTCTGACGCAGGGCGTTGGTGACCAGAAAGGCGATCCCGATCAGGACGAGCAGAGTCAGAATCGATGAAAAAGCGTGAAGTTGTTCTCGAATCTCCATCCCACTAACTCCAATATAATTTTACAAAATGGAACGATATATATCAAATTATACCATAATAATACCAAAGTAAAGTGGTATTTTCAATTTAACAAAAAAATGTTCGAAATACGGGATGTTTCGTGTCAGCGCAGACGGCCGAGGGTGTTCTTGTAGAGTTTGAAGAGAGGATTGGAACGGATCGAATTCAGATCGTGGCTTAATCGCTCGTTCTGGTGACGTAACAGGTCGATCTCATCCCGCATGGCGCGCAGGCGGGCTTCGGCGTCGGCGGATCGCTGATCCAGAGCGGGAGGGCGCTTTTCGCGCAGGGTGGGGGCTTTCAGAATCGCGAGCAATTCGCCGATCCGGTCTTCGCTCGAAATCAGTTTGGATATCTCGGCGGCGCCGCGACGCCGTGCGACGATGTCGCCGCGTTCCATCGCGACCTCGGTCATGATGGCGGATAACGCTCTGGTATCCTGATAGGGAACCACCCATCCGGCGTTATGCGTCTGGATCGATTCGGCCCAGGGCGATTCCGGCGCGGCTACGCAGGGCGCGCCCGCCCATAGCGCGGTTCCAGTACGCAGGTCCGACGACAGGCGGCGTTCTTCGGTGGGGGCGGCGAGGTCCACCGCTACGGCGGCCCGCTTCAGTTCGGCGGCGTATTCGGTAAAGGCATACCGCCCCAGCCAGGTGACGTGGTGATGCCCGCTATAGGCCCGGTATTCCGGCGGCAGGGCGGGATCGTTCGCTTCAGCGCCCAGAACCACCAGTTGACCTCTTCCGCACGATTCCAGCGTCTCCACGATCGTCCTGAACGCGTCAAAGCGATCCTGCCAGGGCCAGAAGACGCCTCCCCAGAAGATCAGCGGCTCATCTTCGACGTGGCCGCCGCGCGAGCGGGGCATCTCGTGCATGCAGAAGGGCGTTACCGCGAGCCGGTCGTCGCCGGGCTCAAAACCCGCCCAGCTCAGCCAAGCGGCGTAATAGCCTCGCTGGCGGGGCAGGGCGCAGAGCGCATAATCGGCCCGCGACAGGCAATAGAGTTTATCGGTGAGGTGTTGCAGCCAGTTGTCCGGATCGCGATAGCGGTATTCCAGCATCAGCGGACCGGGCAGGTCGACAATGACGGGAACATCCAGCGGTTTGCGCAGAAACGTCATCGGCTGCCATTGCTCAAAGAGCACGGCGCGGCAATCGGTTTCGCGCAGGCGCTGGTGTAAATCCTCGGGTTTGTACCATACGACGGGGAGTTCCGCGCGTGGATCCATCGTTTCCCGCCAGGCTTCCAGCAGAAAATACACGCACTCGGCGCCCGACCGGCGCAATGCCTCTCCCAGGCCGAAGGCGCGCACGCCTCCTCCCGCGCAGGGCTGGGTGGATACCGGCAGGTTTTCAGTTGTGACGATCGCGATGGGATTTGACATTTGAGCGCTATCTTAGTGTCAAATCATAGATTCCGTTAGGAAAACAGGAGGGATTCGAATGGAAAAAAAAGGAGAGAAAGCCAACGGAGGGACTCGAACCCTCGACCTACGGTTTACGAAACCGTTGCTCTACCGGCTGAGCTACGTTGGCGATTTTTTCGCGTAAGCCGGTCAAACACGAATGAAAAGTATTGCCATTCAAAGCGCGCCGGTCAAGACGTTGAGCGCGCTTTCCCGGTGGATGCGCTTAAAATTTCAACCATCGTTTGATTCGATGTTTCAAGCCGGATTTCGGCGCTGACTCATCCGCTTGAATCTGCTCGTCCCGCCGGTAATCGAGCAAGACCGGCTGCTTGCCGAAATCGCCGCTGTGCCGTGGATTCGAACACCAGTCAAGCAAAGGCCCCACCGTGTGAGGAAACGTGTATAACTCTTCAAAAATGTCTCTCGCCTGCCGGGCCAGCGTTTCCAGTTTTTCAGGATGATTCGCGGCGAGAATCAACTCGCTGGCCAGTAGTTCGGGCGAGCGCGGCGGCGCGGTGAGAACCGCCCCTTTGTAAAACAGAATCTGGCTGATTTCCGTAGCGAGGGTTGTCAGAATGGGCACGCCGCGAGCCATGAATTCAGTGATTCGGTTGCGCGCGCCGATCAGGCTTTCCGCGCAAACCAGATCGGCGTTGATGCCGAGGTGCGCTTCGGTAAAACAGGTCTCCAGTTCATCGCGCGAAACCCAGCCGCGCAGGTCGTAGCGGTCGCGGTAGGGCGAGGCGTTGACCATCGCCTCGAAGCGGGGAAACGTCTTTTCGTCATGGCCCGGAATCGCGCCGCCGGTGCTGAGAAATCGAATGCGCGGGTCGCGCTTCATCGCGAGATCCAGGCCGAGAAACAGCGTGTCGACGTCGCACCAGAGGTTGTATCCGCCGCAGAAAAATACGGTGAATGGATCCTCTTTTTTTCGCTGAATTTCGCGAAACGGCGTATTCGGGTCCCACGCGATGGGAATGGTCGAAACCAGGTCTTCGCCGAATGTGTGTTGATTGAGTCGTCCCGCCGCCCCCAGTTCGCCCAGCGTCGCCATGCGCTGGCGTTCGGAGGTCACCGAAAAGCGGTCGGCGCGAAAAAGCACCGGGCGGTGAATATTCCAGAAATGGTGCAGGTAGCCCGCTTCATCGTAATGATAGGCCTTCGCCTGCGCCTCGCCCATCGGGTAGCCGTGTATGTCGGCCCAGAAAGGCAGATCGCCCGCCACGCGCGCCGCCCGGCTGGCCGGGTAGTCGCAGGCGCCGATGACGGCGTGGGGCTGGTGTTTTTCGATGATGGCGCGCAGATAGGCGTCGTCGGCGAAACAGCGCGTTTCATGACAGCGGTAGTAGGTAAGCCGCTCGCGCGTCTGAATCTCTTCGTCCGGCTCGTGTTCATCACCGTGGCCGGTGATGCGCATGCAGACCAGAATGACCTCGTGCCCGTGGTCGAGCAGCGGCTTGGCGAGATGCCAGGCGCGGTTGCCGCCCGCGTGAAACTTCTGCGAGTCTTCGATGGAAATTGGACCAATGCCGAGAATGAGGATACGCTTCATGGTCCGGGGAGCTCCTCCGGGGGCGATGCGGCGCCGGTTTCGAGCGACGCCTGATGATGGCTTATCTTATCAAAGAAAAGCGATGCCCGCGACTGCCGCCCCGCGTGATATTCGAGGTGCAGTTGTATCAGCCGTTGAATCTCGCGGCGCTGCTGAGTTGAGAGCCGTACATTGGGCGGATCGGCCGCGCGCGCGATCTGGCGTAGCGACATCACCGACCCGGCGTGCAGTGTTTCGCCGCCTTCACAGGCGTCGGCGCGGATCACCCCGCCTTCCGCCGCGAGGTAACGCCACGCGGGCGACTCGGTGGCGCCGGTGCGCGGACACCGGAAAATTTCCGGCTCCAGCCCGCCCATCCTCAGCAGCCGCCACTGGTAATAGATGAGGTCTTCGGCGCGCGGCTCACGCTCGTTCCAGCGTGACAGCGCCCCGGTCAACAGATGCCACACCGCCTGATCCGAACTGAAATCCTCGCTGAGAAAGTCGATCCACTCCGCCAGGCAGGAGGCGAACGCAAGACGGTTGAGATCGGTCTGGATGGTGCGGTACGACTCGATCAGTGATCCCTGGGTCAGCGTCCAGATATCCTGATCGCGGGTTTTGGCGTAGAGCACGGCGTGCAGTCGGTTGAACGGCTGGGTGACGCCCGCCATGCGGCTGGAGGTTTTTAACACGCCGCGCGTGGAGGCGGCGATCTTGCCGTTCTCGCGGGTAAACAGCGTAAGGATGGCGTCGGCGTCGCGCGACCGGCGCCGTCTCAGTACGACGGCTTCAACGTGATGTAAAGGCATGGCTTGTTTTTATTGATTCATCTTGGTTCGGGATGAATCCATTGTATCGCATCGTCATGGTATGTGCGATTGACCTGCCCCATTACCAGAAAATCATAAAGTACTAAAAAAGCGAAAACGCGGCACAATGAAAAGTACAGTTCGAACCGTGGCGTAGGCGGTGAAAATCATAAGGCAACATGATTTTAACCACGTCTGCTGAAAAAAAGAAATCTGGTACTAAAAAAGCGAAAACGCGGCGTAATGAAAAGTACGGTTCGAACCGTGGTGCAGGCGGTGAAAATCATAAGGAAACATGATTTTCACCCCGTCTTCTAACAGCAGAACTCTGGTACTAAAAAAAGCGAAGACGCGGCGTAATGAAAAGTACGGTTCGAACCGTGGTGCAGGCGGTGAAAATCATAAGGAAACATGATTTTCACCCCGTATTCTAACAGCAGAACTCTGGTACTAAAAAAGCGAAAACGCCGCAGACTCGGAATCATCGAGACTGGCGGCGTTTTTTTCGGCGATCAGCGGGCGCGGTACAAACTTGCTGAGTGAGGACGTCCCCCGTCTTCTCGAAGCAATACAACCTGTCAGGCTTCGCGCCGCTGACAGGTTCCATTGTAGGGATGCGAGGCCCCGGGTCAAGAGAAAACCGTGGCGAGAATACCAAACGATGTGGTGTTTATGCCTCACCTTCGCTGTAACATCCCGTGAAATTAGAGTTTGTGATATTTTTTCTTATTTAAGTCATTTATTTTGTGTTTATTATGTTGATTTCTCTCATCCGGCTCAGCGCACCCTCTCCCGTAGTGAAAACGCCTTATTGAGATTACACTATCCCATACAGGCATACGCCCTTCCAATCGAACGAAAATGGCTTCTCATCATGCAAAATTCCGCCTCGAACGCGGCCTCGCATCCATCCTGGCTCGACTACTGGGAACTCTGCCGCCCTTTCACTCTGCTGGCTCCGTTTATCGGTTTCGTCGCCTTCGCGCTGGCGGGCTGGAGCGGTCTTGAAGCCGCAGGTGCGGCTCAGGCGCTGCCGCCCATTCTGATGGGCGCCCTGGCGGCGGCTTGTCTCAACGCGGCGTCCAACATCATCAATCAGGTTTATGACCTTGAGATCGATCGCGTCAACAAACCGGCGCGCCCTATCCCGTCAGGCCGTGTCAATCCTGAGGCGGCGCTCAAGGCGAGCGTCATCCTGTACGCCGCTTCCATCGCGTTGGCCTGGGCGGTTGGGGTGCAGTTTTTTGTCATCCTGCTCTTTACCGTGTTTCTGACTTACGCCTATTCGGGACCGCCGTTTCGCACCAAGCGCTCGTGGCTCTGGGCCAATCTGACCATCGCGTTGCCGCGCGGCTGTTTGCTGGTGGTGGCGGGCTGGACCGCCCTGCGCGACGCATGGAATCCGGAGCCGTGGATTCTGGGCGCGGTGTTCGGGCTGTACATCTTTGGCGCGGCGACCACGAAAGACTTCGCCGATATCCGGGGCGACGAGCAGGGCGGGTGCATCACGCTGCCTGTGCGTTTTGGCGTGAGGCGCGCGGCGTGGATGATCTCGCCGTTTTTCGTTCTTCCGTGGATCGTGTTATTCGCGGCGGCGGGGATGGGCTGGCTGAGCGGAAGCCGCACCGCGTTGATGGCGCTGGCGGCGATCCTGAGCGTCTGGGGGGCTTACGTGGCGTACCTGATTCTGCGCCGCCCCGATGAACTCGCCACCGAATCGAACCACGTCTCCTGGAAACATATGTACCTCATCATGCTGGTGGGGCAGTTAGGTTCCGCGGCGGCGTATCTCATCCGCTGAGGGGTTGGGGTAGAGCAATGGTTTCGTAAACCGCGCTTCCATCTAAGAATGATGGCCGAGGTATAGAAATGGAACCGATGCTTCTCGATGGCGGGCGCCCGCCGGGTGAAACTTTTACAAGCGAATGAGACTTTGGGCGGAGCGTCTCTTGAGCGGGAAAAGTGTTACCCAAGGGCGCTTTGTGTTAATGCAGAAAAAGGTGAATCGAGACCATCATCATGCCGGCGATAACGCATATTCCTCATCACTTGCCTTATCGCCGATTCGGTCAACAATAAAATCTCCCCGCGCCGCCTTGGGGAGTAAGCAGTATTTCACCAACGAAAGAGAAGGGAACTTTCACGCGGCATGAGTGCGCCCTGGGCGATCGCTTGGAAACGGTTTTTGCGCAAACCGTCCGGTTGGGTGGGCGGAATCATCTGTTCGTTCATCCTGTTCGTTGCGCTCTTCGCCCCCCTGCTGGCGACCCACAATCCCGATGAACAGAACCTTCCGCAAAAGCTGCGCCCTCCTTCTTCTGAACACTGGTTTGGTTCTGATGACACGGGCCGCGATCTATACAGCCGGGTGGTTTACGGTTCGCGCCTGACGTTGAGCGTGGGCGTCGTGGCGGTGGGCATTGCGACGGCGCTGGGTGTTCCGCTTGCGCTGCTGTCCGTCTGGGGCGGCCGCCGCGCCGATCTGGTGGTGAGCGGTGTAATCGACGTGTTTCTGGCGTTTCCCAGCCTGGTGCTGGCGCTGGCTATCGTCGCCATTCTGGGGCAGGACCTCACCAACGCCATGATCGCGATTGGAATCGTGTACGCGCCTCGTCTCGCGCGGGTGGTGCGCGCGGCGGCGCTGAGTGAATCGGTGCGTGATTACGTTTCGGCGGCGCGGGCATTGTCCTGTTCGGCGCCGCGCGTCCTGTTCCGTCATATCCTGCCGAATTGCATGGCGCCCCTGCTCGCCTCGGCCACGCTGTATCTCGCTTCGGCGATTCTCGAAGCGGCGGCGTTGAGCTTTCTGGGGCTGGGCGCGCAACCGCCTCAATCGGAGTGGGGCGCTTTGTTATACGCGGGGCGAGACTTCCGGTTGACCGCTCCCTACCTGCTTTACTTCCCCGGGTTCGCCATTTTCATCACCGTGATGGGCATCAACCTGCTGGGTGACGCGGTGAATGACACGCTGGGCGGCCGCTGACCCTGATACGCCTTTGCACTATCGATGTCTTCCCGGCGCTTCTACAATGAACAGGTGAGATAAAGTTGAGATAAACTTGGCTTGTTCGCGAAACGGGGGTTGATCGATGTTGGATATCACTCCAATTCTCGATGGCTGGGATTACGATCCCGAAGAGATCACCGTGCGCCTGGTTGAAGGGCGCGATGGCCGCCCCAAAGTGCAGATGCGGCTTGATCTGGGCCTGCTGCAGATGAACTACGACGGCCGCCCCGATGGCAAGCGTCCCAACGGCTACGAAAGCCTGTATCAGTATTATCAGCACCAGCTGGAAGTCCATCGTCAGGAAGCGGGCGGCGATCAGGGCTTCTTTCTCGACCCCGACGATTGTGAAGAACTCTCGCAGGAAGCCCTGCAGTATTACTACCGGTATCTGAGCCTCTTTCATCTGGAAGAATACGCCGCCGTCGAACGCGATACCGCGCGCAATCTGCACGTATTCGACTTCGTCAAGAAATACGCGGAAACCGAAGAAGACCGCGAGTCGCTCGAACACTACCGCCCTTACGTCATTATGATGAACGCCCGCGCCGGCGCCTTGCTCGCGTTGAAGGAAAAACGCCAGCCCGAGGCGGTCCGGCGGGTCGAGCGCGCCATCCGCCGGGTGAAAGATCACTTCGCCGGGCTCGGCAAGCCCAAGGCGGCGAATCGTTGCCGCGAGTTGATTTTTCTCAAGGGTTTTTTGCGCGAAATATCCCGCATGCCGCTCGACCCGGTCGATGAACTGCGCAAGAAAATGCAGGAAGCGGTCGAACGCGAAGATTACGAAACCGCCGCCGTGTTCCGCGATCAGATCCAGAAACTCACCGGCGGCCGCAAGGGCTGAACGGTTCGATTAGCGGACCAGCCGCCGCGCCGCCTTCAGCGTATTGCTCAACAGCATGGCGATGGTCATCGGGCCGGGGCCGCCGGGCGATGGGCTGAGCGCGCCCGCCGCTTCCATCGCTTCCTCTTTGTGTACGTCGCCCACCTGCACGAATTTTCCGTCCTTCTCGATAAAACTGATGCCCACGTCGATCACCGTCGCGCCCGGTTTGATCCAGTCGCCGCGAACCATCTGCGACTGGCCGGTGGCGGCGATCAGGATGTCGGCGCGCCGGCATTCGCCGGGCAGATCGCGGGTGCGCGAGTGGCACACGGTGACGGTGGCGTGTTCGCGGATGAGCAGGTTGGCCATCGGTTTGCCGACGATGTTGCTGCGGCCAACGATGACCGCGTTGGCGCCTTTTATTTCGATTCCGCCTCGCTTGAGAATCTCGATAACGCCCAGCGGCGTGCAGGAAATCAGTGCGTCTTCGCCGATCCACAGGCGCCCCACGTTGACGGGATGAAAACCGTCGACGTCCTTTTCCGGCGTGACGGCGTGAATGACGGCGCGTTCCTCGATCTGATCGGGCACGGGCAACTGGACGAGAATGCCGTGAACGGCGGGATCGTTGTTAAGCCGATCGACAATGCTCAACAGTTCGTCCTGCGTGGTCTCCTTCGGCAGGTCGATCCGTTCCGAATTCATCCCCGCTTCCTGGCAGGCCTTGACCTTATTGCGCACGTACACCTGCGAAGCCGGGTTATCTCCCACCAGAACCACGGTCAGGCCGGGCTGCACCCCGCTTTCGGCGATGAACTGTTCAACTTCGGTCTTGATCTCGTCGCGGATGGTTTTCGCCAGCGCCTTGCCGTCCAGAATTCTCGCGGTCATATTCGCCCCTCGTTTGGTTGGTATACTTTGAATGGTATATAGTGTTTAGATAAAACGTAAGGAGAAATCCCTCATGAAATTATCTCATATTGCTTTCGCCGGGCTGGCGGTTCTGTCGCTTACGCTGACTGGCTGCGGACAAAAACCAACCCCGCAAAACCAGTCGCCCGTCGCGCTGCTGCCCACCGCGCTGCCTTCGCCCGCGCCCATGATGAGCGAGCCGCTCGAATCGTCCGGCGTGGAAACCACCAGCGTCGTGGCGGCGGCGGACGACATGAACGTGCGCGATTATCACGCCTACGTCAAACAACGCCGTGGAAAACCACTGCTGGTCAATTTCTGGGCGACAAACTGCGGCCCGTGCGTGCAGGAGATGCCCCAGCTTGTCCAGGTGTATGAAGAATATAAAGGTAAAGTTGATTTTCTGGCGATGTCGTGCGACTCGTTCTTTGGTTCGGAACGTAACGTACCTGGAATGATGAAGAAACTGGGCATGACGTTGCCCACCCGCATTCTGACCGCCAACGACGCGGGCGACGCCATTACTTCCATCGATCCCCACTGGATGGGCGCCCTGCCTCGTACCATCGTCTATGACATTGACGGAAATATCGTAGACCGCCTTCAGGGTGAACAGACCCGGGATTCCTTCACCGCCACATTGAAAAAAGTTCTGGGTTCATGATTGTGTAATCGTACGAGAATGCGAATTGAGAAATCACGGCTCGTTTCGAATGGAACGGGCCGTTTTTCTTTGTCTTTCCTCAGCCCCTTGCTCTTTTCTTGCTTTCTTTAATAAAATCGGTCAAAATAGTCAATTAATGGATGTCTGATCCAGGCGCGGTTGCGTCTGCTGAATTGTTTTGCGTTCTGATTCATTTGTTTCTTGCATTGCGTATACTCCCGCGCTCACGGCCTCCTCGCATATCCATCCGGCGGGATTGGAACGGTTTAAATACAGCCGTACAGGGGAGAATAAAACCATGCTGCGAATCGACGCGGAAAAGACGGTTCATTTCTGTGATGGAATGAGCCGCCGCGATCTGCTGCACGCGGGCGCGCTGTCTTTGCTCGGCTTCGGGCTGCCGCAACTCGCCGCCGCCAAAGAAGCGGGCGCGGTAAAAAACGATACCGACCGCAACTGCATCTTTCTGTTTCTGGTGGGCGGGCCCAGCCAACTCGATACCTTCGACATGAAGCCCGACGCCCCCGCTGAAATCCGCGGGCCATACAAACCCATCAAAACCAACGTCCCCGGCATTCAGATATCGGAGATTTTCCCCAACGTGGCGAAAGTCGCCGACAAATTCGCCATCGTGCGCACCCTTCATCACTCCGCCGCCGGGGTTCACGACACCGGGCACCAGATGATGCAGACCGGCCGCCTGTTTCTGAACGGGCTCGAACAGCCGCACGCGGGTTGTGTATATGGGTATCTGAAAGGTACGCGCAACAACCTGCCGGCTCACGTGATGATCCCGAAGCCCATCGGTCCCACCGGCGGCAACATGCCCCATGGTCAGAACGCCGGGTTTCTAGGGAAACAGTACGACCCCTTCATCGTGAACGCCGATCCTTCCGATCCGAACTTCGAGGTTCCCGACCTGCTGCCGCCCGATTACATATCGGCGGTGCGGCTCGACCGGCGGCGTTCGCTGCGCGCGGCGGTCGAACAGTCGATGGCCGCGTTGGAAACCAGCGAAAACGCCCAACTGCTCGACAGCGCGTTTGAAAACGCCTACTCGCTCGCTTCGTCGCCCGAGGCGCGCGAAGCCTTCGACCTGAGCAAGGAGCCGGACGCGTTGCGAGACCGCTATGGCCGCAACAAATTTGGCCAGAGCTGTCTTCTGGCGCGCCGGCTGATTGAGAGAGGTGTGCGCTTCTCGACGGTCAATATGTTCGAGACGGTGTTTAACGAAATCACCTGGGATATCCACGGTTCGGCGCCGTTCAGCCCCATCGAGTGTTATCAGAATCTGGTGGGGCCGATGTTTGACAAGGGATACAGCGCGCTGCTGACCGATCTGGAAGAACGCGGAATGCTCGAAAACACGATGGTGGTGGCGATGGGCGAATTCGGCCGCACCCCCAAGATCAACCCGGCGGGCGGGCGCGACCACTGGCCGCAGTGCTGGTCGATTCTGTTTGCGGGCGGCGGCGTGCAGGGCGGCCAGATCGTCGGCGCCACTGACGAGATCGCCTCCGAACCGGTCGATCGCCCGGTCACGCCAGCTGAAGTCGTCGCCTCGGTCTATCACAGCCTGGGCGTCGATCTTGAACACGTGTTGACCGCGCCCGGCGGACGCATCTTTCCCGTCGTCGATTTCGGCGTGAAACCCATCATGGAACTGTTTTCATAACGCGCGGATGATCCGCGTTTAGCGAATACGAACGATATTGGAGCGAAACCACACTCTGGGGAGACGATTCATGCGGTTGTACAACTGCCTGCTGCTCGCGCCGCTTCTGGCGGCGGTTTCATCATTCAGCGCTGATTTTCATATCATGCCGGAGACGATTACCCTGCGTCATCAGAACGACTACCAGCAGCTGCTGACCGTCGAGATGGATGAAGGCCGCGCGGTCGACGACCTGACCCGCGACGTGACCTACATCGTTGCCGATCCCGGCGTGGCCCGTGTCGATGAACACGGCGTGGCGCATCCCGTCGCGCCCGGCGAAACGCGTATCGAAGCCCGGGTAGGTGATCGTACCGTGTCGGCGCGCGTGGTGGTCGAGTCGCTGGACCCAGATCGGTTGTGGAGTTTCGCCAACGACGTGCAACCCGCATTGACCAAAATCGGATGTAACGCGGGCGCGTGCCACGGCGCCGCCGCCGGCAAAAACGGCTTCAAATTGTCATTGCGAGGTTATGATCATCAACACGACTACAACGTGTTGACCCGCCAGGCGAAAGGTCGCCGCGTACTGATCGCCGAGCCGGACGCGAGCCTGATGCTGCAGAAGCCCAGTGGCGGCGTTCCGCACGGCGGCGGCCGGCTGTTGCGGCGCGATTCACTCGAATACAAGATCATTCGGGAATGGATCGCCCAACAGGCGCCCGCTCCCAGTGAAAACGATCCCGAATTGACTGCGATTGAAGTGTTTCCCAAAGCGATTCGGCGCAACGTCGACGCACAACAGCAACTGATTGTCACCGCCAGTTTCAGCGACGGCGTCAGTAAAGACGTAACCCGCTGGTGTAAGTTTGGAACCACCAATGATGGCGTGGCGGTCATCGCTGATGATGGGCTGGCCACGATCAAGCGGCCCGGCGGCGCCGCCCTGACGGTGTGGTACGCCGGAAAGGTGACTTTCGCGTCGGTTGAAGTTCCCTTTGAGTCCGAAGTCAGTGACGCGGTTTTCGCCCAGGCGGAACGATTCAATTATATCGATGACAAAGTGCTCGATCGCTTGAAGGCGCTCCGTATTGCGCCGTCGAAGCTCTGCACCGACGCCGAATTCGTGCGGCGGGCGTATCTCGACTCGACCGGGGTGCTTCCCAGCGAACGTCAGGCGGTCGCGTTTTTGATGGACGGCGCGCCCGATAAGCGCGCCCGGCTGATCGACTCGCTGCTGGGCGGCGATGAATACGTCGATTACTGGTCGTACCACTGGAGCGACCTGATGCTGGCCTCGTCTACCAACCCAAGCCTGGGCAGCCGCGAGGCGCTGCTGGCGTATTACCGATTCATTCGTGAAAGCGTCAAAGCCAACATCGGCTGGGATGAATTCACCCGGCGGGTATTGACCGCACAGGGCAGTACGCTCGAAAACGGCGCGGCGAACTATTTCGTGTTGCACAAAGAAACCACCGATCTGGTCGAGACCACCTCGAAAGCGTTCATGGGCCTCTCCATCACCTGTGCGCGTTGTCACAACCACCCGATGGAAAAATGGACGCAGGACGATTATTACGGCATGGCGAACCTGTTGGCGCGGGTGCGGCTTAAAAATGGCGACCGATCGGGCGAAACCTTCGTTTACTCCGGCGACTCCGGCGATATTCTTCACCCGGTTTATGGCAAGCCGATGAAGCCCAAGCCGCTCGACGCCAGGCCGATGCCGATGAACGCTCCCGACCGCCGCGCCTATCTCGCCGAATGGCTGACCTCAAAAGAAAATCCCTACTTCGCGCGGGCGATTATCAACCGGGTGTGGAAAAACTACATGGGCGTGGGCCTGGTGGAAGAAGTCGACGATCTCCGTCAGACCAATCCGCCGACCAATGAAGCCCTGTTCGCCGCGCTGGAGGAGGAATTCGTCGCCAACGGTTATGACGTGAAACAATTGATGCGCGACATCATGAATTCAGCCGCCTACCAGCGTTCGTCCGAACCCCGGCTCGGCAATGAGTCAGACCAGCGCAACTATTCGCGATATTTCCCACGCCGTCTGCCCGCCGAAGTGATTCTCGACGGTTACTCCGAAGTGACGCGCGCGCCAACGAAATTCTCTGGTTATCCCGACGGCTGGCGTGCGTTGCAGCTGCCCGATACTAACGTGGCGTCCAGTTTTCTTACCGTGTTTGGTCGCCCTGAACGCAAGATGACCTGTTCGTGCGAGCGCAACGCGGAGCCGACTCTCTCACAGGCGCTCAATATCAGCAACGGCGACACGCTGAATGAAAAACTGCGGCGTGATGGAAACGTCATCGATCGTTTCCTCGATAGCGGCGATTCGCTCGAGCAGTACGTGTTCGATCTGTACATGGCCGCGTTAACTCGAACGCCGAGTCAGGAAGAAGAAAAAGGCGTGCTTGACGCCTGCAATGGCGAAGAAGGCTGGTCGGCGCTGGACCGGGACGAACGGCGCCGGCGTTTGGAAGACGTAACCTGGGCGGTGCTCAGCGGCAAGGAATTTCTGTTCAATCACTAAGGGGAGACGGGGCTCAATGAACTTGCGGATGCTGATTGTCATGATTGGAATGGCGGTGCTCGCGCCCGCCGCGAACGCGGTCGATTTTGCGGCGGATATCCAGCCGATCTTTAACGCGAACTGCGTTGGATGTCACGGCGAAATGAACCCGGCGGGTGGCTTGCGTCTCGATAGTGAAGCCGCGGCCATCAAAGGATCCGCCCGGCATACGGTGTTGACGCCCGGTTCGCCGGGCGAGAGCCGGTTGATTGAACTGGTGAAGAGCAAGACCAAACCCAAAATGCCGCCCGATCCATTGCTCCCGCTCGTGGATTCGGAGATAGAAGCCATTGAGAAATGGATCGCTTCGCTGGACGCTCGGGCTCCTGAAAAGCCGGGCGCACAGACCGAGTCGCAAACCAGGCCGCCTGCCGATTCCGCCCCCCCCGCCGTTGTGGATGAACGGGCGGCGGTTCAAGATGAGTTTTTCGAATCGGACGTGTCGCCGATTCTGGCGAGCAACTGCCTGGGCTGTCATTCCGGAGAACGGCCCGCTGCGCGGCTCGACCTGAGCCGCGTTGAAACCATCGCGCGCGGCGCGGGGCGTGGCGAACGCAAACATCAGGTGGTGATATGGGGCAAACCCGATGAAAGCCGTCTGATCGCGATGGTCACGGGCGATAAGCCGCACATGCCACCCAAACCGATGATGCCGCTTTCCTCTGAAAATATCGAAACCTTGCGGCAGTGGATCGCGCGAACCAGCCCGCCTCAACTCTCCGGATCGTCATTGGAAAACGCCGCCGTCACGCCGGTGGAATCCAATTCCGCCGCGCCGGAGGCTTCGCCCGCGCAAACCGAACGGAAAGCGGCTCCGGTTGATTCCAGTGAATCGCTCGAAATCGCCTCGCTTGCGTTTCATCCACAAAAGCCCTTGCTGGCGGTGGGGCGGCTTCATCAGGTTGACCTGTACTGGATCGATCCCAAAACAAAACGTCTGGAATTCGTCCAGTCGTTGCCCGGTCATTCTCACCTGGTGCGTGCGTTGTGTTTCAGTCCGGATGGTTCGATGCTGGCCGCCGCGGGTGGCCAGCCGGGCGTAAAAGGTGAAATCGTTCTGTGGGATGCGAAAGACTGGAAAAAACTCCGCACCATCGAAGGCCACGGCGACTGCGTGTATGGCGCCGTATTCTCGCCGGACGGAAAAACGCTGGTTACCTGCAGCTACGACCGCCTGATCAAAACGTGGAATCCCGCCAGCGGAGAAGAGACCGCCTCGCTGAAAGATCACGTTGACGCGGTGTACGGCGTTGCGATGAGCCCTGACGGCAAACGCCTGGCTTCCGTCGCGGGCGATCGTACCGTCAAAGTGTGGGACGCGGTAAGCGGCAAACGTGCCTATACGCTATCCGAACCGCTCAAGGCGCAATACGCGGTCGCCTTCACCCCCGATGGAACCCGTCTGGCGGCGGCGGGGGACGACAAGATCATCCGCGTGTGGAAACTTGGCGAGTCAAACGGAGAACTCGAAGAATCGAAATTCTCACACGACGGCGCTGTGCTCCAGCTGTTCTATTCAAAGAACGGCGACACGCTCTTCTCCACGGCGGAAGATCGTCTGGTCAAAGCGTGGAACACCGAGGATTTCGTCGAACGGCGCGTATGGGGACCGTTTCCCGATTGGGTATTCGCGATGGCGTCCGACGTGGATGAGACCTACCTCGCTTGCGGATGCTACGATGGATCGCTGCATCTGTACGATCGCGCCTCCGGCGAACTTCTTGATTCGCGCGGCTTGAAAGAAAAAAAGATCGCCGCCGCGATAACCGAACCGGCCGAGCCTCATGAGAAATCCGCCGAGGTTGAACCCGCCAGCGCAACCAGCGATTCAACCCCAGAATCCGCGAAGGATTCCGGCGATCCGTTCCGGGTGAAAGTCGTCGAGGGCGGTGGAACCTACCTGTCCGCGTTGAGCGGCCTTGATCCCAAAACTTTTGAACGCGGCAAGACGCACACCATCAAGATTTACGGAAAAAATCTTCAAGACGCCGTCATCATGACCGACTCCAAATCGATTGAGGCGAAAGTCGTTCATGTCGAAGAAAAAGAACCGCCCAAATTCACCCGGGCTGAGTTCACCACGGCGGCGGAAATCGTCGACACCGGCCGGCCGTATGAACTGACGGTGGAGCTGGCCATCGACGCCGGCGCGCCGCCCGGGGCGCACGCGTTATGGGCCCGCACGCCGCTGGCGACTTCGAATGGATTGACCTATGCGGTTGAAGCGGGCGAAGCAGTCGCGGAAAAAGAAGACAATGACGATTCGTCTCAAGCTCAACTCGTTAGCGTTCCGGCGTTGATCGCCGGTACGATGAACAAGGCGGGCGACGTCGATTCGTATCGCTTTGAGGCGAAAGCGGGCGATGAACTGGTGTTCGACGTGATGGCGAGCGCGCTGGGATCGGGCCTCGATTCGGTGATCGACGTTCTGTCTGATCAAGGTGAACGCGTCGCGTCCAGTGAAGACCTGCCGCCACGCCGTGATGCGCGCATGGGCGTCCGCTTTGATCGCGATGGAACCTACGTGGCTCAGATCAGGGATGCGAATCTGCGCGGCGGTGGTTTCTACCGCCTGCATATCGACGCTAAACCGTTGTTGACGCGAGTATTTCCGCTGGGCGCGCGGCATGGTGATGACGCCGAACTGGAAATCGAAGGCTATAACCTCGATGGGAAAACAACGTTGACGGTGACGGCGCCGGAAGACGGCGCCCAGCGCGCGAACTGGCGGCCCTACTCATTCAGCAAGGGCTCCCCGCTCGACGCGCCTCGGCTGGCGGTGGGCGATTGGCCGGAATATCAGGAGAACGGCGATAATGATTCCATCGAAAACGCCATGCCGGTTCAGGCGCCCTGCGTTGTCAATGGGCGCATCATGCCCGCGCAAGCCGGATCGCCCGATGTGGACTGGTTCCGTTTTGCGGCGAAAAAAGGTGAAACGCTGGCTATTGCGGTCGAAGCCCAGCAATTAGGCTCACCGCTCGATTCTTTCATCGATATCCGCGACGCCGGAGGAAAGCAGATCGAAATCGCTACGGTGCGTTGCGTGGCGGAGACGTTTTTAACGCTCTCCGATCGCGACTCGCGCTCGGCGGGGATTCGGCTCGACTCATGGACGGACCTTCGCATCAACGATTACGTCATGATCGGTTCGGAGATTCTCCGCGTGGAACGTTTGCCCGATTATCCCGATGAAGACGTGGCGTTTTATAACAACGCGCGATTCGGTTGGCGCTATGGCCTGTTCGGCACAACGACCTCTCATCATGCGGTGTACACGCCCGCGTATAAAGTCGAAATTCATCCGCCCGGTTCGTCGTTCCCGCCAAACGGTTTGCCGCTGACCCATCTTTACGCTGAAAACGATGACGGCGGAGCGCCCGTCTATCGCAAAGATTCATACTTTGAATTCCACCCGCCCGCCGACGGCGACTATTACGTCTCGATTCGCGACACCATGGATCAGGGAGGCGTCGATTATGCGTACCGGCTTCACATTCGCCCGCCTCATCCCGATTTCACCGTGTTCATTGATAATTCTCGTCCCAACATCACCCGGGGCGGACGTTTCCCTCTCCGGGTTACCATCGATCGAATGGAAGGCTTTGACGGCGAAGTACGCGCCCGATTCGCGAAGTTGCCCGAGGGCGTCCACGCCACCGAAGTCGTAATCCCGCCCGCCGAGGAATCGGCGTCCTTGACCCTCTGGGCCGATCCCGGCGCGAAATCGACTGAGCTGGGCGAAACGTTTCCACTGGAGGCGCGCGCCGAAATCGGGGGCGAAACGGTGATGAAGACCACCAGCATCGATCTGGTTTCCGTGGTGCGCGAGGCTGACGTATCCATTGTGCAAACGCCGGAGGTGTTATCCGTTCGTCCCGGCGAGGCCGTCGACTGCACCGTGAAGATCGAGCGGCGTCATGGTTTCAGCGGCCGCGTACCCATCGACGTGCGTAACCTGCCGTTAGGCGTCTACGTGATGGATACCGGATTGAATGGCATTCTGGTCCGCGAAGACGAAACCGAACGGACTTATCGGATTTACGTCGAGCCGTGGGTCAAGCCGATGGAGTTGTCGTTCTTCTCCATCGCCATCGTCGAGACGGCGTCGCCGCTGCCTCACTGGAGCGCATCGAACTCATCCGCGCTGAAAATTCTTCCGGCGGCGCAAACCACCGCGCTCAAGACGGAGTAGCGACGCGATTTTCAGATTGCTGGGTATCTGATTTGAACCTTGAAATGTCTGGCGAAACTCACAAGAGAAACATGGGGTTCGCCGCACTCAGTCCGGATTGCATCAGGCGATAAAAATGACTGGGGGAGATTATGAATTCATGGATCACGCGCACCGTTTTCGCCCTCATTCTTCTGGCCGCCGTTCCAGCGCTGGCCGATGAAAGCGTCTCTGAAAACGGCCTGCCGCCCGCGTTGAGCGAGACCGTCGACTTTGTCAAACAGATTCAGCCTCTGTTTGAAGATCGATGCGTCGTGTGCCACGGCGCCTCAAGCCAGAAAGGCGGCTTCCGGCTTGATCGTAAACAGGAAGCGCTGGATGGTGGCGGTCATGGTAAGGCGATTCTCCCTGGCGACAGCCTGCATAGCCCCCTGATCTGGATGACGGCGGGCGTGGGCGGGCGTCCTCGTATGCCGGCCATGGGCGAACCGCTGACGAAGGATCAGGTCGCGCTGCTCCGCGCCTGGATCGATCAGGGCGCGCCGTGGCCTGATGACGGCGCCGTTCCCGATAAAGCGGCTCACTGGGCGTTTCAACCTCGCTCCAATCCAAATCCCCCCGATGTCAAAAACACGTCATGGGTCATAAACCCCATCGATCGTTTCGTGCTGGCGAAGTTGGAAAGCGAAGGCGTAGAGCCTTCCCCTGAAGCGGATCGTTCTACTCTTATCCGCCGCTTGAGTCTCGATCTGCTGGGTCTGATTCCCTCGCCGGATGAAGTCGCTGCCTTTGAGGCTGATTCCAGCCCCGGCGCGTATGAAAAACTCGTCGATCGTCTGCTGGCTTCGCCGCATTTCGGCGAGCGCTGGGGCCGCCACTGGCTCGATCTTGCCCGGTACGCTGACAGCGACGGCTATGAAAAAGACCTCCCCAGGCCTTATGCGTGGCTCTATCGCGACTGGGTGATCAACGCGATCAACGATGACATGCCGTTCGATGAATTCACCATTGAACAACTGGCGGGCGATCTGTTGCCCAACCACACCCTGTCACAACGAATCGCCACCGGTTTTAACCGGAATACGCTGACCAATCGCGAGGGCGGCATTGATCCCGAAGAAGACCGCGTCAAACAGGTGAAAGACCGAACCAACACCACCGGGCTGGCGTGGCTGGGGCTGACGGTTGGTTGCGCGGAGTGCCACAACCACAAATACGATCCGATTTCGCAGCGTGAATACTACAGCCTGACCGCCTTCTTCAATGAGGCGGAAGAGAAAGACGTCCCAGCGCCGAAGCCTGAGGATGTGCGTGCGTATGAAAAGAAGAAAGCGCTGTTCGACGTGGTGCAGGATCGCGTTGAAGACGCGCTGAAAGCCTACGACAAAAACGAGTTCCCCGAGCGTTTTCGTGAATGGCTCGCCGCCGCCGAGCCGCCGTCCGTGCGGTGGGAGCCGCTGGAGCCGAGCGCGTTCTTAAGCGTTTCCGGCGCGACACACGAGGTGAAAGACGGTGTGATCGCCGTGGGGGGCGTACGCGCGGCGACGGATGATTACGATATTGAACTGAGCGTTCCATTAAAAAAAGTCGCCGCGATTCTGTTGGAAAGCGTCCCCGCTGCGAATATGCCGAAAAACGGCGCGGGACGGGCGGATAACGGCAACTTCGTCGTTTCGGAAATCGCCGTTTTCGCTGGAAAGGACGGCTCCTGGCGTTCGCTGAAACTGGCGGAAGCGTCGGCCGATTCTGAACAGGAAAAATATCCAGCCGCCGGCGCGATTGATGGCGAACCTGAAACCGGCTGGTCGGTCGATAACGAATACGGCCGCTCTCATCGTCTGCTGGTGAAATTCACCGAACCCGCAATCCTGGCCGACGACGAAAGCCTCCGAGTTGAACTGAAACAGCGCTATGAAAAATACCACACGCTGGGCTCGTTTCACCTGTACGCCTCCGGAGTGAATGATCCCGGCAAGGCGGACGGTATGCCGGTTGAGATTGGCCGTGCGCTTCGCTTGAACGCGAATGAACGTTCTGAGGCGCAACTCGTTCAACTGATGGATTATTTCCGCGAATTGGATGAGGTCAGGCGGCCGTTGCGGCGCGCGGTGGATGAACACAAAAAAAATGCGCCCGCGTATCCTCCCGCCAAAGCGATGACCCTCGCCCAAAATCCCGATCCGCCTGAATCGCACATCATGATTCGCGGTGATTTTCTGCGGCCCGGCGACGCGGTTGAGCCTCAGACGCTGGCGGTCTTGCCCGCGTTGAACTCGCGAGGCGAAAAACCTGACCGGCTCGATCTTGCCCGCTGGATCGTCAGTCGGAAAAATCCTCTTACCGCGCGCGTCGCCGCCAACCGCGTCTGGCAATACCTGTTCGGCGAAGGGCTGGTACGGACGCCGGAAGACTTCGGAACGCGCGGCGAAAAACCGACTCATCCCGAATTGCTTGACTGGCTAGCGGATCGATACATCGATCAGGGTTGGAGCCGCAAGGCGTTAATCAAAACGATCGTAATGTCGTCTACCTATCGTCAGGCCTCGCGCGAGCGGATGGACCTGGCCGAACGCGATCCACAGAATCGTCTTCTCGCGCGTCAGTTTCGTTACCGGCTCAGCGCGGAGACCATCCGCGACGTGTCGCTCAAGGCGGGCGGGCTGTTAAACGAGGCGGTCGGCGGACCCAGCATCCGCCCGCCGCTGCCCGCCGACGTAGCCGCGCTAGGGTATGCGGGGTCGGTGAAATGGAACCAGAGCCCGGGCGATGAAATCTACCGCCGCGGCTTGTACATTTTCTTTCAGCGTACCGTCCCTTACCCGATGCTGATGACGTTTGATTGCCCCGACTCCAACGTGGCCTGTATCCAGCGAAACCGCTCCAACACGCCGCTGCAGGCGCTGACCATGCTGAACGATCCCGTCTTCTTTGAATGCGCTCAATCGCTGGGCCGCGCGCTGGCGTCGCGCCGCGATATGGATACCCCCGCTCGGCTCGACCTTGCTTTCAAATTCTGCCTCAGCCGCGCGCCGTCTGAGCGCGAATGCAACCGGTTAGGCCGGTTGTTTAACGAGGCGTACATGATCGCGCGTTCCAATCCGGATGAAGCGAATTCAATGACCGGCGGCGTTTCACCCGAAGGAGTAAAGCCCGCTGAAACGGCGGCCTGGATCGCCTGTGCCCGAACGCTGATGAACCTGGAAGAGTTTATGACGCGTGAATGAGAGCCGCCTGGTGTGGATGAATGAACCCCGGCGCCGCCTGGCGCTGAAAGGATGAAGACATGGACCCGCGACTGGAATGGATACTCCGTAATCGGCGCGACTTTCTCGCCACCACCGCCAACGGACTGGGCGCGATCGCTCTCGCCAGCCTGCTGCGTGACGAGGGCTTGCTGGCTGAAGCGGCGGAAACGCCGAACGAGTTCCATAATCCTCTGGCGCCCAAACCGCCCCACTTCGCGCCGCGCGCCAAAAACTGCATCTTCATCTTCATGGCGGGAGCCCCCAGCCAGATCGATCTCTATGATCCCAAGCCGAAATTGCTCGATCTCGACGGTCAGCCGTTGCCCGAATCGATGACGAAAAACGTGCGGTTCGCGTTTATTCAAAAAGATTCCGCTGTGTTGAAAGGCAGCCACCGCCGGTTCCCCCGGTACGGCGAATGCGGCATGGAACTCAGCGAACTGCTGCCGGAGATCGGCTCCTGCGCCGACGACATCTGCCTGCTGCGCTCGCTGCATACCGAGGCGTTCAATCATCACCCCGGTCAGCTGATGATGAACACCGGCGTGATGACGTTCGGCCGGCCCAGCATCGGCTCGTGGCTCAACTACGGTCTGGGCAGCGAATCGACCAACCTGCCGGGGTACGTGGTCCTGACGTCGGGGAGGGGAACCTCGGGCGGCGCCTCGAACTGGAGCAGTGGTTTCCTCCCCTCTACCTATCAGGGGGTGCTGTTCCGAAACAAAGGCGAGGCGGTGTTGGATCTGAATAATCCTGCCGGAGTCAATAACAAACTGCAACATTCCACCATCGCGGCGTTACGTGATCTGAATGACGAGCGGTTCGAGCGCATCGGCGATGAAGAAATCCAGAGCCGGGTTGCGTCGTATGAACTGGCGTTCCGCATGCAGGCGGCCGCGCCTGAACTGATTGACCTGAAAAGCGAACCCGAAGCGATTCGTTCCATGTACGGCGTCGACCGCAGCGAAGACGGTTGGGAAGATAAATTCGGACGTGGCGGCGGACGCGGCGCCTTCAGCGCCTTCGCCACCAACTGCCTTCTGGCGCGGCGGCTGGTTGAGCGCGGCGTGAGGTACGTCAACCTGTATCATGCTTCGTGGGATCACCACGACAATATCGATTCCGAACTTGATTTCTGCTGCAAGATGGCCGACCAGCCCATCGCGGCCCTGCTCAAAGATCTCAAACAGCGCGGTCTGCTTGATGAGACGCTGGTCGTGTGGGGCGCCGAGTTTGGCCGCACCCCGCTGGGCGAAAACCGCGCCGGACAGCGCCAGCCCAATACGGGGCGCGATCACCATCCCTTCGCCTATTCAGTCTGGATGGCGGGCGGCGGCGTTAAAGGCGGCCAGGTCATCGGCGAGACGGATGAGATCGGCTGGAACATCGTTAAAGACCCCATTCATATCAATGATTTTCACGCCACGCTGTTGCATTTATTCGGCCTCAATCACGAGCGCCTTACCTATCGATATCAGGGGCGTGATTTCCGGTTGACCGACGTCGCGGGCAAGGTCGTCGATTCCATTGTGGCGTAAACGATCTGTGCGGTTGCTATGCAAAAAGAAAAAATTCGATTGACATTTTTCCCGATGTTTTGTATTTTCACCTTTACTGTATTTTCCATGTTTTTTAGCTCATATCGGGAGGATGTCGCATGAAACGGTTGTTGCTTTGCTGTGTTCTGGTCGCCGCAGTTTCCCCTTCTTTCGTTTTCGCTCAATTGTTCACTCCGGGCAACGTGATCTTCGCCGATCCGTTTTATACGCCTGACGGTCAGATCGTCGAGTTGAAAATCGATGGCAATTCCGCCTCGATCGTTAACGTGGTCCGCTGGCCGCTTGATGGCGCCGACCGCCGCCGCGCCCTCGGGTTGGATGTGGACCCCAACGGCAACGTCTGGGTCGGGTTAACCGCGACGTTTGGAGACACCAGCGAGTTCCCCCTGGGTATCGGCGAAATCCTGCGTATCACCAAAGATGGAACGCAAACCTTCTGGATGACCGATATCATCAAAGTCACATATCTCGCTGCGCTGGGCCCCGATGAAGTCATGGTGAACAGTAACGCGGCCGACGCCAACCTGGCTCAGCGGTTTAAAGTGTCGGGAGAAGACGTGATTGAAACGGTTGATTACTACAAGGGCGGGCACGGTGAAGCGCTCCGCTTGCCCGATGGACGGATTCTGATGGGCGATAACGTCAACCCGGGCATTCACATTTATAATGACGCGGGTGGCGATCCCGTCGGCGTCTTTTCCGAGGTTCCGGGCGCGGATGGCGTCGCGAGGACGGTCCGCTCGATGACGTATAACGATGCGATCGGTGCCGTCATAGCGTCGCTTCAAAATGAAAAAACCATCGTTCGGTTAAGTATGAATGGCGACATTGAAGAAGAAATCGACGCGAGTACGGTTGGATTCACCAAAATCTGGGGCATCGCCCAGATTCCAGACACCACTCAATTCATTATCGGCAGCCATGACGTCGCCGATCTCGCCAATACGTTTGGCGTGTTTGACGCCCTCAACCTCGCCGCCGCGCCCCGGCTGATCAAAATCGATTCCGGCTTCGAACAGGCCGGTCTTGCCGCGGGTACCTCGTTCCGCTCGTTCTTCAACCTGGCGGTCGTGCCAGGCGCGGCGCTTCCCGGCGTCGAACATTGGGATCTACACTGATCCATCGATTGAATCGAATCGAACGATTAAAAAGGGCGGATTGATGATCCGCCCTTTTTTTGTTTGGCGCCGGTCGTCGATTTGTCCAATGAGCACTACTCTATGGATATGACTGAAACTGTGGAGAGATCAATGCGGCGTAATGGATTTACTTTGATTGAATTGCTCATCGTGGTCGCGATCATCGGCATTCTTGCCGCTGTAGCCGTGCCGAATTTCCTGTTAGCCCAGACCAAAGCCAAAGTCGCTCGCGTTGAGAGCGACATCAAGGCGATGTCGACGGCGATGGAAATGTACAAACTCGATCAGAACGATTACCCCAATTCCAGTACGGCCAAGAAGCTTCAGAGCCTGACCCGCCTTGAAGAACTGACCGAACCGGTGGAGTACATGTCGACCATCCCTATCGATCCTTTCAACAAATATGGAGTGCCCAATCACCTTTCACCGATGGAGTACATCTACCACAACGACACCGCCAGCGCTTGGCCGAAAGAGATTTTCATGGCGTTACGCGATCATCACCACGGACCGGGCAAAAAGCATCCCAACTGGATCATCATCAGCTTCGGTCCCGATCAGAGCACGCAGGATTACGACACCGGCGGCAACATCCCGTGGGGCGCGGTCGCTTACGATGCCAGCAATGGCGTGGTCAGCCGCGGCGATATCTTCCGCTTTGGCCCGTAGGAGTTCCGTGAAGATTGAGTTATCTGAATGAGAACAGAAAAGGCGGCTTCAAGCCGCCTTTTTCGTGTTTTGTTTTAGTTTGACCGTATTCGATTCCAGTAATGTCCTCGCCGCGTTATTCCCAGCGCAGGCCGAGGTCGCGCATCATCTGGTAATCGAGTTCGGGTTCGCGTCCGGCGGTGGTGAGGTAGTTGCCGATCATCATGCTGTCGGCGCCGGCGAAAAAGATCATGCTTTGCAGGTCGCGCAGATTGCTCTCGCGTCCGCCGCATACCTTGATCTCCTTGTCGGGCATGATGAAGCGGAACAGTGCCACCGTCATTAGACATTCGATGGGCGTCATCGGCGTCTGCTTTTCCAGCGGAGTTCCATCGATGGCGTGCAGAAAGTTCATCGGCGTGACGGAGACGCCCAGCCCGCGAAGCTCAAACGCCATGTCGACCCGGTCTTCCAGCGTTTCTCCCATGCCGAAGATGCCGCCGCCGCACACCGGCATGCCGCATGAAGCCGCAGCGCGAATCGTCTCGACGCGATCCTGATAGGTGTGAGTCGTGCAGATGTTCGCGAAGTGGCGTTCGGAGGTCTCCAGGTTGTGGTGAATCATGCTGACGCCGCAGTGGCGCAGGTATTCCACTTTTTCCCGGTCGAGCACGCCGAACGATCCGTGGACTTCAATATCGACTTCCCGCCGGATGCGTTTCACGATCTCTCCGATGCGTTTCAGCTCGCCGTCGCGTTTGATGCCCAGCCCGCTGATGACGATGCCGAACGCCTTGGCGCCGTCGTTTTTAGCGACTTTGGCGCGTTCGACCGCCTCCTCGGGCGAGATCAGCGCGTAGACGGGTGAGCCGGTCTCAAAATGAGCCGATTGCGCGCAGAAGGCGCAGTCTTCTGAACACGCGCCTGACTTGGCGTTGACGATGGCGCAAAGCCCCACCACGTCACCCCGAAAATGCTTCCGCAGCTGCTGCGCGTAATGAAAGAGCAACATCGATTCCTGTTCGGGTACATGGGCGATGCGCTCCGCCTCGATGCGGTTGATGCGATAGCCTTCGTTGATGATTCGATCGCGGAGGTCTTGCAGAAAAACGGCCAGCGGCTGAGTTTCAACCGGCGTGGCGGAGGCTTGAAGGGTCATGAATACGGCTCCTGTGTCTTCGAAAGTCCGAAAATCGTGATTTTCACATGGATGATCGGTTCGGTTAAGTATACACGCCGATGTTCACTTTAATCAATCATCGGCCATACATCAAAAACCGGCTCTTTCAACCTGCAACAGAAAACCGGCGCTGACGACGCCGTTGCTTGGGTCGTAACGGGTGACGGTATCGGCGGTCAACGGATCGGGGAGCATGGGGCCTGGCGTTACGCCGGCGAGGCTCACCTGATCTCCGAACGGAAACAGCGTCCAGTCGAAGCGTGAATGATAGATCATACCCGGCGTCATCTTTCCGTCGCGGGTGAAGCAGGTTAGTTCGTTTTTGCGGTTGGTCAGCGCTCGCGCCGCTGACGTCCCTACCGCAAAAAAACGGTCGTAAGGACCAATCTCGTCTTCAGGGTGCAGAGGCAGGGGAGTGGTGGGGAGGCTTGGCAGCACGTGTACAAGATCGTCCTGCGTAAGCATGATCCACCCGGTGACGCTTGATACGCCCGCGGGCGCGGCCAGAGCGCCGGCGTGCAGAAAACCGGCGCCTTTCAGCTTGTTGTAGATGAGTATTTCCTGAATCGGTTCGTGCGGCGTGGCGGTGTTGTATGCGGCGGCGTTCAAGATCAGACCGCTGAGATTCGCCATCGACTCCGAAACCAGCGCTTTGATCTGAGCGCGGTGAAACACCGGAGTCAGCGCGGCGGCGAACAGTCCGAACACGGCGATCGCCGCCAGAGCCTCCAGCACGTACTTACGGCCGCGAGTTGACGCCATCGTCAGGAGATGAACCGGATCGTCAACGGATAGCGGTAGTGCTCGCCGTCGTTCGCCTTGATCGCGGCGATGACCATCAACACGATCTGGGCGACAAGCAGCATCGGAATCAGCAGAATGCCGATAAACGCAATCAGCAGAAACGCGGAGATCAAACCATAAATGGTGAACGATATCTGAAAGTTGATCGCCTCTTTGCCCTGTTCGTCGACGAAGCCGTATTCATCTTTCTTGATCAGCCAGATGATCAGCGGCCCAACGATCTGCCCGACGCCGGGCAGCAGATAAAACATAAATCCAGCCAGGTGACACAACATCGCCCAGGTCCGAGCGTCTTTTTCAATCTGGTTCATGAATCGTGCTCCCTCAATTTCCTTGATTAACTAAAATTGTGAGACCCTATGGTAGCATATACGAGCCGTGAGAAAATCTATTCCAAAGAATGTTTTGCATCGAGAAACAATATTGAACTGTGAATTGAGTTGAATAGTCAATCAATTGAATTTATAATGTCGATCTGTTTAGTCATCTAATGGGGAGGAAAGGCGCTTTGCGCTCGAATAAGGCTCATGACCCGTCTTCTTACCGCGAAGCAGCGAACGCTGCTGGGGGTTGTCGTTGTCCTGTCGTTCTGGCTGCTTGTCAATTCCGCTTACCTGTTTTTAACTTCACCGTCCGCCGCGAAAAGACTCGCGCCTGAAAAACGATATGAAGTCTCCACCTATGGCATGATCGGCCAGGAGACCATCACGGCGCCCCCGGTGGAACCGGAAAAATCTCTCCCCGTGTTTTACCAGATCATGTTGCTCAGTCATCTCGTCTGCGGAGTGACGCTGCTGGTGATCGCGCTTGGGTTCGTGGCGTGGCATATCCCCGCCGCGTGGAAGCGCGCCAACCAGCGGGCGATCGTTATGGGAATCGGCCTGACCCTCGTGGCCGTCTTCCTTGCGCTGTCGGGGCTTTTCATCCTGACCGAAGCCAACAGTCTGCATAATCGCTGGATTTTCTATTCCCATCGCGTTCTCGCGGTGGCCTTGCCCCTGCTGTACATCAGCCACCGACTGGCGGCGTTTTCACCGGTCAACCAGCGGCGCCTGGCGTACGCGGCGGCGGGCGCGGCGGTGCTTCTGCTCGCCATGCTGGGGCTTCACAGGATGGAAAACGGACGCATCCCCCGGCTCGATTTTTCTCTGAGTCCACCTCATCTCGCTTACGCCGCCGAGATGCAACCTGGCGCCGAGCCGAAGGCCAACGCGCTGCCCGACGATCCCTTCATCCCCTTCAAGCCGTACAATACGGGTACGCCTGACAGCCGATTCGCGCCCTCGGCGGCCACCACCAGCAGCGGCGATTACATGCCCCGCCGGCAATTAACCCTGGAAGATGTTTCCGATCCGGAAACCATCGCCAACGATCTGAAGAAATACGGATTCGTGGTGAGTGAGTCGATGGGATCGGCGACCTGCAAACGCTGCCACGCAGGCATCGTGGAGCAATGGTCGCGTTCGGCGCATCGATTCTCTTCGTTTAACAACCTGTTTTACAAGTCGACTGTCGAAAACCTCCGCTCGGAAGAAAACGGCAAGCAGCGTAGTCAATGGTGCGCGGGGTGTCACGATCCGGTTCTGATGTTTGGCGGAAAGATGCTGGACGAGGTCGATCCGCTTTGGCCTGAATCGCAGGCCGGTCTGACCTGCCTGTCCTGTCACACCATCGACGCGATTCATGGCAAAAAAGGCAACGGCAACTACAACATCTCCGACAAATCGCCCTCGCCCTATCTCTTTAACGAAGCCAAAGAAGGCGTCGAAAAAACGGCGCACGACTTCCTGATCAAATCGAAGCCGACCGTTCATAAAAACCAGATGTTAAAACCGTTTTACCGGACCTCCGAATACTGCATGACGTGTCACAAGGTCTCGCTCGACGTGCCGATCAATCATTACAAATGGCTGCGCGGTCAGGACGACTACGACGCCTGGCATGACAGCGGCGTCGCCCTCAACGCGTCGCGAACCTTTTACCTCCCCCCGAAAAAACGCATGTGCCAGGATTGCCACATGCCGCTTGAAAAGGTCACCGAACCCGATGTCAGCGCCAAAAACGGCATGGTCAAATCTCATACCTTTTTTTCCGCGAATACCGCCTTGCCTTACGTTCGCGGCGATAAGGACGCCGTTGAAAAAGTCGAAAAATTTCTGACCTCTGAAAAAGTGGTGATCGATCTGTTCGCCTTGCGCTTCGACGGCGGCGCCGAACCCAGACCGACCGGCTATTCCGAAGTCGCGGTCAAGAGCGGTCAGACGGTTCAGGCCGACGTGGTAGTGCGCAACCTGGGCGTGGGCCACGCCTTCCCGGGCGGCACCATCGATTCGAATGAGACATGGATTCATTTCCAGGTGCTGGATGATTCCGGCGCGGTGTTATACGAATCGGGCGGATTGGACGAAAACAAGGTCGTGGATCCCGCCGCTCATTTCTATAAAGTTCTGTTCGTCAGCAAAGAGGGCAAGCCCGCGCTGGTTCGTGATCCGCAAAACTTCCACGCGCCGGTTTACGTTCGCGTCATCGGGCCGGGGACCGACGATCTGGTGCAATATCGTTTCTTCGTCCCACCTGAGTGGGATGGCAAACGCCTGACCCTGCGCGCCTCGTTGATGTGGCGCAAGTTTAATACGCCTTTCACCGAATTCGTTCAGGATCGCGAAAAGTTCCATTTTATACAGGGAAAATTCGATCTGCCCATCACCACCCTGTCCATGTCGGAAACGGTGTTCACCGTGGGGGATCGGCCCTCCCGGCTCGAACATGGTACGTCAGGCGATCCGCGCCCCGACTGGATTCGCTACAACGATTACGGCATCGCCAACATTCTCCAGCAGAACAACCAATTGGCGAAATGGGCGTTTGAACAGGTCGACCGCCTGCAGCCTGAAAAAGTCGACGGCCCTCGCAATCTGGCCCGCATCGCCATCAATGAAGGCGACCTCATGGAGGCCTATCGTCTGCTGGGCGAGTGTGAAATCCGTAAACCGGGCGATCCGCAGACGGCGTGGTTCTGGGGGCTGGCCAAACAGGATGACGGCGATTATGAAGCGGCGGCTAAGGCCTACGAACGCGTACTCGCCTACTTTCCCGAAGACCGGGCGTCGTGGCGTCAACTGGGCCGGACGCTGTATCTCAACGGCGATTACGCCGATTCTCTGCGCGCGTTTCTGAACGTGCTGGCCATCGATCCTGAAGACCGGGTGGCTCATTATCACCGCATGTTGATCTATCGCGCGCTGGGCGAAAAAGAACGCGCCGACGCCGCTCAGGAGGCGTATGAAAAATACCAGGTCGATGAAAACGCCAACGAGTTCACTCAACAGTACCGGCGCGATCATCCCCTCGACAATGCCGCCAGTCAGACGATTCGTGTGATCGAGCTGCAACCCGTGAAAGTGGAGATTTAATCGTGAACAACGTTTTCTTACTATCTGTAATCGCCCTGACCATCGCATTCGCGGGCTGTGGACAAAACAATCAGGCCGAGCCCGACGCGCCCCGGCCCGAGGCCTACGCGAACGCCGCCACAATGCCTGAAGAAACACCGCCATCCTCCGCCGCGGTGAGCTTTGTGGATGTTACCCAACAGGCGGGCGTCGATTTCATCCATCAGAACGGCTACTCCGGACACAAGTACATGCCGGAGACGATGGGATCGGGCGGCGGCTTTTTTGATTACGACAATGACGGCGATCTCGATCTGTTTCTGGTGAACGCTCGCTGGTTTGACGACGATCACAAAAACGAGGCTCCCTCGTATTGCGCGCTGTACCGCAATGAAGGCGATTGGCGCTTCACCGACGTGACCGAGGCGGCGGGCCTGAAAGTCTCGCTGTATGGCATGGGCTGCGCGATGGCCGACGTCGACGCCGACGGCGATGAAGACCTGATGCTCACCGCCGCCATTGACGGTCAGCGCTTCTATCGCAACAACGGCGATGGAACCTTCACCGACGCTACGGAAGAAGCGGGCCTGACCGCTCCCCAATGGACTGACCCTGAGGGACGCGAACACAACTACTGGTCGACCAGCGCTGCGTTTTTCGATTACGACCGCGATGGCTGGCTCGACCTGATCGTGTGCAATTACATTCAGTGGTCGGTGGAAAACGACATCTATACCACCCGGGTGGGCATGGGCAAATCGTTCACCGTGCCCACGCTGTATAAGGGATTGACGCCGCTGCTCTACAAGAATGAAAACGGCCGCTTTCGAGATGTGACGCATGAAGCGGGCGTCTTCAACCCCGATGGAAAATCGCTCGGCGTCGCCGTGGCTGATTACAATCAGGACGGCTGGCTCGACTTCGCCATTGCCAATGATTCGGTCCCGAACTTTCTGTATATCAACAACGCTCGCGGCGGGTTCAGCGATTCGGCGCTCGCGGCGGGCCTCGCCTTCGATGAAAACGGCCGCGCACGCGCCGGCATGGGCATCGACGCCGCTCCCGCGCTGGACGGCCGCTGGTCGATCGCCATTGGAAACTTCAGCCATGAACCGATTTCGTTCTATACCAAAACCGATGAACTGTTTTTCGTCGACAAGGCCGGTTCGGCGCGCATCAGCCGCCCCAGCCTGTTGCCTTTGACCTTCGGGTTGACGTTTTTTGATTACGATCTCGACGGCTGGCTCGATATGGCCGTCGCCAACGGTCACATAGAACCGGATATCAATAAGGTCGAAACCAACGTCACCTTCAAACAGCCGCCTCAACTCTTTCACAACCAGGGTGGAAATCACTATGAAGACGCCACTGAATCGGCGGGCCCTGACTTTTCCAGCCCGATGGTGGCGCGTGGGTTGGCTTATGGAGACCTCGATCGTGACGGCGACCTCGACCTGTTGATCACCGCCTGCGGCGAGCGGCCCCGGCTCCTGCGTAACGATATGAGCGCCGGCGCGGCGAATTTCATCCGGATTCGCCTGCAAGGCGGCAAGACCAACCCGATGGCGGTGGGCGCCGAGGCGACCCTTCGCGCGGGGGGGCGAGAAATCCCGCGCATGATTCGAACCGGCTCATCCTATCTGAGCCAGAGCGAGTTGACGCTGACGTTTGGCCTGGGCGATGCACAAGCCATCGAAGCGCTGTCCATCCTCTGGCCCGATGGTTCGAGCCAGGAACTGAGTCAGGAAGAACTCGCCTCACTGAAGATCAATGAAGACAACGTCGTGACGAAACGCATCGACGTGGCGATGTAAGTGGTTGGATTTTTGCCTGTTCGTGATTACGAACGGTAAATCGGTCAAACTCTCCAGCATAAACGGCAATTTCCCCGCCTGAAACGATTCCCTTCGGGCGGGGAGCGGGTATAATCCCCCTTCAATCGTTCGGCGCTACTCAAAAAATATAGATACAAAACACTCCTTTCCCGTCTTCACCCGGAGACGGAGCGAGGAGCTTTTTATTCCGAATTATATGGAGCAAAATCATGACGACGCGAACCGGAAACGCCGCGGCGCTGTCGCCGTTTCAACAATTCGTCCGAAGCGAAAGTTTCGGCGGTTTTCTGCTGATCGCCTCAGCCGCGCTTGCGATGATCGCGGCCAATTCCGCTTTGGGCCCGGCGTATTTTTCATGGAAAGAGACCTATTGCGGCCTTCAGTTCGGTGAATGGGCGTTAAAAAAGCCGCTTGAACTGTGGGTGAATGACGGCCTGATGGCGTTGTTTTTTCTTCTGGTCGGCCTGGAGATCAAGCGTGAATTAATCTCGGGCGAGCTGTCGCGCCCGCGCGACGCGGCGCTGTCGGTTTTCGCGGCGCTGGGTGGAATGGTCGTGCCCGCGCTGATCTACACGGCGTTTAACTGGGGCGGCCCGGGGCTGCCGGGCTGGGGAATCCCGATGGCGACGGACATCGCGTTCGCGATCGGAGTTCTCTCGTTGGCCGGTTCACGCGCGCCGGTTTCTCTCAAGATCTTTCTGACCGCGCTGGCCATCGTTGACGATCTGGGCGCGGTGGCGGTCATCGCGCTGTTCTATACCGAATCGCTTGCGATGGTGAAGCTGCTCCTCTCGGTCGCGATTCTGATATTCCCGTTTCTTTATGGCCGCATGGGGGGGACGCGCTTGTGGGTGTATCTGTTATTTGGCGCGGTGAGTTGGTATTTCATGCTCAAATCCGGCGTTCACGCCACCGTCGCGGGCGTATTTCTCGCGATGACGCTGCCCATCTCCCGCAAACTGGATGAACCCGCCGCCACGCGGAAACTTCGCCATGCGCTCGATCGAAGCGATTTTGAAGAACGCGAAGCCGATTTTGAAGAGATCGAGCATGTGGTTGCTCAGGCGCAAAGTCCACTTCATCGCCTCGAACACGCGCTGCATCCGCTATCCGCCTATTTCATCATGCCGGTGTTCGCCTTCATTAACGCCGGCGTCGCGCTCAACGCCGAAAGCCTGGGCGCCAATCCGATCACGCTGGGCGCACTGTTCGGCCTGGTGTTCGGCAAGCCGCTGGGCGTTTTCGCGTTCGCCTGGCTTTCGGTGAAAGCGGGGCTTGCGGCATTGCCTTCCGGCGTCAACTGGAAACAGATCTTTTCCGTCGGCGTGCTGGCGGGAATCGGGTTTACCATGTCGTTCTTTATCGCGGGTTTGGGCTTTAAGGAGCCGTTAATGCTCGATCAGGCCAAGATCGGGATTCTGGCGGCGTCGGTGATCGCGGCCGTGGCTGGGCTGGTTGGAATCTTCCTGACGGGTAAAGCGGCTCCTGAACAACGCGAGGCGTGACCGCCCTGGTTTTTCACGCTTTGAGCAACGCCTCAAACGCGACGTACATCAGCAACGCGCCGCCGGCGAACTCCATCGCTCGTCCATACGCCTCGCGCAGCCGCCGCCCCAGATGCAGCCCGACGAGGGCCATCAGGCCGGCGGCCGCGCCGATGGTCAGGGCGGGGCGCCAGGGGCTGATTTCCGCGACGGCCAGTACGACGCCCACCGCCAGCGCGTCGATGCTAACCGCCAGTGAGAGCGAAACCAGAAACCATCCGCGTGAAAGATCGCGCCGCGCGTCGCGCTTGTCAGGATAAAGGGCTTCATAAAACGCGTGGAGCGCCACTCCGCTCAAAACGAGAAACACGAACCAATGGTCCCAATACGACAACCATTGCAGAGAGACGCGTCCGGCTGACCAGCCCGCGAGCGTAAGCAGGCTCTGGAACAGACCGAAATGCCAACCGAGACGAAATGATTGTCCTTTGAATCTCTCGCCCGAACCGATGCCGAGCGAGACGGAGAATGCGTCGCAACCCAGCGCGAGAGCGAGCAAGAGAATGGAAAAAGGCGAGTCGAGGCTGAGCATGATGAATGGCCGTATGGATGATGATACGAGCCTCGGCGAGATCACGCGGGCTCAAGCAGAGTATACCAGCACTAGCTCAAAAAGTGAGTCATTCCGCTCGTAGACTGATCCAGATTTTGGTATGGACTAAACCGCTTGTTTCGATGCGCTTATTGAGTTGCGACCGAAAACCGCACGACGTTGGTTTCGCCCTCGATGGTCATACAGGCCAGCCGGTGATCGCCCGGTTCGAGCCGCATAATGAGCGGTTGGCTCCGGCCTGACTCGCCCAGGTGTTTCCCATCCAGATACCAGTGCAACTCCGGCCCGCCGTCGAGCGTGGTGCGTAATTGAATCCGGTCGCCTTTGGCGTCGCCGGAGTAGACGAATTGCGCATTTGACGCCGGTTCGAGAATCTCCAGTTCGCGGGTGCGATGCGTGGGTGCGGTGTTTTGCGCGACGATGGGGGCGTTGATGTGTGCGAGGTCCCAGTTTTGAGCGGAACCCGGCCAGCGTTCGATCACCTCTCCCTCGCGAGCCGGATCGGGAGCGTGCATGTCGCATACGCGGTGCAGGTACACGCTGCGCGGCATGGTTTCGATCCGCGTCTGGCGGCACCAGGGAGACGCGGGCAGTCCACTGATCGCGCACACCTTCACCGGATGCAGATCGCCGGCGTCATCAGGCCACGCTGGAGTGGATCGGTCTGGCAGCGAACGGAACAGTTTCGCCGCGAGCGGCAGCGCCGCGCTGGCGCCGACCAGCCGCCGTGACGAGCGCCCGCTGTTATTGCCCACCCAGACGCCCACCACGTATTGCCGGTTGAAAACGAACGACCAGGCGTCGCGGCGTCCCGCCGAGGTCCCTGTCTTCCAGCAGACGCGTTCCGGCGCGTTGATCGTCTTGACGCCGCGCAGGTTTTCTTCCCCCGGCAGCGGCTGTTCCATCATGTCGAATAACTCGGCGCACACGCCGCGCGGCAATAGACGGTTCGAGACGCGCGGTCCGGCGTTCCGTTCAAAGCGCAGCGGCCGCCATTCGCCCAGATTGGCCAGCATGGCGTAGGCCCCGGCCAGTTCGTCCAGCCTCACCTCGCAGCCTCCCAGCGTCAGGCCGAGTCCATACGATTCCGCGTCGCGGGTTAGCGTCGATAGCCCGGCGCGCCGCAGAAACGCATGCAGGGGCTGAAGCCCGGTGCGTTGCAGTACAGTGACGGCCGGAATGTTCAGCGAAAGCCGTAACGCCTCGCCGGCGCCGAGAACGCCTTCATAGCGCTGATTGAAATTTTCCGGATGATACCGTCCTCGATCCCAATCGTCGTCCAGCAGGGTTTCATGGGGATACAGTTTGCTTTCGGCCATGGCGAGCGCGTAGGTGAACGGTTTCAGCGCGGACCCCGGCGAACGCGGCGACTGTGTGACGTCGACCTGACCATCGATGGCGTTGTTCCAGAAATCGGCCGATCCAACCAGCGCGAGCACCTCGGCGGATGACGCGTCGATGACGATCGCCGCCGCGTTCTCCACGTCGGCGCCGTACGATTTCACGCATTGCTTCGCGAGTTGTTCGGCCCGGGTTTGAATCGATGCGTCGAGCGTGGAGACGATCGTTTCGCCGCCTCTCAGCCGGTCGAGATCGCGCATGGCGAGATGAGGCGCCTGATTCGGAAACGAATAGCGCCCCGCGCCCAGTCGGCTTTCAATCGAGGACCGGTACTGCGCATCCGTGATCATGCCTTCGTCGCGCATGCGTTGCAGTACGTAATTGCGGCGTTCACGCGCCCTGGCGGGGTGGTCGAGCGGCGAGTATAGCGCCGGCGCCTTGGGCAGCGACGCCAGCAACGCGGCTTCGGGCAGGGTGAGTTCGGCGGCGGGCTTGTTGAAATATCGCCGTGAGGCCGCCTCGCATCCAATCAGGTTGCCGCCGTAAGGCGCGAGATTGAGATAGAGCCGTAGAATATCGTCCTTGCCGGCGCGGGTTTGCAGCTTGACCGCCAGCATGGCCTGCTCGGCTTTGTTGTAGGTTACGCCCGCCCGCAGCCCCGCGATTTTGACCACTTGCATGGTCAGAGTTGAAGCGCCGGACACGACGCGCTGATGCGCGATGTTGCTGGCGGCGGCGCGCGCGACGGCGATGGGATCGACGCCGAAATGACTTTCAAAACGCTGATCTTCCGCCGCGATGGTCGCTTGGACGAGATAAGGGCTGATTCGGTCGAGACCGCGCTCCATCAGCCATTCGTCGCGCTGGTTCAGCGAGGCGAAAAGCGTTTTGCCGTTTCGGTCGAGCAGCTCGCCCGATCGGGGAACCGGGATGGGCCAGATCAGTTCGAGCGAACAGGCGAATACCACGGCGGCGACGGCGCAGGCCGCGGCGGCGCCCAGCGCAACACGGCGCAGCCGGGCTTCAAAAAGCGCGGCCTGATAAAACTGTCGGGCGATGTCTTTACCGATACGCGTCATTGAATCATCCCCGGTCTCATTGATTCTCAGTTGATTTCAATCTCGCCCATCGCGGTGCGCCCATTAACACGCGCGTCATACATGCATTCCGCCTGCGAGGGAGGCATTTGATACCGCCCTGGCGTCACCGCGCGCACGGCGTAATAGAAATGGTGGACTCCCTGTTCGAGCCGGTCGAACGCCAGTACGACGCGGTCGTCTCGGATGTCCATGTACGAGGGCGCGGCGGCCCCCGGCCGGTCTTCGTTTTCAGCCCTGGGCAGCGCGTCGGCGTCCAGACGCGGGTTTTCAACCTCGAATCCCGCCGCGAGTTTATCGACGATCACCACGTTTTCCGACGCGGCGTCGCATTGAATGATCAGATCAATGATGTAACCGTCGCCCTGGTTGAATTCACCGCGATCGGCTGGCTCCCATTGCGCTGAATACAAATCGCGCGCCAGCCTGATCCCATGCGACTCCGCCTCTTTCGAGACGCTCGTCGGAACGCCGCGCGCCACCGCGTTGACGTACAGATCGACTTGTCCCGTGTTCGTGATGGTGAAAGCGGCTCCGGGGCCATGCAGCGTTTGCTTGTAGACGTGCTCTCCACGTAACTCTTCATTCACGCCGTCAGAGCGTTCGATTCGCGCGGACGCTGAACTGGCGTCGGATACGATGCCTTTCAGAAATTCGCTCAGCGCGGTGATGATGAAGGCGGTCTCCTGCGTATTGCCGTAGTGATTCGACTTCAAATAGGCGATCAGGTTTTGGGCGAGTTCGGCGCGGCGCTGGGCGTCTCCCTTCATGGTTTCCAGCGCGAGCAGTTCGACCGCCTCGTTGCGGATGGGTGAGTTCAATACGCCGCCCTGTTCGACCGCGTCGAACGGTTCGGATGGCGTGTTCTGCAGATACGAGGTGACGCGCGCCATGTCTTGCGTATTCACCGCCAGCGCGGCGCCGAGCATGTACCGCGCGGCGCGCGGTAGAACGATGGAGTCGAAACGTGGTATCTGCTTGATCGCGTCGAGGTCGCCGCCCCACGCCAGGACGAACAGCGCATAGGCGCGCTGATACCGGCTCGTCATGGAATCGTCCGTCCAGTCGTTCGCCAGACCACGCACGTAATCCTTCAACGCCTGAAGGTTGTGCGCGGGCAATTGAAACTCGCGGTCTTTTTCAACCAGGGTGAGAAAGTGTAAAGCGTAAACCGAACCGTATTGATTCGGCTCCGTGGCGCCGGGCCAGTAACCCAGTCCGCCCGATCCGGTCTGCATGGCGAACAACCGGTCGATTCCCGCCTGGATATATTGCTGTAGCGGAATCGCCTCTTTATACGCGGACGCCAGCAGGTCTTCGTTCTTTCGCAGCAGATAGAGCGGCATCAGGCGCGAGGTGGTCTGCTCGACGCACCCGTATGGATACCCGATGACGTAACCCAGCGCCTCCTTGAGTTGCAGCGCGGGGTTGGCGCCCAGCTCGATGGTGCTCTCAAAATCGTCGCTGGCGGTGAAACCGGTGCTGTCAACCTTCATGGATTCGCCCGCGTTCAAAACGCGCAACGTATATTTCGACTGGTACGCCGCGCTGGGCTGAACCGGAAGCGCCATGCGTTCGCTATACCGCTCAAGCTCCTCGCCGTTTTCGTTCTTCGCGATCAGAGTCCATTCGATGGCGCCCTCGCCGCTGTTTCGCCCTGCCTGAATTTCAATGATGGCGTTTCGTTCCGCGTGTGCGGGAACGTCGAGCGTGCTCTCGCCGGATGCGGTTTGCAGCGCGCCGCTGGTTTCCCACTTCAACACGGCTCGGATGGGCGCGTCGCTCTGGTTGAAGACGACTGCCCGGCATCGCGCCGCGTCTTCACTGGAGAGAAAGCGGGGCAGGCTGGCGCGCAGCATGTAAGGCTGCCGAACGAATAATTCGCGGTCCGTCGCGCCGCTGGCGTTCGCGCTGGCGGCCACCGCGACCAGACGCAATCGCCCGTTGAATTTGGGTGGTTTCATCGAAATCGTCGCGCGGCCCGATTCATCAGTCCGTACCACGCCCGACCACAGCGCCACCGGCTTGATCCAGTTTTCGAGGTCGGACGACGCGCGCAGGGCGAGCGCTCGTTCCGACATGCCGCCGCTGGGGCTCGATTTTTCCGCGTTAAGCACGATGCGGTCGTAATAGTGCGCGCGATGAAATTCGGGCTGCCGCGGCCGCATGAACCAGGCGTACGGATCGGGCGAGGCGTAGTTTGTGATCAGATGAACGCCTTCATCCACCGCCGCGAGAGTCAGTTCGGCCGGGACAGGGTTCTGATCCGCGTCGCGCGTCTCCAGCGTCAGGCTTACTTCCGTCTCCGGACGGATCTCCTCCGGCGGATCGATGAACGAAACATCCAGCCGTCGAGCGGGGTCTTTTATCGCGATGGAGGTCATCGCGAAGCTGGAGTAGGGATACGTTCGTTCGCGCGCCTGGTCGAGCGAGTGCGCGATGGTGGCTTCGATCCACAGGTTGGGCGCGTCGTCTTCCGTGAGATTCAGCTGAAACTCGGCGGTTCCGTTCTGTATGCTCACCGGCATGACTTCCCGGATGGTTTCGCCCTGTACGATTACAAAGCCCTGCCCATCGAAAGGTGATTCAAGCCTGATCACCGCCGTGTCGCCGGGTTGGTATTTCGGCTGGTCGGCTTTGATCTGAATCAGCCGGGGCTGGGCGGAATCGCTCTTCTGCAAACCGCGTCCGTATGAATAAAACGATTGCGTACAGAATTGCTGCGTTTCGGGGCTGTGAACCCGCACGCGGTAATAACCGTAATGGTCGATGTGAAAACTGGCCTCGCCCACGCCGTCTTTCAATGGCGCTTCGATGGTTTGAATCTCCGAATACTCCGGCGTCCAGTTGGGTTCGTTGGTTCCGTAAAATCGCCTGATGTAATAACTCCACGTCTGTTTTTCAAGCGTGATCAACACCGAATCGAGCGAGGCGGGCGATTCATCGGGCTGAATCGCGGCTGCTTTCACGTTGATTGAATCGGGTACGTCGCTGCTGACGTTGACTCCGAGCATGACCCCGGCGGGCAGCACGGATACGCTCCGGCTGTTCTGCACGGGACGTCCGCCCATTTCATACACGCGTCCCACCACGCTGGCGCGCAGGGGAAACGTCGTCTTGGCGTCGGGCGTGTAGGTATAGGTAAACGTCGCCGATCCGGTTTCATCCGACTTGGCTTCGCCGAGTGAATACGACTCCGGCGTGTAGGTCGAATCGTTGTCGAAGTGGAAATCAGACCAGCGTACGCTCTTGAATCCTCGTTGAAAATAAATCACGGCTTCACACTTGCGGTCCGAGGCGGGCGCGCCAAACAGATGTTCCGCCTTGACCGCCACGTTGTATTCACGGCCCGCGATCCAGGGAGATTCGGAGACGGAGACGTCGGCCTTGATGCGATTGGGGACGAACTCTTCCAGGCTGAAGACGTAGGTTCCGATCGGCGCGGCGCCGCCGGGTACGATCAGTTGCGCCGTGTATCGCCCGGTTGGATACGAACCCTGCGATTCAAAATCGAGTCCCCCTGTACCCAGGTCCGACAGTGTGACCGCCTGGCGTGACAGTTCGTTCCCGTTGGGCTTTTGAATCACTAGTTGCAATGGAATATTGGCGACCGGTTCTCCGTTCTGTTTTTTGACGATCCAGCGCAGGTGCGCGGTTTCGCCGGGGCGGTAGAGTTCGCGATCGGCGTAAAGAAAAGCGTCGTAGGCCCCGCTGTCGTAATGCGCGAGGTTCGAGTCGATGGCTTCAGCGCCTTCTTGCCGGTCCGAAAGTTCGAGAATGGCGTAGTCCTGTGCGTTTTCCGCCACCACCAGCCGGGGCTGCCCGAGCCCCTGCTTCCAGTCGCTGAGAAAGACGATGCCTTCCCGGTCCGAGCGCCCTTCCGCCAGTACCTGATTTTTGTCGGAATACAATGTTACTTTGGCGTTGGCCAGGGGCGACAGTGAGGCGAGATCGTGAACGAACACGGCCAGTTCGTGCTGCGTCCAATGGGCCAGCAGGCCCATGTCGGTATAGATGATGATCTTCGATGCTTGAGAGTAGTTTTCTCCGCTGGCCTGCATGCAGAACACGCCGCGCCGGTCTGACGGGACGTAGTCGTCCAGCGCCAGCAGGGTTTTGTGCAGACCCGGCCCGCCGGGCAGCGTCACTTTTTTATCCGTGATCAGTTCACACCATCGGCTGTTGAAATAGTCGCCGCCCTGACCGTTGTTAAACGCGTCCAGTGCGACTGCCGCGTTGTTGGGGAACAGCCGGTAGAGTTGCACTGAAGCCGATTGCGTGTGGCGCGACAACAGAGGCAGCCCCGCGTTCGCCTGCCGCGGGATGAAATAATCGCTGTCATACCCGAAACCCAGCCATTCAGGCGTCTGGTCGACGGTGACCGAAAATCGCAATGGATTATCCAGCGTCGCGCTCGCCGATGTTGGCGCGTTTTTCTCAATCGTGACGTAATACTGTTGCTGCTCCCGCCAGTCTCCCATTATCTCAATGGAATAGGGATCGTTGCCGGCCAGTTCCATGTTGGGCAGTTCCGGGTCGATGGTAATAAATGGCTTCCAGTCTTCGATCTTCGTGTCTTGAAACACGGGCTGGTTGAATCGCAGATACAACGATTGACCTTCTTCTCCTCTGAAATTCCAGTAATTGTACGCCAGCGCGAGCGACTGGGCGCGATTACGGAGCGTTCCATGATACGAACGCGCTAACTGGGTATGACGCCGCCCTGTTAATGCTTGATCGATATTCACCCGAACCTGGATGTCTCCGGGGTCCGGCGCATGAATGAGAACTTCGTGCGAATCGCGCCATCCTTCCGATGTGATTTCCGATTCCAGTTCTTCATTCGTGGCGCCGTTGGTCACCGTTAGATTTTTGCTCAAATCGTCCGCGTTTACCTGCGTATTAAAATTGATGGCGATGCGTTGCTCATCCGGGTTCACGTCGATCCAGTTCAATTGAGTGACTTGTAATTCGGCGTCCTGTGGATATTTCCATTCACCTTTGATGGTCAGATGATACTGGCCGGTCTCGTTCAGCGTTTCTTCCGACAGCGTGACGCTGACCGGAAACTGAACGTCGCCCGGAATCGAGACGCGTAGCGTCTTCTCGCCAGTTCGTTCCACCGAGGCCGAGACGATGTTTCCATTGGCTGCTTTAACGATGAGGTGTTCCCGCACTGATTTGACGGATGGAGGCAGGGTGAACAGCAGGCCAAAATCGACGCGTCCTTCATCGTTATCTTCAATCGTCCAGAAGCGCTCGGCGAAAAACGCCGTGTTGGAAAAAACGTATTGCGTCTGCTTTGGGTTCAGCGGCGCGCCGTTCACCGATTTCAGATTCGGGTTCAGCGTGATGTGAAATTCCGTCTGGTTGGGAACCGAACGTGGATAAAAAACGATGCGGTTGGGGCCGTATTCGTATTCTCCTTCCAGCAGAGGATCGAACGACAGCGGCGCCTTTTCGCCGGGCTGGGGCGGAAGCCCGGCAAGCGCGGCGTCGAAGAAGAACACGATTTGATCTTTGAGCAGACGTCCATCCAGTGGAATATGACCGACGACGTTGAGCATGCCTTCGCCGCGTTGGGTAAAATCGTCATTGGTCTGACGGGTTGCGGCGAAAACCGCCAGCGCGATGAACAGCGCGGCGGCGGCGGTTAGTTGAAACAGGCGTTTGGCGTTCCACATGGCGAGTGCCTCCAGCGTCGATCGGCGTGAACATTGAGCGAGAGCGCTTCAGACCGTGTCAGGTCCGTTTAATCAATACCGGATGATCGTTCAGGCTTTATTACATGATCTCCCTGTGAATCAAAAAAGAAGAAAATCCAAAGACTATGATAGATTTGACGGAACGTTTGAGGCCAGAGAGGTGATGAAAACTTCGCGCGGCCAGGAACCGGTAAAAGTTTTCCTTAATCGAAAAAACGAACGAACGCTTGTGATGAAACGCCGAATCGTATAAAAATTTCATCAATACGTTATTTCTTCGATTCGCCCTCCGGGAGAACCACCATGATCCGCACGATATCTCGCCTCCTGCTCTTGTTTGCATTCATCATATTCTCCATTGCCATAAACGCGCAAAATCTCAAACCAGCCGCGCCGGTCTCCGTTTTAACACCCGTGTATGCCCCACTGGCTGATTTTATCGTCGATTCCTTTTGCCTGAGTGACAAAAACGGCGTCGGACTGGACCTCGGCGGTGGAAAAGGCGACCTGGTGATCGAACTCGCCCGGCGCACCCCTTCCATGTACTGGATCAACGTGGATATCGACCCGGAATCGTTCGCCGCCTGTTATCAGCGCGCGTTGGAAGCCGGTCTCCCCAGCCGCGTGACCGCTCTTCAGGCTGATGTCCACGATTTACCCTTTAAAGACGGGTACGCTGACGTCATTGTGTCGCGCGGATCGTTTCCCTTCTGGAAAGATTGGCGCGTGGCTTTCGCCGAGGCGTATCGAGTTCTCAAACCCGGCGGTGTGGCGTATATCGGGCGTGGCTTCAGCCCAAACCTGCCGGTTGAGGTAGCGCGTTCGGTGAGAGAGGCTCAGTCAATAAAGAAAAACTCGTTCCCGAAATATACGGTGGAAGAAACCAGAGTGGAATTAGAGCGCGTGATGGCGGATATCGGGGTGAAGTCATTCACCATTCATTGCCCGCAACCGCCCGGCAGTGAAGGCGTTCTTTATGGTATCTGGCTGGAGATGCGCAAATAGCGTCAATCATCAGACGCCGATATAAAAAAGCCCAATCCAGATGAAGGATTGGGCTTTTTGTCAACTTGATTGTACGGGTTATTCAATCGCATCCGCAACCAGTTCGGCGATATCTTTGACTTTAACATCTCCGTCCTTGCCGAGGTCTTTCAGCCCGTCTTCCAGCATGGTCATGCAGAAGGGGCAGGCGGAGGCGATCGCCGCCGGGTTCTGTTTCAGCGCCTGTTCGGTGCGGTCGATGTTGATGCGCTTGCCTTCGGTTTCTTCAAGCCACATCCGGCCTCCGCCGGCGCCGCAGCAGAAGGCTCTTCCGTGCGAACGCTCCATCTCGGCGGGCGCCTGACCGCTGACGGCTTCCACGCAATGACGCGGCGCGTCGTACAGCCCGTTGTGCCGCCCGAGGTAGCATGAATCGTGGTAGACGACGCGCCCGTTCGCCCTGGCGTGAACCGGCAGCTTGCCTTCCGCGATAAGCCTTTCGATCAGTTCGCTGTGATGGATCACCTCAAACTCGGCGCCGTAGGCGCGGTAATCGTTTTTCAGCGTGGTGTAGCAGTGCGGACAATGCGTGACGACCTTGGTGATCCCCAGTTTTTTAAATTGCGCCACGTTAGCCTGCGCGATCTGGTCGAACACGTATTCATTGCCCAGGCGCCGTAATGAATCGCCGCAGCATTTTTCCTCCGTGCCGAGGATTCCCCACGACAGCCCGGCCCGATCGAGAATCTTCGCCATCGCCAGCGCGATGCCGCGTGCTCGCGAGTCGTAGGCGCCCGAGCATCCAACGAAGAAGAGATAATCGGCCGGCGCGTCTTCTTTCACGATGTGGATGTCGAGATCCTGCGCCCACTTGGCGCGATCGGTGGGCGCGATGCCCCACGGATTGAAGCGCTGTTCCATGTTATTGAACAAACTCAGCAGCTCTTCTGGAAACTCGGCTTTTTCCATCACCAGATGACGCCGCATCTCCAGCGTCTTGGGCGCGTGTTCGATAAAGACGGGACACTCCTCCATACAGACGCCGCACGTGGCGCACGACCAGACGTCTTTCTCTGGAATGCTTTCCGCCGTCCCGTCGATCAGTGGCTTGACCATACTGGCTTCGCGAGGCGCTCCCGCCAGCGTATCGATCGGGCGGCTGTTGAGAAGGCTCCCGCCGTTGATAAACAGGTTCAGCTTGCCGCGATGGACCATCTCTTTCGGCGACAGGTCTTTTCCCGTGCCGTGCGCGGGGCATGAATCCTCGCAACGCCCGCATTCGGTGCAGGCCATGAAGTCGAGCAGTTGCTTCCAGGTGAATTGCGTCACCTTGGAAACTCCAAAATCCTGGCCGAGTTCAAACTTCAGGCGGGGGGGGACGGAAACCGGGTCGATTCGCCTGAAAAACACGTTGGGAATCGCGGTCAGCACGTGCAGGTGTTTGCTGTAGGGCAGGTAATTGAGAAACGCCAGCAGCGCCAGCGCATGCACCCACCAGCTCGCGTTCAGCGATCGGTGAATCTTCTCCGGCGTGGAAGTGGCGAATGCTCCCGCCAGAGCCCCTGAAACCGGCATCCAGCCTCCCATGTCGGTTTCGCCCAGCGCGATCTCGGCGGCGTGAACCCCGAAATACGCGACCATCAGCATGGCGATCAAACCGAGAATGAGAAATGCGTCGCGGCTGGCCTCAATATACTTGGGGCGGAACGCGATCCGCCGCATGACCGCGAGGGCTACCGCCGCCAGAACAACCACCGACATGATGTCCGTGGCGAATAGTAACGCGCCATAGGGAACGCGCCCCAGAAAGCGCAGTGAAAATTCGGGGAACACCCCCTGGATGAGAAACTCGCTGTTCATTCCCAGCAGAATCATGAATCCCCAGAAGATGAAAAAGTGATTGACCCCGAACGCCCGGCGCACCACGCGCTTCTGGCCGAAAACGAACAGCAGAACGCCCTTCAGGCGTGCCAACAGATGGTCGAAACGGTTTTCCCACCGGCCCAGGCAGAGCATGGCGATCAGCCGGTAGACGTTGAACAGAAACAAGCCGATCGACGCGATGAAAAGTACGGTGAAGATGATTCGGCTCCAGGGCATGATTACGGCTCCATTCCCACGGCGGTTTGTTCGAGCTCGGCGGGCGCGTTCAGGCTGGCGCGCGTCTTTTCGATGATGGCGGGCAGCACGTCAAAAACGTCGCCGACGATGCCGAGATGCGCCACGTCGAAGATCGGCGCGTTTTTATCTTTATTGATGGCGATGATGTAATCCGAGTTCTGCATCCCGACCAGGTGTTGAATCGCGCCGGAGATGCCGCAGGCGATGTATAGCTTGGGCTTGACCGTCTTGCCGGTCTGCCCGACCTGATGCGCGTAGGGCAGCCACCCCGCGTCGACCACGCTGCGCGAACAACCCACCACGCCGCCCAGCAGTTCAGCCAGTTCGCGGATCATCCAGAAATGCTCGGGGCCTTTCATGCCGCGCCCGCCGCTGACGATCACGTGCGCGCCCGCCAGATTAACGGTCGAATCCGATTTCTCGCGGATGATTTCCACGATCCGCGTCGGGATGTCGTCTTCGGAAATCGATAGCGTCTCCTGAATGACCGGGCCGCGCCGTTCGCCGTTAAAGGCGGGTTTGGGCATGACGTGCGGCCTCACCGACGCCATTTGCGGTCGTGCGGTCTCGCTCAGAATGGTGGCCATGATGTTGCCGCCGAACGCCGGGCGGGTCTGTTCGAGAAGGCGGTCGGCCAAGCTGATCGAGAGGCCGGTGCAATCGGCGGTGAGCCCGGTGCGCAACTCGGTGGCGAGAGCGCCTGCCAGGTCGCGGCCCAGCCCGGTGGCGCCCATCAGCACGATTTCCGGCTTGTATTTGCGAATCAGCAGCAACCCGGCTTCCAGATAGGCGCGAGTGCGGTAGCGGCTCAGAATCGGGTCGTCGATCAGATAGACCCGGTCCGCGCCGTAGCCGAACGCCTCGTGTGCGAGATGTCCCACGTCGTCGCCGAGAATGAACGCCGCCAGCTCCACGCCGAGGTCGTCCGCCAGTTGACGGCCGACGCCCAGCAGTTCCCACGAAACCGGATGCGCTTCGCCCTCCGTCTGTTCGACGAAGACCCAGACGTGTTTCCACGCCGAATCCGCCTTGGATTCGATCTCGGCGGGTTCATTCTTTCTGCTGTACTCGTCCAGAATCTTCTGTTCGTCGGGCGTGTAAATCAGTTCAATCGCCTCGGAGGGGCAGATTTTGACGCATTTGCCGCATCCGTTGCATTTCGTCAGAATGAACACCGGCTCGCCGTCGCTCATTTCAACGGCGTCGAACGGGCACGACGCCTGACAGCGGTCGCCGCAGGCGATGCACTTTCCCTCAATGAGGCGGGCTTTACCGCGAGGTTTTTTCCGTCTTGTTTCGCTCATGATGAGATTCCTCTCAGTCCGCGTTCAAAATATCCCACTCATACAGCTTGTTCAGCATGCAGTCGGCGGCGGTCAGGTGCGCTCCATTCAGTCCATTGATGATCTCGCCTTTCTCCCGTTGCGGGGCGAATATGCGGCGGACGTTGGTGGGCGAACCCTGCAGGCCGATCTCGGCGCGCTCCAGCTTCATTACGTCGTTCGACCAGACGGGCAGGGCGCGCGACGCCGCCTGCAGGCGGCCGGGTACGGTGGGATACCGCGGCGTATTGATCTCCCGCGTGGTGGTGATCAGCGCGGGCATGCGCGCCTGAACGCGCTCGAATGCGCCTTCCAGCTTGCGGCGCACTTCGATATAACTTTCCCGCTGGTTGACTTCGTAGATATGATCCACCAGCGTCAACTGGGTGAAGCCAAGCCGGCAGGCGACGCCGGGGCCGACCTGGGCGGTGTCGCCGTCGATGGTCTGCAAACCGCAGAATACCAGGTCGACGGGCTCGTTTTCATGAATCCGGCGGATGGCCTCGGAAAGCACCTTGCTGGTCGCCAGCGTGTCCGCCCCGCCGAACGCCCGGTCGGAGAGGAGAACCGCCTCGTCCGCGCCCAGCGCCAGCGCGCGGCGCAATACCATTTCCGCGGCGGGAGGCCCCATCGAAAGCGCGGTGACCTTTCCGCCGTAGCGGTCTTTGAGCCGTAACGCTTCTTCCACCGCGTGCGTATCGAAGGGGTTGGTGATAAACGGAACCCCTTCGCGAACCAACGTGTTCGTCTTGGGGTCGATCTGAACCAGCGTGGTGTCAGGAACCATTTTGACGCAAACCACGATGTGCATACTTGTTACTCCTGACAGTCGATGAGATGGAATATCAATATCCCGGCCTGTGAAAATAGAATTTTTACAATGCCGAGAGAATTGAATCGAAGCTGGAAGTCATTGGTTGCATAATTAATACTTCTTTAATCATCGTTAGATCGTTTTTTAGCTATCAATGAATTTTGGGATGTAACGATTCATGTAAACAGCTGAATGAAACGGGGCTATTATCGCTTGTAGCCCGCGTCTCGGTCTTTCTCGGCGGAGGCGCATCCGCCCGATCTGTGTGCCGGTCTTTGCTCAAGGCGCGGCTAGAACGACGAAGCGTGTTGATGAATCTTGACCAGTTTCTGGCTGCACGCGCGGCAGACTTGTTCGCCGGAGTCGTTCATGAATACAGGCAGGGGCCGGGTTACGTCGCAGTCAGCGCCGATGTACTCCGCGCCGCAATGGCTGCAAACGTAATGCACTACCGGCTGGCCGCAATGATCGAGAGGACCGCAATCGCAAAAGTGTAAGTAGCGCATTGGAGAACACCTCGCTGGCTGAAATTCGCGCTACGTAAAAAGCAAGAGCGCGAAAGATAAATTATAATCTAACTATTAGTTAAAATTATAACTAATAATAGCGCGTATGACCATATAGTCAAGAAAAAATCGGGCAAATTCCAATGAAATTCTATAAAACTTTCTTCTTTACTAAGTTCAGCCCTGGCTAATTTCGTATCCAATGTTGCTTGATTGATCAATTAGGTGAGATTTTCTGGAGGAAAGTGAATTATGTGATACTGCGGATCATGCTCCATCAGACCGCCGGGCTTTGGGGGCTTCCAACTCGACATCGCCCGCCGGATTCAGTAAAGTGATTCACGTCCCATCAATGCTCATCTCAACACGAAACCAATTCGATATCTGCTGCGAGGAACCATGACGCAAACCCTGCGGATGACAAACATCAGCAAGGCGTATCCCGGCGTCCAGGCGTTGAAAAACGTCTCGCTTGAACTGGCCGAGGGAGAAGTCCACGCGCTGGTGGGCGAGAATGGAGCGGGCAAATCGACCTTGATGAAAATTCTCGCCGGCGCCGAACGAGCCGATTCCGGTGAGATCGAAATCGGCGGCGAACCGGTTGTCATCGACTCGCCTCTCCGCGCGCGCGAAGCGGGCGTCTCGCTCATCTATCAGGAATTCAACCTGGTCCCTCATCTCAACGCGGCGGAAAACATATTTCTGGGCCGAGAACCGGTGCGGATGGGATTCGTGCGCTTCGCCGAACAGCGACGACTCGCCAGTGAATTGCTCGATGGGCTCGGCGCCCAGGTCGATCCGCGCGCGCCGGTCAGCAGCCTGTCGGTGGCTCAGCAACAGATGGTTGAAATCGCCAAGGCGCTGTCGATCAACGCCCGTGTCATCGCGATGGATGAACCTTCCGCCGCGTTGACCACCCACGAAATGCGGAACCTGTTTCAGTTAATTCGCGGCCTGAAGTCGCGTGGAGTCAGCGTGATTTATATCTCCCACCGCCTGGAGGAGATCTTTGAAATCTGCGACCGGCTGACCGTTCTGCGCGACGGCGAATGGATTGGAACCTGGCCGGTTTCGGAGATGAGCCGCGAGAGCGTGATCGAAAAAATGGTGGGCCGCAAGATCACGGATGAGTTCCCCAAAGAACGCTTTGAGCCCGGCGAAGAACTGCTGCGGGTCGAGGGCCTGACGCGCGGCTTCGTAAAAGACGTCTCGTTTTCAGTGCGGCGCGGCGAAGTGGCCGCGTTGACCGGGCTGGTGGGCGCGGGGCGTACCGAAACCGCCCGCATGATCTTCGCCGCCGATCGCCCCGAATCGGGGTGCGTTTATCTCAAAGACGAGCGCGTATCGTTGCGCAACCCGCGCGAGGCCATCCGGCGGGGAATCTGCCTGCTGACCGAAGACCGCAAAGGGCAGGGGCTGGTGCTCGGTATGAAGATTCGCGAAAACGCGACGTTGCCCACGCTGGAGCGTTTCAGCAACGCGCTGTTCATCCGGCGCGCACACGAAAACGCCGCCGTCGGCGAGCAGATGAGCGGCCTGCGCATCAAGGCGCCCAGCGCCGAAGTCGCGGCCAGTGCGCTTTCGGGCGGCAACCAGCAGAAAGTGGTCCTCGCCAAGTGGATGCTGGCCAACGCCGAACTCTTTATTTTCGATGAACCCACGCGCGGAGTCGACGTCGGCGCCAAACGTGAAATTTACCTGTTGATGAACGAACTGCTGCGGCGCGGCGCGGCGATTCTCATGATTTCATCCGAATTGCCCGAGGTGCTGGGCATGGCCGATCGCATCCTTGTGATGAGCGAAGGCCGGCTGGTCGGCGAGATGAACGCGGCCGGCGCCACGCAGGAATCGATTATGGAATTGGCCGTGGCGTCAAAAAACCGCGCCGCCTGAGTCAAAGAGAAAAACTCTCCCGATACGCCAGAAATTACGCCCCATCCCCGGCTCGGGAATGGGGCGTATCCATCAGTATGAAATTCCGGCGTTATTCACCACTGGCTGATAAAACGAACGGCTCCATCATGCCGTACTCCATGAAATCGTACGCTTCACCCGCCGGTTGTCCGTCCTTGGGATGTTGCCAGAACGATCCCGGCCACGCCGAGCCGCGCAGTTTCCCCGCGTGATGCGGCCCCAGAACGTTTTTAAGCCCGCCGAAAATCGTAACGTTGACGGTATTGTCTCCCGCTTTCATCAGCGGGGTAGTGTCGATTCGCCAGGGCTTCCAGAGAATGTATCCCGCCAACTTGCCATTCACGTCTACGCGCGCGGCGGTTCCCAGCCAGTTTATCAGTTCGACCGCGAAGCGCTGGCTTTCACCCGGCTTGAGAGTGAAGGTTTGGGTATACGTTGCTTTATCCGAATAAAACGGTTTGCCTTGCTGGTTCCACGCGCCCAGGTGCAGAGGCGTGGATGGCGCGATAGTGAATCCCTTGCCGCTTGAGTTCAGATCGAAATCGCCCAGCACGTAAATCGCTTCCGGTTCCATGAACAGCGAAAAAGGCTTGGCGACGGTCGAAACCACGTTCCGGCCTGCTTTCAGCCATTGCGGCTCGATGTCGTATACGGAGAACGACCGGTCAAGCCAGTATTCACCCTCTTGCGGCTCGATCGTATGCCCGTTGATGGAGACTTCGTATTGCCCCCCGCGTTCGATCACGATTCGCAACGCGGGCGGCGTCGAGAACCCTTCCAGCGTGAACGGATAGCGCAGCTCGAATCCTGAATCATCGGCGAAATGATCTTTCTGAATGATTTCGTCTTTGAACTGAACCGCGTTGTCCCATGGATTTCGGTCGAATCCATGCGCCTGATAGATGCGCGTCTGTGCGTCGTAGAAGTACAGGCCTTCCGTGGTCTCGCCGTTTAATACGAGGTCGACGTAATCGAGAGTCAAGACGTTGGGCGCGTCGAGTGAGGCGCTCATCTCTCCATCTGGAGCGATTTCCTTCACGATCGCGGGCAGCGCTTCAGGTTCAGGCGCGGCGTTGCCGTCCGGTTTCGTATAGACCGCGAACAGCGCGCTTCCGGCGGGCGGCAGAGAGACTTCCCAGCGAACTCGACCGCCATCGTGTTGAGAGTTCATGCCTTCAATCGATCCAGTGACGGCGTTCCATTGCTCGGAGCGTGCGCCCTCGGCGTCAAGTGCGGCGGAGGCTGATTCAGTCAGGCTGGTATTGATGACGAATACCAGTTTGCCATCATTGAACGTCCTGACGTAATGATAAACGCGCCCGTCGCTCGGCGGTTGCGCCGAGATGAAGACGCCGCCATTGCTCCAGCGCTTTGCCAGGTCATCGGTTGAAAGGTCGCCTTCGATCCAGCGCTTTCCCGCCGCCTTTTTAATCTCTTGAGGCGCGTCGCTTGTCCGGCCGTCGACGTAGGCGGGCGTTCCGGCGAGGCTGACGATGGTTCCATCCTGTTTCACGTATTCGATGAGCAGTTTCACCGTCGAATCTTGCAATCCCTCCAGGCCGGGTGGAAGAATCACTGCCTTGTACGCCCGTTCTCCGACGATCAACTCACCGTTTTTCACGCTGGCGTGGTCGGCCATGACGGGTTCGCTGCCCAGGTCGAAGGCGACCCCTTCCGCGCCTAGCCGCGTGATATATTGCTGAAACGCTTCACCCAGGCGGCTCAGCGTATCGTTTTGCGTGGGGCTCCAGTTGTACATCCACATGGTGACGGTGGGTTCGATGACGAGAATGGGGTTATCCGATTCGCCACCCGCCAGCGACCACGACAGCCGCCCCAGGTAATCCATCGGTATGTGAAACGCTTCCCAGTACGGTTCGTGATATGAAAACGATTGCGGATGATCGCGTTTGCGCGCCCCTCGGATGGTGTAGTAGCTGAGATGGGGGTTGATCAGATTGATCCCCCCGGCCAGCAGATGATCGCCGATCCGTTTCACGTCTTCGAGCGTGAGGTCCCATCCGCCCGCGCCATAGGTTTCACACAGGCGGCGCACCTTTCCCAACTGATTGGCGATGCTGTCGAGCTCCCGGTTTGACCGGTAGTTGCCGAACTGGGCGTTGGCCGATTCGCTGTATTGATTCATCAGGCAATCGATGCCGGGCCAGTCCTGCCATGAATAAAAACTCATGATGTCGGGGTTGTGGTTGAGATGCGGCCAGCCGTGTTCCCATACGTGGCCGGTGAACGCGATGCCGCGCTCTTCGCAGGCTTCGGAATACGGTTTGGCGAAATTGTTCATGAAGAGTTGAAGAATTGTCGCCGAATAATCGTTGCGAACCCGCCGCCAGTCGCCCACGTCGGCGTGCAGCGAGGGCAGATTGTCGAGAATGTCGTATCCCCAGCGCGCCTTGAACGCCTCGGGAATCATCGTCGACCACGCGCCCGCTACTTGAGGTTCGTCGGTGAAACTGGCCAGCACGTCCGAGCCGTACAGACCTGACAGAACCCGATCGTATGCGCCGAATGTTATGTCGAGAAATCGTTTTGTTACGTCGGGACGCATCAGATCGACGAACGTCTTGCCGCCGTACCATGGCGATGGCCCTCCGGCGCGTTGTGAGTACAAAATGTAGCGTCCGTTCGGCAATTTGAGCTGCGACGCGGCCGCGTCGTCATTCATCGGAGGCAGCGGGACGCGCTCGAATGCGCCGGTCGATTCATCCGTGACGCGATATAACGCGATGACATCCCGGCTGATCTTGATCTGATCCGTTTGATCCGGCGCGAACTCTTTCTTTTCCAGTGAGAGTTGCGCCGCGTCGGGCATCTGGTCGGGCACGAATCCTCCCGCGAAGCCGGACGGATAACTGTTTTCATCATAAATGTAGGTCACCATGCCGCGCTTTTGTGCTTCCAGTGCGGTGTGGCGCCATAATTCGAGCCAGCGATCCGATAGATACGGCGTGATCAGCCCGGGGCGCGGATGGACGAACACCCCGCCGAATCCTCCCGCTTTCAGTTCATCCAGCTGGCGCGAGATTTCGTCTTCCTGCATGTCGTCATTCCACACCCACAGCGGGGCGGGGCGAAACGCGGCGGGCGGATCGGCGAACCGGCTTTTGACTTCATCCAGCGTCGTGGTGTGAATGTCTCCAGGATTCTGTGCGGAATAAACGGAGAGAGTGGCGAGAAATGCGCTGAACAACGTAATGAGGATGCGTTTCATGTCCTGAATGCTCCTGCGATTGATGTCTCATGCCTTGGACTGATAAGAGCATGGTATCAAAACGCGGGCGCGAGAAGCAATGCGTATTTTTCATGAGACGCAAAAAATAGACGCTGAACGAAATGGAACCAAACTCGAACGATATGAAAAATTCAGGAGAACGGACTTTACTCTCGATATACGGCGACTTCGGACAACCCGGTATTCGGGCCGCCCGGTTTCACTTCATCGATGATCACGGTCAGCGTGGCGATCGATCTTGGCGCGAAACGGATTTCAACGCCTGCGCTGGCGTCGTCTGGCAGTTCGCCGAATGGAATCTGGATTCGCCCATCAAGAAGAATGTAACCGTGTTTAACCTGATCCTGATCGTTGGGGCGGTCGAACAGCAAAACGCGGTTGGCGGTGACGGGCTCGCGCCAATCGAGCCGCAGCCATGCGCCCGCGCTTTCACCCGCGCTGGCCCATTCGCGCTCAATGTGGTCCGGCTCGCCGCCGATCGACCCGTCGATGGCGCCCTCCGGGGCGTACCCGCTGAACGTGGTGCTCGCGGTCGCATTCGCGATCGGCGCCAGGTTGGCGCTGGCCGAGGGGAGTTGACCCCGAGAGGCGGCGGTAAACAACGGCGTCTCTTGCGCGCGCATCGCGGCGATTTCAGCGAAACCGATGTTGGGGCTTCTTGGTTTGACCTGGGTGACTTCGGCTCGAATCATGCTCACGTTTCGCGGGGGAAACCAGATTTCATTGGGAACTTCCGCCGTATCCATCAGCGCGCCGAAGGGAATCGTTTGCGTCCCGTCGAGTATCAGCAGCCCGCCGAGGACCTGGTCTTCTTCATTGGGGCGGTCATATAAAAGCACCCGGTCGATGCGTTGTGGTTCCGGCCATTGCAGCTCCGCCCACGCGCCCGCGCCTTGTCCCTGAGATATCCACTCCAGCCGGGTGTCGCCGGGGTGCCCCCCGACAATGCCGTCGTTCAGCCCTCCGCTTGCTCCACCGTACGCGGAACTGACGTGGACTTGCGCCGTGAGCGCCGCGTTCTGATCTTCAAGCAGAAATCCGCACGTTCGATCCCATTCCGCCCTGATCGCGACGCAGGTGATCAGAAACAGGATGACGAGCGCGGGCGTGACGCCGTTCAACACGCGCCGCATACGGGGGCTGGGCTGATGGAGCGCCGCTGGACGGATCGCGGCGAGGCAGGGAAGAATGGAAATGATGAAACGGTAGTCCTCGCCCGATTCGCCCGCCGCCAGTAATAGCGCGGAGAGCGAAGTAAACAGCAACAGGATGATTTCTTCGGACCCCAGCCGCCTCCAGTCGCGTTCCATTGCAACCGTTTTCACGGAAACGACCAGATAAAACAAAAGCAGCAAACCCGACAACCGGACGAACAGAATATAAACCGGCAGCCAGGGATGGTTGTCAGGCAACGGTTTGGCGATGCCGCGTTGCAGCGGCATGATGACGTCATTCGTCATTGGCTCGAATAACTCGCAAAGCCGGTCGCTGACGTGCTTCGCGCTGATAAAAGGATGCCGGATGGCGAATGAAAAGATTTTTTTCTTTAACTCGTTCGATACGTGGATGTGCTCGGGGTTGTTATACATCTTCCAGCCATCGTGCAACTCAACCTTGGCTTCGGGGAGGGGAACCACCGGCCGCCATGAACGCCGCAGGTTAAATCCGCTGTTGTTGGTGGAAAGCACCTGCCCGTCGTTCGCGATGAACAATTTCGCGTGCCAGCCTCCGCTGAATACGATCAGCGGCAGCAGAAAACACAGCGCGCCCTTCCAGCGCAATTCACGCAAGCCAATCAAGCTCATCGGGATGAGAAAGATCAGCATGGGGAAGATGAAGGGCCGCGCCAGTTCCGCCATGCTTAAAAAGAAACCCGCTCCCGCGCAAAGCATCAGTCTCCATGACGACGCTCCGCCTCCGCGCGCCGCCATCCGTTGCAGCCAGAGGTAGATCAGAAAACATAACGGAACCCACAGATCGTAAAGTTGGGGGTTCAGCGGGTGAATCTTCGCCGCTCCCCATAAAAAAACCATTGATTGCGCCAGCGTCCACCATACGCCCGCGGCGCCGCGCCGAAATACGATCACCGGCATGAAGAACGCGGCGATCAAAACGATCTGATAGAGCCAGGTTGTCGCCAGTGTAAAATCGCCGGTCAGCCAGTACGAGAGAATCTCCAGCGAAACGATCGGCGTGGGGATGGGGACTCGCAGATCTCGAAAAAATACTCCCAGTTGCGCCCATGAGTCGCAGATGGTCTTAAACTCGTCGATTCCATAGACCCAGCTCCACGTAAATGACGGGACGCTGTTGGTTCCGCGTGTGACGCTCCACGCGAATGGGAAATAGATCAACGCCGCAATCACAAAGTGAATTCGCGCCGGTGTGATCCACGGCGCTTGGCTTGATGAATCGGATTCGAGCGGATCGTTCTGAGCCTGAGTCCAGCGATCGTGAATGAGGTCTGGCGAATCGGACATGAAACCGTTTTCCCCTGAATCGATTGAACGGATTGTAGCCTACTTTATTCTCTTGAATCAAACGCCGCTGCGTTCAATTCAAATGGCGTTCTGGTATTCAAAATAAAAAAATAAAAAAAAATGAAAATTCGGGCAGGGGTTAAACGTATTGTTTAGTAAGACGGCCGCGAGACGCGATGAGTGAGTATAAGAAATCAGGTGAAACCACGGATTGGGAGGCCGATCAAAATGACCGACAACCCCAACGAACGAAAAAAAACAAAGCCCTGTTCTCAAACGGCCGCCAGCCAGACGAATTCAAATGGACGTGATTCATTAGCGCGATTCGAACAATATCTGCGCATGCGTGGATGCCCCATCCGCTTGGGCCCGCGTAAACCCAGAGACGTCCAGTGGATCGATTGATCTTCATCGTGTGAATCCATCGACTGAAGTCTTCAAAACCGAAACCAGGAACCTACTTCCCCGTAGGATTTCAGACCTACCCCATTGATTCAGGCGGAACCGCCGGTCGCATGACTCGCTGGTTCCGCCGTTTTTTTGTTATTCAGAGGGTTTTCACTTTGCCCGTCTTTTTTTTATAATGCCTGAACATTCAGCGACTGATCATTGGGGAGCGTCACTATGCCGATACCGTTTTCGCGTCTTGAACTCGCCGTTCAGAAGGCCGTCGATGAAACGCCGATTTTTGATATGCACACCCATTTGTATCCACCGGCGTTCGATGGACTCCTGCTCTGGGGAATCGATGAACTTCTGACTTATCATTACCTGATCGCCGAAGTCATCCGCGCCACCTCGATTCCAGCGGAAGATTTCTGGCAAATGGATAAAGCCCAGCAAGCCGATTTCATCTGGAACGAGCTGTTCATTAAGCGCGCTCCCGTCTCTGAAGCGTGCCGGGGCGTGATTACGGTCATGCGTAACGTGGGGCTCGACCCCAGCGACCGCGACCTGAAAGCCGCTCGCGAGTTCTACAAAACCCAGACGGTCGATGAATTTATTGAACTGGTGTTTACCAAAGCCAATGTCCACTCAGCGGTCATGACCAACGATCCGTTTGACAAAAGCGAAGTGAAATTCTGGGAAACCATCGGCAACAACCACCCCCGGTTGCATGCCGCTCTCCGTATCGATCCCATGCTGCTCTGGTGGGACGTGGCGTCTGAAACCATTGAGGAACAGGGGTATGAGGTTGACCATGCCCTGAATGAAAAGACGTTCTGCGCCGCGCGCAAGTTTCTTGAAGACTGGGCGGCCAAAATGAAGCCGCGCTACATGGCGGTTTCGTTGCCGCCCACGTTCACCTACCCCGCCGACGACGTAACGACGCAAATCCTCGATTCCGTGGTCTTGCCATTCGCGCGTGAAGCGGGCTTGCCGTTTGCACTGATGATCGGTGTCAAACGTTCGGTGAATCCCAATTTGAAACTGGCGGGAGACGGCGTAGGCCGCGCCGACTTGAGCTGTCTGGAGCAACTCTGCCAGCGCAATCCTGAAAACAAATTCTTCGCGACGCTGCTCAGCCGCGAAAATCAACATGAGTTGTGCATTCTCGCCCGCAAGTTCTCCAACCTGATGCCCTTCGGCTGCTGGTGGTTCATGAATAATCCCAGCGTGATTGAAGAAATCACACGGGAGCGCATCGAGACGCTGGGCTGGAGTTTCATCCCTCAGCATTCCGACGCGCGCGTGCTCGATCAGCTATTATACAAGTGGCCTCATTCGCGCCGCATCATCGCCCAGGTTCTGGTCGACAAATATCAGGACATGGTCGATGCGGGCTGGCGGGTGATGGAGTCGGAGATCTACCGCGACGTGAATCGCCTCTTCTCACAGAATTTCGAGGAATTCGCGCCGAACTGGACCTGATCGCGGTTCGAAACCTGTATACCAACAACTAAACGGGGCCGTTCTCACGGTCCCGTTTTTGTTTACCGGTTGGGAGTTACCAGAAACTCCACGGTTGTATCAATGAAACGCGGGTTGATACGTATAGCGTCCAACGGTTTTCCGAGCGGCTCGCGGCGGCGAAATCGACTACGCCGTCGCCGTTGATGTCGAGCGCCGCGACGGAGCCCGGGTCGCCGATCACGTCGAATGAGACGGGTCTGTCGGTGTATCCGCCCGCGAAGAATACCAGGCGGTTTTTCTGAGGCAGCGATACGATCAGGTCGGTTTTACGGTCAAAGGTCAGGTCTCGCAGAGTCAGGCTGCCCGGCGTCTGGTTGAGCGAGAGTGTGCTCTTGGCGTTAAGGCCGTCTTGGGCCGCGCTGAGCCACAGCGTCAGGCTGGCGCCGTTCTGATTGATCGCGGCGAGGTCGGTGCGCCCGTCTCCGTCGATATCGCCTCCACGCAGGGCTGTCGGCGCGTCACCCAGTGAAAAACTCTGCATGGGGAAGAGAAAACGCCCGGAAAGCAGCTTGAAAACCGTCATCCGGTTTTGCTGGCGAAACGCGGCGGCGATCTTCAAACCGTCTGAATCGAACAGCGAAACCGCGTCGATGTCGGTGACGCCCGAGCTCAGCGTTTTTAGATCCCCGGCTCCAAACTCTCCGTCGCCGCTGGTTTGAAAGATCAGTACGTTACCGCTTTGCGCGCTCAAAACAGCGATGTCGTCATGTGCGTCTCCGTTGATCGCCGCTGAGATCGCGCGCAGCGGTTCTTCGTCCATGACCAGTTCATCCACTATGGCTAATGAACCGGCCCGGCCACCGATGATCTCTACTCTGGGATCGTGAGTCAGCGCGGCCGCCAGTTCAGTTCGCCCCTTCCTGCGCAGTGCGGCGATGGAAACAGGCCCTCGGTTCAGCGGCATGGTGAATGTCAGCGAGGGGCTCGTGCCGTTCCAGCCATACTGATTCAGTTCATCCCGCGTGTTTGATACGAGGTATAGTTCGTCCTTGCCGTCGCCGTCGAGGTCGGCTCCGGTGACGTCGGTCCATCCGCGTCCCTGACCCGTAACGTCGATACGTTCATAGCGCGCGGCGAACTCAACCGGATCGAATCCCGGCGGCGTGGGCGTCGGGGTAATCGTGGGCGTCGGCGTGATCGTTGGCGTTACGGTGGGGCTTGGGCTCGGCGTGGGAGACGGCGTCTCCGTTGGCGTCTGCGTGGGGCGCGGCGTCATGGAAGGCGTCGTGGTCGGCGTCGTTGATGGACTGGGCGTTGGCGTAATGGTCGATGTTGGCGATGGAGTCGCGGATGGCGAAGGCGATACGGTCGGCATTGACGTCGCCGTTGGAGCGAGCGTTGGCGCTGGAGTGTTTGTTGGAACCGGCGTTACGGTTTGGGTTGGCGTAATCGTGGGTTGATGCGTTGGCGTTGATGTCGGCTCTATGGTCGGAGTTGGCGTCGGATTCAGCGTCGGGCTTGGCGTGATAGACGGCTGCGGAGTCGGCGTGGACGCGGTTGGAACGGTCGGCGTCGCCGGAATCGTGGGGCCGGGCGTTGGCGTGACGAAAACCGGTTTCTGAATCAGCAGCCCGAGAAAATTCGTGGTGGAAGTGGTTCCGATAGGGTTGGTGAGAAACGCCAGATCGGGCCATTGATCCGGGTTGATTCTCGCCGCTGTGATCTTTCCGGCGGGCATCGCGTTCGGCTGGGTTTCGCTTCGCAGATCGATGTTGCGCAAAAAGTCGAATCCCTTTGGCGTCAGCCGCCAGATTTTGACGCGAGGCGCGGTTTTTCCTGCTTCGATTTCCACGGCGGGCGCGTAAAGTTCAGGCGTTCCATCAAGCGTCAGGTCGGCGGCGGCGAAATCGATCGCCAGTGATCCGCTGTTGGCGCTTCCCAATAGATCGAATTGAAATGGAGCCCGTTGTTTGAATAGATGAATTTTTGAACTCGACAGGTCTGAATCGAGCACGGTCAGATAGGGAAAATCATTCTTGACGACTTTTATCGCCTGTGACTTGAGCGGCGATTGTGGATGATCGAGATGGGCGATCAATGAAAAACCGCCTTGTCCGTTCCCCTGATAGATTTGAATGGGGAACTGGCCCGGCGATAAAAATTCGCGCTTGATGTTGACGATCAGATCGAGATTCCCATCCCGGTCGAGATCGCTTAATTCCAGATAGGATGAGCTGACGCCTTCGATGCCGATTGGTTCCGGTTCAAACACCCGTTGCCCGTCATGTTCCGGATCGGGTTCATTACGCAGAAGAAATAGATGCGAAGATTCTATCTGCTGCAGCTCCACGAAGTTGTAGAGAATATCCACGTCGCCATCGTTGTCCACGTCGCCCAGCGTCATGCGTGAAAAACTGGAAGGCGAAGTCGCCGCGCCGTCATAAGTAAAAACCAGGTGCTTTTTGAAGGCCTCGGGCGTCAGATCCCCGCCCGAAAAATGATAATACTCGATCGTGTTGCCCGCACGATTCGGATTCTGATACAGAATGACCAGATCGTTAAGCGCGTCGCCATCGATGGGCGCGCCCTGCATGGATATGGGAACGTTGCTAAGCGGAATCGTATTGAGATCGCCGAAAAACTGGCCGTTATAATCCTGTAGGGCGGCGAGTTGCGGCTGGTTGGCGATGGTGATAAAGATTTCCAGACGCCCTTCGCTGGGCACTTCGTTAATGAAGAGGTCTGAATTGGCGTTCAGCCCGAACAACGTTTCCAGCCGGGGAGGCAGGTTGAAATAAGGGCCGTCAGGGTCGGGAATCTGAATGGGCAGAATGATCTGCGCCTCGCCCGGTCGCGGCCACAGAGTGAAGAGAAGAAAGACAAGATAGACAATGCGGACGCAACGAACCATGAAATTGAAGAATCGGTTGATGACTGATCGATCGAATTTGGCGCGGCGGGTATATTGTGACGTGGAATGCCCGGGTTGAAAACCGGATTTTCAGGATTTTTTCTTGTGTGATACACTCAACCGAATCCTCTTCTGGAGATAATTCAATGAACCGCCTGATTCTTATCGCTTTGTATCTGATCGCGCCGCTTGCCGCGCTCGCTCAGACCAGCCCCAAAGTGATGGATATCCCAACCATTACCACCATGCTGGAGACCGAAAGCGGTGCGCGAATCTCTATTCAGTATCGCGCCACGTTTTACGGCGATCCTGATTCCAGCAGCCGGGTCAAAAGCGCGACCGACATGAAATCTCATGTTGATAAGCGGATGGGTGTGATGCGCACCAACGTTCAGCTTCAACTCGGTAAATACCGTATCGACCCCGGCTCGTATTACATCGGTTTTACCGCTCCCGATGACGGCGACTGGACCTTCGTACTGGGCGACGCGGGCGGCGATTACGTCCGGCTTCCCGTTCCCGTGCTTCAACAGGAGGTTTATGTACCCTATCTTTCTTTCGTCATGACGCCGGGTATCACCTCGCAGGATTTCGTCATGAATACCATCTTCGGCATGGCGAACTGTTCGTTGCGATGGGTGATTTCGGGCGTCGTGGCTGACTCATCCGATTCCTTCTCTTCTCAATCGATGCTGAACGGGCTTCAATCCACCGTGCCGGATGCGGCGAGCGCCGGAGTCGTCTCAGCCAGCGCCGGGCCGGTGCGTGAGGCCACCCAATTTCCGGCATCGGGCGGAAACGCCGTGTTTCGGCCCACCCCGCCCCCCAGAGCCGGAAGCGGGGTGTTCCGGCGTTATTATCCAGTCTTTCAAGGGAGTCAAAAACCATGAGCCGTAATTCGCGACCTCGCGGCCGCCGCGGCGATTCCAGGCTGTTGCGTAACCTGCTGACCGATAAAGACAACGAAATCATCAAGAAAGAACTCGACGATCCTGAAGCGCCGCGCCGCAATACGCCCGTATTGCGTGAAATGCTGCTGACCAACCGCGCCTTGCGCCGGATTCTGTACAACCCGTTCCAGATGCTGACCCTGACCCAGACGCTGGAACGTGATCTGGTCAGCCGCGCGTCGCTTTCGAATCAACAACTGACCAACGATCAGTTCTTCGAGCAGCTGATTGAAAGCGTGGCGCCCTATCTAAATCTTCAGGGCATGCTCGATTTCATACTGGCCGCCGCCAAACATGCCAAAATCAAGCGGGAAAAGCGCGTCCTCCTCTGGGCGGCCGCCGAGATCGCCATCATCATTTCTTCCCAACACCGCGCGTCTGAATCGGCGGTGGTGCGGGTGGTGATCATGGCGTCTCTGGCAAACGCGATGGAACTGGCGCAGACGGCGTCCGATTTCCTCGATGGCAAGGAACCCTTCAATTTCAGCGCGGAAAAACTGATTTCCGATGAATTCGGCGAAGAAGACTGGAACCGCTTGATGCAGCGCGTAGAACTTTTCAGCCAGGACTTCTTCATGTCGATCTCCATCCGCGCGATGGAGTTGTTCGAAGCGCTGAAAAAACCGTTCGGTCTGCCTTTTTACCGGATTCTTCATTACCCCGCTTCAATCAAAACCGCCGAGCGCAAACTGATTCTCATGCCGGGCGAGGAACACGCCCCGAAAGAAGAAGAAAACGAAGAAGAGAAGATGCAGCGCCTCGCTCAGTCGGTGCGCGGCGACGTCGATCGGGGGTACTTGAGCCGCGCCGATAAAGACGCGGTCAAGGCGATCAAATCGGCGGCGTTTGGCGAGATCGACTTTGAACGAGAACCGATGATGCTGAACGCGGCGGCGTTCTCTACGCGTTTCCCATCCGAGTGGAACCCGTTCTTCCTTCGTCTGTATCGCGAAAGCGGAGAAAAGGCTGAATCGATCAATCCCAAGGACGAGCAAAACGCCATCATGGACATCAAGACCGACGCGAAAAATCCTGCGCGTTACATCCGCTATGGCGAAGTGCTTTTCGACAAACAGAACTGGGCGGGCGCGTACAATGCCTATCGTCATGCTCAATTGCTGAGCGAGCAGGATAACCCCGCCATTATCGGACGCCTGCGCGAGATCGAATCCAGATTGCTGGAATCGAAACCCGCCGCTGCTTCGGCGTGAAGTCCAACCATATATCGTTATTTACTTCACTCTTAATACACAAAGGGGCGGGTTTCAAATCCGCCCCTTACATCAACTGCGGTCTGGCGAACTCGTTCGGGAGAGCGTCTTGAGATCGCCGCCTCTCTTTTTCTTTCAGAATTTTAGATGCTTATGCCAATTGAATTCCATCAGCGACTACGAGAGCGGTTAATTCGCGCAACCCCAAAGACGGGGCGCGGATGCTATCCGCTAGATTGCGCCGTAAAATGTCAGATACGGTTTGTCGTCGGCCATGCGCAGCAATAATACGCCCAGTTCTCGGGCGTGATAGTCGCCCCACATCGACGACTCGCCGCAAGGAACCTTCGCACCCGCCGGCACGTAATCCCACCCGTTCGGCCGATGATAGATGGAGTGCAAGATCAAACCCTGATGGTTTTCGTCGGTGGAGATGTACGGCTCGTTCAGAATCGCGGCGGCGGCGGTCAGGCCCGCCTGCCGGTAATGGTTGCCCTGATCGTGTTTTCCATGCGATGAAAAATAGTTGCCCAACCGGATCAATCCCTGCGCGGCGATCGCGGCGGCGGAACTGTCGATCGGTTCATGCTCGTTGTATGGATCGCTGGCGCGGTTGAGGTAGTCGCCCAGACGGACGAGGCCCGGCGCGCCTGAATCCCAGTAGGGCACGCCGTCGGTGGGCGTGTTTTCTATATAGAAGTCGCTGGTGGCCATCGCGGCTTCGACAAACTCTTCCAGAATGGCCGCCTTGCCCCCCATGTCGTCGAACTCGGCGTCGTCGAGCGATTCGATGAATTCCAACTCCTCCGCGAAGCCGGTGATGGCCCAGGCGAGGCCGCGCGTCCAGGTGGTGAAGGGCGAGTATCCCTGCTGACTGCTGGGGCAGCGGAAATTGCCGTCGTTCCGGTTGAATACCGCTTCATGCACGGTTCGCCCGCGCACGTCGTAGGCATCGCGTCCCGCGCCGTAATACACGTTGTAGCGGGCGGTGTTTCGCGCATGCTGGACGAGCCGCGAGAGCAGGTTCACTGGCTTGTCGTTTTCGCTCATCAGCACGTGGCCCAGACGATGCGCTACGCCGAGCGCCCGCATGGTGCGGATGGTGTCGACGAAGAGCGAGTGAGGACCATTGAATGAATACACGTAGCCGAAGCCGTTGGCGGTGGGCGACCAGCGCATGGCCTGCACCGCGCCCGAGCATTTCAGCGCCATCTCGTAAAACGAGCGTTCGCCCGCGTTGTCTTCAAAGCGGCCCTCGTTCATCAGCCGCAGCAGGTTGCCGTAAGTGGAGACGTTATTGAAACCGTGATCGTGCACCCCGTTGTGGGTGACGTGCGGCGCCATGCGTTCGAGCGTATTCTTCCGCCCGATCTCCAGAAACTCGCCGTCGCCGGTCGCGTCGAACTGAAGAATCGCGGAGCCGTATTGAAATCCCTGCGTCCATTCCGTCCAGCCGCGCGTGGTGTACAACCCGCTGATGGTGAAGACCGGCGTTCCGTTGGATGGGTCCCACATCGACTCGATCCGCCTGATTTTCTCAGCGGAAAGGTCGAACATCCGCTCGATGGCGGGTTTGAGCGATTGCGCGCTGATCTCATGGTTGATTTGCATGATGGCTCTCCTGATCGTGCGGGCGCCGGGCGCCGTGTTTATCTAATAAATCGGAACCAAAGTTCGTCATTCGCTCTGAACCTCTTTGACCGCCTGGGCAATTAACCGGGCGGCGCGCCGTAACTCCGCCGGATCGTGTACGGCGGAGACCGAAACGCGTAGCCGGGCGGTCCCCTCCGGTACGGTGGGTGTGCGGATCGCCGCCGCGATGATGTTCTGATCCCGTAAGGCGGCCGCGGCGCGTACCGCGGCGCCGTTATCTCCCACTATGACGGGTAGTATAGGCGTATCGTTTTCAGCGAGCGTAACTCCGCTTTTGGTCAACGCCGAACTCATGGCGCGGATCGCTTTTTTCAGAGCGCGCAGGCGTTCGGGTTCCGTCTGGATGCGAACGATATTCGCCTGGGCGACCCCGGCGATGATCGGCGACAGCCCCGTCGTATAGATGAACGGCCGCGAAAAATTGATCAGGTGTTCGATCAACGCCCGTGAACCGCAGACGAAGCCGCCCTGCGCGCCGATCGCTTTGCTGAGCGTTCCCATCAGCGCGACGTGCGGCGCCCATTTGAGTTTTTCCCGGGCCCAGGCGCCGGCGCCTTTAGGGCCCATCACGCCGCTGGCGTGCGCTTCATCGACGATCAGTAACGCGTCGTACCGCATCGCCAGTTCGTTTAATCCGGCTAGCGGCGCCACGTCTCCATCCATCGAAAACACGCCGTCGCTTACAATCAGGCGCTTGCCGCGCTTGTGCGCTTTGAGTTGCGCTTCCAGGTCGTTGAGATCGGCGTGTCGGTATCGAACCATCGTGGCGCCTGAGAGCTGACAGCCATCGATGAGCGAAGCGTGGTTGGCCCGGTCGGCGTAGATCACGTCTCCTCGCCGCGCCAGGGCGGAGATCAGGCCAAGATTGGTCTGGTATCCGGTGGGGTAAACCAGCGCCGCTTCGGTTTTTTTCCAATCCGCCAGCGTTTGCGCCAGCCCTTCATGGATGGCGAATGTTCCCGTGATCAGGCGTGAGGCGCCAGCTCCGATCGGGATGATGCCCGAGAGCACTTGCGCGTCTTCTCGCGCGGCGGCGTCCGTGGCCAGACCGAGATAATCGTTGGAACTCAAGTTCAGTAACCGATGTTCCCCCAGCGTCAGATAACCCCCGGAGGCGGTGTCGTACGCATTGAGAGAGCGGTAGAGGTTATCTTGTTCCGCTTCGTATTTTTTTTGAGAGAAAAACTGATTCCAGGTCATAATTGATTCAGGTTGAATGGTGCGCGAAACCATGCTTCTCATACCGATTTTTAGAGACATAGCATACATACAAATGAGTTTGTTCCAACCGTGAACACGCATTCATTGAAGTCCGCTCGTGTAAATATCAGGCGTTTTGAGCCGTGGATTGAATCCAGACGGCAAAATACTTGACTGCGTCAAGTAATCAGGATAAGATTTCTATTAGCAAAATGCTGGAGTATTCACTACATAGAGCGCTTCAGCGACGACCCGAGCGCAATGCGCGGGGGTATTAAAGGAGAAAGTGGAATGATCACCCTGACGGAAAAAGCAGCCAGCGAAGTCTTGCGCCTGATCGAAGCCCAAAACCTGCCTGAAACCACCGGTTTGCGGGTCGGCGTACGCGGCGGCGGTTGTTCGGGCTTGAGTTATGCGCTCAATTTCGACACCGAAGAACGCGATAACGACCGGGTGTTTACCTGCAACGGCGTCAAAATTATGGTTGACTCCAAAAGTTTTCTCTATCTCAGCGGCGCCACCGTCGATTATACCGACGGTCTGAACGGCAGCGGGTTCACTTTTGATAACCCCAACGCATCTCAGAGCTGCGGCTGCGGGTCATCATTCTCCGCCTGACCAGAAACATCTCGCTCCGGGCGGCGAATAGCCGCCCGGAGATTGAATAAACCGCGCCCGGCGGCGATGGGACGCGAGTCTGCGGTTGAAATGGAACCCGACATGCTGGAATCAGGTCTTCAGATTCAAGACAAGCGCGACCAGTTAACGCGTGGATTGATCCTGTTCGCGGCGGCGGTTCGCCAGGCGACCAATGGAGAAAGCGTCTCGCGAGAACTGGGCTTTAAGGTCACCGAATCTCAGGCGGACGCATTACGTTTTCTCGCCCTGAATGATTCGGTTACCATCGGCGAATTGTCGATCGGCCTTGGTCACACCATCTCCGGAGCGACCAAAGCGGTCAATCGTCTTGAAAAACTGGGCTGGGTTGAGCGGTCTCACCCGGATGACGACCATCGCACGGTTTTCGTCCAGCTTACCGCGACGGGGCGCCGTCTGGCTCAACAACTCCTTGATGAAACGGAAGAACGTCTCAATCGCATCCTTGGGAAACTTCGTCCCGAGACCCTTCATCTGCTGGGGCGCGTGATTGAAGATTTTCTGCAGGACAGCATCGACGACAAAGATATCGCCACCAAACTGTGCGTGGCATGTGGATTTGAGAATGGAATCCGTTGTTGTGAAACGGACGTGAACTGTGTGGTCGCCAAGACCGTTCAGTCGATCGAACCGCTTAAGTCGTTTTCTTCTTGAGATAACTGTCTCATCTGTGTACAAAACGCTACGGTGTATCAATCGATTAAGTCAATATATTCAACCGATTATTAACGGATGTTTCTTTATTCTCCCCCCTCTTCAGCCCTTCATTATTCGATGATAATGTAGGATTTGAATTGAATCATTTTGTGAAATATGATTACGTTTGTTTGACTTTTTAAAAACTTCTGATCATTTTTTCTTTGATTAAACAGTAATTTTGGTGTAATGTTTCTTGACGCCGATGGCAAAAGTGCGTATTTTGGATCATTCCAATGAATTCATCTGATGCGTTGAGACGGTAAGAAACCTATATCCTCACATGCACGAACGGGTGTGAATAACGAGTAAACCTATGACCAGAAAACGTGTGAGCTTCAATCAGATCGTATACAAAAGCGCCAAGATGGAGCAGATTATCCGGACCGCTCAGCGCATCGCGAACTCGGATATGCTGGTCTTGATTACCGGCGAAGACGGTACCGGCAAGGAGACGCTGGCCCAGGCGATTCATTACGCCAGCGACCGTTCAGCGGGGCGGTTTGTTTCGGTGAATTGCGCGGCGTTGCCCGACGCGTTGCTGGAGACCGAGCTGTTCGGCCATGAAAAGGGCGCGTTTACCGGGGCGGTTTACTCGCGCAAAGGCAAGTTTGAACAGGCGCAGGGCGGTTCTCTGTTTCTGGATGAAATCGGGGAAATGAGCCCTACCACGCAGGCGAAACTGCTTCGTGTTCTTGAAGAAGACGTCGCTGAACGCATTGGCGGCGGTGAGCCGATTCCGGTGGACGTGCGCATCATTACCGCCTCCAATCAGAATCTGCTGCAGGAAGTAAAAGAAGGCCGCTTCCGTCAGGATCTATATTACCGCTTGAAGGAAGTGCATCTCGACATCACTTCCTTGCGTGAGCGTAAAGATGATATCCCCGTTCTGGTCGATCATTTCATCAGGATTTATAACAAGCAATATCATAAAAACATCACTGGCATCTCCGACGCCGCGCTCCAGTTCCTGATGCGGCACGACTGGCCTGGCAACGTGCGCGAACTGCACCACGTGATTAAGTGTGCTGTCCTGATGAACGATTCACAGGATATGATCTGGCTTGAACATATCCCGCTTGATATCCACCTGGCCGAATCGGCGCGGAAAAACGAAGACTCCTCCGAAACCAAAGCCGATGAATTATTGGAAATTTTGTCCCTCGATGAGGCTGAAAAACGCCACATACTCAGAATTCTTGAATTTACCCGCTTTAATAAAAGCCAGGCCGCGAACATCCTTAAGATTTCCCGGCCTACGCTGGATCGTAAAATCGAGAAATATCAATTACATAACATCAAAGTTCAGGAAAAAATGAACGCCTGACGAAATCTGAACCCAGCGCGAGTTTGCTTGACAGGACGCGTAGGTCACGATACTTTTTCGAGCGGATATAAATGAAATCGAGCCGTTCCGCTTGATGTGAAACGGCATTGGGTTCAGCCTGTCGTAATCGGATGTTCTGGTTTGCTGTGTGACGCATCGATGTGAAGAACCGGATGGGGATTGTACCTCGGCGGCGAAAAGCGCCGCCCGGAATGTCGCATTGTGATTTTCGAGCTCCCCATCACGGCTTGGCCGCTTCCATCGTTAGTATAAGATCAGCAAACCAACAGATGTACACGAGGTCTTCATGATCCAGATTCTGAAAAGCGCCGCTTATCGAACCAGTCTCATCGTTCTCGGCTTCGCTGCGTTCGCCCCCCTCGACTCTTACGCGCAATACGGCAATCCGTATGGCGGCTCCGGCTTCAACAGTTACAACCAGGCCGGTTATGGAAACAACTACGGAAACGCTTCTCGCTATACCCAGCCCGGCGGCTATGGCGGCGGGTATGGTGGTTCCTCATACGGCGGCGGGTACGGCGGTTCGTCTTATGGTGGTGGATACGGTGGTTCTTCGTTCGGCGGAAGCAGTTTCGGCGGCGGTGGATTTGGACGAAGCAGTTTTGGAGGCGGCGGCTTTGGCGGAAGCTCTTTCGGCAGCGGCCGCTCGGGGCGCAGCAGCCGCTCCAGTCGAAACAGTAACTACGGCGGATATAGCGCCCAGAGCGCTGGAAACAACTATAACAGCGGCGGCTACAATTCCGGTTACTCCAACTCGCGCAGTTCGCGTTCGTCGCGCGGAAGCCGTGGCGGCAATTATCAGAACTACGGCTCCAACAATCCGTACGGAGGCCAGTATCAGGCTGGCTCCACCGATCCCAATCAGCCTGGCCAGACTTCGCCGAGTTCCGTGGCGAACGGCCGCCGCAAGGCGCTGAACGGCTCGACCAACACCGGTGCTTTACCTCAGACTGGCGCGGACGCCAGCGGTGGGGGAGACGGAGGCATTCAGGTTCAGGGCGGGGGAGCGCCCGCCGCGGCTGGCGGCGCCGCCGCTCCGGGTCAGCCCGCGGCGCAGGGCCGCGCTCAGGGCAAGAAAACCCAGGCGACTGAAACCCAGTTCCGCACCCGCGAATCGGCGATGCTGTACATGAAACCGGCCCGCAGCGTGGTTGCGGTCAGCCAGCCGGTTGAAGTCGACGTCATGCTGGCCAATTCCAGCCGTAGCGACTTCGACGAAATGCGCTTTGAAATCGCGTTTAATCCCGAACGGTTGATGGTGGTTGATGGTCAGGATGAGCAGGGAAACTGGATTCCAGCGACCGACCTGCGTCTGACGCCGACGGAAGAAGAATTGAAGGAACTCGACGATCAGAACAATTCCTCGGGCAAGAAGACCGTCTTTATCATGGATAAGCCCCGAGGCGTCTATAACATTGATGAAAACCGGGTCGATAACGCCAGCGGCCGCATCGATTTCAAGATGAGCGTTCCCGAAAAAACCGCCAACGAAGCGGGAATCATCGGCCGTATTACGGTCGTCCCTCTCGTCGCGATGGAAAAGGCGGAAATGAAGTTCCTGTTCGTTGATCCCAATGACGATAAGGCGCCCACGGCCGATAACCTCAATACGTATATTCACCTCAAGGGCGAAGACCAGTTGGGTTCATCTTACGATCCCGCCGATGGCGTGATTCATCTTGAACTCGAAGTGCTCAGTTCGCTCGATCAGGAACGGGCTCGAACCAAAGTTGAAATCGCCGATGACACGCGCACTTTCGATGGCGATGAGGGCGGCGGCATCGAATTACACCTGCTGCCGAGACAATCCACCGTCGACGTTGGCGACGTCGTCGAAGTCGATGTGGTTCTCGCCAATCCCAACGCCGAACAATTCGACGCGCTGAGTTTGCTGGTCGCGTTCAATCCCCGCATCTTTGAGGCGGTGGATGCGGACGATTATTCGCAGGGCGTCAACCTCGAAACCGAACCCTATAAAGGCAAGTTCGCGTTTGATTTTCCCCTGCTCAATTCCGTGTCGAATGAGAAGGGGCTGGTTGATTACCGGGTGCGAAATATGCGCCGCCCTCTCAAATCGCAGGGCGTTTTGGCGACCATCAAACTGCGCGCCGTCCGGCCGACCACCAAAACCACGTTCCGTATTCTGGTGAACGAAAAAGGCGAAGACCCGACCACCGGCGTTTTCATGAAAAATCGTGACGCGCTCGGCGCTCCGTCCGACCCCTATGATGGATTTACAACGGCTTCGTTGACAGTTCGTCCAACGATGGCCTATCTAAATAAATTGAGAAAGAGCATCGACCAGAGCGGATAAGGCCGCTGTCCCTTCATTGTGGACGAAAGTCTTGGTAGAATCGCCTCCGGTTGACGCCCAAAAACAAGCCCAACAAAGGCAGCATACTGATGGCAAAGAGTCCCTTATTGGTGATTGATATTGGACAGAACCGCGTCAAGGTGATGGAACTGGCGCCGGCGTCCAAGAATCGTGTGAAAGTGGTGAAAATGGGGTCGGAAGCTCTGCAACTCGGTCCAAAAGCCGAGCAGGGCGAGATCTACCAACGTTTGCAGGAAGTTCTGCCGCTGCTTCTTCAGAGTCTCGGCGTTAAAAACAAGCGGGCCATCGTCAGTTTGCCGGGCCGCGCGGCGTTCACGCGCCGCCTTCAGGTCCCGGTGGTGCGCGGCCGTCAGCTCGACCGCATCATCCGCTATGAGGCGCGTCAGCACGTCCCGTTTCCGCTTGAAGAAATCAACATGGATTACCAGGTCGGCAAGCAGGGCGAGGAGGCCTCTGAGCTCGAAGTCAATCTGGTCGCTGTCCGGCGTGAAATCGCCGATGGCTACGTCAAGATCGTGAAAAAATGCGGCGTGCGCACCGATATCATTGAGGCGGCGCCGCTTTCCATTTATAACGCATACGCCGCTTCCGCCCATCGCGACGTGGAAGAGGTCACCGCCGTAATTTCAGTCGGCGCCTCCAGCACCGATATCGTCATCGAACAGAACGGCCGCATGCAGTTCATGCGCAGCGCCCCCACCGCGGGCAACCACCTGACCGAACTGCTGATCAAAAAACATAACATTGAAGCCGATAAAGCCGAAACGCTGAAACGCAAATCGGCTGATCAATATACCGAGTCCGACGAACTGAATCCCGAAGACGTGGCGCTTGTGCTTGAACAGGGTTTCGAACACATCGTGACCGAGATTCAGCGCTCGTTTGACTTTTACGTCAGCCAGCCCCACGCCATGCCGGTGACCCGCGTGTTCCTGTGCGGCGGCACGGTGAACATGGAAGGCGCCAGCGAGTTTCTGGAAGACAGGCTTGGCGTTCCTGTTACGATTCTTGACGCGACCGACCTTGAAACCGTCGAAACTCCGGCTGAATACAAAGACGCGCTGCGCCGCGAAGCCGGCCTGATGGGCATGGCGGTCCGCGCCGCCGGTCAGGCGCCTTGCGCGCTCAGCTTCGCGCCCTCCGCCGTAAAACAACGTCTTGAACTCGAACGCCGTTCTCCGTTGCTTATCCTGATGGCGGTGTTGCTGGCCGCCATGCTGGGAGGTTCGGTGTACGCGCTCGACAACCTGGTTCAGAAAAAACGCCAGGCCGCCGAGCAGATGAAACAGATCATCAGCCCGGGCGAAACCGCTTCGCCGCGCCTGAAAGAACAGCGTGAAATTCAGGAAAAATACAACAACCGCTATGCCCGTATCTTCAACGTCGCCAAAAAACGCGGCGTCCTGAGCCGGATCTATCTCGAAGTTCAGGAAATGATCCCGCAGGATATCTGGCTCGATTCCATCGACCTGAAAAGCGATCGCCTCTCCATCGTGGGCCGGGCGTTGAACGATGCGCGTATTTCCACTTACATGCAGAATCTGGCGCTGTCGCCGTTCTTCGATAATGATACCGTCGTCTTGCGTAACGCGGTCTTTTCCACCGATTCGTCGGCTGGTTCGCCGCAGGTCGATTTCACCATCGAAATCGTCGGATTTAATGAACCGACCCAGGCGGAAATCAAATTCGTGGATGAGTTCCGCAGCCGCATGCAGGATACGCCCATCCTCGCCATTCGCGTGATTCGCCCCGGCGATGACAGCGCCGGCGCGGCTCCCTCGGGTGGAATGGGTGGTTACGGCGGCGCCATGGGTGGGCCGATGGGCGGCATGGGCGCCGCTCCCGCGTCATCCCCCGCGACGATGGGTGCTGGCGCGGAAGGCGAGCCCGAACCGGATGCGACGCTGCTCATTGGCGTCTATCAGATGGATGATCAGAACGAGCGCCTCGCGCTGATGAACAAGATCAACGCGGCCTTGAACGCCGCCAGTTTCAGTGAAATCAAGACGATTGAACTCCGCTTCCATGGACGTGTGTCCGATGAGCGTGAACGCATCCTGATCGATCGTGAACAGCTCGCCCGGTTTGGCGAAGGCAGCCTTGGGCCGGAGGAATTTGAGAAATCCTTCACCCTCGTGACGCCGTCGCCCAGCCCGACGCCGACTCCCACGCCGACGCCTGACCTCTCTGAAGAAGGCGAAAGCACAGGTGGCGGTTATGGTATGTACGGCATGGGCATGTACGGCATGGGCGGCTATGGAATGATGGGCGGCGGCATGATGGGCGGCGCTCCCGCGGCGGGTCAGTGACGCGCATCAGGCTCCACCTGATGGAATCAAATCTTATTGCACGAATGAGGTAGGCTCTTGGCACGGAAAAAAGTTTCTCTCGATAAAGACGCCATCCTTGAATTTTCAGCCAAGTTTAAGGATCAGATCTTTCTGGTGGTCCTTTTAGCCGCGTTGGGCGCGGGTGGATGGTACGTGTACGGTCAGACGTCGTTGACCGTCGATCAGATTATTAATCAGGCTAAATCGGGGCCCGGAGCCGGTGGCGGCGCCGCGCAGAGTTCCGTCGTCGATCCCCAGGAACTGGTGACGCTGCTCACCACCAAGCGGCCCAAGTCCATGTACCAGGTCGAGCGCAATCCTTTCGGTTCGCCGGAAGAACAGTTGCGCATGCGCCAGGAAGTCGACCGCGCCTATCAGCGTGGCGTCGAACTCTACAATCAGGGCCGGTATCAGGAATCCGTCGATCAGTTTGACCGCGTTATTCAACTCGACGTGACTGAGACCCGGATGAGCTATCCGGTGCTGCCGTCTGAATATAAACGGCGCGCCATGCAGGAAAACGCCAAAAAGAATCTCGATTCGATTCTGACCAGCGCTCAGAACGATGTAAACGAAGGCGACCGCCTCGCGCAGGCCGGTCAAACGGACAAGGCGATGGAACTGTACCATCGCGCCCGTACCAACCTCGCCTCCGTGATCGAATCCGATACCGATGGCAAAGTGATCGGCGCTGATAACCTGACCAAGGTGAAGACCCTTGAGCAGCAGGCGTTTAAAAAATTCATCCAGCTGCGCGGTCAAACCTTGCTGAAAGACGTTCAGGCGGCGATGACCGAGGCTCAGCAGGCCTCTTCGGGTTCCGACTATATCGCTATGCTGAAGGCGGCAGCCACGCTTCAGCGTATTCAGGTTGAGATTCAGAATATCGATCCCAATGCGGAGTTGGTGAACCGCACCACGCGCACCCAGGTCAAATCGCTGTATGATCAGCTGGAATCGAAAGTAACCTCCAACTTCAGTGCGTTGATCGCGCAGGCGCAACAACAGTTCGCGCAGGGCATCACCGCCAAGGATCTGGTGAAAACGCAGGAAGCCATCACGGCCCTCCAGCAGGCTCGGACCGCGAATCCAAAAGACACGACGCTCGCTCAACAGATCACCGACTTCATCAAACAGCGGGCCGATCTGGTCATTCAGAACGCCCAGCAGTTCGTCGCCGATCAGGACGCGCTGCTCAAACAGGGGAATTACGATCAGTTTGACGTGGCGGGACGAGACCGCTTGCTGGCGGAATTGAATCGCCTGGCTGATATGGGCAACACCTTCGATGACGCCAAGCGCAATCAGATGGTGAGCGCGATCAGTTCGCTCAAGGGCTTGAAATTGCCGCCGCTGCTGACGTCGAAATACGATATCCAGACCGTGGCGCCGATGGGGAGCAGCTACAAAGTCGACCTGATCGATAAGACCGGTCCCACCGCTCGCCAGCGTACCCTGATCCTCCGCGAAGGCCGTCCGGATACCAGTACGAGGATCGAATTGAAAAAAGTTGACACCGATGGGGGCTTTGTTATACTTTCCAGACCTGATTACATGGACGTGAAAGTCCCGATTTCGAGCGGAAGTTAATGGGATTACTATGAATTTGAAAGCGCGCATGATTCGCGAAATAACGGGCGGGGATTGCGCGCTTCGATTGAGTCTCTCAGCGGATTGCGTAGTGTAAGGCTCGAAATTTGCTCAATTTCACGTTTTTGCTGTTCGCCCCACTTTAACTTGAAGGCAAGGTTTGATTGAATGGGTAGTCACGCCGTTTGACATGGCCAGCATCCGGCCAGTCAATGGCTTCTGTGTGGATGGATGAAATCTGCAATGGTTTCGCGTCTTTGGCGCGTTTTCATGGCGATTGGAAAACCGCCGGCTCTCCGGTGTATGGATAAGGAGTTACATAGAGATGGTTTGCAACGTGCGTCGGGTTCGAATTCCCTCTTTGAAATCTACGCGAATCCTGTTGACGGGCGCTCTGGTGCTTGCCTGTTCGCTGGCCGCTTCGGCCAACGGTCAACTGGCCAGCTGGATCGCCGTGTCGGCGGCGCAAACTGGCGCCCAGGCGCAAACGTCCGTCAAACATCAGGTCGATTACCTGTTGAACTTGGCCCGTCAGGAGATTCGTGGTGGTAACGTCGATGAAGGCAAAGCCCTTCTTCAGCGAGTCCTGATTCTCGATCCCCTGAACGAGAAAGCCAAACAGGAACTTATCCAACTGACCGATTCCGGCGTCTCGATCGCCCCGTCGTCCAAAGCGATCGCTTCCGCGATGTCGACCGATCAAACGCTTCAGCTCGCTCAGGCCATGATGAAAGATAACGATTTCAGCGGCGCTCAGGCAACGCTGGAAAAAGCCATGGCGGCGGCGAAAACCAAGGAAGAGAAAACCCTCATCCGCGGTTATCTGGCTCAGATCGATAAAGAGCAGAGCCGGATGCAGACGCTGAAGGCTGAAGTGACCGAATACAACCTCAGCAATCTGGATAAACAGCTCCAGAAGGCTTCGCTCTACATGAGCAACAATCAGTACGAAGAAGCCAAAAAAGAATTGCTGATCGCGCAGGAAATGGCCCCCGGCGACAAGCGCGTTGAAGGCATGCTCGCTCAGGCCCAGCGCGGCGAAGCCAATATGGAAACCAAACAGGGCGCCGTGGCTGAAAACGTACAGTCTCAGGTGAACGAACAGTCCCGCAAGGTCGCCCAGCAGCTGTTCTCCGAAGGCCAGGATCTCTACAAACAGGGCATGGTCATCGAGGCGACTGAAAAATGGAGCGAAGCGGCTCGCATCGCGCCTGATTTCCAGCAGGCTCAGACCTATCTGAACAACACCCATGCTGAATACGAGCAGGCGGTCGCGGCCCGGTCGGCCAAAAAAGACGCCGCCGCCAAAGACGCCGAATTCGAAAAGAAACTCGACGAAGAAATCCTCCAGTATTCAACCTCCGGCGGCCGCGTTGACATTAAGGAAGTCATCAGCTTCCTCAGCAACCTGAGCGGCCTGAACGCCGTGGTCGGTGAAAACGTGGAAGGCGGAGTCGCCTTTGACGTCAAAGACAGCACCGTCCGTCAGTTGCTCAACCTGCTCCAGAAACAGTATGGTTTCGTGTGGCGCCGTGAAGGCGACACCATCTTCGTCGAACGCGCTTTCCAGACTCGCATCTTCCCTCTGAGCGAAGCGCAGTACAAAACTATCGAAACCATCCTCAACGACCCATCCGTTCTTGAAGATTCCAGCCGCAACCTGCGCACGATCCTCTACGGTCCATCCGAAGAGTTCAACGTGCCGGGCAAACAGCTCTACCTCAATCGCAACACCCAGTCTCTGGTGGTGACCGACACGCTCGAAAACCTCAAAACGGTCGAGGCCTTCCTGAAAGACATGCCTCAGATCGTTGGCGAAAAAAAGCCGCTCGTCACCCAGGTCTATCAGCTGGACCGTGACATCTCCAAAGACCTCTACGAGATCATCCGTCTGATGCTGTTCGGCGACAAAGGCACGTATGACGCCGCCGATAAGCGCCGTCAGCTGTTCCTCGAACCCAACTCGAACACGCTGATCGTGATCGACTATCCTGAAAACATCAAACGCGTCGAAGACGTTCTCGCCAACCAGCAGATCTCCAGTCAGCTGGAAAACGATCAGCTGGAAGCGCGTGAATTTTCGCTGACTGACGTGGATGACGTTGAAGACACGCCGGAAGCCTTCGCTCGCCGCGAACTGTTCGTCAACAAGATTTATGAAATCGTCGAACAGATGCTGATGGGTAAGGAAGGCGTCGAAAAGTACAAATTGTCCGGACGCCGCATCTTCACCGATCCCGCTCGCGGAACCCTTACCGTGGTCGATTCACCTGAAAACATTCGCCGCGTTGAAGAATATCTGAACAGCGTTCGCGGTGAGACCACGCAGGATATCCTGATCGAGTCATTCCCGATTAAACACGTGAACGTCTACGAAATCGCCGATGCGCTGGCTTATCTGTTCTTCGACTCTCAGCAGACCACGCGTAACATCTTCCTCAGCCAGAGCGCCTTCCAGTCGCTGGGTACGGATGAAACGGGCGATACTTCAACCAACCTCGATAACCTCTTTGAAGAAACCAGCCGGAACCGCTTCAACCTGACGGGCGGCGGCGGCGGTGGAACCGACCTTCTTCAGTTCTTCTCGGTTCGCCTGTATCCGGATATCAACACCAACAGCATCGTGGTCTTTACTCCCGATCAGGAAGTCATCGATCTGATCGTCCGCGTCATCAATACCTTCGACAAGCCTCAGCGCATGGTCGAACTCGAGAGCCGCGTGGTTTCGGTTTCTCTCAACGACCTTCGCTCCATCAACTTTGACTGGTTGTTGACCAATCCGTTCCGTGGCGATTTCAACTTCGATCCGAACGGCTTTGAAAACAACGTGGGCCTGACCGAAGGCAACCCGACCGATACCGATACCAAGCCGGGCGTTCAGTTCAGCCTTCATACGCTGGGCGAATCGCGCCTCGACTTCATCATGAACCTGCTCGAAACCACCAGCAGCCTGAACGTCATGGCGGCGCCGAAGATTCTGTCGGTCCCCAACCCGCTTGATCCGCCCCGTATTTTCGTCGGTCAGCAGATTCCCTTCTCGCAGGATGCGACCATCGATGACCAGGGCGACGACGACCCGACCAACAACCGTCTGATCGTCAACTTTGAGCGCGCCTTCGCGGGTACCATGCTTGCCTTCATTCCCTTTATTCTGAATGACAACCATGTATACGTTGAAATGGCCCCCCAGATCATTGAAGCGGGCGAACGTCTTCCGCTGGCGGTTGATACCGGTCTCGCGGCCGGTCAGACGCTGCCTAACATCGGTCCTCTGCTCCTCAATCAGAAAGCGGTCGTTACCAGCGTTCGTGTGAAGGATGGCAGTACGGTTGTCCTTGGCGGCCTGATCGATGAAAAAGAGAACGAAAAGCTGAACAAGACGCCGATTCTGTCCAAGATTCCCTTTATCGGCAATCTGTTCACCGATCGTTCGATCGAAAAGGTCAAAAATTCGACTCTGATCTTTGTCACGGTCCGAATCGTCGAACCTGAACTCTGATCCGAATTCAATTCGTAAATCTGAAACGCCCCGGTCAAACGGCCGGGGCGTTTTTGTATTCCGGGCGGTAAACGATTATTATGGCGGAGTGCTCGTTTACTCACTTGGGAGGGGAAGCATGAGGCTGAGATTCAAGCGTAGAAAACGCCGGGTTCGAATGTCAGAAAAATCCGGGTTGCCCGCTGGCGCCGCGATGTACGTGGGCGCCGCGGATGAACAGGAATCCAACGTCACTACAATCGAGTATTCTGAGAACGAGGCGCAGATGCGGGGCCTTGCGTGTGATCGGGCTCAGGTTTGGAAGGATCGCAAAGATGGCCGCAAATGTTGGATCCACGCCGATGGAGTCAGCGATGTCCAGGCCATGCACGAACTTTTTGAGTGTTTTCATCTTCACCCCCTCGTTCGTGAAGATATTCTCAATACGCTCCATCGCTCCAAGGTCGAAGAATACGAAGATTCGCTGTTTCTGGTTATGAAACGGCTGCGCTTCGAGCGGGATACTCTCTCCATTGCCACCGAACAGATCAGCATGGTCCTTCAGGCGAATCGCCTGATTACCTTTAAGGAACAGGCGGACGGTTTTCTAAAGCCCTTGCGTGAGCGCATCCTGCAGGGAAGGGGAAAAGCGCGTCAGATGGGCGCTGATTACCTCCTGTACGTCATTCTCGACATGATTGTCGACGACTATTTCCCGGTTTTGGAGGCGTTGGAAGACGCCATCGACTGGATCGACGAACATGAAATGTCTCACCCCGATCAGGAAACGTTAAACACGATCCATGTACTGAAACGCTCCACCATCGAATTTCAGAAGACGGTTCGTCCCGTTCGAGAGCTGGTCAAGACGCTGGTCTCCACGGATATTGATTATGTCTCGGAGCCTGTTCGTATTTACATGCGCGATGTCTATGACCACATCGTCGCCGTGTTGGACGATGTTGAAACTCACCGAGAGTTGCTTGTCAACATGATGGATCTGGGGCTTTCCATCATCAGTAATCGCCTGAATGAAGTAATGAAAGTATTAACCGTCCTCGGCGCTTTGTTCGTTCCACCAACCCTGATCGCGGGAATCTATGGAATGAACTTCGAATTCATGCCCGAATTGCGCTGGCCTTGGGGATATGCGTATTCGTTGGCGATGATGGCTGCTTCCAGCGCTCTGGCGGTGGGGTTCTTACGGCTGAGCCAACGCCGCATCCAGAGTCCTCGTCAGAGGGCTGGCCTTGATCGGGTTAATACGTCGCGCCTCAAACCGGCGGACGATCCGGTTCCATCGACGGGACGCAAATGAGCCTTTGGATGGATTATTGATTTACAATGAGATAATGCGTGGCTTGGCTGCTTATTTCTTCTTGCCATCCAGAATGTCAAGCAATTGCAGAAGCTCGCTCTTGATCTCGCTGAGGGCGTTCGGCGGGGGGGCGGTTTCAGTTTCTTCAGCGGGCTGAGACAGGGGTTGTTCGGAGGCTTCTTCCACCAAAACAGGCGCTGGATTAACTGCGGGGGGCGCCGTTTCAACCGCTCCGATTGTCGCGGCGGCTCGTTCCTGCTGAATGGCTTCCCGCTCGGCTCGAACCGCTTGCAGTCCCATCCTGAGTTTTCGTTCCGCGCCGTCCAGCGTATAGCCTTCCTGATACAACAGGTGAACGATCTCGTACAACAATTCAAGATCGTTACGCGTATACTTGCGCTGATTGCCGCCGACGCGCTTGGGATTCAGCCGGGTAAACTTGGTTTCCCAATAGCGCAATACATGCGGCTCCACGCCGGTATAATCGCTGACTTCGCTGATTGAATAATAAATCTTGTTGGGAATCTCATTCAGCGAAGAGGCTATGGGTTTGTTTCGTGTGTTTGACATGATATTTATAACTTGCTGAATAATATAATGATAACAGGCCTCAGGTCAAGGAGGTTTTTAAATCTTTTGTTCTTTGAGTTTGAAACCGTCTTAAGCGAATGGATTCGTTGAATCCGTCCATGAATTGAACTATCCTAAGTATAGGGTTTGCAACTACTTTTTCGGCTGAATACGGCCCCGCCTTAAGCAAAAGTTGCGGATCGAGTCAATAACATCCTGATCTGAAACGGGATAAATTATTTTCATAAACAAACCGCATTCACTACGGTTTTATAGATTGAATTCGTATTTTTGTTAAAAACTTGTCCTGTTGAACCCGTAGAGAAGAATAACTGATAACGCCAATTCACGGACGGTAACCATGCCGATTGAACAATATGTGAAGCCCGAGTCGGAACTGCTTGAGCTGGCCGAACGCCTCAGTGCGATGGCTAAACAATACTCAAACACGGTGTTTCGCTACAACCAGACGGTGTTTGATATTTTCTTCGCCGATCAGGGGCGAAAAAACGTCAACCAGTATTCATTGACTTCAACCTACAACGTTGAAAACATCGCCGATCATGTTTACTCAACCATTCGCGGCGAAGAGCTCTTCCTCCATAACATTGATGAGTTTGAAACCTGGCGTGAGCGAAACGAGATGCACTACGTCTTCGCCAGCAAGGGGATTCAACTTCCTACGGATCACGTGATCGACATCCGTCCGATCCCTGCGTCATTCAACCGGTGGGATGACGATCTCGCCGCGTTCACGCGTGAATACCGAACCGAGCGCATTACGCGCGAATTCGGCGTCGAACAGCGTATTATCGCCAACTCCGAAGGTGGCGTAGTGATCGAGTCGCGTCCCTTCCTCTGCATCTATTACCGTCAGGGGTATGAGCCTCACATGGTGACGCGGACCATTGGCGCATACGTTTCATCTGATGATGATATTGAACGGCTTACCCGGTTAATCGAACTGATGCCCGATCCCACTCCCGACGGACGCATCCGCGAGTCGGGATCGTTTACCGACGCATTCGCTCGGCTGCACGCCATTTCCAATCGTATTGAATATCCCACACTTGACCGGGCTGGCTTGTCCGATCACCTGACGCATAATGTGGTTATGCTGAGCGGCGTCTCGGTGCATGAAATCTTCGGCCACCAGTTTGAAGAACCCATTCACCCGTTGCAGGTCGGTATGCAATCTCTTTTCCCCATCGGAAAAAACGTACAGAACGACAACCTTATTCTGGGTGATGACCCCTTAAGGACGCTGCACGGGCTGGAGGTCATGGGCTCGTATCGTTTTGACAGTTACGGCCGCAAGGCTTCACCCAAGGTTCACATCCGCGACTCACGCGTCGCCGAACACCTTGGCGGTGAATACATCGATCAAAAAAATCTCGCCTCCTTCCTGGGCGTGGAGCGCAGCGACTCCATCGGCAACTCGCGTCAGGGTGACGACGGCCAGTTTCCCCAACCGCGCATGTCATGCACCGTGCTGGAGGGCGTCCGCGAAGAACAGTTGGACTGGGGCGGTTCGTTGCTGATGGTTCCGTTTAATGGGTACGTGCTGGATGGAAACTTCTTCAAAGTGATGGCGTCTGAGTGCTATGTGCTGGACGGCGGCGGCGAGCCCCGGCGGGTCGGACCCCTGGAAGGCAGCCGCGCCATCTATGACGCCATCATGGGCATGCACGTCTTGCCGGGCAAATCGTATCACACAGGCTCGTGTTACAAGCCGAGCGTGCTCGACGATCAGATCGACGCTGAAGTCAACGTCTCATTTCTCACCAACCATCAGCTCTGGGAACACCTGACCTTGCGCTCGATGTAATCCATCCCTTTCTGTTATCATCATGAATACCCGCGCGAGTGGTTCGCCGGGGATCGTTGATTTTCGGGGGAGATAAGCCATGCCTTCTATAATCCTGCTTCTGTTTCTTTTGCTTTCACCGCTGGCTTTGTTCGCGGATGACGCTCGCATGGAGCCTTGGGCTCTCGACCGCGTCGAAGCCGCTTTGCAGCGCGATTCCGCCTTTCAGCCGGCGCCGCGATATCAGGACCGCGCCTGGTGGGAAAAACAGCGCGAAAGCGACGCATTGAACGACGACTATCAGCGAGTCGTGGCTGACGCGGAAGAACTCTCCAAACAGCCGATCAACGCGCTGCCCGCCACGCTCTATCTCGATTTCCAGCGCACGGGCCGGCGCACCGCTTATGAGGCCGAGCTGGGCAAGCGGTCTCGCTATCTGAATACGATGGCGCTTGCGGAGTGTTTCGAGGGCGAGGGACGCTTCATCGATCCGCTCATCGACATCCTCTGGGCGTATTGTGAAGAGAGCGATTGGGCCATGCCCGCGCATACCGATGGTCTGATCGATATGGAACATCCCTATATCGATCTTCGCGCGGCGATGACTTCCGCCGATCTTGCGGCGATGGACGATCTGTTCGGCGACGCTTTGCCTGAGCGGGTGCGTAAACGAATCCGGTACGAAATCGAGCGCCGTGTCTTTACCCCCTATCTCAGCCGTGATTTCTCATGGGAACGCACGACCAACAACTGGAACGCGGTGTGCAACGGCGACATCATGCGTGCCGCGCTGTATCAGATCAAAGACGCCAGTCGTCTCGCCCGAATTGTGACCAAAGGCCAGAACGCCATGATCAATTATCTGGATGGGTTTGGCGTCGATGGCGGTACGGCGGAAGGTCTGGGGTATTGGAGTTATGGCTTCGGGCGATACGCGGAGGCCGCGCGCCTGCTGGCCGCGTACACCGATGGGAGGCTCGATCTGTTTGCGCCGCCCTTCGTTAAAAAAGTCGCCTTGCTTCCCATGCGAGTTGAACTCTCGCCCCATCGATACCCCAGTTTCTCCGATGGTGGAGAAAGTTACCGTTTTTCGCCTGCTTTTCTCATGTTTCTGGCGAATCGTTTTGATGATAAATCCTATCGCCGCTTCGCGGCGCGCGATCTGGAAGACAATCCATCGGCAAGCAGCGTCGAAGACCTGTTTGAGCAAACCGTCTGGGTCGATCTTTCCAATCCGCCGCGCGAGCCGTTCGCCTATCCCGATTCGACCTGGTTGAGTGGGGTTCAGTGGTTGATCGCTCGAAATGATCCGGGTGATCCGATGGGGCTTACCCTCGCCGCCAAGGGTGGGCGTAACGATGAATCTCACAATCATAATGACGTGGGAAACTTCATCGTTCATTATCGGGGTGAGTCGATTCTGACCGACCTCGGCGCGGCGGTGTACGATCGCGGCTTTTTCAGCTCGAAGCGCTATGATTATTGGGCAGCGCGTTCAATGGGACACTCCGTCCCGCTGGTGAATGGATATGAACAGCGCGCTGGTGGCGAGGCCGCCGCGAAATGCGAACCATCGTTGACTGACGGGCAAGATGTTCTGACCTCCGACATCACCTCCGCATATCCGCCTGAAGCGGGCTTGAAGAGCCTGATTCGCACCGTCCGGCTGGTTCGAGAAAAAGAAGGCTTCGTTGAAATCACCGACAAGGTGGAATTCAACGAAACGCCGCGTTCTTTTGAATCGGCGCTGATGACCTACGGCAAAGCCGAATCGGCCGGCGATGATACATTGATCGTTCGCGGCGATGCGGGCGCGTTGCGTGTAACCGTTTCCGGCGACGCCGTTGCCGTTACGGTGGATACCTACGATACAAAAGAAGCGAAATTAAGAACCTACCGTGAGCATCCTCAATTCCAGCGGATTGCGTTCAAGGTCGAAGAACCCCATAAGACGATGACGGTTCGTTTTCGCATTGAGCCCATGTGAGGCGCTTTAAGATAAACTGTGAAATGCGAGTGATTGATGAATCAACAATATTACCCACCTGACAACACGCCGCCGACGGGACCGTATTTCGATCCGAACGATCCACAAGGGCGCGCTTATAGCCGCACTTTCGTGGTGCGTAGCGAAGGATCGATCCTGTTCCCTTTGATCACGCTGGGATTCTACGTGCTCTTTTTCCCGATAGGCGTGATTTTGAACATCGTGGGCTTGTTCACTGGCCCGCATCGGGGCTGTTTTTTCGCGATGATAGTATTTCTGCTGTTTCCCGCGTTTCTGTTATTCATGTTTATCATGAGCGTAATGGGATTTGGCATGATTGGTTCTTTTCTGTTTCCATTTCACTGAAACCGGATTTCCGCTAAAAAAATACGGCCCGGATTCAGAAGAACCCGGGCCGTGCAGTGTAATGTTCAAACGCGGTGTTTACTTTGTCTCGGGCGAATTCAGATTGACGGCTTCAAGCGCCTTTTGAGCCGCTGGGTAGGGAATCGGAAAGAAGCCCGCTTTGATCACCGCTTCCTGACCCTCACGGCTGAAAACGTACCGGATAAACTCGCGCCGCAGCGGATCTAACTCTCCGCCCGGCTTGGCGTTCAACGTCAGCCAGAGGTTTCGCGTCAACGGATATCGTCCTGAGTAGGCGTTTTCGGAGGTGGGCTCGATCGGCTCCGAGCCGGGCGCGCGGCTGATCGCGATCGAGCGCACGTCCTTGGTTCTGTATCCGATGCCGCAGTACCCGATGCCGTATTTGTCATTTGAAATGCCTTGGATGGCGGATGAACTGCCCGGCTCTTCGATCACGCGATCCTTGTAATCGCCGCCGGAGAGCGCGAGCGATTTGAAATAGCCGTATGTGCCAGAGGCGGCGTTTCGGCCATAAATATTGATGGGGCGTTTTTCCCAATCGCCGCTTAACCCGGTCTCGCCCCAGTGTGATATATCGGATGAAGCCCCGCTGTTCCTGTTTTTTGAGAAAATGGCGTCCAGTTGTTCCAGGCAAAGGCTTTTGAGTGGGTTGTCTTTATTCACGAAAATCGATACGACGTCGAGACAGACCGGCAATTGCGTCAGGCGATAGCCGAATTTTCGTTCAAATTCATCGTTTTCCCGGTCTCTGACTGTCCGGCTCATCGGGCCAAAGGTCGCCGCGCCCGCGATCAGCGCCGGCGGTGCGGTGGAAGAGCCTTTCCCCTCCACCTCAAACGAGACGTGCGGGTAGTATTGGCTGAACCCTTCGCCCCACAATGTGACGAGGTTGTTCATTGTGTCCGACCCGACGCATTTGATCGCGCCGTATACACCCACCGCTGCATGGTAGGACTCAAATCGCTTGTCGATCTCAGGCTGCGCGGCGGCGTGAAGAGTCGCGCAAATAGCGATGAATAATAAACTTGAACGAATCTGAAACGAAATGCTCATCATGCCGCCTCCCGGTGAAATTCACGCTGAATCTTTGCACGATTGTTTACCCCTGACTAGGAACAGGGTATAGTAGCCACGCATGCCTTTAAAAGAGGATTCTTAATGCCTCTTTAAGAGCGGGTATTATGTTCTGATGCGGCGCGCCCCTTGTGAATAGACACGGGGCGGATATTTCTAAATCGTCGCATTTTTCCGATTCGATTTGAGTGTAGGGCTTCAACATGAATAAGCAAAATCCATCTTGTCCGGAGTCCGTCTGTTTCTCTCCTGACATGGAGCTTTTGCCACGGCGTCGAGAATATTCCGTCCGCCGTAAAAACCTCTGTTTATCTGGAATTTCGTTCAAAACAATCCTTCATCAAATCTCTCTCGAAATGGCCGAATAAAATGATAGGAAATGAATCGCAATTGTTTTTGTACAGCGCCGTCATCATTGCCGTGGTCATGTTGATCTGGGATACCATTGAAGTCGGGCGGAACGACGCGGCCAACATTGTCAACGCGGTGTTTGGCGCCCGCGTGCTGAAACGCCGGCAGGCGGTATACCTGGCGGGCTTCGCCGTCATTGTCGGCGCATGGGCCTCTTCGCCTGTGATGGAGACCGCGCGTAAAGAAATCTTTCTGCCCGAGACCCTCGAACTGCATGACGCTCTCGCGATCTATCTGGGCGTCTACATTACCGATACCGTTCTGCTGTATTCCTTCTCCGCGTTCGGTATGCCGATCTCAACCACGGCGGGCCTGGTCTTTTCACTGCTGGGCGGCGGACTGGCGCTGGGCGGCGTCGATTCAGTCAGTTGGGAAAAGAGCGGTCAGGTTTTGCTGGCGATCGTCTGCTCGATTCTCATCAGCGGAGCGATGGGCTTTCTGGTTCAGCGCGCGTTTCGCGGCGCCATCGGCAAAGACTGTGATGATCCCAGACAGGTGCGGTTGCATGGACCGTGGATCGCGGGCGCGCTGTTGACTGGCTTGATTTACTTCATGCTGATCAAGGGCATGAAGAATGTTGCGTTCGTCAAGTCGTTCAATGCGATGACACTCGATCGGTTGAGCGATTCCTGGGTGATCGTGGTGTTGATCGCCCTGTGGGCTATTATGTCGATTCTGGCTTGGGGCTCACTAAAACTGGGTGGTGAGCGTTTGGAACGCAAACTGTTCCCTGGTCTCGCCGTCGTCGGCATGTTGGCCATCGCCGTCGCCTTCGGTCAGAATGACCTGGCCAATTGCACCTCGCCGGGCCTGGCCTCAATCATGATTTTGCGGCATGGCGAACTGGCGCCGCAAGTCGACGTCCCATCGTGGTTATTGCTGATTTGCGGTTTGCTTTTATTCGTGGGGATGTCGACGCGGAACGCTCAACGAGTCACGCGCGCGCAGGTCAACACCGGCAGCCAGAGCGACGTCGTTCGCTTGTATGCGCCGCGCTGGTGTCTGTGGCTCGCCTCATGGATCACTCCAAAGCAGCATATCGATGAGAGTGGCGAAGTGGAGGAAGAAGTTCTCGCGCCCGAAGCGCAGGACCCCGAATCGAAAAAACTCCAGCATTACGACGCCTTGCGCGCGGCTGTGATCACGTCCGTATCGGCCAGCGTCATCGCCTTTGCTTCGGGATTGGGCCTGCCGGTATCCACAACTTATGTTTCATTCGCGGCGGTCGTCTCCACCGGCTGGGCTGATCGGGTCTTTCTGCGCGGAGACGCGTTGATCAAGCTGGGCCGGACGATTTGGGTCATCACCTGCTGGTTCCTCTCCGCGTTTATCGCCGCTATCGCCACCGGTCTTTCCGCGACGCTTATCAGCGTGTGGGGAACGCTGGGCATCGCCATCGCGCTGGCCGTCAACCTGATCATCCGCTCGATCGCCAAAAATCGCGCCGAAGCGCAGGAAGAACGCCTTCGTAAAGAAGCCGCCGAGCGCAAAAAAATCATGTTCGGTGATCGTCATGAATCGATGCGCCTCGCGGCGGACGACGATCATCACGAAATGTAAGTGGAAATTCAAAAAACTGATGCACAAAAAAAGAGGCCGCGCACGCGGCCTCTTTCATTGTAGTAGGGTGTGATCTTGAGAACTCAGTGCATCTCGACGCGGCATTCACCGATCCCGCCACGATAAAAGTTAAATTGTACGTTGGGGTGATCGGCCAGCAGCGACATCGGCACGGCGGCGTCGGCGATCCGCTTGCCGATCATCAGCGTGGTGAGCCGCATCCCGAATGGATTGTCGTGCATTCCCGCCTGCCAGATCGAGACTTTCTCCGCCCGCCAGGTTTCAACCGGCCCCACCGTGATCGCCTGAGTGGGAACCCCGGTTACCACCCCGCCGCCGCTGGTGCGCGCGTTCTGCATGCAGGTGACGGGGTGAAGGTCGGTCACGCGCGCCCCAAGCCGGCGGAACTCATCCGGCGAGGGCGGCTCGTCTTTCCATTGACCGGCGCGGCGCGGCGGATCGTTAAACGCCCAGTGTTTGATGTCGCCCTGTCCGCCCTGCATAACCACGCAACGGGCGCGATCCCAGCTCTGTTTATACTCGCTCAGATCGGCCTTGGGAAAATGCAGATTCGCTTCCGGTATGCGCAGATGTGGAGCGATCCGGTTAAAGCATAACTCTCGATCGGCTCTCTCGAACGAGAGGGGGTGAGACGCATCGACTTCGCGGCCGTTCTGATACCATTCATCCATGCCCCAGAAGTGAGCGTGCGTCAGGTCGATCCCGAGTTCATTGACCAGCCGCGCGACGAGAGGCAGTTGTTCGGTCGGGCCGATGGGGCCGCAGATCCCGGCGGGCGCATCGGGCGCCGCCTGCTTCCATGCGTGAATGTATTCAAGCGCTTCCGCGAGGTAAAAATCCTCCAGCGTGTCGTAGAACGCCACCCGAAATCCCTCTCGCGACATCGCCAGCATATCCTCCGCCGTCAACCGCGCGGCGTCATCGAGAATCTCGTCGTCCAGCGTGGTGTAATCCCACCAGTCGGGCGCCAGCATGCTGAGTTTTCTCGCCATCGGCGTTCTCCTTCAACCGTTTGATTTCATGTTTTGAATCGGATGCGTGTATTCGGGTAACAATTCCTGCAATCGCGGTTCGTGTGGATATGCGTGCCCCCGGTGTTGCCTGAACCCTTCCGCGTAATCGGCGCCGATCAGGGCGCCGCGCGCGGCGGAAAAGCGCATCATCGCTTCGATGTATTCATCCATGCCGTGATGGGCGCGCAGCCATTCGCGTTGCGAGGCGTGACAGGCCAGCATCTCCGCCTTCTCGCTGATCGCATCGCTGACGTCGATGCAGAATTCAGGCTGAATCGCTTCCCCGAAATGATCCGTCCCTTCCATCGCGTCGGCGTAATACAATGCTGGAATTCCCGTCAATGGAGAAGCGGCGCCGGAGTGATAATTCCGGATGCCCGCCGCGAACGCGGCTGTCCGAACCACGGCGGCGGTGATTTCGTGATCGGGCATGTAGTCCACCGGCGACGCGGTCAGAATGATATCGGGCCGCGCGCGCCTCAGGTATTCCACTACGCCGCGCCGCGTGCGCTCATCGTCGTAAATCTCCAGGTCTGAGAATCCGAGACATTCATAATCCGCGCCAAGCCGGTTGGCTGAACGCTTCGCTTCTTCCATCCGGATGGCTGATATTTCAACCTGGTTCTTATCCGGCGAGCCTTTGTCCCCCGGCGTCATGGTCGCCATGAAGATTTCATGTCCGCCCCGCTTGAGCAGAGTGAGCGTACCGGCGGCCATGAGTTCGATGTCGTCGGGATGCGCGAAAATGGCTGCGATTCTCATGCCGGTTTCCTCATAGCGGCAGCTTGACGCTCTCTCCGGTCCGCGCCGATTGCTCGGCCGCGTAACAGATTTCCATGATGTGCGCGGCGTATTCAATCGGGACGGACGAGTTTACGCCGCGTTCCAGACAGTCCACGAAATGATCGATCTCGCCCTGAAACGGGTGATGCGTCACGTCGCCGCTGTCGGGTTGAATGGTGGGGAAGGTCGCGAAGCCCGTTTGTCCCGGATAGGTCTCTGAAAAAATCTGATTGTCGCGAATCGTCCCGCGTGAACCGAAAAGGCGGATCGGAAACATATACGGAGCCTTGCATTCGATCGAGCTGGACACTTTTCCAACGCGTCCATCGTCGAATTTGCACAGCGCGATCAGCGTCGGTTCGTATTCATAGGTCTCATATTCCTTCGCGGTCGAGCGGGCGGCGAAAGCATGAACCTCGCTGACGCGCGCGCCCATGAACCACACCAGCCCGTCTACCGCGTGGCAGCCCGCCGATAAAAACGAGTTGCCGCCCGAGCGGCGGGTGACGTTCCAGGCGAACTGTTTATACCAGGGGCCGATGCCGTGATAATAATCGACCTCGCCGTAATACAGATCGCCCAGCGCGCCGCCGTCGATGAACGAGCGGATCAGTGAAAACATCGGATTCCAGCGCAGGACAAAACTGACCACCGACTTGGTCTGATGATCGCGGACGCTCTGTACCAGCGGCTTGAGCTCATCGTGATTCATGGCGGCCGGTTTTTCCATCACCAGTTGCGCTCCGCCTTCGATGGCGCACAGGGCGTGTTCGACGTGCAAATGGGGCGGTGAACAGATCGATACCACCTCGGGCGCGGTATGCTCGATCATCGCTTCCGCCGAATCGAAACATTTTGCGCCGATGCCAAATTCTTCAGCCTTCTTTCGCGCGCTGTCCATGGAGGATGACGCCAGCGCGACGACTTCCGTCAACGGATTATTCTGATAGGCGCGGATATGTTCGCCCGATACCCACCCGCAACCGATGATCCCGACCCGGTATTTCGCCATGTCGTTCACCCTTTCTCGATTTCCGATCCAACATCATAAACAAAACCGGCCGGGAGCGCGAGGCGTCTTCCCGGCCGGATCGTGTCTGGGCGCGTCTCTCAGATCGTGGGCAGTTCCCACGGTTTCCGGCGTGGACGGTCGAGATACGTATTGGCGTCGTCGTCGCCGATGAAGGTTTCCTTGACCGGGTCCCATTGCAATTTCCGGTTTGTCCAGCGAGCCAGATTGATCATGTGGCAGGCGATGGATGAACGATGGCCGATTTCTACGTCGGCGATGGGCTTGTTGCGGCTTTTCACGCAATCAAGGAAATTCTGCTGATGATTGGGGCTGACTTCGAGTTTCACCGCGAATTTCGATTCATCGCCGGGGTCCAGGCTGGATGGCGTGATTTCATACCTGTCGCGGTCGACCAGAATCTTGCCTTTTTCACAGATGAACACCGCGCCGCCTTCCGGGCCCTGACCGTCCATTTTCACCACCACGCCGTTGGCGTATTTCATGTGAACGGGGCGGTTGAGTGTGCGGAAACTCCCCTCGCTCCAGATTTCAACCGGGCCGGTATCGTCCGTACCGAGCGCCCACTGAATCATATCGAGGCCGTGAGCCCCCCAGCCGGTGACTTCGCCGCCCGAGTAGGGGACGAGCGAGATCCAGCCCGGGTTGGCGCGTGGCGTATAAATGTCTTCGTGATAACCGCGAAGCGGCGTGGGGCCAAGCCAGCGGTCCCAGTCGATTCCCGGAGGAACCGGCTGCGTCGGCAGTGGCTGATCCCACGGGCTTTCATAGTTATAACCGTGAACTTCGATGACCTTGCCCGCCGCTTCATTTCTCACCAGTTCGCAGCCGTAACGGCTTCGGGTGCTCGAACGCTGCTGGCTTCCACATTGCACGACGCGCTTATATTTGCGCGCCGCGTTAGTGAGCGCACGGCCTTCGTGAATGGTCAGCGTCATCGGTTTTTCAACGTACACGTCTTTTTCAGCCATGCAGGCGTACATGGCGCAGAGAACGTGCCAGTGATCGGGCGTGGCCACGATGACGGCGTCGACCTCTTTCAGCGCGAGCAGGTCGCGAAAATCCTTGCACTTTTTCCACGTCTTCCCGTCGGCCACCCGATCCATGCGATCGCTGTTCAGATCGCTGATCGCGACGAACTGAGCGTCGTTTAACCGGCTGAAGTCGCCCATCAGCTGGCTGCCGCGGCGGCCCGGTCCAATAATCCCCATATTCACTTTGTCATTGGCGCCGAATACGCGTGATGAGACGAACAGGGGAGCCGTGATCGCGACGGCGCTCGCCGCGCCGCCTCCTTTCAGAAAGTCACGGCGTTTGACGGATGTCAGGTTCTTCATCTTCTTCCCCTTTCAGATAAGGTCGGTTTGATGAAATCCATTGCAACACAGGTTGGCTCAAAAATATCAATGACGCTCGTCTCAAAACCCTCTTTTTTGAGCCTTGAACCAATTCGGTGAAATACGCCGGGGAAACGTGATTTCTTATCACGTTCAAACCCGGCGGCATACTGGTTCCAAATTCGATTTTTCCATGTTTGGCGTCTCAAGACAAGCGCGAAGTGATGATGAAGCGCTTTTCCCCGTGGCTGAATCGCTTGATAGCAAGAAAAAACGCCATCCCGGCATGACCGGGATGGCGTTAAGTGGATCATATCAGTAAAACCGTCAGTGATCGTGTTTCTTCCAATCGTCCACGCTGGTTGAGACCGTTGGCGTCGCGGTTGGAGGAAGCGGCGTGGCTGTCGGAACCAGTGGCGTCGCTGTGGGCGGAACGGGAGTCGCCGTGGGGGGTACTGGTGTTGAAGTTGGTGGAACCGGAGTCGCCGTCGCAGGAACCATCGTTGGCGTGGGCGGCGCGGGCGTTGGAGTTTGTGTGGGGACCTGCGCCGAGCCGACCGCGAACAGCGTGTTGAGGTTGTTGTTCGTGCTGTTCTGATCTTCGTTTGAGGTCAGCCGCCACTCCAGCGTATAAACGATCTGCTGACTCGATTTCCATGAAGGTGACGTCCACGTCTGTGTGTATTGGGGGGGAAGCCCCTGGTCGTATGAGCCGTTCAGAATGCGGCTGCCGTTAGCGAAACCCTGAATTTGATACGATTGCACGGTCTGCTTGCCGACGTTCTTCACTTTTACCTTGAATTGAATTGACTGCCCTGGAGAGGGCTTTTCAACGACCTGATCGGTGTTGGCGGCGACCAGCCACGTTTCAATGATTTCCAGATCCTTGTCGTATTGAATCGGTATCGGCGCCGTATCAATAGGCGGAGATGTCGGCGTAGGCGTCGGCGTGTAGGTCGGGATCGACGCGGGGCCGCCGTCAGTGAATGAAACGGTCAGCAGGTAATCTTTATACGACTTGCGGCTTTCCGAAGCGGGGTGCGTCACGCCGATGAAATAGTCGCCGGTTTCCGTGGGGGTAAACATCATCGAGGGAAACTCTTCTTCATTGCTGACGCTGGTTTGTCCCGAGGGCGAAACCAGTTGCAGCGTCACGTCGCCAACGTAAGAGACTCCGTCGAAACTGGAGATGAAATTCTCCCGCAAAACCGATCCGATCGAAAGCGCGGCTTTGATTTCGCGTCCCGCGTCGTTCGGCGTAATGGTGATGGAATACCAGTCCTGCTGATCCGTGAGCGTTTCGCGGCGGTTTTGCGCCGAGGGAGAATACGATGACAGCGCTCCCAGAATGGGGCGGCCGATGGAGATCGGCATGGCTGATTGCGTTGAGTCGTTTGTCTCGCTTTCCTGCGAGATTTCGCCGCGCGCCAGGGGAGAGTATTGCTGATATTCCGTGAAAGCCTGATCGAGCAGCGGCTGAGCGGCGGATGGATTAAACACGCCGTAATAATGGGCGATGAAGGCTTTGACCTGCGGTGGAAGGTCAGGGTAAATCGAGTTGGAATCGGCGTCGTCATAGGTCATGAATGAATTGATCAGGCCGCGGCTCCAACCGGTGTTGATGAAGTCCTCCCCGGCGATGTTGTATGAAGGTGCGCTGGGCGGTGGATTGCTCACTACATTGCTTGACAGCCAGTCAACGTTGTATTCCGACGTGGCGCCGTTGTCTTCATTCGCCAGTGCGTCGAAGGGATGGCGCAACCCCATCAGATGGCCGGTTTCATGCAGCATGGTCGACCAGATTGTTGAACGCGAAAAGAACGATCCGTTCACCGTGGTCGCGAAAGTCCTGAGCGGATACACGTAAATAAACGGATTCCCTGGCGGACGAAGGGCGTATGCTTCCTGCGGCTGATCGATATAGGAAGACGCGGCGACGAAGCGCGTGTATGAACTGCGCAGCCAGTAATTGGGCGTGCTCCCGCGCCAGGCGCCGAATAACGTGGCCTGACCGGTGGAGGAGCCCAGTTCATTGTTAGTAGTAGCTTGAATGGTGATGTGATAGTCGCTGCTGGTGGTCTCCTTGAATTCCAGACCGACGTATTTTAACGATTGGTTATAGACGTCGATCGCTTTTCTGTATTCGTTTTCAAACGAGGTGACGTCGTCCTGCGTATAACCCCCGTCGGTGATAAAAGCCGAAAAATCGATCCGGTAACGGCATTCCAGAAGACCATCGCCGTCTGAGTCGGTGCGATCGTCGGCGATGTACAGATACTCCGCCGGCCAGTGATACACGTCTTGAGGATGATTGAGCGCCTCGTGTGACCAGTAATCATCGGGCACGTAGCGCGTATCGACGATGGGTTTGAGACCCTGTTGAATGCGCCGCTCCTGTTCATGCAGGTATTCGCATGTCGCACAACGGAACGGTTCCTCGTTCAGTTCGATTTTCTCATCCGCGCGGACTGGTGAAGCCGAGAATAACCCGGCAGCCAGAACCACCAGATAAAACCACATAAACCGTTTTTCCCAATTCAGAATCATATAATCGCTCCAGCAGCATTGATTTCAGTGAATAGTTCAATTGTATCAAAATATCTGTTGTTTGCATCAACTTTTTGCATGTTTTGCGTTTGTTTTCCCATTTCAGGAGGCGATCGCATCATAATATGATTCAATCAGCAGTCGGCTTTGTCACGCAACCATACTGTTTTTATTGCTTTTGTGTTGCAATCTCATGAGTGCCGAAATAGTCTTGATGGATTCATGCCGATAGGTTGTTGTATCAAAAAAAAGTTCTCTGGAGCGAAATGGTTATGGAACGGAGACGGTTCATTCAATCCGCGGCGGTTACGTTTTCAACCGCGTTGACGGCGGCGAACGCCAGACGCGTCATGGGCGCGAACGATCGCATTATGCTGGGCGGAATCGGCGTCGGCGGTCGCGGCCAGCAATTGCTGAAGGATTTTCTGAAGTGGAACGAAATCGATATCGCGGTTCTATGCGACGCGAATGAAAAACGCGACGGCGTCGGCCAGCTCGCCGAATTGATCGATACCATGCGAGGCCACGCGCCCAAACGCGAATATGACCTGCGCAAGGTCCTGGAAAACGACGAAGTCGACGCTGTGGTCATCGCCACGTGCGACCATTGGCACGCTCCCGCCGCGGTGTGGGCCTGTCAGCACGGCAAAGACGTGTACGTCGAAAAACCGCCATCCCACAACATCTGGGAAGGGCGCAAGATGGTTGAAGCCGCTCGCAAGTACAATCGCGTGGTCCAGTGCGGAACGCAAAACCGCAGCGCGCCGTATAACCGCAAAGCGCTTGAATACATCCAGAGCGGAGCGCTGGGCGAAATTCACCTGTGCAAAGTCTTCAATCTCAAAGACGGCGGACCGTTCACGATGGGACCGGATGGCCAGCCCCCCGCCGGATTTCATTACGACCTGTGGCTTGGCCCCGCCGCTCAACGTCCTTACAACAGCGATATGGTTCAGAACTGGAAAGTCTTCTGGGATTTCACCGCCGACGACCTCGCCGATGACGGCGTTCATCAGCTCGACCTCGCGCGGATGCTGACCGGCGACAAGGTTCCCGGCGCCGTTCATAGCAGTGGAGGCCATCTGGCGTTTCAGGACGATCGCGAAACGCCCGATACGCTTGTCACCACCTATGAGTTCGACGATTTCATCATGACTTTCGAATTATCGCAGTGGGCGTCCTATATGAAAAAAACGTCGTATGACATCCGCAATGGCGACAAGTTCCCCCAATGGCCGCAAAGCGCGACCCGGATTGAATTGTACGGCACGAAAGGCCGGATGATGATGGGGCGGCATGGCGGCGGCTGGCAGGCATTCGGGCCGGATATGCAGGTCATCGCTCAGGAATATGGCCGTTTCCCTGACGATCCTCACAAGCAGAACTTTATCGATTGCCTCAAGAGCCGCGAAAGGCCCAACGCCGACGTTGAGATCGGCCATCTCAGCGCGTGTCTCATTCACCTGGCGTCCGTTTCGTATCGGGTCGGCGGGCATAAGTTGAAATATGACGCGAATGCGGAGCGCTTTCTCAACGATGACGACGCGAACGCGCTGGTCAAGCGCCATTACCGTGAGCCCTATGTGATTCCTGAAAATGTCTGACCGATCCAACCCGATCGTCTGGACGCCTCTGGCGGAGTGGGAACGCGCCTGGTGGGCGAAAAACCGCGAAGCGCTGATCGAACATCAACCCGATCTGCCCGCTCGAATCGAAGCGCAGTTCGACCGCCGCGACGTTCTGATCGGGCGTTCGCCCGACGGGCTGTACTTCTGCCGTTACCGGCGAAATGAACGGGAGTTTTGCGTCTTTGGCGACCGGCCCGCCGATGAAGAGGTCAAGGCGCTGGGTGAGCCGATCGCGCGGGGGTTCCATGACGGCAAATGGATCGCGGTGACGCTGGGCTGCGGGATGGGAGTGTTTATCCCGGCGGTGGTGAACTATCTCAGCCAGCATCACACGGGCGAGCCTAAAGGCTTGCTGGTGATGGAGCAGGACCCCGCGCTGCTGGCGGCGGCGCTCTCGTTTTACGATTACAGCCGCGCGATTTCAACGGGGCGCGTGTTGTTTATCGCGGGGCCGAATCTCGAGCAGGAAGCCGAGCGGATCTGGCGCGTACACCATCTCGAAACGCTGGACGCTGGCCAGATTGGCGTTTATCCCGGCTACCGGATTCGCGATCCGGAGCGGTTGAAAGATTATCAGCACGCTCACCAGTCGCTTCTCACCCTGCATGAAGAAAACCGCTCGGCGTATTTCGGGCTGCTGCGTCATTGCGAGACGTACTGGTCAACGCCGAAGACCTCCATTCAGCGCGTCTGGACCCACGTGACTGATGATCGCGGCGCGGGAAGCGTATTGCTGGGGCTGATTGATGGTTTTTCAGAGGCCGGTCTCGAATCGCGCGCCTTGCGATTGAAAGACCGCCTGTTCACCCGATTCCATCGCAGTGCGTATGATTTCTTCGAGTTTCATCCCGATCTGATCCTCTGCGCGAATCATTCATCCAACTACGTCTCCTCTTTCGCGCATCAGGCGCCGATCCCTCGTTTGGTTTGGTACGTCGATCATCCACGGAACACGGTTGAATACGCGTATCATGATCGCGACTTGCTGCTGCTGGCGGCGGAGAATTTCCGCGCGGAGGCTCAGTCGCGCGGCGGCCGGGTGCTGGGCGTATTACCGGTAGGGGCGTGGGGCGAAATGACGCCTCCTCCGCTTCAACCGGAATGGAGGCATGACGTGAGTTACGTCGGGTCGGTGATTGATTCGGCGAAAATATTGAGCGGCCTGTCACCATCGGATCGGGATTGGGTCGAAGCCATCGTCGCGGCGCAACTGGCCGAGCCTATGCTCGATCTGAATGAGATGATTGCTCGAAACCCCGCTCCGCATGGCGCGGCCTTCCGGCTTATGGAGATCATCAAACCGCTTCAGCCCAAAACGCGTTACATGACCGACAAGCAGGCGATTTCATATTTCCTGTACGGCGAAGCGAACACCCGCCGTCGGCTTCAGTACATCCTGTCGATCGGCGAAGAGCGTGGCTTGGGGCTTTACGGCCCGGATGACTGGTTGCGTCTCTTGCCTGAGCGTTTACAGCCTCATTATCACGGATCGATTGATTCGGCGGATGATCTGACCCGGCTCTATCAGGAAAGCCGCGTCAACCTGTCGATCAATGCGCTGCAGGGGTTTGGCTTTTTGAATCCGCGCGTGTTCGAGGTCCCTTCGGCGGGTGGATTCCTGGCGGCGGAGTGGTCGCCGGGATTGGAAGACGCCTTCGATGGAGAAAAAGAATTGTCGTGGTTTAAGAACGAAGAAGAACTGAATGCGTTAATCGATCGGGCGTTGAGCGATGAAGGCGGCCGCATGGCGATGGTCTCCCGCGCACGCAAACGAATTCAGGCCGAACATACCTATGCCCACCGCGCGAAAGCGATCCTGCGAATGATGGAGGAGAAATAAGATGAGGAAGTCCCTTGTTTCAGATACCATCCCTTGGCGCGAAGCGTTTCCTGAAATGACGCCGGAACAGGAGCCTGGGATCGTTCTAAGAGGAATGCGATATATGGAAGGATTCACTCAAGGCGAATTGTCGAAAATGACGGGCATCGCGCGGCGCCACATTTCTGAAATGGAAAACGCCAAACGCACGATCGGCAAGGAAAACGCAAAAAAACTCGCGAAGGCCCTCAACACCGACTATCGGCTTTTTTTATAAAACCGCTTTCCTTTTCAATCACTTTTTTTTATGACGTCCTCCCATACGGCGTTTAAAAACAAGCGCCGCATGGGAATGAAACAGTCCGCCTGCGCCGTGCCGGATGCGTTGAGAAGACCAGACTCAATAAGGTGGGTTCTACAGTACGCGCAACGCCTTCCCGTATAGGGCATGACGCGCAACGGACGACAAGAACCCGGGGTAAAACGATATAGCCTCTCAGACATGATCCCGGTGCACGAACGCCGCAGAGTCTGTTTCAATTCCCAATACGGCGCTTTCTCGTCTCATTCGCTCCACTCAACACGATCTCTTCCCGATCGCGCTCGCGGTGGAGTATGAATATAGTATAAACGCGTTCTGAATTCATCAATTCTTTTTGATCGGGATTTCACGATTCTCTTCGTTCGGGGCGTAAAAATTTTGCGAGAGACTTTTTACAGTTTGTTACGCTTCATTCGTGGACAATCACGCTTCCGGCTCCTACTATTTATAGAGCATAAGAATATCTTCACATCCTGTTCATCCATCCCGCGGTTATAACTGGAGCGTTTGTCAAAGATACGTTCGTATGGAATATTCGAATAAACGGCGGAATTCACACGGAGAACGTGATCTTCGCCACGATAGAATCCGAACGTTGCTTTGAAGACGTAACAAAATTCTCTCACGGAAAGGGACGTCAAAGATGAAGTGGAACACGAAAGTATTCGTCTGGACGGTGGCGGCGGTAAGCGTATTGATCGTGAGCGCATGGGCGGTTGAAAACCAGACCAGCGATCCCTCCTCGAAATCCACGCTGGATTTTAACGAAAACGATCCCAAAGATTACCCCCTCACCACCCAAATCAATATCGATATCAAGGGTTTGGCCAATTTCGGGACGGTGTACATGCTCGAAGGCATCGACAATGAAACCACCGTCATTTCTGAAGGGGGAAAAACCAGCGCCGGCGCCACGCGCTGGGCGCGTCTGGTGTTTCATGGAGTCTTCGATAAACGCATTCGCGACTGGCGTATCGACGTAATCAGTGGAAAAGTCGACAAGCGCGACATCCAGGTTGACCTGTATAACAAGGGCGGCCGCCGGGTTATGCGCTACATGTTCCGTAACTGCTGGCCGGTGCGTTTCACCCTGCCTCCGCTTTCGGTCGACGGCGCGACGCGCTATCAGGAACGGGTTGAATTCGTCTACGACACGTTTGACGTGATCGATAACTGATTCCGCGGCGAAACGGCTGAAACGTTAAGAAAGCGAGGCGCGAAAATGATTGGACGAACCTTGGCAGCGGCGTCCATGATCCTTACGCTCGCCGCCGTTTGTCATGCCGCAAGCAATCCGGCGGTGGACATCAAGACGGCCTACGGCGAATCGGATCTTTACGTGTTGTATAAAGATGGAACCATTATGACCGTCGGCACGGCGGTCAATTACGGCCAGACGTCGAATGTTGACGTAATCGAAATGGAACTGACCCCAAGCCGCAACGGATATTACGTCCTCGACGCGGAGGGGCATGTGCATACCTTCGGCGACGCCCTGCCCATTGGAGAACCCGTGCTGGGCCGTACCGAAAAGATCGTCGATATGGAAGTGACTTCCGACTTGACGGGGATGTATTTCCTGACGCAGGAAGGAAAGATCTATACGGCGGGTGAAGCCGTTTTCCGTGGCGAATTCGTCATGGATGGCGCGGTGGATTTTGAACTCACAACCGACAGCCAGGGCTATTACGTATTGTACGATGACGGCGAAATCGCCTTTTTCGGCGATGCGTCCGACTCCGGTACACTGACCTCTTCCAAGCAGAAGGCGGTCGATCTTCAGGTCGTCAACGGCGGTTATTACGTGCTGTATTCCGACGGTGCGATTCAGCCCTTCGGTCAGGCGACATCCCTCCCGCCGGTTAGTGGACTGCAATCTCCCGCTGTTTCATTCTCGTTCACCAGCCAGGGCTACCGCGTCGTCGATCAGAGCGGAACCGTCTTCAGCGTAATCCGCCCTGAACTTCAGAGCCTGACGCAAAGCATCTCCGGCGCCGGCGGCTTTTCCACATGGTACGCTCAAACCGGCGCCGCTCCGGCTCAAACGACTCCAACCCCTAAACCCGGTGATCCATTCTTCACCATCGGCGGAACCAGCTTCAAGCAGAAGGTCATCGCTAAACTGCCCCTTGATTCCACCGTCCCCGATTTCATGACCACCGGTCAGGTATCGCTGCCCAAGGGCGGCGTTATTCTTGTGACCGGCGTATCGGATGGCCCCGCCCGCAGGTTGCGATATTTCGCGGCTGACGCGGCGGTTGGTGCGGGATACTCCGGCGTTCTGTTCGCTGAATTGACTTCGGGCCGGGGCGCTGCTGAAATTCGTGGAATTTCGTATAGCGACAAGGGGTTGAACGTTCTGGTGAGCGATTACGACGGTTTGTACCTGTTGCTGATCGAAGGCGTGTTTGAGTCTTCAGGAATCACCGGCTTCCAGAATTTGTAATACACACTTTGCAGGCGATTGAATATTACGCCGCGCGGCCTTGGGCTTCGCGGCGTTTTTATTCGGTTTTCAAAGGCGGAAACCGTGAAAGCGCGTTATAATAGGCCGAGTTTTTTATGACTCTATCAAAATTATTGGAGCCGGAAATATGATGATGCGTATCTGCTCAGCCGTAATCATAATGTTTTCCGCGTTAGGCGTGATGGCGGGCGTTCCCGACCCGCTGCCCTGGGCTAATCCCTGGAACGTGGGTATGGATTACGAATACGTGAACCGTGCGTTTGATGAAGTCACAAACGCCATTCTCGACGGCGAGGCCCCGGGCGCGGTTGGAATGATCATCAAGGATGGCCGCATCATCGCTCGGCGCGCGATGGGCAACCTTCAAACCGATTCCATGTCGCGTTCGGCCACTGGGGAAGTGATCTATTCCCCCGTCCATCAGCGCATGATCGAGACGGCGGTGTTCGACCTCGCGTCGATGACCAAGCCGGTCTCGACGGTTACGTCGATCATGATACTGGTCGAGCAGGGCAAGATCGATCTTGGCGCTCCGGTTGCGCAATACATCCCGTCCTTCGCGGGACGCGCCAAGGGCGAAGTCACGGTTCGCCAGCTGCTGACGCATACTTCGGGGCTGCCTAGCTGGTACATGTTTTATCAGACCTGCGTCGACCGCACCGACGTATACCGCACCATCGACGAAGACATTTCGCTTGAATACAAGCCGGGCGACAAGCGCATCTACAGCGATCTTGGCTTCATCACGCTGGGCCGTCTGGTCGAGGTCGTCTCCGGCCAGCGTCAGGACGCCTTCACGCGAGACCATATCTTTAAGCCGCTGGGCATGAACTCGACCATGTACCTCCCCCAGTTGGAAGACCGTATCCGCGTCGCGCCAACCGAGTTCGACTCGATGCGCGGCCGCGAACTGCAGGGCATCGTGCATGATGAAAACACGCGGGTGATGGGCGGCGTATCGGGTCACGCCGGGTTGTTTTCCACCGCCAACGATCTCGCCATCTTCGCGCAGATGCTGCTCAACAAGGGAGAGTTCAACGGCGTGCGTATTCTTAAACCCGAAACCATCGACCTGATGCTGACCTCGCAGATCACCGAAGAGGCGCAGGCGGCGGGCAGCGGGTTTCTGCGTTCGCGCCGCCAGTTGCTTGGCTGGTGGGGTATGGATGAAAACGCGACGTTGAACGGGCTGGGCGGTCTGCCATCCAAAACCGCCTTCGGACATCAGGGCTTCACCGGCCCCATCATCTGGATCGACCCTGAGCACAAGGCCGCCGCCATGCTGCTCAGCAACGCCGTGCATCCCCGTCGCGAGGACGCCGTCAAGACCGATCTCTACCGCGCCTTTTTCATCAACGTCAGCAAGGCCCTCGTCGGCCCCAAAAACGTCACCATTCAGGAATAGACTATTCCTCCGATTCTGATTCATGCAAACGAGGCGGATTCGTTCCGCCTCGTTTATTGAATCAGATATACCGCTCCGCCCAGGCGGCGATGACGGCGCCGGCGTAGCGCGCGTCTTCCGCCTTGGAGAGCAGGTGATCGGCTTGGTCGAGCGAGACGAAACTCTTGGGGTGGCGCGCCCACTGGAACGATTTCGCGGCGTTTTCGATATCGACCGTCCGGTCGAGCGGCGAGTGCAGAATTAACAGGGCGCGGTCGAGCGATTCCAGCGCGGATCGATGATCGAGCCGGTTTAGCTCGTCGAAAAACTCTTGCGTAAGCGTGTACGTATTCCCACCGATGTTGACCTTGGCGCGGCCTTCGCGTTCGAGACCATCCAGTTGATCGGCCAGCAGGTTCGAGAGATGACCCGGTACGGCGGGTGCGGCCAGCAGCGCCACCGCTTTTGATTCAGGAATCTTCGGCGCGGCGTGGACCGAGGCGGCGCCGCCCATCGAATGTCCGATCAACAGCGTGGGAGCCTGGTGGTGTTCGCGCAGCCAGGCCGCCGCCGCGATCAGGTCTTCCACGTTTGATGAAAACCCGGTGGCGGAAAACTCGCCCTCGCTTTCACCCAGGCCGGTGAAGTCGAAACGCAGCGTCGAATACCCTCGGCTGGTCAATTCATGACTGATATAGCGCAGCGCCTTGTAGTCTTTATTACAGGTAAAACAGTGCGCCATCAGCGCACACGCTCGGGGCTCTCCTTCATTCGGCGTGTTAAGCATCGCCGAAAGCGCGGCTCCGTGACTTCCTTGAATTGAAACCTTCTTCGATTTCATGAATCCTCGCTTTGTGGTTATTGGTACGCGTCGGCTTGAGCATAGCCGGTGATCGCTGGAAAGAAAACACTCCCCACAACCTCGAAAAGCGTCTGACAAACCATCTCTCTTGGGGCATGTAAGTTTGATGACAATATCAATTCATATAATAATTTATCGTTTTTGTTAATTTATTTATTTTTATCCAACTGAGATACATTACAAAGTATGCCTTGTTGATAAAACACTTGTTAAATCAGGATTTAACAGGATTTTTTGGGGTATATGACCCGGTGGATTGGGCCTTTTGCCCCGTTCATTCGATAGGATTTCCATGTTCGTTAACAACGATATACGAATTTAGGAATAAATTCATAAGTTGTTAATGACGGAATATATCTTGCATTATAAGAATAATGAAATGAATTAGTTAAGTGAAGTAATTATTTTAGTGTTTGATTAATAAAATCAACTTGATAAAACTTTTTGCCGAAAGGCGAAACATTTCTCCAATACAGGGGGTCTGTGAACATGCATCTGGGTAAGACCACAGCGAAACTGGTAGCGTGTCTGGCTGTGTTCGCCTGCTGCGTATCGTATACATACGCACAAGACGAATAACCAGCTGGACCCGAAGCGAGCATCTCGCTTCGCGGAGTGACTGAGCAAGACCTGACGGATGAAAACATCACGACAGGACGAGCGACGGGGCTGCCCGTGGTTGGCGTTGAAACCACGGTATATCTCGTCGGAGGGGGAAGCGTGGCGGAAGGCGCGACGATTGCGGCGTATGCCTGGACCATCACCGGTCCGGACTTCTCGGCGGAATCTTCGGATCAGAATCCGACCTTCAGCCCGCCCAAAGTAGGCGTCTACACGGTGAAATTGGTGATTACCGATTCCAACGGCGCCCAGAGTGAAGCGGCTGAAACCACCGTGACCGCCGCGAAATACATGGGCATCAGCAACTGCTCGGCGTGCCACAGCGGCGCTCTGCCCACCGTGGCCGACAAAGTAACCGGATGGAAAGAAACCGGCCACGCGACTTTCTTCAGTGAAGAGATCGACAATGGCGGCAGCCACTATGGTGAAAACTGCATCCATTGTCACACGGTCGGCTATGACGAACTCGCTAACAATGGCGGATTCGACGACGTACAGGCCGAAGCGGGCTGGGTTTTCCCCGCCACCATCGAAGAAGGAAACTGGGAAACGCTGGAAACCGTGTATCCCAAACTGGCCAATCTCGCCAATATCCAGTGCGAGAGCTGCCACGGCCCGGGAAGCCAGCACAACGGCAATCCGGCCGGTATCGCGGTCAGTCTCGATGCCAATACATGCGGTTATTGCCATGACGCGATGACCCACCACGTGAAGAACTACGAGTGGGACACCTCAATGCACGCCAATCCGACGGCGTATCCAACCGGCCCCGGTCGTGAGGGCTGTGTGGAATGTCACTCTGGTATTGGTTTCGTGCAGACCCATGACCCCGACTATGCGGATGAGGAAATCTCGACCGACGCGGCGCCCATCAGCTGTGCGGTTTGTCATGATCCTCACAACGCCGACAATCCCCATCAGGTGCGAGCCATGGGCGATGTCGAATTGGGCAATGGCGTCGTGGTTTCGGCGGATGAAGCCGGTATGGGCGCGCTCTGCATGAACTGCCACAAATCACGTCAGAACGCGAGCGAATACGCGGTGGAATATCACTCGCACTTCGGTCCCCATCACGGTCCCCAATCGGATCTGCTGAAAGGGACGGGCGGTTACGAGTATGAAGGCGTTGTCTACGCTGCCTTCTCGCCTCACATGAAACTGACCGGCGATTCATGCGTTTCCTGCCATATGTCGGCGACTCCGGCGGATGCGCCTTCGCGTTCCGTTGGCGGTCACTCGTTCCGTATGAGCGCGGCGGCGGGCTTGCTTGAAAATGTGACGGAAGACGTGGAAAACACGGCGGTCTGCTCCGCGTGCCACGGCGACGTTCCTTCATTCAACTACCTCGCCAAGGGCGATTACGACGGCGACGGCGAGCAGGAAGGCATTCAGGATGAAATCCACGGTCTGCTGGCCCTGGTCGGCAAGCAACTGCCTCCCTACGGTGATGAAGCCTTCACGGTTACGGAAGAGTACAACACGGAAGAGTTGAAAGCGGCCTACAATTGCACCTTCATCGAAGAAGACAAGAGCGGCGGCGTTCACAATCCGAAGTATTCCGTCCAGTTGCTTCAGAGTTCGTATCACGCGATGACGGGTCAGGACGTGCCCAACGCCGACATCATCATCACGTGGACCACGAACGTGTCCGATTGGAGTGAGATGTAAGTAATTGCGCTTCGCGCATCAAGAGACGGTCGCCTTCCGGCGATCCGTTGGACAAACACTCTTGTTATGTCGTGGAAAGAGGAACCTCCGGGTTCCTCTTTTTTTTCCCCCGATTCGCGGCTCAGATCGAGACGCGGTTCCCCTTCATCTCGGGCGTAAGAACGCTGGTGTCCACCTTCACGCACTCGGGCAGGTCCTCTCCCAGGCCGATCTCATCCAGATAACGGCCGTGGACGGAGGTATTCACCATGTTGAGAAGATTCCCCTGATACATGTGGTACAGATCGACGGCGGTGCGGGCGGCGTCGGTAACGTCGGTAAAAACGCCGGGCGGTTCGATCATATTGGCGATCACGCCGCCAAGACAAACCGCGTCTTCCAGACAGTACATCCCCTCACGGCCCGAAACGACGAATAAAATTTCGTCGGCTTCGCCCTGATATTGCTTGAGCCGGCTTGCCAGCGCGCTCATGTTGCTGAACGCGGCGATGAAAACCTTTTTGGCGTGGCGCGCGGCGGAGAGCGCGCGGGTTCCATTGGTAGTCAGCTGAATCAGCGTCTTGCCGTTCACGGCTTCGGCGGTGAATTCGCGCGGCGAGTTCCCCAAGTCATAGCCTTCCCGCTTCAGGCCGTCTTTTTCCCCACAGAGCAATACCGGCAGCCCCTGCTCGTTCAACAGGGTATACATGTCGCGGGCCGATTCCTCGCTCGGCTGCGGCATCACCGCCCGCGCCCCGTTTTGCAGCGCGCGAATCATGACGGTGGTGGCGCGTAATACGTCCGCGACGGCCACGATGCTGTTTTCCAACTTACGATTGGATAGTTCATGCCAGGTGAATAATAAGTCGAACTTCACGAGTGCGTCTCCTTCACTTGTGCGATTCCGCGCACGCGGTATACCCTCAAACAATTGAAAAGCGGTTGTCAATAATAGGTTCGTTTTGAACCTGGGTACAACCCGCGAAAATCATAAGGATATCTGGTTATCTCCTTCACCGATCCGGTCTGAATTCCGGAGGTGGATAAATTCACGGATGGACGCGTTGCGATGATTCCGATCGAGCTGCGGTTGAGAAACTTTTTGTCGTATGGTGATGACGTCGATCCGCTCGACTTCACCACCTTCCGCATGGCGTGCCTGACCGGCAAAAACGGGCATGGCAAATCCGCGCTGCTCGACGCTGTGACCTGGGCGGTGTGGGGCGAGGCCCGCAAGGCGAGTTACAGCCGAACGCCCGACGCCGATCTGATCCGTCTCAACGCCGAAGACATGTCGGTCGAATTCACCTTCATCCTCAATGACCGCGAATATCAGGTTCAGCGCGAATTCGCCCGCAAACAGCGCTCCAGCCGCCTGGAGTTCCGCGGCCGCGAGCGGGGCGAAAGCGCGTTCCGGGTACTGACCGGCGCCAACAAACGCGAAACCCAGCAGCGCATCATTGAAACGATCGGCCTCGATTACAAAACCTTCGTCAATTCGTCTTTTCTCCAACAGGGCCGCGCTGACGCCTTCACCCGCCAGTCGCCGCGCGACCGCAAGGAGATCCTGGGAACCATTCTCGGACTTGGGTATTACGATCGCCTGCTCGAAGAAACCAAATTGCGCCTCAGCGAAAGCAAATCCTCCAGCCGCTCGTATGAGGAAACGTTGCAGGCCCTCGACGAAGAGCTGAAAGAAGAAGACGAAGCCCGCGCCCGGTTGGACGAGTTGAATAAAACCATTGCTGAACTTGGCGAACGCCTGTCGGGCTTGCGAAAGCAGGAACAGGAGCGCCGTGAACGAATCACGTCTCTTGAATTTCAGCGTAAACGCATGGATCAGATCGCTCAGGAAGAAGCCGCCGCACTGCGCCGCAAAGACGGCCTCGCCCAGCGCCTGAACGATCTCAAGACCGAGCGTGAATCGCTGGCCGCGCTGTTGTCTCGTGAGAATGAAATCGCCTCCGCCAAACAGCGTCACGATGACATCGGCGTTGAACTGCGCCGCCTGCTGGATGTGGATGCCGAGGCCCAGTCGCTTCAGACTGAGTGCCAGCGCTTGCAGGGATCGATCGACGCGGAGCGCGCGCGCCTGCGCGAAGACGCGGCGTCAAAATCCAGTACCCTTCAACAAATCGAATCCGCGTTGAAAGAAGGCGAATCATTGCTCGCTCGCCGTGATTCGATTGAAGCCGAATACAAGCGGTTTCAGGCTGACCGCGAGATGGAGCGGGAGCTGGAAGCCGTCCATCGCGACGTCCAGTCGCTTGAACAACAAAAGCGCGAACTGGAAACGAAGATCGAAAACGAAAAACAGACATTGCTCAATCAGGCCGCCGAATTGCGCGGACGCTGTCAGGACCTCCCCGCGTTGCGGGATGAAGTCGAACGTCTTAAGCGGGATTCCGCCAGCCAACCTGAGTTGACTCGGGAGGTGGAGGCGCTTTGTGAAAAAGCGAAATCCATCGAAGAACAAGGCGTGAGCCTGAACACCGCGCTTGATTCCGCCGCGAATGAAATGAAACGATTGAAAGACGCGCTCAATGAGGCGCATGAAAAAACGGCGCTTGCCCGGCGCGGTGAAGCCACCTACTGTCCGTTGTGCCGCCAGCCACTGGCTCCCGATGCCCGCCATGAACTGGAACAGCATCTGCGCGCTGAAATTCAATCCTGTGAAGAACGCATCGCCCGGCTGACGGAACAGATAAAAGAAGACGAGCGCCGCCGCGATGAACTGCGCGGCGTTTATAAACAGGCGCGCGAAGAAACAGCCGGCGCCGAGCAACGCCTCGCCCAAGTCGCCTCGCGGGTTGAAGCCCTTCCCGCGCGTGAGAAAGAACTCGCCGCGCGGGAAGAATTGCTTCAACGGGGAGAGGCGCTCGCTCGCCAGGTCGAGACAGGAGCCTTCGCACAGACGTTGCGTGAGTCGTTGAAAGATACCGAGTCGCGCATCGCCGCGCTGCAATACGACCCTGCTTCACATTCTGAGCTGCGCGAACGCCTGCGTGAGAGCGGCGAGTGCGTGGCGGCGTGGAACCGCCTGCGTGAAGAGTTGCCCCTGCGCGAACGGCGCGCGGCCGAGGCCAAGCGCTTGCGAACCGAACTCGCCGCGCTGAACGCAACGCTCGCCAGTGACGCCTTCGCTGAAGACGCGCGCAAGGCGCTCGACAAGGCGCGTGAAGCGCTGGCCCCGCTCACTGCCGCGCTGGCGTTCCGTAAACCGCTACAGGACGAGCAGTACAACTTGCGTAATGCGGTCGACGACTGGAACCGCCTGGGTTACGCTCGCGAACGCCTCCCCGCGATTGAAAAAGACGAGCGATCCGCGCGGGATGAATCAACCGAACTCAACGCGCGCTTCACCGCCTGGGTTGAAGAGAAAAAAGCCATCGAACCGGCCCTCAAGACCTTGCTGAATGAAGAATCCGCGCTGGCCCATATCCGTCAGGTGATCTCCGAACGTGACGTGGAATACGCCGAGGTCCAGCGCGCGCTGGGCGCCGCGCAGGAACGTCTGGATCGGCTGAGCCGCCGCCGGGAAGAGCGCAAAGCGTTGCGTGAAAAACTCGCGGACTCTCAACGCGACCGCAAATTGTATGAAATCCTTCGAGGCGCGTTCAGCCGCGATGGCATCCCCGCGATGATCGTCGATCAGTCTCTCCCCGAACTGGAGAACGACGCCAATCGCCTGCTCCATCGCCTGACCAATGGTATCTGCTCGGTCGCTCTTGAATCGCAGCGCGAAAAAAAATCGGGCGGATCCACCGAAACGCTCGATATCCGCATCTCCGACGACGCGGGAACGCGCGATTACGAAATGTACAGCGGCGGTGAAGCGTTCCGCACCGACCTCGCGTTACGCATCGCGCTGTCTCAGCTGCTTTGCCGCCGCGCGGGCAGCCGCTTGCAGTTGCTGGTGATCGACGAAGGCTTCGGGACGCAGGACGCCGAGGGGCTTCTCAACATCATTGAGGCCATCGGCGATATTCAGGATGAATTTGAAAAAATCATTGTCGTGACCCATCTGGAAGAACTGAAAGAACGATTCATGGTGCGGATTGACGTTAACAAGGAACCCGGCGCCGGTTCACGCTTTCAGGTAGTGCATACCTGAATCGAAAAATAGGATTTGTTTGTTGCACTGGGTTGAGCGAAAGTGGATCATAGGGTGAAACAAGGAGTCGGATTTCACGGCGGGGAGGCTGATATGAGTGAGCGGTTATCACGGAGAAGTTTCATGGCGGGGAGCGCGGCAGCGCTTGCCAGCGCTGCGATGCAGAGTGCGTCCGGTTCTACCGGCGACCCCGCGCCGCCCAACGTCCTGCTCATCTTTCCCGATCAGTTGCGCGCGCAGGCTCTGGGCTGCATGGGCAACCCCGACGTCAAAACGCCGCATATCGACCGCCTTGCCTCGGAAGGCGTTCTTTTCCGTCAGACCTTCGCCAACACGCCGGTCTGCTGTCCGGGGCGCGCCTGCATGATGACCGGGCGTTACGCCAGTTCGCATGGCCTGATCGCCAACGATCTGCGCCTGCGTGAGTCTGAAACCACGATGGCCGAACTGTTCGCCGGGCATGGGTACGCAACCGGTTTCATCGGCAAGTGGCATCTCGACGGCGGCCCGCGTGAACCGGGCTTCGTCCCCCCCGGTCCCAGGCGGCAGGGCTTCCAGTTCTGGGCGGCGCATGAATGCAGCCATGCTCATTTTAAAAACCATTACTTCCGTGACGACGATACCCCGATTCCCATCGAGGGCTTTGAGCCGAAAACATGGACCGATCTCGCCATCGAATTTATCGAGACCAATCGCCAACGCCCGTTTTTTCTCACCTTAACGATGGGGCCTCCTCACGATCCATACGGCGCGCCGAAAGAGTATGAAGCCCTTTACGATCCCGCGCCGCTGACGCTTCGCCCCAACTGGCGCGAGGGCGTGAACGGTGGTTCGCGTCAGAATCTGGCGAAATATTACGCCGCGATCACCGCCATCGACGATCAGATCGGCCGCCTGATGGATCGGCTGAAATTGCTCGGGCTGGATGAAAACACGATTATTCTCTTTACCTCCGATCACGGCGACATGCTTGGTTCACACGGCATGCGGCTCAAACGAAAACCATTCGAGGAATCGATCCGGATTCCCGGCATTATGCGCCATCCCGCGTCCATCGACTCCAACCGCGCGACGGATGCGCTGTTTTCCCATGTCGACTTCGCCCCCACGCTGCTTTCAATGTGTGGTTTGCAACCGCCCGCCTCCATGCAGGGGAGCGATCTCTCCTCCGCCGTGCGGAATGATTCCGCAATAAGTCCCGATTCCGTCTTCTTTCAGATTTTCGGCCCCTACGACCCCGGTCAAGTTGAAAACGGCTGGCGCGGCGTCCGTACCGATCAGTATATGTATGCTCGTTTTGAAGACCGGCCCTGGCTTCTTTTTGATCTGGACGCTGATCCTTACGAAATGAATAATCTGGTCGAGAATGCCCAACATAAACAGATTGTTGATGATATGGATCGCCGCTTGCAAGATTGGATGAAGCGCACCGGCGATTCGTGGACCAACGATTGGAAAGTCCGGGTCGAGCAGGGCGGGGCGCTGTACAAACACAAAACTTTTTATACGGTGGATGAGTACATCCAGTGGGCGAAAGAAAACCCCGATCTCGCCCCGGTCAAACCTTGAGGAGGGATTGAAGTTTTAACACAGATTTCATGTTTGCAAAACGGATTTTACGGTATAGTATTACATCAAATGAAATCTGAGGGACGCCTTGTTGCCGTATCTACTGTCTGCGTCTGATTCATTGCGGTTGAGTGGATATTTCCCGCCCCGAAACGCGGTACGGATTGATCCGTCTTTTTCTTTCCCCTTTGAAATAATCTATTCCACCAGGCTGAATGGAGGATTCCATGCGGAAGAATTATGTAATCGATACAAGCGTCTTGCTCGACAATCCCAGTTGCATCCAGATATTGCGGAATGGCGCTGAAAATGAAATCTTCCTGCCGCATACCGTCATCCACGAACTGGACGGCCTGAAAAACGACAAACGCCTCGCCCCCATCGTCTCGCGCGTCGTGGATGAAATCGAATCGCACGACTACGTCAAACTGATCGGCGCCAACGGCAAGAAAAATCCATCTCACGGCGATCAGGAAATCCTGAATGAAGTCAGGGACGCCGGCATTCAGGAACCCATCATCGTAACCAATGACAAACTCTTCCGCGTCCTCTGCCGGTACCACAACATCAAAAGCGAACCCTTCGAACAATCGATTCCGTACCAGTCCGAATCGCAGATTTACACTGGCTTCACTCAGGAAGACGACGCCTTCATCCCTAACTCCTTCACCTGGATCGAAGGCAAGCCGGTGATGAACATCACGCCGCATGAAAAACGCCTCATCGACTACGAACACAAGGTCTGGAACGTCAAACCGCTCAACGTCTATCAGAATCTCGCGTTTGAGCTGATGCTGGCCGAACACATCAACCTCGTCACCATTCAGTCGAAAGCGGGTTTCGGCAAAACCTACCTGGCTCTCGCCACCGCCATGCAGCAGGTGATTCAGGAAAAGAAATTTCAGAAGATTTTTCTGGTCAAGCCAACCATCGAAGTGGGTGACAGCCTTGGCTTTCTGCCCGGCGACGTTGACGACAAGGTCGAGCCCTACGTGCGTTACCTGCGCGGCCTGATCTATAAACTCCACATGCTGCGCGGCAGCAAGTGCAGCCGCATCTTCACCGAAGACTCGACCCCCCAGAAACTCAAACTCAACGCCGACCTGTTTGAAATTCTGCCCATCGCCTACATTCGCGGCATGAACATCGAAAACGCCATCATCATCATCGACGAAACCCAGAACCTCTCTCGCGTCGAGGCGCGCAGCCTGCTCACCCGCATGAGCCACGGAACCAAGTGCATCTGCCTGGGCGACGTCGAACAGATCGACAACCGCTACCTGAGCAAGTTCAACAACGGCCTGAACTGGATCGTCAAAACCTGTCTCGGCGAGCCCGGGTACGGACACATCGTGCTCAAGGGCGACCGCAGCCGCGGACCGATCTGCGACATGGTCCTGCGCAACAACCTCTAAACGCCGTTCATTCAGAACCGCTCTCGATCGACGCCGCGTCTGCTCCAGGCGCGGCGTTTTCATGATTCTTCTTGCGGTTCTGATCCAGCAGCCATTCGTACAGTTCGGGGTCGTTGTATGCCTTTGAATCGATGTTATGACCCGCTTCGGGATAAATCGTGTAACGCACGTGACCGAATGGTTTCAGCGCGCCGATCATTTCCAGCCCCCGGCTGAGCGGCACGATGGTATCGGCTTGCCCGTGAAACACCCACGCGGGCAGATGAGCCAGCTTGACCCGCGCCAGCCGGCCGTCGCCCGCGCCCGACACGGGAGCGATGGCGGCGAACAGGTCGGGGTATTCCAGCGCCATCCTCCACGTGGCGTGGGCGCCCATGCTGTGCCCGGTCAGGTAAATCCGGTCGGTATCGACGCCGGGGAAGGGCATCGTCTCCACCATCGAACGCAGAAATGGAATGTTCCATCCATCCGGCGTAACCGGCGCCACCACGATGCAGGGCAGTTCGGGATGATCGAGCGCGTACTTGATCGGGCCGTAATCTTTGCCTTTCATCACGTCGCTTCCCATCCCCTGACCGTGCAGAAAGACGATCGCCGGCCACCGGGCTTGCGTCTCGCCGTATCCCCTGGGCAGCCACGCCAGAAACTCATACCCCGCGCGTCCGGTGACGAGTTTTCCCGTCATCGGGGCGGGCGATGGCTTGGTGGTGGGCTGAAGAGTGGGCGCTTGCGCCGTGACGGGGCCGGGCGCCTTGGGCTGGTGATCGGTTCGCGTGATCCCCCATCCAATGGCGGCGAGAAGGATGACCAGAATAAGAATCCGCTGAATCATGAAACATCCTCCAGAATATCAACGTGGATTCATGGATGCGCTAGCCATAAAAGAATCATGTAAAAAGTTGTCACGGCGCTTTTACATTGTGAACCTTCGGACGTTTATCGGGTGGATGAACTATACTTCTCATTGGACGGCGAATGGAGCCATGCTCTCACCGTCCGGACAATGAAAGAAGGGATTACGCCATGATCGCCACAAAGAAAGAAAACAACCGGTTTCATGCGGCGGCGATGGGCGTAACCATCGAAGAACACACCCTGCTGGAAATGCTTCTGGCTCCGCTGGGCGGTGTATTGACTGTGTCTGACGATGAGTTAAGCCTTTGGGAAGCCGCCAAATCCCGCGAGTTCAACGCGCTGATACTGGCGCAGAAAACCTATGGATCGGACCCCGGCGCCTATGCCTGGCTGCTGAAAGCCGCCTGCCCTCACGCCCGCGTTATTCTGATCTTCGACTCCCCCGATCACGGACCCGCGCGCGATCTGTCTGAACTCCCCGGCGTGTTCGTGTTGAAACGCCCGTTTGAAGCGGCGGCGTTAGCCGAGTGCCTGGGGATATCATTGACGCCCGCGCTGGTGGATGAGCGCGAAGGCGCGCAATTCGCCGAACGCTTCTCCGCGCCCTGGGTTAGATAAGCGAAAACAGGCCTCCGGGTGAGCCGCCGCCGTTGGCGGCTCGCCCGCGTTACTCATGCGCGCGCCAGTCGATGCAATTGGCCGGCGGCTGAACGGAGTAATCGTTCGCGGCGATCTCCACTTCGCTGTTCAAGCGATACGGTTCGTCTGAAAAATTCACCGTCACGATAAAACCGTTGGCGTACACTGTTTGTTGTACGTTCCAGTCGTCCGTGAGGATGCGGTGGTCGATCATTTCCGATGCGGCGATGCGTCTCACCAGCGGGCATATCCGTTGATAACTCGCCGCGAATCGCTCCTTGTTTTCTTTCCAGTATGAATACGTGAACATATACATCGGCGGCGTACCGTATAAAACGTTGAACAGATCGCGTTTATCCCACACGGCGGGCAGTTTGTTGTTGTAATCGCCCCAATACCACTGCGCGACAACGCAATCGTGATAGACCAGTTCCCATAGCGGCAGCCGGTATTTTTGTCCGAGTTGAAACTTGGAGATATTTTCGGGAACTTCATTCCAGATGCGCTGCATGTCGCGGCCCGCGTCGGGCACGCGGTACGGCCCCAGGCTGAGCATGCCTTCAAAATAATCCGCGTAGGGAACCGCCGCGTCGTGCCCGGTTTCCGAACCGCACACCAGTTTGTATTCGTCCGAGACCACACTCAATAACTGCATTTTGTAATAGCGGCTGTCCGAGCGTGTCATGAGGTGATCGGGGTCGTAACACTCGCGCCATGGCGACGCGGTGGTAGTGTCGATAAAACGGCTGCGATAGGCGTGCGTTTTGAGTTCCTCGCCGATGCGCTCGAGCGCGTAGGCGGGCGCCGGCTTGTCGCACAACACGCCGCAGTCGTACCACCCGCCGTCTTTACCCTCGATTGACCAGCCGTGCCGCCAGTTTCCATTCTCATCCAGCATGAGGTCGTCCGGCCACGCGGCGGTGGGCCAGTCCGGATGGGTGTATTGAATTTTCGAAAAATTGGCCGGGTCCATCACGTCCTGATAGATGTCGTACCGGCTGGTGAGTACGCCGCGCTCGTTCATCGCGTCGATGACGGAGGGGCTTTCCCGATGGCTCCACAGAATGCGGTCCATGCCGAGCGCGGCCATTTCGTTGACGATGCCGAGCGCGTTCGATTCCCAACACCAGATGTTGGCGGCGCCGAGCAAAAGATCGATGGCGGGTTTTTGCGCCTTTTTTTCGGCGAACGTCTTCAACAGCCCCGTCTTCCGCGCGTAAGCACGGTAACGTTTGCAGATTTCGACGTGGTCGCCCTCATCGAAGAAAACGTACCGCAGGTTCCGCTCATAGCCGAACCGCCCCATCTCCGCCTGCCAGCGCGGCGCGCCGCACAATAATCCGCCCCGCCGGATGACGCGCAGCATGGCGTCATTGGGAGTCTCAAAAATCGCCATCATGGCCGCGCCGCGATCGGCCGCTCCCCAGAACGGCATGCAGATGCCGTGACCGCCGTATGCGATCAACCACTGCTCGTTGACGCTGGCGTCTTCAACTGGATAAGAAATCCCCTCGTTCATGGGGACGATGACGCGCGATCCGGCGGGCGTGACGAAGGGCGGGGGATAGTCGATATCTTTCGTCATGACGCCTTCGCCGTCGATGGCGAGCGTCAATTCGGCGTCGTCGCCCGCCAGCCGCCAGCGCAGAATCAGATTGAGGCTTGAACCCGCGTCCATCCATGCGAGATCGACTCCATCATCCACCGGCGTGGCGGCGAGAAGATATCCGCTGACGGCCGAGTCGTCCTGCCGCCATTCGCGCCCGTTGCGCCGGTCGGTGACGGTGAAGCTGTTGCTGTGCGTATTCAGTTCAACGGTGAGCTTATTGTTCTGAAAACCGATTGCGTCGGGCAGGTCGCCGCGCAGATCGTCAATGTTGCCTTGCCGATCGATGGCGAAATCGTCGATCCACACCGTCGCGGGTTTCTCGCCGATCACGCGGGGCTGAATGGTCGCGACTCCCTGCGGGATGACGAACCGGCTGACCGTCTCCGTCCAGTCATGGGAGCCGTTGAGCGTCTTGCCGCCGAGAAACCAGTCGGTGACCTCGCCTTTGGCGTCGCGCGCGATGGCGCAGATCGAGGCCGAACCGCCGCCCTCCACACGCAGCCAGGCGCTCAGTTCAAACAGATCGCCCGTCTTGACCGGTAGCGTTTCATTATGCGTCAGGCTCCAGTCGTTTTCTCCGCTATGTTCGACCTTCGCGGCGAATCGCCCGTCATGCGTCGTATCCCGGTCGAGGCTCAGGCGCCCGGCGTTGGCGGCGCGTGTCCACAGCGCCCCCCAGTGCGTCAAACCTTGTTCGAAATCTCCGTTCACGGCGAGATTGGCGAGCAGCAACATCATGAGAATGGATGAACCGGCGGGAAACATGGCGCATACTCCAGGATGAATGAAAATCGCGTTGTCAGGAACGCTTGAATAATCGGTTTTCAGTTTCGCAGAATTCCCGCCGATGTGAAGATGGGGGGATGAAATTCAGACGACCGGCCATGCAATTTCACTTTTTCGCTTTTCGAGAGCCGCCGCCTCCGGTATGATTGCCCAGTTACCTTGATTCTGGGATGGAGAGATGCCGCGAAAACTCGACTATAACGCACGAATCACTCAAAGAATTGAAATCGCTCCCGGATTGATCATTTTGCGCATCACCCCGGATGGAGAACTCTTCCCCTTTCTCCCCGGACAATACACGGTGCTCGGCTTGCGGCGGGGCGAGCCGCGCTGTGAAGGCAGTGAACCCGAATCCGATGAACTCCGTCAGCGAGACTCGGACGAGATGATCCGCCGCGCTTACTCCATCGCGTCATCCAGTCTGGAGCGCCATCATATCGATATCTATCTCGCGTTGGTGACCAGTGGAGAACTCACTCCGCGACTCTTCAATCTGAAAATCGGCGACCGGCTTTTCGTCGGGCCCAAGGCGACCGGCATGTTTACTCTCGATTGCGTCGCGCCCCACAAACATGTATGCCTGGCTGCCACCGGCACCGGTCTTGCGCCGTATATCAGCATGGTCCGCACCCAGCTGACCGAGAATCCCGAACGCAGGTTTTCCATTGCGCATGGCGCCCGTTATTCATGGGATCTCGGTTACCGCGATGAACTTATCACCCTCGACCGCTTCTGGTCCAATCTGACCTACGCTCCCATCATTTCGCGTAAGCAGAGCGACCCCGACTGGCAGGGCCGCGTCGGATACGTACAGACCGTACTGGAGGAATGGCTTCAGGAAGGCGAAGGCCGCGAACCGATGCGCCCCGAGACCCACGATGTGTTTTTATGCGGAAACCCCGGCATGATTGAACAGGCGGCGGAATTGCTTGAACGCCACGGCTTCAAAAAAGACGAGCGCAAAGACCCCGGAACGATTCATATTGAAGAATACTGGTGAGAGTGGAGAAAACGAAAACCCCGCGAGACTCAACCTCGCCGGGTGTGCATGCCTGACTTCGGACCCGATGAACCCGAGCCTGAGCCGGAAGCCGATTTGTTGGTGCTGATGAGAGATTGAATCTTCCCGCTGTCGGCGCAGTTCCGGCACATGTTGCGGCCCGCCAGAATGGGAGCCCCGCAACTGTTGCAGAACCCGATGCCGCCGACGTTTCTGGTGTCGATCATCTTCTTGTTGATCCAGCGCAGAACGCGGCGTTCCAGTTCGCGCAATACGCCGCTTTCCTCATAATTCTCGACTTTGTCGTTGCGGTCGCGCAAAAAGTCATCGAGGTTGTGATAAAGTTCGGCGACGACGTCGTCGATGGTGGCTGAACGATCTTTGAAATTACGCAGGTGGCCCTTGCAGCAGATGAGCAGATATGAATCCTCATCCTGGCAACAGATGTCCGATCCCCGTTTGGTGATCGGGCCGCCGCACACCGCGCATTCAGTACGTAACTCGTCCATCCCCGGGCTCCACAAGCGTTACAATTATAGAGAGTCTAATTTAATCATATTCGTTTTTCCGGCAAATGAAAAGCCTTTTTTGCTCTCTGAGCAAACGCGCGAAATAAAATAGTAAGTCAATGAAATTCATGATAAAAGGTGATTTCGATTGAGTCAAATTCGCGGCGCCTGGCGTCGGCGGAATGCGCCCCATTGAAACCCCGGCTTGTTCTTTCGTACAATACAAAATGTCATGAGTAGGATGTTGAAACGTGAAAATTGATTCAGGGAGAAAAAACATGAAGCGATGGAGCGCCTGGTTTCTGATTTTCATACTCAGCGTGACGTTGGCTCAATCCGGACGGTGGGCTCTGGGCCAGACGGCCGACGAACGCGCCGACTCGATTCGCAACAATCGCCTCTACTTTCTTCCTCATCAGTACGCCAATAAGTTTGAATGGCTTCAGCGCCGCGAACGGCTGATCGATGATGTCCGTGTGGCGATGGGGTGCATGCCCTGGCCGGAAAAGACGCCGCTCAATCCTCACGTTTTCGATCGCCTCGAACGCGACGGCTATACCATCGAAAAAGTTTACTTTGAGAGCTTCCCCGGCGTATACGTCACCGGCAACCTCTACCGTCCAGCCAAGGGGCGGGGGCCGTATCCCGCCATCCTTTCACCGCATGGTCATTGGGGCGCGGGTCGTCTCGCCGATGAAGAAACCGGATCGGTTCCCGCGCGGGCGATCCACTTCGCGCGGCATGGAATCATTACCTTTAATTACGACATGGTCGGTTACGTCGACAGCAAACAGATCGGGCATGACTTCGGCGGCGAGCGCGAATGGCTGTGGGGGCTGTCGCTGCATGGGTTGCAATTCTGGAACAGCATCCGCGCTATCGATTTCCTGACATCGCTGCCGGACGTCGATCCGGACCGGATCGGCTGCACCGGCGCTTCCGGCGGCGGAACCCAGACCTTCTTCCTTACCGCGGTGGATAACCGAGTGAAAGTCTCCGCGCCGGTCAACATGATCTCGTCGCGTTTTCAGGGCGGCTGCCTGTGTGAAAACGCCCCCGCCTTGCGCCTCGAGGCGAACAACATGGAATACGGCGCGCTGATGGCGCCCCGGCCTCTGCTGATGGTTTCAGCCAGCGGCGACTGGACGACGGAAACCCCGCTGGTCGAATATCCCGCCATTCGCTCCATTTACCGGTTGTACGGCGCGGACGACGCGCTCAAGACCGTCCAGATCGATTCGCCCCATAATTACAACCAGCGCAGCCGCGAGCAGGTCTATGGCTGGTTCGATCATTGGTTGAATGGAAAAGAAGGGACCGAGCCCGAACCGGAGGAGCCCTACTCGGTTGAAAAGCCGGAAGACGTTCGCGTTTTCCCCAACGGTCTCGACGATTATCCGCCCGGCGCGAAAAATGGAGACGAATTGCTCGCCTGGTGGATCGGCCAGAGTGAGAAGCAACTGGCCGCTACCCAGCCCGATTCTGAACTTCAGCTGAGTACGCTTCGCAATCGTGGCTTGACCGTGCTGCGTCACGCGATGAACGTCGAAGTCCCCTCGATTAACGATCTGTTGGTCGAACGCCCCGAGCCGGAAAAACGCGAGGGCTATTCGATTCAGCAGTATGTGATTCAACGCAAAGGGAAGGGAGACCGCGTCGAGGCGACGCTGTTGATCCCCACCCAGCGCGATGAACGTATGATCGGGACGCTGCTGGTTCATCCCCAGGCGCAGGCCGCCTTGATGGAAGGGGAAGGCGAGAACATCGCCCCGGGCGCGCTGGCTCAGCGGCTGCTTGAGCGCGGCCATGAAGTAATGATCGTCAACGTGTTCAACTCGGCGCTGACGCCCGAAAATCGCGGCGTTGATTCCGTCGCGCATTTCTTTACCTACAACCCCAGCGACGTCGCCTTGCGCGTACAGGATATCCTCACCGCGTATGCGTTGCTCAATGGCCGTTTCGAGGTCGAACGCGTTCAGTTGGCTGGATTCGGCGAGGGCGGTCTATGGACGCTTCTGGCCGCCGCGCTGGCGCCGGAACTCGATTCTGTCGTGATCGACGCGGCTGGATTCGATTCGGATGACGATTTCGCCTACCTCAAGCGTCTGTTCGTTCCTCATCTGCGCCGCGCGGGCGATGTGCGCATGGCTCAGGCGGTGATCGCGCCCGCGCCGCTGTTGATTCACGATACGGCGGGCGTCTTCCAGACCGATTGGGCCGAGCGCGCCTATCGCACCCTGAACGCTTCCGGCTCCTTTAAATCGATGTCCGCCCCCGCCGGCGACGACGTCATCCTCGACTGGCTGAATTAACACAAATACAGGAGCGATAGGATAGTCGCTCCCGGTATGAATCGGCCGATTCGATCACCCGGCGTCAGCCGGGTGATTTTTTTTCGCTATTTTCCCGCTGCCTTCCGAAACGCCTCATACACGATCGGGTCGTCCTTTGTCCCGTTAAATTCAAACGGCTGATATTGATTGACCGTGTTATTCATATACCCCCATGAGGCGCCGTGTTTGACGCAGGCCCTCAACGCGCTCGCGGCTTCTTCGCCGGTCTTGTCGTCTTCGTTGCACACGATGGGCTTGCCGAACGGCTTGAGCGCTTCGATTCGTTCGCCGATTTGCTCCACCGGCGTTCCGTTGAAGTGGATCAGGATAAAATCGGCTTCGTGCGCGATGGCGGCGTCCATCCGGCCGTCGCCGACTCCGCTGGCGGCGACCAGCAGCCCCGGCGCGACTTGATGCGCCAGCTGGATCAGTTCGACTTCGCCCTCCGGTGTTTTCAGAATGGCGTGATCGAATCCGCCGTGGCTGAATTCATTGGCGATTTCGATGGCCACGTTGCGGTAGCCCTGTTGCTTCACCCATTTTACCGCGTTGACTACGCCCGTGCGCACAGCGTCCGCGTCGCGCAATACCTGGTCCTGCCGCTGATAGAACAGCCCCAGAATGACGGCGCATCCCTCGCGCCCGCAGGCTTCGATGACGCGCGCGATGCGCTTCATGTATTCGGGGCGTAACGAGCCGTCCGGATTGAACGCGCTGTTCAGCGCCTTTTCGTATCCCGGCATGCCGCCCTGCAGGTTGAAGGTGAACGCGTTGACGCCGCTGGCGGCGTATTCGGGCAACGCGCGCAGAAAAGCGTAGGTATTGGCTTCTGAATCGAAATCGGAGCGGTTGCGGTCTTCAAACGTCGCGTTCACCATGCGCACGTTCATCAACAGGCCTTCCGCTTCGCTGCCTTGATTGGTCAATTCACCGTTCAGCGTCCAGCGGCCGTTTTCGATCCCAAGGGTGGGCGATGACTCGGCGTTTGCTTCCGCTGTGGTTGTGATTATCGTGCTGATGACAAACGCGGCGGCGATCAGCGCGGTACGTACTCCGAGCCTGATAAAATGCGTCATATTTATGCCTCCCCGGATTCATATGTATAGCGGTTGTCAGAATTACGTTCGTATTGGACCTTGGTACAATCGCCGGAAATCACAAGGAAACGTGATTTTCGGCACGGCTAATCCGAACGTAACTATGGCGATAAATATAGACAAACGGGGCGGGATTGCTCCCGCCCCGGCGTTATCGTGCTTTTCGAGTCGTGAATCAGAGATACGACCACGGCTCGCGGGGATCGCGGTCGAGGTGCTGGTTGCCCTTGGCGGCGTTGGAACCCACGAAGGTTTCCTTCTCGTAATCCCACTCCAGCTTTTCGCCGACCCAGCCGCAGATGTTGGTGAGGTGGCACAGCGTAACCGAGCGGTGTCCAACCTCGGCGGGGGTGATGGGCGTTTCGCGCGACTTGACGCAATCCAGAAAATTCTGAAAGTGGTCGTCACTCTTGTAGAGATGAACGTCGCTGTCTTTCAGCGGTTCCTGATAAATTGATTCCGGCGTGCTTTTGGTGTCGCCGCGCTGAACCCAGATTTCGCCCTTTTCGCCCACGAAGGTGATCCCGTGTTTGATCTTGCTGCCGAAGTACAACGGGGTTCCGTCGCCGTAGGTGAACTTCATGTCGAAATTGGTGAAGGTCGTGTAGAAGCCGGGTGAGGTTTCCGCCGTACCTTCAACGAAGCGCGGCCCCTTGCCGTCCATGCCGAGCCCCCACTGCGCGATGTCGAGATGGTGAGCGCCCCAGTCGGTGACCATGCCGCCTGAATAATCGAAGAACCAGCGGAAAGTCACATGGCAGCGCAACGGATTATACGGATACTCCTTGGTGGCGCCCATCCACATATCCCAGTTCAAACCGGGCGGAACCAGCTCGTTCGGAACCGCCTGCGTCTGGGGAGCGCCGCCCACGCCCACCCGCACTTCCTTGATTTTGCCGATACGCCCGCTCTGCACGTATTCACAGGCTTGGCGGAACTCGCTTGACGAGCGTTGCTGCGAGCCGGTCTGAAACACGCGGCTGTTGCGCTTGACGGCGTCGACGATGGCGCGGCCCTGTTTAATGGTGAGCGATAGCGGTTTTTCACCGTAGACGTCCTTCCCGGCGTCCATCGCGTCGATGTAAATCTTGGCGTGCCAGTGATCGGGCACGGCGACGGATACCGCGTCGATGTCCTTGCGTTCCAACAACTGGCGATAGTCGAGGTACGGTGCGGCGGCCGGGCTGGTGATCTTGGCGGGGCGCATCTCGCCGCCGCCGCCGTCCACCCATTTGCGATCGATGGTTTGCTGATCGTCGAGAAATTTAAGCCCATGTAATAAAAACGGCATGTCGAGATCGCATACCGCCGCGATCTGAACCTCTTTCTTTCGGAAGAAGGTATGCAGGTGATCGGTGCCGCGCCAGCCCAGGCCGATGATGCCCATGACGATGCGGTCGTTGGCGCCCATGACCTGCTGGGGAACAAACATCGGCGCGCTGCTCATGAAACTGGCCGCGATCGCGGCGCCGCCGGTCTTTTTCATGAATGAACGGCGAGTGGTTGAAACGTCCTTGCTCATTTCTCGTATCCTCTCCACGTAATGGAATGTATCGGGACGGGGCGCGGAGACGGCCGCGACGGCTACGCGATCCGATTTTGTTCTCCGAATGACTCTCTGACCTCGTTCCAGCGCTCGACAAACGCCAACCGGCATCCTACCATATCCGGTACGGAAGATATACCCGCCCCGCTGGAGGTTGTATATCGAAGCGGGCGCCGGGTGGGCTAGCCTTTTGTTTACGAGGATTGACTCAGCCTGTCAAAAGGCTAGACTATTTCTTCGCCCCCAAGGGGTATTTTTTTTGTTTCCCGGCATGATTTCCGTAACTCTTTGCCAAAAGGGGCCTTGGATGGCCTTTTATCACGAAGTGATGGTGCGGTTTTATGAACGAACACCTTCTGAAACGAATCATCGACGCCCTGAAAGGGTCGCGATTGTCGAATACCAAAACCGGTGATTTCATCGTCGGCGTCCTCACTGAGCTCGACGCGGTCACCTGGCCGACCAAAGAAGAGGTCTATAACTCGACGGTCGTTGTGTTGATCACGGTCGTTATTTTCGCGATGTACAGCGGAATATGGGACGTCGTGATGAACTTCGTCCGCCAGGCGATGATGCCGCTGTATGGGGGCTGATCGGAGCGCTTTGACAATGGCATTACAATGGTACGCCCTGCATACCTACGCTGGCGCCGAAAATAAGGTCAAGGAAAGCATTCTGGCCACCGTGCGCGCGGAGGGGATGGAAGAACGCATCCAGCAGATCCTGATCCCGACGGAAGAAGTCGTCGAGATTCGGGAAGGCAAACGCATGGTCTCCACCCAGAAGATGTTCCCCAGCTACGTCATCATCCAGATGGATTATGACGAAGAAACCTGGTCGATCATCAAAAACACCCCCGGCGTTACCGGGTTCGTGGGGACGGGGCGCACTCCAGTCGCGCTGACTCCCGATGAAGTTGACAACATCATGCAGCACATGACCGCCACCGAAGACAAGCCTCGGCCCAAGATCGTCTTCGAAATCGGCGAAAACGTCAAAGTGATCGAAGGCCCGTTTTTCAACTTCACGGGCTATGTGGCCGAGATCAACGAAGAACGCGGCCGGCTCAAGGTCATGGTCGATATCCTCGGCCGCTCCACGCCGGTTGAACTGGATTACCTGCAAGTCGAAAAAATAGTTGAAGAATCCTAAAGACGGTTGTTGAGTTAAGGGAGTAAGACGATGGCTCCACCCAAAAAAATGCTCGCCCAGGTCAAACTGCAGTGTCCCGCGGGTCAGGCGAATCCCGCTCCCCCCGTCGGCCCCGCGCTGGGTCAGCACGGCATTAACATCATGGACTTCTGCAAGCAGTTTAACGAACGAACCAAAGACCAGATGGGGATGATCATCCCGGTGGTGATTTCGGTCTATCAGGACCGCTCTTTCACGTTCATCACCAAGACGCCCCCCGCCGCCGTTCTCATCAAGAAAGCGGCGAAACAGGAAAAAGGTTCGCCCGTGCCCCAACGGGATAAAGTCGGTAAAATCACCCGTCAGCAGGTCGAAGAGATCGCGCAGTTGAAAATGCCCGATCTGAACGCCTTCGACGTCCAGGCGGCCGCTCGCATGATCGCGGGTACGGCGCGCTCGATGGGTATTGAGGTGGTGGACTAATGGCTAGTCACGGAAAACGGTATCGCAATCTGACGGAAAACTTCGTCCGTCAGGAAACGCATCCGATTCAGGAAGCGATCGAGATGGTCAAAAAACGCGCGAACGCCAAGTTCGACGAAACCATTGAGTTCGTCGCCAACTTGGGCATCGACGTGAAAAAGGCCGATCAGCAGGTGCGCGGAACGGTTTCGCTGCCTCACGGCACGGGCCGCACCGTTCGCGTGCTCGTCTTCGCTGAAGGCGATCAGGCTACCCAGGCGAAAGAAGCCGGCGCCGATTTCGTCGGCAGCGACGATCTCGCCAAAGAGATCCAGGGCGGCTTCACCGATTTCGACGTCGCCATCGCGACGCCCGACATGATGCGAGTCGTCGGCCGTCTCGGTAAGGTGCTGGGCCCCCGTGGTCTCATGCCGAACCCCAAGACGGGTACCGTGACCAACGAAATCGAAAAAGCGGTTCAGGAATTCAAGGCGGGCCGTATCGAATACCGCGCCGACAAGGCGGGCAGCGTCCACGTCCCGGTCGGCAAGGCATCCTTCTCGCCTGACAAGTTGCTTGATAACATCCGCACGATCATCACCCAGCTTCAGCGCGTCAAACCCTCGGCCGCGAAGGGCACGTATTTCAAGAGCGTGTTCATCTCCTCGACCATGGGCCCCAGCGTGAAGTTGGACCCGAACGATCTGCGCGAATTGTCTCGCGCGGCGTAAATAGATATCGATCCGGCGCAAACGCGCCGTTGACGTATCGCATCGATAAGGGCGTTCAGTCAAAGACAGCTGGTTCCCTCACGGGGTAAAAACCTCCAGCCGAGATTGAGCCAACCGGTTGCGGCGTGTAAATGTGCGCTCGCTCCGCGTCTGGTTTTGAGCGATTCAGGGCTCAATCTCGAAAGGGATTGAGCCTTTTTTCATGGCTCGGGTTAGACCGAATGAAGATCGTGTATTTCGTCCGTCACGGCGAGACCGAGTTCAATCGCCAGAAACGCCTGCAGGGATGGCGCGATTCGCCTCTGTCCGATGCCGGGCGCGCTCAGGCCGAGCGCGTGGCGCTCGCGGTTCAGACGCTGGAAGTCTCGCGTGGACTGGTCAGCCCGCTGGGCCGGGCTCGCCAGACGGCGGAAATCATTCAGCGCCACAAGGCGGTGTCGCTGGAACCGTCCGATGACCTGCGGGAAATCTCGTTCGGCGACTTTGAAGGGAACACTCTTGATGAGATCGAGGTCAAATTCCCCGGTCAATGGGAACGCCGCCAGAGCGAAAAATGGACGTATTGCCCGCCGGGCGGAGAAGCGAATCGGGATGCGTTGCCGCGCGCGTTAAACGTGATCGCCCGCATCGAAGCCGATTCGGATGACGCTCCCTGGCTGATCGTGGCTCATTTCGCCATAAACCGCCTGATCTTTTCGACGATGGCGGGCTTGGAGCCTGAAGAGATCATGCGGGTTTACGTCCCTCATGAAGCGATTTACCGGGCTGTTCGCGAAGAGGGCGGCCCCTGGCGAATCTCGTATTGGGACGTGAGAGAAAACGGCGCCGGGTTTCAGGATGGCGTGCTCATCCAGCAACGCCCTGAAAACCAGCCCATGGGCGCCTGACCGGAAGTGAAAAACGGGCGCGCTGACGCGTCCAGCCAATATCCAAACTGTTGAACTCCGAAGGGAGGTGAAGTTGCATGCCGATGAAAAAAGCCGAAAAGATTCAGCTGAGTGAAAACTACGGCGAAATGGTCGAACAGGCCTCATCGATCCTGCTTTTTGATTATCGCGGTCTGACGGTGGAACAGGTTTCCGACCTCCGCGGCAAACTTCGCCAGGCGGGTGGAAATATGCGGGTAGTTCGTAACCGCATGCTGAAACGCGCCATCGAGACCAAGGCGTACAGCGAGCCGATGAGCGAATTCCTCAAAGGCCCCACGGCGGTTGTTTTCTCGGGTGAAGACCCGGTTGGACCGGCCAAGGCGCTGGTTGAATTCGCCAAGAGTCACGAGATCGTCAAGATCAAATGCGGCTCGGTTTACGATGCGTATCTGGCGGCCAATCAGGTCGAAGTTCTGGCCAACACCCCGCCGCTCGAACAGCTCCACTCCAAGATTCTGGGTGGTATCAAGGCTCCGGCCACCAACCTGCTGGGCCTCATCAAGGGCGCTCACAACAAGATTCATGGTCTGATCAAGGCGTATGCCGACAAACTCGAACAGGCGGCCTGACCGCTGTTCACCAGAATAAAAAACAAATCTCTCAAGGAGACATGAAATGGCTAGCGAAAAGATTGAACAGATTCTCGAGTTGGTGGGCGGCCTGACGCTGCTCGAAGCCAAAGAACTGGCGGATGAATTCGAAGAGAAATTCGGCGTGACCGCGGCGGCCCCCATGATGATGGCGGCCATGCCGGGCGCGGGCGGCGGCGGTGAAGCGGCGGCGGAAGAAAAGACCGAATTTGACGCCGTTCTCGTCAGCGCGGGCGCTCAGAAGATTAAGGTCATTAAAGTCGTGCGCGAATTGACCGACCTCGGCCTGAAAGAAGCCAAAGACCTCGTCGACAACTGCCCCAAACCGGTCAAGCAGGCTGTCAGCAAGGAAGAAGCCGAATCGATCAAAGCCAAGCTGGAAGAAGTCGGCGCCACCGTCGAAGTCAAGTAATCGCATTTCTTGCGTCGAATTCAAAAGGCGGACTCTCGGGTCCGCCTTTTTTATGTAAAAATATTTGGCTTCAGACCAATGTACTTTATTAGCGGAGTAATCAAGAATTTTAGTACGATTTTAATACGATTATCATTTTGATAATGGATTTTATCATTTTGATAATAACGTGGAGTAATAAAGTCGTTTATCTAACGTTGAACTTGGAGTAGATAAGTGACTGTATGAAGAAAAATCCGGGAGAAATACTGTTGAAGCGACCAGTATTCGAGTACAAATGAAAAGGGACGGCGAATTCCGCCGTCCCTTCAAACCAAATGGAATCAATCAGTAGTTTTGGGCTTTCAACCAATCGCGCGACGAAGTTTTTCGTATTCGAGAAAGTCTTCTTTTAACGACTGGCATACAATGTCACAGACCTGAAATACCATGCTGTTGCTGACCTGGTATAAAACTTTTGTGCCTTCCCGCCTGAACGTAACCAACCCCGCTTTATGAAGCGCGTTCAGGTTCGCGGAGGCGGTTCCATGTTTCAGACCGGCGTGCTCGGCGATTTCGCTGACGCTAAGTTCCCTGTCTTTAAGGAGATGAATAATCCTCAACCGCGTGGGTTCCGACATGGCCTTAAACCGCTGGGCGATCAGTTCAAACAATTCTTCATTTAATTGCATGGCGGTGAACTCCCTCAGATTCTCGAAGTTGTATAGACTTTTTTCACCCAACGTGATGCAATCGGCAAATCATGAATCCAGCAGAATCATTCGCATTTTGAAAAACCATTTCATTGCGGTTCTACTAAAAAGCAAGATGTTTGCCAATATGCTAGCAATACTTTACAATAATTCAGTGTAATAATATGAGGCAATCAATCTCTGATGAAAACTGGACTATACTCATTTTCAGAGGCGGATGCGGTAAGTATGATTTATAAGTAATGGCTCATTACTGCGTGTGAAGATTCACAAGGAGCGAAACGCATGAACAATACCAGCGGCAAGAAAATCGTGGTCATCGGCGGCGTGGCGGGTGGAGCGAAAAGTGCGGCCAAGGCGCGGCGTGAAGACCCGGACGCGATCATCGATATATTTACGGATGAAGAACACATATCGTACGCGGGCTGCGGTGAACCGTATTACATCGCCGACGAAGTAAAGCAGGAAGAAGCCCTGCTTTCACGTACGCCGAAACAATTCGCCGAAGATCACAATATCACCGTTCACGTGAGTCATCGCGTGACTCGAATCAATCCGGTGAATAAGACCGTTACGGTCGCTGATCTCAAGAGCGGCCGCGAGTTTGAAGAACCTTGGGATGCTCTGGTCATCGCGACCGGCGCTTCGCCGATCGCTCCGCCGATTCCCGGCGCCGATCTGCCCGGTGTTTTTCAATTGCGTACAATTCCCGATACCCGCGCGATCCGCGCGCTGGTCGATAGCGGAAAGGTGAAGCGGGCCGTGGTGGTGGGCGGCGGATACATCGGTCTGGAGATGATCGAAAGCCTCGCCGCGCGTGGATTACATGTCACCGTGGTTGAAAAAGCGCCGCAGCTGGCGCCGCCGTATGACGAAGACGTCGCCGTTCATATCCAGCGCGAGTTAAAAGCTTACGGCGTTGATGTCAGGCTCAATCAATCGGTTGAAGAAATCGTCGGTACGCCCTCAAGCGGCGTAACCGGCGTGAAGGCGGCGGGTGAGTTGATTCCCGCTGAATTGGTGTTGATGTCGGTGGGGGTGCGGCCCAACGTTCAGCTCGCCAGAGAAGCGGGGATCGAACTCGGTTCCACCGGCGCCATCAAGGTCGACAAGCGCATGGAAACCAGCATCCCGGGTATCTTCGCCGCCGGCGATTGCTGCGAAACCATTCACATGGTGACCGGAAAACCGGTCTGGATTCCTCTCGGTTCCACCGCCAACAAACAGGGACGCGTGCTTGGAACCAACATCGCGGGAGGAAACGACCGTTTCGCCGGCGTGTTAAGCACCAGCATCTTCCGCGTCTTTCGCATGAACGTGGCGCGTACCGGCCTCATCGAACGCGAGGCGCGGGCGGAGGGCTACGACATCGAAATCGCGGTGGTTCCCGGGTTCGACCGTCCGGGGTATATGCCTGGCGCGGAACGCATCGCGATCAAGCTGATCGCGTCAAAGTCCAATCGCCGTATTCTGGGCGCGGAAGTCTGGGGCGCGGGGCAGGTCGACAAGGCGATCGACACCATCGCTACCGCGATCTATTTCAAGGCGACGGCTGACGATCTGCGCCAGCTCGATCTCGCGTATGCGCCGCCTTTCGCGCCCGCGCTGGGCAACGTCATCGTCGCGGGCAACGTGATGCAGAACAAACTCGACGGCGCCGTTGAGGGCGTCCAGCCGCGCGACGTGCTGGAAAAAAAGGCGCATCATGAAGATTTCGTCTTTCTTGATGTGCGTGGACCCAGGGCGATGAAAGAAGTCTGCCTGACCGATTGCGCGAACATCCCTGTGGCGCAGTTACGCGCTCGTCTGGATGAACTGCCCCGTGACAAAGAGATCATCACCTCCTGCACGGTGGGGCTGAACGCCTGTAACGCGTATCGGATTCTGAAGCACGGAGGGTTCACCCGCGTGAAATACATGGATGGTGGAATTGTCTGCTGGCCCGATCCTCAGAAAGGCCCCGCTTCCTGATTAACCTGAGCCAAATCGGTTCCCATGACGTCCCGCTCGCTTACCAAAGCATCCGGGGCGTATTGCCTATTCTTTCGTATACGCCATGCAGAAACAGGATATCGAATGGAAGCGCGGCGGACGCCACGGAACGCGATCCGGCGCCGTCTTGCGGATGTAATCCGTAGTGACGTGCTTGGCCGGATCGAACTGCTTCAGCAATTCCAGATACGCCTGATCCGGCGTAAACGTCTGCTCCAGCAGTTGAAGCATGCGCGCCACCAGCTTGAGCGGGATGTCGCGAGTTCCATCCAGCGATACGTCGATCGTCAGAATCAGCCTTCCCCCCGGTTTGAGAATCCGCCTGAAATCCGCGATCACGGGCGCGGGATCGCCCAGATGTTCGATCACGGAGATGCAATAAATGGCATGCAGCGCCTCATCGAGAAAGTCGGTATTTTTAATATCGCTGATCCGGTATCGCGCCCGGCTGTGGGCAGGCGGGTTCAGCGTCTTGGCGTCGATAATGGTTTGCGGGTCGCCATCGCCGCAGATAACCATCAGACGAGGGTCTTGCGATATCAGGTAATGCGGAAAGAACGTCAGGCCCGAGCCCGCGTCAAAGACGAACAACTCAGGCTCATTATTGGTCGCTATGAACGGTTTGAGTTGTTGATAAACCCAGGGATATTCCCATTGCCTGAAACAATGCCGGACCGGGTTTTTCCCCCACTTCGATTTATAAGAATCAAGCGCGTGCCCGTTCGCTTCAACGAACGCATCGCTGAACTGGACCATCTCCTGATAGAGAGAATCGTGATTGAGTTCTTCGTATAAAGTGATATCAGGAAATCCGTCCGTCAGCATGGTCGAACCTCACTGCGTAAACGAGTCGATTTTCATATAGGGAATCTCGGGGCTCGCGGGGTAGAGCCGCGCGTTGCCCAACCGGTCGTTGATCTCAACCGCATAGATCAGGCCCTGCGGCGTTAGCGGAACGGTAGCGAAAAACTGGGGATCGTTACGCTGCATGGGCGTCCGGTTCCAAGGTGATGAACCATCCGGATTGCTGGTGGCGCCAATCGGCCGCCAGAGCAGGTTGGCCTCGGCTACTCCGGTCAGGTCGATGAAATCGCCCAGGATGGTGGCGTGATCGCGTGCGTCATTGATGGAGTGCCGCAGGTAATCCATCCTCGGAGGCTGATCGTCGTTCGATACGGTCACCGTGTACGGGCGGCCGGTTTTGGGGTCGCGGATGTCGGTCGATTTTCCATTGATCTTCACGATGAAATAGTATTCCAGCCGCCCCGCCACCATCAGATCGGATGCGATTTCGGCGTAATAGATGCCATCGACGCGAGTCGGTTGCATGAGCAGCTGTTTCGTGTCGCCCGCGCTGTTGCGGTAAACCAGCGTCAGATCCTGCGCCAGCATGCGCGGTGGAATCGACGCGGTGACCAGAAACGGCTCGTGCGGCGTAACGCGTGGGGTGGGCCAGTGCCCGATTCGCCCCGTCCAGTTCTGATCCTGCGTCCAATAGGTGTACGCCTGCGATACGAGAGCCTGATCTGAATCGAATGGCGTTTCCATGTCGCTCCAGTGTTTCTGCTGAAAACCCTGGGGAGTAAACACGGTCATGGCGCGAAAGCGCTTTCCGGTGAAATCGAGCAGTTCTTTCCAGTCATTGGTGGATTGTTTCAGTTTTTCCGTGCAGGCGACGATGGCGGCCGCATCGTTGGTATTCTGGTAAAGTCCATACTGCACGGCCGCGTCGATCTGATCCAGCCAGCATCGCCCCAGCGTTTCGACGAGCTGAAAATCGAGCGACCATGACCGCCATTCCTGATAGCGCTTGATCTCCCGGTCTGAAAGAAGCCCCTGCGCCCCCTTCGCTTGAGGATGAATTTTTGCGTTAAGCGCGTTCATCGCTTCGCTGGCCCGGGCGGCGCCGTCGAGCGCCTTGACCAGCGCTTCTCGCGGAGAACGCCGCCCGTCGGTTTTACTGGCGATGAGAAAATCAACCTCATCGCGGACGGATCGCGTGGAGAATGGCTCCGCCACCGGTCTCACCAGCCAGTCGGCCAGTGCGGCGGGCGGGCGCATCACGATCGGCAGGCGGCGCGATTCATCCATCAGGGGAAGAAGCGGCTGCAGGGCGGGCAAAACGCCACTGGCTTGTTGCAGCGCGTTAAATACGGCTTCACCCGCATCCTGTCCAAATCGCGTTTGAAAATCCTGAATGAATACGGAATTCGACTCCTCAGGGTTATACCCCAGGCGTCCCCAGAGGTCGTATGCGTACCAGTCGCGATCGTGCATCCAGTTTGAATACCGCAAATCGGGTGGGGAGGTTTTTGAGTCGGGGGCGCGGTGCGGCGCGTATGGCGCGGCAAGTTCCACGATGAACCCATTCGCCGAACCGATCCGCGCGGCGCGCATGATGTTGCGGATGAAATCCGCGTCGCCCCACGGAACCGTTTCCATAAGCGGATACGCCTGAATCCGGAACAGCAGCGCGTAAGGGCGGGGAATCGTCAGCATGCGCCATGTCTCTTCCGCCTGCGCGGCGGAACCCGCTTCGCCCGGCAGGATGTAATCGAGTCCCCAGCGAGCGGCGTTGAGGGGAACCTCGGCCACCGTGCCTCCCTGATACTGCCGGCTGAGCGCGTCGGCCATGCCGGTGGCGCCCGCCTCGCTTGCCAGCATTAGTTGCGTCTTGCCGCCCGCGTCGGTCATTCCCCCCAGTATGGCGAGAAAGGCGTCGCGTTGCGCCGTCCCGTCGGGCGCGAGTGAAAAACCGAATCCCGAAAGCAGCGGGCAGGCATCCAGCAGGCTCTTGACGCCGAGACGAAGGTCGCCGGGCGCCAACGCGCCGGGATCGGGCGGCGTCGTTTCAAACGTGACGTTGATCGCATACTCCGAAGCCATCTGCAAAATGCGATTGAGGCTGGCGCGGTTGCGCGACGCGGTTTCCGGGTCGGCGCCGCTTTCGGTCGAGAAAAACGGCGCCGCGTTGACGAATCCCGCGCGCTCCATGTCGAACACGCCGCGTAACGCGATCAGGTTGAATCGAGCTCGCGCCGCCCGATCGAGAAAACTCGTCCAGAAGGCTTCGGAATGAAACCATGAAAATGAATCTTCCAGCGCGTCGCGGGTCACGTTAACCAGCACGCCTCTTACCAGCGCGGTGGGAGCGCCTCGGCGTTCTTCCACCCGATCGAAAATGCTGGCGCCGGATGAAGGCGCTTCAAGTTGACCGGCGAGATCGAACGCGCCGTACATAGCCCCGGCGGCGTCGCGCCCGATTGTGTAGATCCGTGTTCCGCCGTCCCGCTGAAAACGCATGATGGAAAACGATTCGGGGCGGTCAGAGACGACGTCTGCGAATAACTTGGCCTGTTCGGGAGGAAACGCGTTCGGATCGAACGGCGCGACGATGATCTCCACGTCGGGTGAACCCACGCCTGCGGCGGCGGGGCCTTCGGCGACCGAAACGTCCCACTCGCGCGCACGGAAAACGTCTTCCAGCGCGCGCATCCCCTTGCGCACTGGAGCGGAAGGGGGTGACTCGGGTGTGACGATTCGGACGGTTTCGGCGCGAGGTGAACCAATCAGGCAGATGAAGACGGCGAGAAACAGAGCCGCGCGCGCCCATGACGCGCTTCGTGCGAACAGAATCGAGTTCCATTTCGAGGCATGCACTGGAAGCCGTCTCCCTCGTGGTCCCAATGATCAATGAATAAACAGGATATCCTGACGCTTATTCTAGCGATTCGCTGAACAAAGTACATTCGTTTTTGTGACGGTGGATGTACTATTCACCCATCATGAACGTATACACGTCGCCGCTGTTTACGCCGCTGACTCGAATCCCCGGTTGTCCATCGTTTTCGCTCCGGCTCCATTCCACGGCGGCTTGATCGTCCGCTCCGGCTCGTTTGCGCGTGATGTTCAGTGGGGCGTTATCATCGAACCACGCTGAGGGCGCGGCGAACAACTCCACCATCGCCCCGTCGTTACAATGAAACACGGTCAATTTGGCGTGATTCGGGTCGAGCCATTGCAGTGCGCAGTCGATCGTTTCGTTTGATCGAAGCAGGGGACGAAGCCGGTTCGATTCATCCACTTCATGCGCGTTCAGCAGGGTAATGTTCCATAATCCGGCGGCGGGGCCCTGGGTCATGCGGCAGACGCCGTCCGCTGCGTAATCGCCCAGCCGCAGCAATCCTTCATCGCGGCTCTGAATGAAGATCGAGGTGGGGTTCAGGCTGGCCGAATAAGTGCGGTGGCCGCGCCGGCCGATGACGGCGAAAACCCCGGTGCGTTCGTTGCGCGCGAGAAATCCGCCGGGTTTGATCCGATCCGTCCCCAGCATGCCGCTTTCAAGGTGCCATTCCTGATTGCTCCGGTTCGCCCAGACGTTCAGTCCGTTGGCGTATTCGATGTGCAACCGGTTGTAATTGACCAGTTCGGATAACGATCGTTTCAATAGAACGCCCTTGGCGTCGAACGCCTGTCCGCTTTCGTCAAAATACTCGATTTTGGATGGGGCGTTGAATGGATCGAGAATCTCGGCCATGACCGGTTTCAGCAAACCGTATGCGGCTACGGCGTCGCGCGCGATTTCACGAGCCGACTGCCCCGGTTTCCAGATCGCGTCGCTCAAATGCGGAACGCGGCCAAAACAGACCGTCGCGGTCAGATACTCATCCATCGGGAAGAATCGCGCGTCGACGGTTTCATCGTCCGGTTCTCCCAGAAACGCGGCGTATCCACCAAAACCCGTGACCGGTCTCCGCGCCCGCTGATTGCGAAGCGCGTCGTCAACGTAAAGAGGAAACTCACCGGGTAATAAATAGGGAAACGGCATGTTCCAGGCGAAGCGGTATACGGCTTCCGTCAAATGTGGATCGCTGGGCGGCGCGATGTGCATGACGTCGATGTTGGTCTCGCCGGCTTCCGCGTCGGCGGTCGGCGTCTCGGATGAAGCCGGCTCCGCGACGCTGAGAAACGTCCCTTCGCCGTCGTCTTCCTCCAGTTCCGCGATGGAAGTCGATAGAAACGGAGTCATGTCGATGGCGGCTTCATGCGGCATGCCGGTCGCCAGCCTGACGCCGGATGCGATGAGCGATTGTTCCAGCGATTCCAGCGACGCTTTCGCGCCCCAGGCGTCCGATTGCATGGCGGTGGCGTTGTGTTCATCGCGCGCGCGCTCATCCCAGTTATGCAATACCATCAGCGTATCGTCGAGCCCCATCGCCTTGAACTGTTCGAGAAACGTCTTCGCCGTGGCGAACGCATCGCCGCGTGGACCGGAACGGCAGACCAGCGAATACGCGGTCTGCCAGGCGCGCGAGCCGGGGCTTTCCCAGCGCGATTTCTCTTCATTCCAGATCAACAATGAATAGTCGCCGTCGCGCGCTTCCTCATACGACCAACCGCGCTGACCCTGCACGCCGGAAAAATCGTTCAGGCTGTCATAAGTTTCATCGCCCTGCTTGATCTGAATGCGGAACTTCACCTCGCCGTCCGTCATGATCGCGGGAGTACGGCAGACGAATAGCAGTTCGTCTCCCTCGGTCATGGGAAACTCGCCGGTCAATCCGGTCGCGGGCTTGTCTTTCGGGTTCAGCCATTGGCTGAAAAGCAGCTTCGGTTCGCCGCCGGATGGATACAGTACGACTTCGCATTGAGCGTTCCGCTGTCCCGCCAGTTCAATCGTTCCGTTCAGATTGATAAAACCGTTTTGTTGCGCTTTCCAGCGCCGCGCCAGCGAAAGAGCGCTCAGCCCCGTCGGGAGAAACGGCGTTTCATTCCATTCCATGACGATGCGGTTTCGCAGATCGGCGGCGGCGGGGTCGTCGGCCGCGGGGCGAGAGGGCAAGACTTCCAGCGGATCATCGCTGATGGTGAGGTACGCGGTGACGTGCAGCGGATCGTGCGGCTCGCCGGGCGTCTCTTCGATCCAGGCGGGCGTGTTCGAAGCCGTCGTCATGCGGGTATTAAACGCCTTCGATGCATAGGTGAATCGATTACAGTTGCTGAGAAAGGGGTCGATGTACGTCGACAGATAATACTCGCCCAGCGATTGCATGATGGGGAAAGGCGCGGTTGGCAGTTGCATGACGCGGCCCCGGCCCAGGTAACGCGCCCGGCCGAATGAAAAACCAACGTACCGGAAGCCATCCTTTGGGCCGGTGAGGTCGCTCAGCCGCATGATCAGCGTCTTGCCGCGCAGGCTGAATTCATACCGTTTGCGCAGGCTTACCCCGCCGATCGTATCTTCATAATCGAGCGAAAGTCGGTTGCCCTCGAGCTTCTGATCGATCAGTTGCGTCTTGCCTTCGCTGGCTACTTTGAGCGGGCTCAGCAACTCCCCGGAAGCGTCCTTGATCCAGAATCCCGCCTGATAGAACGGAATGAAACGCTGGATCGTGTTCAACCGTCCCGTCACCTGAATCATACCCAGCGCCATACGCGGATCGGATAACCGCAGGCTGTACTCGACCGGCGATTGTTTGGAGATGTCGCTGAACGTGTATTCCTGCGTGTTCAATGCGAATCGCGCCGAGGCCGATTCAGGCGACGCCAGCAGCGAAGCCACCGGCGGCGCCGACAACGGCGCCGCGTTGACGCCGGCCGCCGCCATCACAAAGAGCGGTATCCAACAGAGAATTTGAATAATTCCGGTCCTGCGGCGCGGCTGTTCCGAAACCTCCGCGCCTCGCTTACGATATTCGTTCACAAGTGACTCCACTGAAGTTCATCAGGAATGATCGGTTCTGACGCGGCGCCGCGCCTTCTTCAATCAACGGATGACGGCGAGTTGAAGATACAGGCGATTCGGCCAGGCCGCATGAACGGTACAGTATAAATCAAGGATGTGAGAAGGCGAACGGCGGCAATGACGCGAAATATTCGCATGGACGTGGAATACGATGGCGCTAATTATCGGGGATGGCAGTCCCAACCCGGCGAACCAACTCTCGAAGACGCCATTCGCGAGGCGGTCGAAAAGATCGTCAATCACCCGGTCACGCTATACTCGTCCGGCCGTACCGACGCGGGCGTCCACGCCGAACAGCATGTAACCCATTTCCGAACCGATTCTGATGTGCCCGAATACAATTTGCTTCGGGGAGTCAATTCCATCACGCCGCGCGATATTTCGATTTACCGCGTGATGGAAATGCCGCTGGAGTGGAGTGCGAGACATGACGCCGTCGAGCGTGAATACGCGTACCGCTTTTATAACGATCTCGTCCCCAGCGTTTTCTGGCGAGGCCGCAGTTATTGGGTTCGCGACCGGATCGATGTGGAGGCGATGCGTGAGGCGGCCCGGCATTTAATCGGACGCCATGATTTTGACGCATTTCGCAGCCTGCATTGCGACGCCGAACACGCCGTGCGCACCCTTCATCTCATCGAGTTTCATGAAGATTTTCCCCTGATCCGCATGCGCGTCGTCGGCGACGCCTTCCTTCGGCATCAGGTTCGCATCACGGCGGGCACGTTGCTTGACGTGGGAGTTGGCAAACTCCGCCCGGATGAAGTCAAAACCATTCTCGAAAGCCGTGACCGCGGCCGCGCGGGTATCACCTTGCCGGGCTGCGGGCTGACCTTGGTTGCGGTACGCTACACGGGTGATGAACGCCCTTCAGGCTCATCCTCTTCAGCAAACGATTTCCTCCAGCAGCGCGCTTCCCTCGATCGATCCACCCGCTTCCGCGCGCCGGGTTATGACGCCTGAACCGCATGGCGTTATAGCATTCACCAAAAATAATCTCGCCGGGCGAGTGTGCATTTCGCCGATTTTCTTATATCGTTATAGATAGAGACGTGAAAGATGGATTATCGAAGCCGTAAGGAGAGAGCATGACGTACAAAACGGGTGCGTCTCAAGCATTTACGCTGATTGAGCTGCTGGTGGTGGTGGCGATTATCAGTATCCTCGCCTCCATCGCGTTGCCCAACTTTCAGCACGCGCAGGTCAAGGCGAAGGTGACGCGCGCCTTCGCCGATATGCGCACCCTCTCCACCGCCGTCGAGGCCTACGCGCTCGATCATAACGTCTATCCGCTGGATGGAAACGATTACTTTGAGCGCGATGAAGCGCTCTACGAACAAACGCGCATCCAGCAGGTGTTAACCACACCGATCGCTTATGTCTCTGAAATCTTTCCCGATATTTTTCACAATCGTGAAGTCCAGATATACGATCCGCTGGTACAGCGTTATTTCAAAGATAAAGGCCCTTACCCCTACGTGTACCAGACGAAGGATAACTTCTTCAAACACATGGGCGCTCCGCACGCCTACTTCATCTTCAGCTTCGGCCCCGATCAGGATTTCGACAACCCCGCCGCCGACCCGAAGGATTTCATCCTGTACGACGCCACCAACGGCGTAATTTCCGATGGAGACCTTCTGCGCAAAGGTCCCTGAAAACAAAAATCAGGTTATTTTTGTCGTTCACCCCGTCAGGGGCGGGTGTCTGTAGCCCAGCCTTTGAAGGCCGGGGCCTCCTCGACGGACGGCGCTGCCGAAGTTACCGATTCGTTAGTTTCTCGATAATCGCATCCACGTCGTAAACGCAACCGCCCCAAGTCCCGCCTCCGGCCTGTTGCAGGGCCGCCCATAATCGCACGCTTTCCGGCAGATTGGGATCGGGGCTCAACGGGGGCGCCGTCCGCTCCGAGAGAATTTTGGTCCCGTGCTCGGCGCTCCAGTCGCTTGGCTGGCTGCCCGCTTCGCCGATCAGGTTCACGTTGCCCTGCATGGCGTTGCGGTCGATGCGGATCTCAATCGTGTCGCCGTCGCGAACCTTACCGATCGGGCCTCCCGCCATCGCTTCCGGGCCGATATGGCCGATGCACGGCCCGCTTGAGAATCCCGAAAAACGCCCGTCTGTCAACAGCGCGAGATGGTGCAGCGCCTTGGTATACTTGATCGCCGAAGTGATCTGCGAGGTCTCCGGCATGCCAGCGCCCATCGGTCCCCGGCAGATCAGCACGATGACGTCATCGGGGCCGATCCGGTCCGAGCCGGTGGATTTAATCGCGCGGATGGCGTCGAACTCCTCGGTGAACACCCGCGCCGTCCCGCGTTTAAAGTATACGTTCCCGGGGCAGAGTTCCGCTTCGATGGCGGTGCTTTTCACGACCGATCCTTCCGGCGCCAGGTTGCCTTGGGGAAAGATAACCGTGCTGGTGAGGCCGCGTTCCGCCGCGGCTTTGGGAGACATAATGATTCGCTCCGGATCGACGCCGTCCTGTTGATACAGAATTACCTTGAAGCGCTTCCTCCGCTCCGATCTCTCCCACCAGTCGAGATTTTGTTCCAGCGTCATCCCTGAAACCGTCCTGACGCGCAGGTCGAGCGCGCCCAGTTCGCGCAGTTGAAGCATCACTTCGGGCACGCCGCCCGCGAGATAGACCTGAACGGTTCGGTAATTTTCCGGCCCGTTGGGCAACACGTCGACCAGGCGCGGCACGGTGTCGTTAACCGTGATCCAGTCATCCACGGAGGGGCGTTCGACGCCCGCGCAAAAGGCGATGGCGGGCAGGTGCAGCAGCAGGTTGGTCGAACCGCCCACCGCGGCGTGAACCGCCATCGCGTTGCGAAACGCGCCCGGCGTGAGGACGTGTTCGACGTTCATGCCGTTTCTCATCATCTGGTGAACCGCGCGCGCCGAGGCGGAGGCCATCTCCAGCCACGCTTCCTCACCCGATGGAACCAGCGCGGTATGCGGCAGCGAGAGCCCCAGCGCCTCGCCAATTACCTGCGACGAGGCCGCCGTGCCAAGAAACTGGCATCCGCCGCCCGGGCTGCCGCAGGCTTTACACCCCAGTTGCGCGGCTTCCTCCAGCGTGATCTCGCCGTGCGCGTAGCGAACTCCGATCGACTGCACCGTTCCAGCGTCTTCGCCGTCCTCGGCGGGCAGCGTGACCCCGCCGGGAATCAGGATCGCGGGGCGGCCTTTGGTCTCCGCCAGCGCCATCATCATGGCGGGCAATCCCTTGTCGCAGGTGGCCACGCCGATCAGCGCGCGCCGGGTGGGCAGCGACCGGACCAGTCGGCCAAACGCTTCGGCGGCGGTGTTGCGGTAGGGCAGGCTTTCCATCATCGCGGTGGTTCCCTGCGAACGCCCGTCGCAGGGGTCCGAGCAATAGCCCGCGAAGGGAAGACAATCGAGTTCTTTCAGCGTTTCCGCCGCCCGTTTGATCAGCAGTCCCAGTTCCCAGTGGCCGGTGTGATATCCCAGCGCGATGGGCGTCCCGTCGTCGGCGCGCAGCCCGCCCAGCGTGCTGAGAATCAACACGTTATCGTGATTGACCTGTTCGGCGCGCCATCCCATCCCGGCGTTTTCTGTGAGGGCGAATACGTCGCCGCTGGGGCTGTTGCGCAACATTTCGCCGGTCAGCGGCAAAACGCCTTCCGGACCGGGGGCTTTGCTGCGGATCGAATAGATTGATTCAGGCGCATTGAGAAATTCGGGAACGGTCATCGAAGCGGCTCCTGATGTGTGGGAAAGTGATCGATGATATCGATTGCTGATGCTCCGTAGGATATCGCGTGGAACGCCGCCGCGGAAACCCCGATGAAATACAAAACCTCCGGCGATCCGGCGGCGTGTGTGTTGCCATGATGTCGCTTTTTTATAGAGGCGCCGATCATTCATCCCTGTTGAGTAGGCAACCGAATTCCTCGCTCATTGCGAAATGGGGCCATCGGTTTCATGAAAACCGGCGCTATGGTACAGTGCGGTAATCCTGAAATTTCGTGGATTCATTCCCTCCAGTAAAAGAAGATTATGAAAAAAACACGATGGCTTTATCGATTCGCGCTGCTGATTTTTACCCTGCAATGGGGGCTCACTGCTCAAGCCGATCGGCTCCCCTGGTTTACAATTCATATCACCGATCAGGAAACCGGCGGGGGAATCCCAATGGTTGAACTCAAGACGGTGAATGAAGTTCGGTTTTATAGCGACAGCAACGGAATTATCGCTTTTTATGAACCCGGTTTGATGAATCAGGAGGTCTTTTTTCATATCTTCAGTCATGGTTACAGCACGCCGGAGGACGGGTTTGGATACAAAGGAGTGCGCCTTCGCGTGGAACCGGGGGAAAAGGCTGAAATAAAACTCAAACGCGAAAATATCGCCGAACGCCTCTATCGTATCACCGGCGAGGGAATCTACCGTGACAGCGTAATGGTCAATGAGCCTGTTCCATTGAAAGAACCGGTGCTGAATGGCGAGGTGATGGGGCAGGACACAGTGGAGTCCGTCCTGTACAAGGGGAAAATTTACTGGTTCTGGGGAGACACCAATCGCCCTGCTTATCCTCTGGGAAATTTCAAAACCTCCGGAGCTACATCGGACCTCCCTGAAAAGGGAGGCCTCTCTCCCGATCGGGGAATCGATCTGCGCTATTTCGTGGATTCCAACGGTTTCTGCAAAGCGATGTGTCCGGATATCGGCAACCTGATCTGGATCGATGGGCTGATTGCGATAAAAGATCACGATGGCGATGAGCGCTTAATCGCGCATTACGCGGACGTGGTAAGTCTGGGATCCATACGGGGACACGGTCTGCTCATTTTTGATGACGAAAGTCAGACGTTCAAAAAACTGAAAGAGTTCAGCCTGGAGAAACGCTGGCAGTGCCCGCAAGGACACCCGTTTCTTGTAAAAGAAGAGAACGGCGCGGATTACTACTATTTTCCGTCGCCTTTCCCAACGGTACGGGTGGAGGCGGATTTCGACAAGATTCAGGATCAGTCTCAATATGAAGCCTTCGCGCTTTCGCCTGAAAACAATTCACAAGGTTATGAATGGGTGCATGACGCCACGCCAATGAATTTTGAACGGGAACAGAAACTGGTTAAAGAAGGCGTATTGAAAGAATCGGAAGCGCGCTTTATGCCCCAGAATATCGAAGATGGACGGCCTGTGCAAATTCAAGCCAGTTCAGTGTATTGGAATGACTATCGCGGCAAGTGGATCATGGTCGGCCAGCAGGTGAGGGGTTCATCGTCCTTTTTGGGTGAAATCTGGTACGCTGAATCCAAATATCCCGAGGGCCCCTGGCGTTGGGCGCAGAAAATTATCACGCACGAAAAATATACATTTTACAATCCAGCTCAACATCCTTACTTTGATCGTAAAGGCGGCAGGATGATCTATCTGGAAGGGACATATACCAGAAGTTTTTCCGCCAGTACATACGCCACGCCGCGCTATGATTACAATCAGATCATGTATCGTCTCGACCTGGATCGCCTCGATCTGAATAAACTGTCACGCGAATAGATTTTGATTGATACTTTCGTTGGCGTGGCGAAAGCCGTGTCAAAATCTTGATGTAAAACGATACCCCCGGCGAACCGGGGGTATCGTTTCGTAAAACCGTTTAACCGGCTTCCGCTGGATTACTGCCCTTGTCCTGCTTCGGGCGTGGGGACGGCTTCTGGATTCGGGTTTTTATACAACTCCGACGCGTTGACGGCGATTACCCGCACGAAATCTTCATACGCACCCGCTGCTTTGATCTTGCCCGCGAAAATAAACCGGTCGCCGACGGAAAACGTGCTGACCAGTTCTGGTGAAATATTCAGCAGCAACACATAGGGCCTGACGCGATCTCCGCCGTCCATTTCGATTTGCAGCGCCTTTTGACCGTCATTCATGTCGCGAATCTCGGTGACCTCGCCCGACCAGCCGCCGATCTGCAATCCGTAGATCTTTTTTCCGTAATCGTTCAACTGATCGAGATTCATCATATACATGGTTTGCTTCAGCCAGTCGAACGTCGGGCCTTCCTGCGCGGGCGCCGAAGGGGTTAACGATTGAACCAGCGGCGGCATGGCGACCGGAGCGGGCGTCGGCGTCGCGGTGGGCGGCGCGGGCGTTGCGGTGGCCGCGGGCAGCGGGGTCTCCGTTGGACGCTGGGTCGGGGTCTCAAACTTGATGTCCAGAGCCGATTGGTGATCGGATGACCCCGAATCTCCACAACCAATGGCGAATAGCGTGACGAATACGGTTAGCGCGAGAGGTGCAATGCGTTTCATCATGAAGACTGACTCCATCTTTCATGGGACTGGATTGAATAAAATCGATGCAAATCGGCATCGATACGGTTAACGGTTTGAGAGCCTGTATGTTAACGCGAAATTATACCGGCGCCAGACACGCTTTCGCGTCGGAGGTTCCCGTGCGCTCAATATTCGAATGAAACCCTCTCGCCGCTCCGGCTCAAGGCGCCGATGACGCTTGCCTCGCCCTTCAGGCCGAGGCCTTCAATTAGCGTCCCCGCGTCGTTCTGCAACAGCAGTTTCGTCTCGCCGTCCGGCGTCGGTACGGTTACGGCGAAGCCTCCGGCGATCTCCTCGATCGATGGCGTGCGATCCATCGTCTCGGAAGAACGGTAGGGCTGAAAAACGGTAACGAAATTTTGTGTTTCAGAGCGATTTTCCGGCGTCGCGGTCAGATGATATTCAACCAGTTTGATCCGTTCGCGCGGGGGCGGATCGAACCGGTCGGTTTGTGACAGAGACAGATCGCGCGGCCACAGAAAACTGACCTTGCACGCCGCCGCGCCGTTTACTTCCCTCACGTCGAGGGCACTATGAACCTTCATCTCGTTGACGGCGTGCAGCCGCCATTCAAACGAAACTGGCTTGGGAGCCTTCAGCGTGTCGAATACCACCACGGCGTATGGTTTAATGAATAGAATCCTGCGCGTGAATCGTTCGAGTTTCCCACCGTAAGCCTGACCGGCTTCGCCTTCCACGTAATCCACGTATTCGCCGGTTTCAAAGCGGCTGATTTCGCCCACGGCGGCGGCGGAGTGCTTGATCTGCCCCTCGCCGTTAATCGTCACGCAGTTCGTCGATTTCGTATGCCACATCCAGTTCTGGTGATGGGGGCTGCCATAGATGTCGCGCCGCCCGGTGCGGATAAACAACCGTTCGCCGAACGCATAAAGCAGAAACGAGTTTTGCGATTCATACCCGTGACTTTGCGTGCCGAACGGGCTGCTTTTGAAGACGACTTCCACGTTGTCCTTCGCATCGAGCAGGTTGGTGTTCAGCATGGCCTGTCCCACGCCGTGAAACGCCCGCGATGTCGGCAGGCCGGTGGGCGCTTTGGGCTCGACCTGGGGCAGGGCGCCGCGGATAAAGCCGATGTAGCCGTTGTCTTCCGTCGGCCCGCCCTGCGTCTCAACGTACCACTCCCAGTACGGATTCCGCGCCTGCGCGGCGAGAATCGACATCAACGGAACGTTGTTCTCTGATTTACGGTAGCCATTCAGATCGCCGAATCCGCCGCCCTGCGTCCCCGGCGGCATCAGGTAAAGTGGATAATACCCGACTTGCGCGAAATAGGGTTTTTTGAACGCGTCGATGCCCATCGCCACCCGCATCACGTCGGCCCACCAGGTAAAACGCGCCATGTAACTGTTCCAGTACGAATTCCCCTCGTGCCAGCCGCCGTCCGAATCGCTCCACACCGGGTAGACGCATTTGAACTCATTCGCCGCGAACCATGCCCAGTCGCCCGCTTCGGGAATCTCGCCCAGAAACGCGATACCCACCTCGCCGAGAAAATGCCACGCCCGGTTCGCGTGACTTTCGTACGGCGTCCAGAACTGTTTGGGGTACAGGTGGTCGTACATTTCCTGGCCGCGAATCCGCATGACCGCGCGGCATTTCTCTTTTTCCGCTTCGCTGAGCAGATCGTTCACGAAGGTGTACGTGCGCGAAAAATAATAGTTGTACGGCATTCCCGCTTCGTCGTTATAACGAAAACCGGTGGCCCCGGTGGGGTTCCATTCGGCGCAGTCCATCAGGATGCGCTTCGCCAGTTGGCCGTATTCCTCTTTCCCGCCGATCAGCCGGGTAAAGGCGAGTGTGGCGGCGCCGTTGAGCGCGCTGATGGTATAGGTTCGGTTTCCCCACCAGATTTCACGCCATTCCTCGCTTTTGCGTTCAACATCATCCGGGTAGAGCGGAGGTTCGCTGGTGGGCGGTGGATTCTTGATCAGTTTTTCGCATTGGTCGACCAGGGCGTCGAAACGCGGCTTGAGATCGCTTTGTGCGCGGCGGCGGTACTCGGCGATCTCTTCGGGCCGCACAAACAGGCGGGGGTGTTCGGTTGGAATCCGCGCCAGCAGATCCGCCTTGGCGGGCAGCGGAAGTTCATTGGCGCCGGGCGCGATAGTAAAGCGGCGTGGCAGGCTCCATTCAGATTCGGCGCCCTGTTTGTCTCGAAAACGGAAACGCCAGTACCATTCGCCCTCCGGCAGGGTTTCCGCCGGTGCGTGGACGTTAAACTCGATACCATCGGCCTGGTAGCCGATGCGGGCAAAATCCTTCTCCCGGCTGCATTGCAGCTCATATACCGCCGCGCCACGCTGCGGGCGCCAGCAGAACCCGGGAGGCGTTTCATGCAACGTCTCATCCACGGCGGGGCGGAATCCCCATTCTTTCTCCCGCGCGGGCGTTTCGTCGATTTCGTACGGTGCGGCCGCGTGAATCGGCGCGGCGCCGAGCGATAGAAACAGTGAGACGCATAGAGTGAATCGGCTCATCATGACGGCGAATTTCATAAGAATCTCCCCGAATTATTGAATGTCCAGCAAGCGGCTGCGCAGTTTGTCCAGCGCCGAGTTCAGCAGGCGGCTGTGCGAATACTCGCTCGTATCGCGTACCGAAAAACGCTCGGTCATCGCTTCGTCTCCATCCATCAGAACGTACCAGGCGAAGCGCCCGCCTGAATCTTCAAACGCCTCGCCCACCGCCAGCCCCATCGAGGCGCCGGTCTTTTTTCGGGCTGCGGCCACCAGCGCTTGAGCGCGTTGCAATGGATCGGCGGGATAGTCGCCGGTCAGGTTCAGCATGTCCCACAGGACGCGATCGTCGGGCGCGACGTACCCGCCCTCGAAGACGGCGGGCGCGCCTTCCGCATGGTACAACGCGGCAGATACCGCTCCGCCGCTGCCCGCTTCCACCGCCACCAGCGTTTTGTTCTTTTCCGCCAGCAGTTCGATAATGCGTTCTTCCAGCGTCTGCCCCCGATCTGAATACATGGCGCCGTTGAGATGGACGATCAGCTTTGATTCAAGATCGCGTAGCGTTTGACGTTCTTCCGGCGAATCGCCGGGCATGAAGAAGGTCAGGTCGACGCGGCCGAATTCAAACAGCGATGAAATCATTAATTCCGGCGGCAGTTCGACGTACTTGTGCAGGGTTTCATCGATCTGCGATTCGCCGATGTTGACGAAGCGCATGGTCAGCGAAGCGCCCACGGTATGGATGCCGAATCGTTGCGATAGCCTGGGAATCAGTTCGTTCTTCACCATCGGCTGCAATTCGCGCGGCGGCCCGGGCATGCAGGCGATGACTCGATCGCCGTCGTCAAAGACGAGGCCCACGGCGGTTCCATTGGGATTGGGCAGATAGTCGCCCCGTTCCGGCGTCATCGCCTGGCGGCGCATGTTGGCGCGCAGGTCGTCCTTCGATGACGCGTTGAAACGCCTCATCAATTCCGCGATCACGTCTGGATTCTCTTTCAATGGAATCCCGGTGAATCTCGTCAGCGCCTGCCGGGTGACGTCATCGTCGGTGGGGCCGAGCCCGCCGGTGACGAGAATCAGCTTGACCTGGCGGCTGAAGAAATCCAGCGCGCGAAACAGGTCGTCGTACTCGTCGCCGACGCTGATCGAACCGACGCAGCGGCAGCCCAGCGGCCCCAGCGTGCGTGTGATGAAGTGAGTGTGCCCGTCGGGATACACGCCGCGTAACAATTCGCCGCCCGTGACGATAATGGCGTAATCCGTGGGCGCGTCGCCGCCCGTCTCCGCCGCCCGCGCGGCGCCGGAGAATACCATCACTAGAATGAACAGTCCAAATAATCGCTGCATACCAGACCGCGCCTCGTGAGCGTCCCCGCCGTTTCCAGCGGGGACGGGATTCCGATATCCGCCGTGACGGCGTAAAGAATCGATCAACTCGCTTTCAACAGTTCCAGCATCTTGCGGTCGAGCTTGTGCCCGTCGAAGTCTTCATACGCCACATCTTCGCGTCCGCTGTCGGCGACGCCGAACGCGCCGCGCAGGTTCCATAACGACCAGCCCCATCCCGCGTCTTTCCACAGCGCCGTGCAATCTTTCATCCAGGCGAGCACGACGTCGTGAGGCGTGCGGTTATAAGCGCCCCACTCGCCGACGTGAACGCCGCAACCTTTCTCTTCCAGCGCCTTCCACGGAGCGATAAACCGGTCGTACAGCCATTGCTTGTCCTGCTCGCCGCTTTGCGTTTTCAACGGCCAGGTTGGTACGTCCCACTTGTCGGAACCGTTGATCCACGACGCTTTGTAGTGACTGATCTGGAACGGATTGTATCCGCGCGTGCTTTGCCCGATGCCGAGATCGGCCAGCGACATCACGGGCTTCTGTCCCCAGCTCAGCCCATCGACGACGACCAGCCGCTCCGGGTCCGCGGATCGAATCGCTTCCACCGTGGCGGTCATTACTCGCGCGTAGGTCGCTTCGTCGAGGTCGCCCGGCGGTTCGTTGAGCAGGTCGAACGAAACTTGGGCGCTCGATATGCCCTTGTACCGCTCCGCGAATGATTTCCATTGGCGGGTAAACTGGCGCAACGCCTCATCGTCTTTCCACAGGTTGAGCGGTTCCTTGGGTGGATTGACGCAATACCCGGGGCCGCGATGCAGATTCAGATTGATATGGACCCCGTATTGCTTGCCGAATTCCACTGCCTGATCGATGTGTTTGAGAACGCCTTCATCGTATTCGTCCGGTTTTTCCTGATTCGTCCAGCAGCGGTAATCCATCGGCAGCCGCACAAAGTCGAATCCCCAGTCTTTCATCCACTGAAAATCGCGTTCTTGATACGGCGCGTTCTGGCGCAGGGTAAACTTCTCCAGCAGGTTAAACCCGCGCCAGCGAGGCAGTTTGGCGGCGGTGGGTTCGGGCATCCCGGCGGCGAGAATCGAGGTCGGCAGCGCCGACGCGGCGGCCAGAGCGGCGGATCGTTGAATGAACTGGCGTCGTTTCATGATGGTTCCTTCTGTTCTGTTGATGATTTATGTGCTATAGCGGAGTTCCAATATATCAAATGGGCCGAACGATGGGATAGAGGAAGGATAAAGATCATGAGAAAACCCCTGCGCACCGCCTCCGTGCAGTTCGAGCACGTCAACGGCGATAAACCCGCCAACCTCGCCGTGATGCGGGGATTCGTGGAGCGGGCGGCGCGGCAAGGCGTCCAGACCTTGGCGTTTCCCGAATGCTGCATCAGCGGCTATTGGGGGCTGCGCGATTGGAGCCGCGAACGCCTGACCGGACTCGCCGAGCCGGTGTTCGATGGCGAGAGCGCACGGACGCTTGCGGCGTGGTCGGCTGAGTTCGGCATGACGATCGGCGCCGGGCTGATCGAGCGCGACGGATCGCGATTGTTCAACACCTACGTCGTCGCCATGCCGGACGGCGCCATGCAACGCCATCGCAAAATCCACGCGTTCGTCAATGAAGCCCTCTCGTGCGGTGATGAATTCACCGTCTTCGATACGCCTCACGGCTGGCGCATGGGCGTTCTGATCTGCTACGACAACAATCTGGTCGAGAATGCGCGCATCAACGCCCTGATGGGAGCTGAACTGATACTCGCGCCTCACCAGACTGGCGGATGCCGCTCGCGCAGTCCTCACGCGATGGGAGTGGTAGATCGCGCGCTGTGGGACCGTCGCCATGAGGAGCCCGGAGCGATCGAGGCGGAATTCCACGGTGAAAAAGGGCGCGGCTGGCTGATGCGCTGGCTGCCAGCGCGAGCGCATGACAACGGACTGTTTTATCTATTCAGTAATGGAGTGGGCGTCGATGACGATGAGGTTCGGACCGGAAACGCGATGATTCTCGATCCTTATGGACGCATCCTCACGGAGACGGGGAGAGCGGGGGATGACATGGTGATCGCCGATCTCGATCCGGATTTGCAGCCGATGTCGACCGGACGCCGCTGGCTCAAGGCGCGCCGTCCTGAACTCTACGCCAAACTGACCGAACTCACCGGAAACGAAGCCCCCATCCGCGCGATACGAATGGGAGAAGACGGCTGAATAAAAACCGGGGCGAGACGGTATCGCCTCGCCCCGGATGGTCATAAACCGTGTTGCGCTTATTTCGGAATGTTTTCGCTCAAGAGCCTTCCGCTGTGATCGATCGCGCCGGGATACATCGTCAACAATTCGTCATACAGCGCCCTGGCTTCCTCATCCTTCCCGTCCTGCTTGTATTGATACGCCAACAGAAAACGCGCGTACGCCCCCACCTGTACGCCGTCTCCGTAGAAGCAGTCGCCAAAATCCTTGATGGCGCGTTGATAATACTCAAGCCGCTTGTCTCCTTCCGACATCTGCCCCAGATATAACACCGCGCATCCCGTCCGGTTGGCGTGCATATACTCGCGCGTGAGTTTCTCCAGACTGGCGACGGCCTCTTCCGAACGCCAGTTCTTGTTCGCGACCTGGTACAACTGCTCGATCTCGGCCAGTTGCGACTGACTGTACTTCTCACGGTCCTGCATCATGCGCTCGCGCGCTTTTGTCTGCATGGCCTCGCGGTTAGAGGAGGCGGTGAGCTGGCTCTTGACCGGCAACACGATCTTCTCCAGCGCGGCGATGCGTTCTTCCAGCTGAGCGATTTTGGCTTGCAGTTGTTTGATGACGGCGTCTTTGTCGTCCTGACAATGCCCGCTCAGTGGCGCCAGAGACAAGACGAACAGCGTGGCGATGGCGATTGACTTTTTCATCATCCGTTTCCCCCGTTTGTGTGAATGGTGAATGTTGTGGCTCCGGTCGTCTGAATTATGGTGTTATTGCACCTCATGCCAATCGGCGGATGTCACACTGAAACGTGATTTCCGCGCCGATGAATCCAGACATAACTCTGACGATAAATATAACAAAACTATACGCGGATGCTGCGGGGTTATTTCGAAAATAAAAGACGATAATTACGATGGGGTTGATAATGAATCACTGAATCGATTGACGCTTCAGGGTGGGAGTTTCATTTTGGAGAACTCCCGTAGGGGTTATGAAATCCGAGAGAAAATCGAGTGTGAATGGAGGGAAGAAGGCGGAGTTCGGCGGTTCGCTCAGGCGCTGAACCCAAACGTTGAATTGAAGTGAAGTTGATACTGCGGACGCCGGCGCCGCATGAACGAATGGGGATGCAATTCTTGCATACCGCACTCGTTCTGATCGTCTTTGGTTTCCTGGTTTACGTCATTCATCGTGATTTTCCTGGTAAGCCGCCTCAGCCAATCCAGCGGATATCGGTCTCACCCTGCTTGGGGCTCAGTTTGACCGGGCAGCCGCGATTTTCGAGATACTGTTCAAAGCGGCGCATTCTCAAGTTACGTTCGTCGGTTCCATTGAAACGGGACGTTGTACTTGAAGGTCCTGCGGGGCGGGCGTCACGCCTATGCCTGTTACGTTCCATGATGAGGATTCCTTTCCAGAATCGGGATTCTTGATACATCTCCCAATAGATGCAGAGAATGTGCCAAAATGACTTTTTCTGTATAAGTGGCTTGTTTGATTTGGCTTAAAGATGAGATCGCCCATTGGCGACTCGGATATTGGTAGAAAAAGCGTACGAAATTGAATACCCCTATCTCAAAATTGCACACCCGGTAATCTTCTGGAATTCTTACGTTTATGTCATCTCTCGTTTCTGTTGACTCGGGTTCCGGCGGATGAATAGGTCGTGGATATCTATGGGATTAACTTGATATTATATATAACAATCTGTTTTAATTGATTTTGTTCAAAAAGTGTTGATGGTTCCTATTTTCTTGACTATAGTAACGAGTGGGGAATTTTATCGCAGTGGTGGCAAAATGCCTCTGTGCGGTAAATCGCCTGAGGGTTATTCTCGATCTTGCATCGAAAGACAGGCGGTTGGGTATGGGTTCGTGGCGGTTGCTGCTCTATGTAATTTCATGGCGCTGCTTTGTTGTCATGTTGTTAGCGTTTTTATTCGCCTCGCTTGCTAGGCGTTATACGCCCCGGTTGAGCTATTTGTTCTGGTTTTTCGTTCTGCTGAATCTCTCGACTCCCTCGGGATATCTCTCTTACCCGCTTCCCGCCGGTGAGTTGATCTCCTCGTTTGAATCGGCTTGGCTGGTGGAGACGGAAAACACTGTTTCCCCGCCGTCTGAAGCCGAGCATGTCGTTTTCAACGATCAGACTCTCGCCATGCCGCCAACCCCGGCGCCGGCTGATCCTTCAGCCTCGCGATTTCAGCAACCCGTCTCATTCTGGCGGACGCTCCAGCGCTTGTCTCCCGTGATTCTGGCCTGCTGGTGTCTGGTTTCGATCATCATTCTCCTTGCTCAATGCATCCGTTTTTTCTATTTCCGCCGCCGTTACCATCGCCTTGAAGAAATCAGAGCGGGTCGCGCGTATCGTCTGTATTGCGATGTTGCGCAAATGGCTGGGATGAAACCGCCGCGCCTGCTGGCGTGTGAAGAAAAACGCGTCTCGCCTTATTCAATCAGTTTCCGGGGACATTGGCGCGCGGTGGTGGCCCCTCGCGATTTTCTGGAGAGCGCCGATGACGATTCTTTGCGCGTCGTTTTCGCCCATGAATTGATGCACATCCGCCATGGAGACAGTTGGGTAAATCTGTTCCGGCTGGCGCTGTTCGTTTTGTTTCACTATCACCCCGTCCGCTTGATCGCCGACCGGGGCTTTGAAGACGAACGCGAAATCAGCCGCGATATCGAGGCGCTGCAGCTGCTTGGCATGCCACCTCGGCGTTATGCGGTGATCCTGATCAAGGCGTTTATTCGTTTTGACCAGTTCGCTCAATCTCCTCTCGCCGTTTCCACTTTCTCTCTCCGCAGGCCTGGCCGGGTCGATCGCGTCCGGATTCTTGCGGAACACCGCAATCTGGCTGGACGAGGCGCCGCGTTTATCCTGGTTCTTCTCGCCTTGTTCGCGGCGATGGACTTCGTAGACCCTGTCTTGTTCGCCCGTTCCGCCACGCCGTGGACGATCGAACTGAACGATACGCCTCATCGCGGACGCTTATATAAGGGGCGTACTATTTTCGATCCGCTCGCGCGTGAAATGGGCTCTCTCGCGCGGTACGATGAGCGGCGTTTATGGGTAATGGAACCGTCTCATGGATTGTCGGTGTATGACTGGGATGGTCAATCGGTCCCATCTCGCATTGATTCGTGGACGTTCGATAATCGAACGGCGCCGTCTTCCCGTATGTTCGGAGCCGGATTCGGTGTCCGTGACGGTATTGCGTATGTTGGCGCGACGCCGCGTTCGCTGACTATCCCCTCCATGATTTATTGCCTTCGTCTGGAATCCGGTGGCCGCCTTCGCTTTGTGGGAAGCCAGTCCACGCCGTTTATCACCGCATTCGCGGAGATCGGCGGGGTGCTATGGGTTGGCGCCTATGATTTTGAGACCGGAATCTCCAGCCTGACGCTCTACCGTAATAATGGCGGCGCCAATCTGCGCACGATCGATTCCATGTATTTTCCGGCGGATCCGGTAACGGCGATCGAGCGATTGCCCCTCGCGGGTAAAATCGCTGTGGCGCACGGATCGCGCTTGAGTCTGTTTTTGTCGCACGATTCGCTCGAAGTCGCCGGCGAGTTTGATTGTGGCGGCGAAATCGGTTGCATCAGAGAGTTGAGCGGCGGGCGGCTGGCTGTGATCGGCGTTGAGAAAAACAGGGAAGAAAATGGTGAAAAACAAAAGACGCAACGCCCCTTTATTTGTCTGTATGAACCTGTGCTGACCGATTATTCCCTTGAAAGCCGCCTTCGGTTTACGCGCGAGTATGAATCCCGGCTTGGGATGATCGTTGACGCGGCGGCGGTTGATAATCGGCTGTTAATCGCCGGACCTGGGTTTGGAACGGCGTTGATATCGTTTGAAGAAGCCCGGCCCCGTTTGGTGGAATATCGCCGCGACGCCTTGCTCACCATGGTTGGAATGGACGATTCATTGTTGTTTTTATACCCCGTCTCCTCCTGGATGCGCAAATCCGATCTTTTAACCGATTCCAGCGCGCCTGAAAAATGGGTGACGTTACACTGAACCATGCTGAAACCCGCCTGCATAACTTCCCGGAGAATCGCACTCGCCTCGCCGACCGGCTGAATCATTGGATCGCTGGCGCCGAACACCGGTTCTCTCGATAAATCGCCCCATCGCTCCGCGCTCGGTATTCAGAGAAAAACCGGCCTTCGTTGATTGATGTCGGCGGAAATCCGAAAGCATGGTATGATGAAAAAATTATAACGGCTGTCAAAATGATGTTCTTGATGAGTTCGAGTACAATCGACGAAAATCACTAGAAAACGTGATTTTAGCACGATCGCTCGGGACGTTTCTTTGACGGCATGGCCGGTTATTCATCCCACGTGGCGCGCGATATGAAGGTGCAGGACCTTGCGGAATTATTTTTTGTGGTGGGTAAGCATCATCCCGATCAAAAACAGGTCAATCCGCTGTTTTTCGATTTGCCGGGCGATGAAATCGCCATCCCTGTCTGGACGGCCAAAACCCGCGCCTATTCCTGGTTGGAATGGACCTTCCTCCGCGCGGAATACGATATTGTCGAAGTCAAACGCGATGAATTCATCGCCAATCTGATTGGAACGCGATGTTCGTGTCTTCTGATCGATCCCGAGGCGGATGATAAAACCTTCCCCCCCGAAAAAGTCGTCGCCATCCCGCGCATTCCCGGTCCCCCGCCTGATAATCTGATCTGAGACGTCCCCGTATAATCTGATCTGAGGCGTCCCCGTATTTTTATTCGGCTGAAGGCTGGTTGTGAAACAGAAAAAAAGACATGCTGGGTTTGTGCGGGTTCTGCTCCTGCTCAATCAACCGGGTTGCGAATCCCCGCTGCTTGATTTCACTCAGATGATCCCTGAACAGAATGTGAGGCGCGGTGGAAGGTTGCGCTTCGCGGTTGATGTAAAACAGCGTGTAAGTTGAATGACCGAACGCGCGCCGCAGGTAGGCCTCGTATTCATCCGGTTCCACCACGTGATAGAGCACGTCGAGCGACATCGCCATGTCATACCGCTCCAGCGTCGCCTCGGGTAAGGCGTCGAACCGGAAACCGGGGCGATCGGCGTACATCGCGCGGCAGCGCTCCACAACGGATGGCGATACATCGAGTCCGTAATACTGCTCGACAGGCAGTTGCGCCACCTGAGTTCCGTCGCCACAGCCGAAGTCGACGATGCTTTTGATTTGAAAATGCCTGATGACGGCCGTCACGTAGGCGCTTTTAAACTGGCCCAGCACGCCTTTGCTGCCCGAGCCGCTGTCTCCGCCCGCCGCGTAGCGCTGGTCCCAGAATTGAGAGGCTTTGAAGTTCGGATCGAGTGGTTCATTCATGCCATGATTACCAGTGAGATAGAATCGGTTCACGATAACCGGCAAACCATAGCATGATTGCTCTGAATGCGCTATTCATGGACGGGATCGAATCCCCGGCGTTCGAAATTTCGTGTTTTTCGCTTGACCGGAAACGTAGATCGGATTGACTATTCAGAATTGGCGCCGATTTTTTACCAAATGCACGATGAAGATTAAACGCGGCGCTTCGTCTTGAAAGGACGAATATGAGTGGGATCAAACGGAGCGACCCTCTGTTGAAGGCGATGCGCGATCGCAAAAACGAAGTGATCGAGCTGACGCAAACCCTGTGCGGCTTCGCGACGGAAAACCCGCCCGGACGCTTCTTCGAACCGTGCGTCGACTATCTGCGTGAAGTGTGCGAGTCGATGGGGCTCACGGCGCAAAAAATTCGAGTCCCCGCCGCCTATCAGAAAAAATATGCGCCTGATTACGCTCAAGACGAACCACGTTTCAACCTGATCGCGCGTTGGGACGTGGGCGCGAAAAGAACGCTCCACTTCAACAGCCATTACGACGTCGTCCCCGTCTCGCCCAACTGGAAAACCAATCCTTTCAAACCGGTGGTGAAGGGAAAACGCCTCTACGGGCGCGGTACGCAGGATATGAAGGGCTGCCTGGCCGCTTCGCTTTTCGCGGCTCGCGCGATGCTCGCTGAAAAGATCGTCCCTCCCTGGAACATCGAATATTCATTCACCTGCGATGAAGAAATCGGCGGCGAATGCGGAGCGGGGTATATTGCCCGCAAAAAACTCATAAAACCCGACGCCTGCATCGTCTGCGAGGGCGGCTGGGGCGATCTGATTTCGTTCGGTAATCGCGGCGTTTTGTGGGCGGAGGTGTGCGTCCGGGGGCAGGCCGGTCACGGCTCGAATCCGGCGGCGGGCGTGAACGCCTTCGAACAGGGGATGGACCTGGCCCGCCGTTTTCAACAATTGCATAAAAAACACGCACGGCGCAAAACCCGGGCGAAGATGAATAATCCCGAAGCGCAACGCCCCACAATGACCCTGGGTGGAGTTTCCGGCGGTGGATCGAAGATCAATATCATCCCCGATGAATTCAGGTTTACCATCGACCGTCGTCTGATCGCCGAAGAAGACGTGAACCAGATCATGGCTGATTACCGCGCCGTGTTGGAAGAAGCGAAATCTCAAGATGCCGGCTTGAAGGCGGAAATCCGGTTTTTAACCGGTTACAACGCGGGGTTGACCGACCCCGCCCATCCGTTGTGCCTGACCGCTCGAGACGCCGCGCAAAAAGTGAATGGCGGCTCCGCTGAAATCCGCATGTTCGGCGCGTTCACCGATCTGCATTTTTTCACCAACCTGATCAAATGCCCCACGATTGGGTATGGCGTGGTTGGTGACGGCTTGCATAGCGATGAAGAATATTGCCTGACCGACTCACTGGTGAATACCGCCCGCGTCTACGCTGAAATCGCGCTCACTCTCGACGCCGCCTGGAAGGGCTGACTGCCGTTTTCACCCTCCGCTTGATACCTTCACGCCGGACGACTCCAGCCGGTCGAACTGCTCGTCGATAAACTCGGCCAGCCGGTCGATGGAGGCCCGCACCGCTTCCGCCCGCGGGCTTCGCAGAAAGAAGGCGCTCCATTGCGCCCGGCGAGCGTGAGCGCGCGCCTGTTTGAGAAGGGTGACGTCGCGTTCGAGAAAGGCGAGCCGCGCTTCGGCTCGTGCCAGCGTATCCAGATAGGCGAAGTTCCGTTCATCCTTGGCGACCGCGCGTGTGGCCATCCCGATGGCGGCTTCATACGTGCGTTTTTTCTCGCGCGGCTCATTCAGGGTTTCCGCGAGAAGTATCTGATCCATCGCGGCGATGTTGTCGAAATAATCCTTGAACTGAGCTTCGGGATCGAGATCGATGGCGAGATCGAGATAGCGGCGGCATTCCAGCAACAGCGATCGCTTCGACGCCAGATCGCGGTTGGATTCCGCCCTGAAAAGAATCGAGTCGGCGTACACCACCGAGAGCAGCCAGTCGTATGCGGCGGCGGCCTGCACCGAATCGGGCACGTCGCCGATGGCGCGCTGGCGCAATGCGCGCTCGATAATCTGGCTGACGCGCTGATCGCGGATATCGTCCCCGGTTGAAACCTTCCGCGTCTCGATCGCCTGCCGGATGGTCGCCGATTCAAAGCGGACCGATTCTTCCAGCCAGAAATAACAGACGATCAACAGCGACAGGCCTCCCAGCAGGGGCAGAAACTTGCGCCATGAAAACTGCACGGCGGGTTTTTTCTTTTTTGATGCGCGCCAGCAGACCTCTTTCAGTATCTTGATGGTCGACATGCAGAACAGCGCGATAATCATCAGCGCGCCGGTCAGCCAGCCCAGTTTCCGGTAAAGCCTGACCCCTCCCTCGAAATAGATGAACGAGCCGTCCGTCGCGAGCAGCGCCGCCACCGCCGCCGCCAGAATATAAAACGTGCCGTATGAATGCAGCGAGTGTTTCCGCATCACGTGATACCGGCTTCCCGCCAGCAGAAACACGCCCACCGCGCCGCTTAACAGGCCGACAAGGCTGTACCAGAAAACCCGCGCGGTGAAGGGAACATAAGGCGCCATCGCGACCACCTGCGAGGTCAGCAGGTCGAGCCGCGAGAATGAATACTCAAACAGAAATCCGAACGCGGCGGCCGCCGCCAGCGACGCGGGCAGTGCGCACAACCAGATCGGTTGCGGCGACGCGTCCGGCGATTCCGTGCGCCGGATCACCGCGCGGTGATTGCAGCGCGTGAGCCACGCCGCGAACACCGCCGCCGCCAGAAACGACAACGGACCCACCAGAAACACGCGGATCAGTTCGCTGACGATTTCGCTGTAGGTCAGATGGCGTGACATGACCCCCTCAGGCAATACGAACGCGAGGTTCTGTACGCCCATGAACACACCCATCATCAACGCGATCAGAAAACCCAGTGAAAGGTGGTCGGTGTAATCGCTGGGATTCAACCAGTCGGCGAAACGCGTATACAGCCGTTGAATGTTTCGCTCGACGAATCCCCGCCCGCGCGGGATGAAAGTGATGTCGGCGGGCAGATAAGCCCGAAAGCGGCCCCAGACCGGCGCGGCGTCGCTCTCCGGGCCGCGCAGGGCGCGCCGGGCCGATTCAACCGCGCCGATTACCGTTGGGTTCAGATGAGGCGATTGCAGGGGTTGGTCCATGCAGAGCGATTGGTAAAAACGCCGCGCCGCCAGAATCGGTTTGTCGTCGTCCTGAATATCCGCCTGATACCCAAGTACGCAGAGCCCCAGCTGATGAAGCCCCGAGGCGAAACCCGCCGAATACCGCCCCCGCCGTGACGATCCGCAGGCGTTCAGAAAAAGAATCGCGGGGATGTCGTGCTCGGGATGTTGCTCCCGCAACAGGTTCAACATCTCCCTCATGCGCGCGACCGTGACGTAATCGGGCGTTCCATCGCTGTTTTCAAAACAGAGACAGGGTTCGTCGTCGATCATGACGCCGTGCCCGATGAAATGCAGAATATGAATTCCCCCGTGCGCCGGCCGCAGCGCGCTTTCCAGTTCGCTGAAAGTGCGCACGCCGCCCGGCGCGCGGCGGGAGGCGCGGGGCGTCACCCGAATCAGCCCTCGCGTCCAGTCTTCCAGGTCGCGCACGGCTTCCACTTCATCCGCGCCGCGTGGAATCGCTTCCAGACCGGCTTCGCCCAGCTGCTCCTCACCCGCGTAGACGAAGGGAGTCACCAGCAGAATGCCCCACGACGACACCTGGATCTGGTTCGATCCGTTCTGCGACTCTCGCGCGTGCGAACGCACGATCTGCAACCGGTACCGCCAGCTGATAAAGGTCTCCCCGTCGTGCAGTAACTCCCACGGCAGGTCTTCCAGCGCCAGACAGCGTTCTTTGCTTTCCCGGGAGGGAATAGGGAATTGTAAAACCAGCGCGCGCCCGGTTTCATTGTCGCGTGGATTGGCGAATGTGCGGATCAGCGCGCCCTGCGCTTCCGGACCCAGCAACTCGTACAGATGACGGCCCGTCTCGATGGCGTGGTGGTCCAACCCGGCCATCCACGCCCCCCCGGCGTGATCGCCGAGTTGAATACGCAGGTCTCCCGCTCCGGTGAAACGCCGGGTTGGCCAGGGCAGGCGAACCACGGAGTGCTTACCGGTCTGATAATAAAAATCCGCGACCAGTTCGCCCTCTTCTTCGCGGGGTTCGCTGAAACTCCAGTTGAGACGAAGGTCTCCCATAAGTCATGATCCGCGCCTTCCAACGTCGAAAGCGTCCCTGAGTTCAACACATTGTAAGAAGCCGGAAAGCAACAACTTAATAGAATAGTTCGAACCGCCGGGCCTGACTAGCAATCCATTAAATTCTTCATTTCGTGGTACTATATAGATGTCGGAAAACGTCCGATTTCTGAAATATAACACCGTGTATTCCGATATCATCCATAGCCAGATGATTCCAGGCAACGATGATTCTGAGTGTATCGCGTTATAGAATCAAAACGCCTGTTTTGAAGCAGTAACCCTGAAAGGGGGATGGAAAGATGACTCTCCACAATTTCAAAACCCCAGCAGCCTTGATTGCTACAATGATCCTGACACTGTTCGCCGGACTGGAAGCCTCGGCGGCGACGCAGGACCCGCCTCCGCCGCCCCGCGTGGCTCGTCTGTCCACGCTGGAAGGTTCTGGATCGATGATGAAAGCCGGTCAGGATGACTGGGAAGCGGTCGATCAGAACACGCCCATCATGGCGGGCGATAAATTATATACCAGCATCAATTCCCGCGCCGAGATTCAGTTGGGCGACGATATCTTTTTACGGTTGAACGACCAGACCTACGTCACCTTCCCGTTTCTGGAAGATGATTTCGTTCGCGTCGAAATCGTTCAGGGATCCGTCGCGGTTAACGCGCTGTCCGTCGATTATCAGCGCCCTCCGCTCGAAGTGATGTCGACGACTTTCCTGGCGACCATCGACGGCACGGTGAACGCGCGCTTTGACGTGCGTACCAGCGGCGGCGCCGAAATCAGCGTTATCAGCGGAAACCTCCGCGTTCAGAAAGACGCCCAGAATGCGATCGACCTTCAGCGCGGCGAACGTCTCTTCGCTCCTACCGCTGATCCCGATACCTACGCCAAACTGCCCATCGCGCCTGAAGACGCCTTCGATAAATGGAACCAGGCGCGTGACGCTGAAAACGCGTCCCGCCCGCCGGTCAACTATGTCTCTCCTCGTATCTCCGGCCATCGCGATCTCGATCAGTACGGCGACTGGGTGACCGTTCCCTCTTATGGCCGTGTCTGGCGTCCCACTGTGACCGTCTCAGACTGGGCCCCCTATCGCTACGGCTACTGGGACTGGCGTCCGTTATACGGCTGGACGTGGGTCTCGTATGAACCGTGGGGCTGGGCGCCGTATCACTACGGCCGTTGGGTGTATGTCGACCGGTATAACTGGTGCTGGGTTCCGACGGATGTCGTCTACATTCGCAACTATTACACGCGCCCCTACTGGTATCCGGCTCTCGTCTCGTTCTCTTATTACAACGACGGCAGCTATTTCAGCGTTGGTTTCGGACGTGGATATCGTGGCTCCTGCTACGGCTGGTTCCCGCTGAGCGTCCACGATCCTTATTATTGGAACTGGGGTTATTACAACCACCATCGCGATCGTTATTGGGGCGGAAACCAGACCGTCTACAACGGCGACGTCATCATCAATAACGGTACGATCAACTACGGCAACATCAATTCGCCCAACGCGGTGACGGTGATGCCGGCCTCCGATTTCCGCGATGGCTCGTTCAGCCGTAAAGCGGCGGCGACCCGTACGGCCTCCGCGCCGCGCGCCAGCGTCGTTGGTCCGGCTGCGATGAACGAACTGCCCGATCCGCAGACGGTCATGACGGAAACCCGTAAAACCCGTCTGGCGATGAAAGACTCTTCGGGCGTTTCGACGTCTTCCGCCCGTGCGGGGGGAAACGCCGTTGCGATGGCGAATCCATCTAGCCCCGGCGGCGCGAAGCAGGCGATGAACCTCGCCGAAGCCAAACCCGCACGTGTGCGTGAAGCGGCTCCGGTTCCTCAGGTGAGCGAGTCTCGCACATTGAATGACCGCGTGACCAAGCTGGCCGCTCGCTCGACGGTTGAAACCAGTGCGCCTCGCAGCCGGACGGCCATCGCGGCGAGCGAAGATCCAGCCTCGTCGCCGCGCGCGGTCAATTCACCGGCTCGCGTTTCCGATGGCGGACTTTCGGGCAATGAACCGCGTACCGCCGAGTCTACTGCGGATCGTGGAACCGTAACCGCGTCTCCGTCACGAACCGTCGACCGATCCACGGCTCGCCCCAGCCAGCCGGATGCGATCCGCACCCGAAGCGCCAGAACGCCGGCTGACGCGGGCTCGGATGTCACAACCAGTTCACCGAGGCGTGTGGAATCGGCGGGGCGGGGCGACGCGAATCCCGCTACGTCTCCATCTCGCGTGTCGGATCGCAGCCCGCGCGTCACGTCGCCCTCTCGCGGTGCGTTGCGCTCGGCGGCTCCTTCAAACACGTCGCCCGGCCGCGATTCAACGCAGCCTGGCGTAAGCACCCAACCCCGTGTTGAACCGCTTGATTCGATTCGCTCCCGTTCGCCGCGAACCAGTGTTTCGCCGAGCCGAAGTTCGACCAACTGGGCCGAGCCGGGCCGTACGAATTCGTACCGGATCGAGACGCGCCCTCGTTCGACTGACTCCACCGCCACGTCGCCGTCTCGTTCAACCACGTTGCCTGAGTCGAGTCAGCGAGGCGTGTTGATCACCCCTCGCCAGTACAACATGCAGTCACGCGGAGCGTATTCGACGCCGAATCCTTCTTCGGCGCCTGACGCCACGCGCCGTTACGACTCGATCCCAACCAGCCCCAGCCGTGGCGATATCTCTGATCGCTCGCCTGTGTCGATCGAGCCGCGCGCCTCATCGTACCCATCGCGTGATGCGTACGATTCCAGTGTGAGAATCGAGTCGTCGCCTTCGCGGACTTACAGCGCACCGTCGGCCCGCTCCAGCGCGCCGTCCTATGAGACCTCGCCATCCCGGTCTTTCGATGTCTCGCCTTCACGAACCTACAACGCACCGTCGGCCCGCTCCAGCGCGCCGTCGTATGAGACCTCGCCGTCCCGGTCTTTCGATGTCTCGCCTTCACGGACCTACAGCGCACCGTCGGCTCGCTCCAGCGCGCCCTCGTATGAGACCTCGCCGTCCCGGTCATCGAGCCGTTCGTTCGAGGTCTCGCCTTCACGTGGTTTCAGTGCTCCATCCTCCCGCTCCAGCGCTCCTTCGATAGGGACCTCCCCCTCGCGCAGCTTCTCATCGCCGTCGCGCTCCGGCGGAGGATCATCCTTTATTGCGCCGCGCGTGAACAGCCGTTCTTATAATACGTCGCCTTCGCGTTCGTTCAGTTCGCCATCGCGCTCATTCAGCACGTCTCCTTCACGCTCGTTTACCTCACCGTCGCGTTCCTCGGGTTCGTCAACGCGCTCGTTCAGTGCGCCCGCCATGCGGTCTTCTTCATCGGTTCGCAGCGCGGCGCCGAGTTCGCCGTCTCGCGCTTCTTCTTCGCGCGTAGGATCAAGCCCAGCCCGCATTGGCGGAAACTGATTGCGATTTGAACCGTTAATAAAAAGTCGAAAGGGCCGGAGATTCTCCGGCCCTTTTTGTTGCGGCGAATACCGCTGTTTGAGTGTGAGTCTGAAATGCGGTCGAACGGTGTGTATGTGGAATTTAACGCTGCTTGATTACCTGAAAGATCGCTGAAAAATCCTCGTCTTCGCTTCCAGCGGCGCGCGCCTGTTTATAGATTTCATTCGCCGTCGCCGTGCAGTGCAGCGGCAGGCCAAGTTCATCGCCGCAGGCGAGGGCGAGGTGCATGTCTTTTTGCATGTGCTTGAGAGGAAAACTGGCGGGAAACTCACCTTTCAACATCGGGGCGCCCTTCACCCTGAACATTGGGTTCGCCGCCGCGCCCGCATCGAGAATCTCCAGGATGAGCCCGCCGTCCAGACCGCTTTTTTCACCAAGCGCGAGCCCTTCGCAGAACGTCGCCATCATACCGCCCAAAATCATGTTGATGACGAGTTTCATTCGCGCGCCTTGCCCAACCTCTCCCAGAAAGAGATGCTTCTTTCCCATCGCATCAAACGCTGCGGCGGTTTCTTGATACAGACTCTCGTCGCCCGCCGCGAGAAAAATCAGCGCTCCGTCTTCCGCCGGCTTTTTCGATCCGGAAACCGGCGCCTCCAGATAACGCCCGCCTTGTTTCTTCACAGCTTCTGAGATAGAGCGGCTGGTTGCGGCGTCGATCGTCGACGATTCAATGTAACCGCATCCGGGCCGGATGCCCCGCAATACGCCTTCTGAACCGAAACACACTTCGAGAGATGCGGCGGGGTCGGACAGCATGGCGAACGTGACGTCGCTGGCTGCCGCCGTTTCGCGGGGGCTTTCTGCCACCTGAGCGCCCAGCGCCGCCAGCGAATCGCACCGCGATGGATTCCGGTTCCATACGGTGACCTGAAAACCGGCTTTCAGCAGGTTCGTGGCCATCGCGTTCCCCATGATGCCGAGTCCAACAAATCCGTATCGGGTCATGCTTTTCCCCCTGCTTAATGAATAAATGGTGAACGGTTTCCGTTTGCGGATTCGATCTGGTTACACGAGGTTCCCGCGATGCTTTTCGATGATCTGATCCATGAAGATCACGTCTTCATCCGAGAGAATCACCTCGCCCGCCTTGGCGTTTTCCGCGGCTTGTTTTGCGTTGCGGGCGCCGGCCAGCGCGTGCGTGACCCCCGGCTGCCTGATGGTCCACGCTAGCGCGAGTTGAGCGAACGTGAGTCCGTATTGCTCCGCCACTGGCTTCATCTCGTTCAACATGGCGATGACGCGCACGCGGTTCTCTTTGCTGAAGCGCGGATTGGTGCGCCGGATGTCGCCCTTGGGCAGTTCTCGTTCAGGGTCGACTTTCCCGGTCAAAAGCCCCATCCCCATGGGTGAATACGCCAAAACGGCCATGTTTTTCTCGCGGCAATGAGGTAGCTGATCGCTCTCGATTTTGCGGTCGATCATGCTGAATTTTTCCTGATCGGCGTCGAGAGGTCCCACGGCTTCATATTGATTCATTCGCTCCGCCGTGCAGTTGCTTACGCCGATGGCGCGAATCTTCCCCTGTTGTTTGAGGTCGATCAGGGCGGCCATCGTGTCTTCGACGGCGGTGACGTTTTCCTGCCAGTGCGTCTGATACAGATCGATCCGGTCGGTATTAAGCCGCTTCAGGCTTTGTTCAACTTCATATCGGATCGAATCGGGATGCAGGTATTTGTAGACGTCCTTGTCGTCCTTGCCGCCGAGATTGAAATGAAACTCCCCGTTCGCGTCGTCCCAGCGCAAGCCGCACTTGGTGGCGAGTACGATTTCGTCCCGCCGGCCTTCAATCGCTTTACCAACCAGCCGTTCCGACAATCCATACCCATAAACGGGCGCGGTGTCGATGCAGTTGATGCCCGCGTCGAGCGCCGCGTGAATCGCTTCGATGGAATCCTGTTCGTCGGTTCCCCCCCAGAACAGCCCGCCGATGGCCCAGGCGCCAAATACCACCACGCTGGCCTGAATCCCCGATTGACCGAGTGGACGCTGTTGCATATTCGTCTCCTTCATATCATGGATAAATCAAGCGTACCTGTATTCAACCGCCTGACAACGGGAGCGCGAAGCGTTATGCCCGGAGTGATTCATCCGTTTTAATGGGCGTGATTCGGTCCCAGTTTTCAAGCGCATGGTGTCCGCCCTGATGGTTAACGGGCGGAGCGATAGTTTGCGATGTACCCGGGGGCGAGTTACAATTGAAAATACAGAAGCAATACCCTCGATTGAAGGAGCAGGTTTTTATGAATTGGATTCAAAAAAACGCATGGGTTGCGGGCGTCGTCGCCGTATTGGCGCTGGGCGTCTATCTCAATACGCAGGCGGGCGAAGAAGAATACGTTCCCGGTCCCAAACCGGGTGAGAAAGCCCCGCTGTTCTCCGCTGAAACGCTCGCTGGAGACAAAATACAACTCGAAAAGCTGCAAGGCAAACTGGTGCTGGTCGATTTCTGGGCGACGTGGTGCCCCCCCTGCAAGGCTGAAATCCCCCACCTGAGAGAAGCATACAAAAAGTTTCATGACAAAGGGCTGGAGATCATCAGCATCTCGAATGAAAAATCGAAAGTCATTTCAAAGTTCGCCGAAAAAAATGAAATGGTTTGGAACCACATCAGCGATGAAAACGGCCGCATTATGCGCCTGTATCAGATCGAAGGGTTCCCCACGCCGTTTCTGATCGGCCCCGATGGCAAGGTTCTCGCTCGCGATATCCCTCTGCGCAGCAAGTACCTTGAACCGACGCTTGAAAAATACATCAAGCTGGTTGAAAAAGACGACGCGTCTGAAAAAGCCTGAGTTCCATCCCGCTCCGGCTGACTTCAATGACCGAATCGCTTCCGCGAATCCGATCGCATCCTGATTATTCCCCCAGAACGGCGAGCCCGGCCCGGCGTAAATGGGCTTGGCTCGCCGCTGGGTTCCTTCTTTGTGCGGCGGCGGTTTTTTTGTTGGCCGACCCCTTGTTTAACGCCGTCTTCTATTACGAGTCGCCTCCACGTCACGTTGACGCCGTGTTCATCGACAGTTTGGGCGAGGTCGACTCCGCCGCGCGCGCGGTAAGTGACGGCGTCGCCGATCGGGTGCTGATCCAACAGGGCCCCCGGCCTGAGTATCGCGACGCTCGACCTCCGATTTCTCCCCATGTCTTTATTGAGGAAGAGTTGATCGCCGCCGGCGTCCCCGCCGGAAAGATCGGCCACATGCGATACATGCCTTACGACATCGTCGAGGGACATCGCCTTTTGCGTGAATGGCTGCTCTCAAATCAAATACATTCCTACATGGTCTACGCCGCTCCCTATAATTCCCGCTTTAAGAAGATCACGTTTGACGACACCTTCGCCCATCTGGGCGTCGATATCGTCGTGCGGCCCGTGGAGGGCCGGGTGATCTGGCGCAAACAGATGCTCGGTATGGAAAACCTCGTCCTTCATTACCTGTGGTGGAAATTCGTCGATCTTCCCAAACTCCGCGATGAATTCGGTTACGGCAACGAAAATAATACGCCGGATTCCACCTCTTCCGCCGTCTCAACGCTTGATTTGAATTAACCCCGCCAACCCGTAAATCAAGACTCTCATTGATCCACGATTCATTCTCTTCAAAACAGATTGACGAAATACGTTTCTTGTTATAAATATTCTGTGTCTGAATCGCTTGCCGGGTCGATATAAATCTCGCTCAACAGCGCGCAGGAGCGCTTCAACAATGCCTGACGCATCCATCAAATCGTTTATAGTTCTGGCCGTGTTGTTGTTTGGATTCGCTGCGCTTGGCGTTTCTCAAGAATCTCCATCGGCGCAACCGGTTCTCTCAATCTGGGATCAATTGGAAATCGCTGAAAATAACGTGGCGTATTTCAAATCGAACGGGGTGGATGAATATCCGTTGAACGATGGAAGCACGATGGGAACTTCCAGTGACCTGTTTCGAATTGGATTGAAATTGCATGAACAAATCGAGGAATTGAAACAACCGGACAGCCAGTTCACCGAAGCTGTGATCGATTGGCAAAAACCATTCAAAAACAGAAATACCCGCGCGCCATACGCCATTCAAAATTTCTTCGCGATACAATCCGCCCTGCCCGATGTGGATTGCGCATGGCTGTTCGCCACGTTTTATCTCTGCCAGGCGAAAAAGGCGATTCCTGACATTGAAACCGCGCTTGAATATGCGTTGATTTTTGTCGGAAAGGATGATGATGCGCTGGAAACCAACTATTTTCTTACTTCGTTCATTGCGGCGACAGGGGACAAATCGAGCCAGAGCCTGCCTCCTGAAAAACGCCAGTGTCACTGGCCTGCGGCGAATCTGATCCTGTCCAATCCTGATCAATCGATCCCGTTATTGATCGATGCGGTGAAAAATCGGCGAATGGATGAACACTTGCGATTGCGCGCCGCCGCGTTTCTTTATCAACTCTCTCCAAAAGCGCTGGGCAAGGCTGCGGCGGATCTGGAAACAGACATCGCCAGACAGATTCTCTGCATCAGAATGCATTCCATCTCTTGGAAGAAGGTGCGTCCGGGGATATGCGAACGGATGGAAATTTCGAGATACCGCTCTGAACTCTTTCGGATTGAACGATCGCCGATTAAACGATAAAAGCACTAAGTGCGATAATCGATCGCAAATCCCGCCTCGTTTTCCTTCCCTCTCGCAAACCGTATAAAAATTTTGTTATAATCCCCGAACTTCTCGAATCATGGAAAGGATCGATGACCATGCGCAACAGGGTATGGCTGATGATGGCGTGCATCGCGCTGAGCGGCGCTGCGGCGGTCGGTGGAGAATTTCAGTGGGATCTGGTTCCCATTAACGAAGAATCGAAATACGAAGCGGCGGGTGTGGCCGACGTCAACGGCGACGGCGAAATGGATATCCTGTGCGGCGAATACTGGTACGAAGGCCCCGGGTGGACTCCCCACCAGTTCGCCGAACTCGTTGAGCACGATGAATACTACGATGACTTCGCTCACGACATGCAGGACGTCGACTCTGATGGCGACGTCGATCTACTTTCCTGTACATGGTTCAGCAAAGCGATCTTCTGGCGTGAAAATCCCGGCGACGCCTCGGGAATCTGGGCTACCCATCCCGTCGATGAACCCGGCAATATGGAAACCGGCGTCCCGGTTGATATCAACGGCGATGGGGAAAACGATTTTCTCCCGAACATCAGCACGGAAGTCGCCTGGTATGAAAAAACACCCGGCAAAGCCGAGTGGACCAAACGCGTGGTTGGCAAGGACGGCGCCGGTCACGGCCTCGGCTATGGCGATCTCAATAGCGACGGCGTCATCGATCTCATCACCCCCGCTGGTTGGTATGAAGGCGCGAATGAGAACGGCGCGGTGACTTGGACGTGGCATCCTGAATTCACTCTCGGTATGGCCAGCATGCCGATCCTCGCGATGGACGTCGACTCCGATGGCGATCAGGATGTGATCTGGGGAATGGGTCATGACTTCGGCGTCTTCTGGCTCGAACAGAGCGAAAACGGCGATCAGCGGGTCTGGACGCGCCACACCATCGACGACTCGTGGTCGCAGGCGCACTATATCGCGCTGGTTGACCTCAAAGATGACGGAACCACCCAGCTCATCACGGGCAAGCGCTACCGCGCCCACAATGGACACGACCCCGGTTCGGATGGTCCGCTGGGCATCTACGTCTATGAGTACGACTCACAGAATGAAAAATGGACCCGTCAGGCGGTCAGCGAAGGCGGAAACGTCGGCTTTGGCCTCAATCCGGCGATCGCGGATGTGGACGGTGACGGTGACCTCGATATCGTGTGCCCGGGCAAGAGCGGGCTTTTTCTGGCGAAATTGCGCTAGAAACGATTGCAATCGTTCTGTAGATTTTTTATAATCGCCTGACTGATAAGCCGGGTTCGAATTCACACCCCGCTTCAAGCGGATTTTCTGAAGGCATAAACAGCATTTCCTTCATCCGAGGATGGCTGAAATGTAATTCTGTAAACGGTGTAAGGAGTTGTATCAATGCAGACTGGTAAGGTGAAATGGTTTAATGAGCAGAAGGGATTCGGATTTATCGAGATGGAAGGTGGGCAGGATGTATTTGTTCACTACTCCAGCATTCAGGGAGACGGTTTTCGCAATCTCCGCGAGGGCCAGTCGGTTGAATTTGAACTGACCGATGGAGAGAAAGGTCCAAAAGCAGCAAACGTGGTCGCGATCGACTGACGTTTCGTTCCATATTTTCCCGTGTACATGAAACGCTCTTCCAGCATCTGGTGGGGCGTTTTTTTGTTACCTAGCCAAGGCGTGATAAATTTGATAAAATAACTTCCGTTGCAATTACTTTTTGTTTTTATTCAATTTAGGGAATATTCTGATTGTGAGCCCATTGGCGGTTGCTAGTTATACCCGCAAGGCTCCGGATGGCTGGATGTTCTTGTCCCATCTTGTTTGCTCCTCATCAAATCTGAACATTCGCGCGCTATCACTCTTCTGGTTTGCCATTTGCTTGTCATAACCGTATCGCTGTGTTCCGTGCCGCATCCTGACGATTCACAATGATCCCCATTCAGGTTAGAGGAAAGAATGAGCCAGAATCAGAGCCCCGTCTCTCGATGGCTTGAAAAAGCCCCGTCCAGTGTATTCACCACGTATGCCGTTGTCGCCGCGTTCAGCGTCTATTTCTGTATGTACGCGTTCCGCAAGCCGTTTTCCGCCGCGGAATACGAAGGGCTCGCCTGGTTTGGCCTGACCTTCAAGGGCGCCGCCGTGTTAAGCCAGTTGATCGGTTACGTGCTCTCCAAATACGTCGGAGTTAAAGTCTGCTCTGAAATCACCCGCCATCGCCGCGCGGGTTTCATGATCGCTTTGATCTTCATGGCTGAGGCGGCGTTACTGCTCTTCGCCGTTCTGCCTCCTTCCCTGAAGATTCTCGCGATCTTCTTCAATGGCCTCCCGCTCGGCATGATCTGGGGGCTGGTTGTTTCATACCTTGAAGGCCGCCGTACCTCCGATATCCTGCTGGCGGGCTTGAGTTGCTCGTTCATCATGTCGAGCGCTGTGGTGAAAGACATCGGGCGCTGGCTCATGCTGGATATGAGCGTCTCTCAGTTCTGGATGCCATTCGTCACCGGACTGATGTTCTTCATCCCGTTTCTTCTTTTCACATGGATGCTCAACCAATTGCCCGAACCCTCCGAGGCTGACATTAAGGCCCGCGTTAAACGCGAACCGATGAACGGCCGCCAGCGAATCGATTATTACATGCGCTTCTTTTTCGGAATGACCCTGCTGATCATCGTGTACACCGTCCTGACGGCGTTCCGCGACATCCGCGACAACTTCCAGGCGGATATCTTCGCCGCGCTGGGCTACACCGACGAACTCGGAATCTTTTCTCAATCTGATATCCCCGTCAGTTTGATCGTCATGGGAGCGATGGCTGCTCTGAACTGGATTGATGACAATTATTGGGGTTTGATGGGGGCCTTCGGCATCATGATCTTCGGTGTGTTATTGCTCGCCGGTGGAACGATTCTCTTTCAGATGGGCGTTATCTCGGGCATGGCCTGGATGATACTCACCGGGCTGGGCTCCTATCTGGCTTACGTGCCGTATAACTCGGTTCTGTTTGAGCGAATCGTCGCCGCGACGCGCGTCGTCAGCACGGCGGTCTTCACCATCTACGTCGCCGATGCTTCCGGCTATACCGGCGCCATCGTGACTTTGCTTCTGCAGGACACCGTCTTCGCCAAAGTCTCGCGTCTCGAGTTTTTCATCGGCCTCAATTATGTCATGGCGGGGGTCGGCACGGTTTTACTGATCGTCAGCGCCGTGTATTTCTCACGTAAAAGCCGCGAGGCGGCCGCCGCGGCTCAAATCGACCCTGAATCCTGCAATAGTCCAGTACAACCCGCTCCGTCTGAAGCGTAACATTCTTTAGCGTTTTCGGGCTGAAAACCCCGATTCGGCAATAAAAGCTTTTATTTTGACGAAACCTCTCAATTTATTCGCCACTCAACCGATATTACTACTATCCGATGGTTGGACTTTATTTGATTTACGAGGGCGGTAAAACAGGGAGGTTTTCGAGATGATGAATCCGCGTAAGGATCGGTGGACGATTGCAGATATTTTCGAATTCGTCGGGATCGATTGCTTCAATCAGGGACAGTTCGATGACGCCGTGATGATGTTGAAAACGGCGGTCGATCAGGGTGAATCTGAAAACGACGAACCAAAGTACATGGTCTCCAAGTACCATAATCTCGGCGTGGCGTTACATGCCGTACATGAAAACGCCGATGCCGAGCATTGGTTCCAGCGTTCGCTCCAATGTTTCCTTGATGACGCTTCGCTCAATGAAAACGATCTGGCGCTGTTGTTGAACAACTATGCCAGCCTGATGAGCGAAAAGAGCGAGCCCGTTCTGGCTGAAGCCTTCAGCGTATGTGCTGAGTTCGTCACGGCGGCTCGCCGCATGTTGAACAAGGTAAGCGAAGAAGACGGCAGCGAAGTAAACGTGATCGAAATGTCGTTGATGCAGGTGGCGTAAACAAAATTGAGCGTGATCCGGCGCTGGGCTTAAGGATTATCAGTTATCGTCCTGCCATCAGAACCGGTCTCACTGAAAAAACAAAACAAAAAAACCGTTCAGAACCAACAATCGGAAAAAACAATGCGGCGCGCTGGGAATCAGCGCGCCGTTTTGATTTACGCCGTTTCCTCTTTCTTCCGGATCAGCCAGTCGTAGGGATACAACACCAGCCAGGCCAGTACCGCCGCCAACGCGGCGCCCGCTACCGCCCCGCCAAAATAAAACGGCTTGGGAAAATACGTCAACACGACGTCATGCTCGCCGGCGGATACGGGAATCGCCATGAAGGCGTGATTCGCCCTCAGAACCGACGCCGGCTCGCCGTCGATCGTGGCGACCCAGTTCGGTGACCAGGTTTCACTGACCGCCAGAACGCCGTCGTATTGCGAATCCACCTGAATCAGCCAGTGATCCGAGTCCGGGCGTTTGGTTTGCACGGTGGGCGGTTCGCCCAGTGGATTCGCGACCGGTGAGCGTTCCGGCGGCGGTCCGTCGTCTTCATTGAAAAAGACCGGCGGCTCCTGATCGGAAGGCCAGTTCGACAGCGTGTCCACCAGAGAGGCGGGGCGGTCGTACGTAACCGCGTTCCGGCTGAAATACACCGGGCCAAAAGCACCGGGGTTGTCATACAATGGGACTTCCGCCGAATCGGTCAACAGCGGATACGGATCGGAACTCGCGGCGGGTTCGGCGAAAACCCCATACAGTATCACAATGATGTTCGGCGTGGTTAATTCGACCGATACCAGTTCCACCGGCGCCTGCACGGTAACGGGATAGCGCACTTCATACTGCCGCGCTTCCAGGGAACCGAACCGGCTGGGAATCGGAAACCAGCGGTATTCCGGTGCGGCGTGATGCGCGGCCTGGTACGGGCCGAAACGGGTGATCTGGTTGGCGATTTCAAATCCCATGCGGATGGGAAACGTTTCCACCACTTTGGATGCGCTGACGATTCTCACGCGGCCGATCTGTGTGCCTTGCGGAATCGATTCACCCCCGGCGGCGGTCCATCGCAGAAACAGCGTCTTGACCGGTTGCGCCGGGCGCAGCGCGGTCTGTAACGATCCTGGCGCCGAGACGTCGCTCTTGCCCATGTAAAGCGTTCGAAGATAAGGCCGTCCGATGAGAGTGCGAACGCCCAGCAGGTCGAGCAGAGGCTTCGGCGCGTCCGAGAAACGGATGTTCCGGTCGGCGTCCAGCGAGGGATGATGCGGCGTCCACGCGCGGATCAATTCGGCGTAACGCTTGGAAAATAGCGGATCGTATCCCTGCACGGCGTACACCCGGTACACGTCGGGAAGACGGGGCAACAACATCGGTTTTGTGTACCGCGCCCGTTCATCCAACGCGTTATCGATGGAAGGATCGAAGGCCAGAATGCGGTGGAACCCGATCTCATTGAGACGCTCTTTTTCAAGCCGCGCAGTGCGGGGTTCCTGCATGATGCTGGCGGGAGTCGTTTGCAGAAACAAGCGCTCGGCGTATTGTGCGCTTTGCCCGGCGATCAGAGCGCCGAACACGGCGATGGTTAACGCCGGTTTCATCTTGCCCGCGCGATGCGCGGCCGCCGCCGCCAGTGTGACGCCGCCCCAGAAACAGGCGTTCAGAATCGCCCAGGCTGAGTCGGAGAGCCCGCCTTGTGAAAACGCGCCGCTCAGCGCGGAATGAATCAGCGTGGTGCGTACCGATGGATTCACCACGGCGGCGATCAGCCATGCGATCAGAGCCGCGCCCCCCCCGGCGCCGAGCGCGATCGCGGTTCGCCGCCGGGGCTCTCCGCGCAGCCAGGCGTCGAAGCCCAGCCCCGCGAACAGGGGCGCCGCGATAGCCGCCATCAACAGCGAACGGTTGGGCAGGTTGATCGAGTTCCATCCCGGCAGCCAGTGATAGAGCAGGGGATACAGACCGCCCTGTTCTCCAGCCGTAAACGCCAGCGCCAGCGCGATCGCCGCCGACATCGACAGCCGCAGCCGCAACGGTGAGCGCAGCCACCCCAGCAGGGCGAATCCCAGCGCGGTGACGCCCATATAACACGTCCCCTCCCACGGGTCGCACCGCGATATCTCCGGCTGGCTTAATCCTCCCAGAAATACTTTCCAGAGGTTCTTCCACTCAATGGAGCCCCCCAGTGCATCCTGAAGCGAGAGCGAGGTGCGTACCGTTTCCGGCAGATTCAACCAGGCGGGAATCAGCATCCCCGCGCAAAGCATGAGCGAAACGGCGCAAAGCGTGACGTACATCGCCGCGACCCGCCAACGCGGCGCTCGGCTCCGGCTGAAATACGACAGGTGAATCAGGCCGGTCAGCATCAACGCATAAATCGCCGTATGAGGCACGCCCGCCAGAATCGTCATCGAAAGCATCAGCGATGCGGCCAGCAGTGGCGTGAATGAATTGATCGATAAGGCGAGCAGGTCGAAATACACCAGCGCGGGAACCCACGCCGCGCCTTCCAGCAGTCCGAGATTGGCGATCTTGCATCGCCAGTAGGCTCCCAGCAGAAACGACGCCGCGCCCAGAAACGCGCTCGGCGGCTGGCATCGCAATCCACGCAACAGCAGGTAAAACGACAGCCCGCCCAACAGTGAATGACCGTATAACAGCATTGGGAACAGCCATCGCGTCGATAGAACCGCGCTGAACCAGTTGGGCCAGTACAACAATTGCGCCTGCGGGTTTGAATCGCGCGGGATGCCGCAAAACAGGTAGGGGTCCCACAATCCCGCTCCGGGGTCCGCGTGAAGCGAGCGCAGCGGGTAAAAGAACAGCAGCGAATCCGAATCGAGCGGCAGAGCGCCGGTGAAAACGATCGCGGCGTGAGAGAAGGCCGCCAGCGCGGCCAGTGCGAGCGCGAACAGCAGGTCGCGGCGGTTAAAGCGAGGTATCTCACACAGCGAATGGGGCGTCATGCGGTTCGGCTTCTCCATCTGGCGAATCATGGATGAAGTTGGTTATACCAGTATAGCGGAACCTTGTCAGCGGCAAGACGATCCTTCGATTTCCACCCGCGTGAAGGTATTCTCGTCTCGTGGTGAAAGGTGGCGTGAATTGTCTCGAAAATCAGGTCGTCATCGGCGTACTCCACGCTTGGATTGAAAGTCACATGGCGAAACGCAATATTCCCAAAGGCCCCTTCTGGAAATTCGCGCTGGTCGACCTGGCGGTCATCGCCGCCGCGCTGGCGCTGGCGTTCCTGATCCGGTTTCAGGAATTCCGCCCGGAAAACCTGAACATCTACGTCCAGCTCGCGCCGCTGATCGTCTTCATCCGGCTGGGTTCGCTTTTTGCCTTCCGCTTGTATGACTTCAGCCAGCCCCTGACCGTATTTGACATCGTGTACACCACTTTCTGGGCGATGGCGGTATCCCACGGGCTTGAGAGCCTCCTGCTGCTGTATACCGGAACCTACATCGCTTCCCACTCCGCCATCGGCATCCCCCCTTTGATTGAAGACGCCACCATAGAGCGATCGTTCCAGGTTTCGCGCTACATCATGGCGCTAAATTTCATCGCCAGTTGGGCGCTTACCGCGGTGTGGCGCACGCTTTACCTCTACCGCCGCCGCCGCTGGGGGTATGACCGCACCCGTATGTTGATCGTCGGAGCGGGGCCGATGGGCGAAAGCGTACTGCGCGACGTCGAGCAATACTCGCGCCTGGGACATGAGGTGGTGGGACTGGTTGATGACGACCTCGAACAGACGCTCAGCCAGACGAAAGTGCTGGGTAAAATCAGCGACCTCCCGGTTCTGGTCGAGCGAGAGGAAATTGATGAAATCATCGTGACCAGCCGCCGCGCCGACCGTCAGACCATGCTTGAAATCCTCACCGCCTGCCGCGCCACCGGCTGCGAGGTTCATCTTCTGCCCGAATTGTATGAAGTCACCATCGGCCAGGTGGAGATCGGTCAGGTGGCGGGCATCCCGCTGATCCGGGTAGGCATGGAGCCGTGGAGCGACTGGCGGCGTTTCAGTAAGCGCCTGTTTGACGCGGCCTCCGCAGCCGCGTCTCTGATCGTGCTGTCTCCCTTGTTCGTGCTGGTGGCGCTGGCCATCCGGCTCGACAGCCCCGGCCCGGCGTTTTACCGCCAGACGCGCATCGGCAAAGACGGCGCGCCCTTCCGCATCGTGAAGTTCCGCACCATGAAAAAAAACGCGGAGCGCGAAACCGGCCCGGTCATGTCGGACGAGCGCGACGAGCGCGTGACTCGGGTCGGGCGCTGGTTGCGCTTCGCTCATCTCGATGAGTTGCCGCAATTATGGAACGTACTGCGTGGCGAGATGAGTCTGGTGGGGCCGCGTCCCGAACGTCCCCATTTCGTTGACCAGTACGCCCGCGCCCTTCCGTTGTACCGCCTGCGCGAGCGCGTGCGTCCGGGAATGACCGGCCTCGCGCAGATTCATGGATTCTACAATTCCCCGGTTGAACACAAATTGCGCTACGACATCGCATACATCAACAATATGACGTTTCTTCTCGACATAAAAATCCTGTTCAACACGCTGAAGGTCTCATTAACCGGTCGCGGCGCCCGCTGAAATATAGAATGTTATTATTCATATCCATCCTTGTTTAAACATAAAACACGAAGGAAATCATGTTCTGTTTTCCTCAGCGCCAACGAGCGCGCACGACTCGTACAACCCAAATTCTTGGCGGCGGACACTGTCCGCATCCTGTCTATCCTGATTCAGACGAATAGAACTCAATCCATCTCATTCAGACAACCTCAGCGCCAACGAGCGCGCTTGACTCACACAACTCAAAACTCGCCCCAGGCGCTGCCTGCATGTTTTTGTGATTCAAATCCGGTTCCAATTTCCCAACGATCGCTTTTTATCCTGTTTATCCTTCATATCCTGTCTATCCAGATTCAGACGAATAGAACTCAATCCATCTCATTCAGACAACCTCAGCGCCAACGAGCGCGTTGGATTCACACAACTCAAATACTCGCCCCAGGCGCTGCCTGTGCTCCGGCTGGGGCGCAAACTTGAAAATTAATCCTTCCAAATTGCGGTTCTCTCTCCATCCTCGAAGCGCGCTTCATTCAAAACCCGTTGCACACATTCTGGGCCGTTCGTTTCATACGGCGGCGCCGGTTCGTGGAAGATTCCGCTCGCGCAAAAATGGAACGTCCGGTGAAAGGACGAATAAACACGGGGATCACAACGCATGAAAAAAGCGTTGGGCCCAACGTAACTTTCACGCATATCAAAAAATTTCGAGACAGGACGGAAGAAAAGAAAGAACGGCAATATTCATTTCACATGACTCAATTTGGCGGCCTCAGGCCCAACGAGGCCGCTTGGTTCGCACAGCCCCAATACGTGCCCCGGCCGCTGGCCGCGGTGGCGCCGGTTCGTGGAAGATTCCGCTCGCGCAAAAATGGAACGTCCGGTGAAAGGATGAATAAACATGGGGATCGCAACGCATGAAAAAACGCGTTGGGCCCAACGTAATTCATCCGGCTTTGAATTGAGATGTGAAAAAAATCGCAGAAAAGTGGGAGGAAATACAAAAAAAAAACGGTGATCTGAAATTCATCACCCCTCAGGAAAATACCCCAGCGCCTTGTCCAGTTCGTCGTCCCGTTGTTCGTCTGAGCGGTCTCCCATCGCCTGATAAAAATCGGGGCCGTAATGCCGTGTCTTGACTACCACCGGCATGGGCGTGGCGTGCCCCAGAATCAGCGCCTGTTGTCGCGTGTCGAGCGAAGCCAGCACGTTGCGTAACGCGGCCGCGCCTGAGACGCCAGTGAAGACGGCGGCGATGTCCTTCTCATCGTTGAGCAGCGCGGTGACGCGCGTGCCCAGCTGCGAGAGAATCTCGTCATCGATGCCCGAGGGCCGCTGGTCGACCACCAGCAGCGAGACGAAATACTTGCGCAGTTCGCGCGCGATCACGCCGAAGATGGTCTGCCTTGCCGCTGCGGGGTTGAGAAACTTGTGCGCTTCTTCGATGGAGATCATCAGCGGGCGCGGACGGTCCTCGAGTTTTGTGGTGGCCATGTATTTTTCCGCCTGTTTCACCCACGCGGCGTGAATCCGCCGAGTGATCAGGTTAGCCACCAGCAGGTACGCCAGCATGTTAGAGACGCGGCCGAATTCGAGATCGATGTTTTTGCCCGCCTTCAATTCTTCGATCAGGCGTAGCACGTTGATCCGCGATGACGACGCTCCTTCGGCGAGTTTTTCCGGCTGATCGACGATAAAGGGCAGGGAACGGATCGCGCCCAGTTTTCGGTACAGCGCGGCGAGGCTTTCCTTGTTGGCGCCGATCTCCTCCGCCCAGTCCTTCATGCTCGCCGGCTCCCGGTCGAGCAGTTCGAGCATCCAGCGCTTTTTATAATGATTGCGCAGAATGTACGCGGTCTCGATGGCGGTGGAATGCAGATTCAGTTCATCCTGCAGTGGAGCGATGTCTTCCACTTCGATCTCCGTCAACGGGATCTTCAATTCGAAGTCGAATGGAACATTGCGCGCCGATGCCGATTCGGGATCAAGCGTGCAGATGGCGACCTTGTGCCCGAACAGGTTCTTCAGCCCTTTGACGAATGAATCTTTCTGTGAACCCGACTCGGCGCGCGTCTGCCAGCCGTATTCGCTGTGCATGTCGAAAATCAGGTTGACCGCTTTGTTACTACGGATCAGTCCCGCCAGCACCAGCCGGGTGAGAAAGGTTTTGCCGGTGCCTGTCTTGCCGAAGACGCCGTTCGATCGTTCGATGAACCGGTCCAGATCGAGACAAACCTCCACGTCTTCCATGTCGAGCGGCGAACCCAGGCTGAAATACCGCCGGTCCGATCCATCTTCTCGGCCGAAGATCCGGTCGACGTCGACCGCGCCCGCCTTGTACACGGTGGAAAAGTGCGCGGGTACGCTCTTGACCGGGCGCAGATCGTCCTCGCGCTTGAACTCGGCCTTGCGCTCGACCATCAGCATGGGCTTGAGCGAGATGGTGGCGTAGGTGTGGTCGCCTTCCAGCACGTTAGAGAGCAGCGTCCGGCGGCCGGGCGGATCGCGCAGAATCGACGCGCTGGAGGCGTCGAGCCGCACGTCGGTGATCATCGAAAAGAAATCGTGGCGCGCGCCCTCGATCACCACGAACTTGCCGGCGCGCACGTCTTCGATCGAGACCCCGGCGTCGAGCCGCATCTCGATACCTTCCGACAGCGAGCCGGAGGTGACGGCGCCAAGCCGCTCTTCTTGATTCCGATTTAATCCGTCAGCCATGATTCAAGCCGCGCGATCAGGCGGCGCAGGGTTTCATAGTCGTCGCGGTACACGTCCGAAATCGCCTTGCCGACGCGCACCGCTTCTTCGCGCCGCCAGCCGTGCGCCTCCAGCAGGTTTTTACACGCCCACAGCATCAGTTCTTCCGGCGCCGAGCGGTTTGAATCGCGCAGCCAGCGCAGAAAGCCGAGATCGTCCATTACGCCGCGCAGTTCCTCATCGCCGCAGAGTTTGATCCCGGCGTGCAGCGCGGGCGGGCGGCCGGGCAGGCCAAAACGAAACGCGCCCCGAGTCCATTCGCCGATCAGCAGCGCCTGAAACTGTTTCTTGAGCAGGGTGGCGAGCTGCGGATACCGCTTTGGTATTTCATCTTCGGGGATGCCGAGCGCGGCGGGGCGCCGGTGGGAATCGAGGCTGGCGGTTTCGATGTTATAGACCACCGCCACGCATGCGGGATCGCTCCCCGCTGATATGAACGCGCCGAAGGCGGGGCCTTCGTGGCCTCGATGGCAATGGCCGGTGATTTCGACCGTGCTGGTCTGCACGATCTCACCCAGTATCTGATTGGATTCAGTGGTTTTGGGCGGCATGGTGGTTTCAGTATGCCGATCCCGAGCGGCTGGAGCAATCCCCTTGGTGACGCTTGAATTTCCATTCCTCGCCTCGTTCGTTTAATGGGGATCGGTTATGTGGGGCCGAAGGGGATAAAATCCGTACCATGCGCCGATTTTTGAGCGGTGCGGCTTGATTTCTACGCTGCCGCTGATAGATTATTGATCGTTCTCACGGGGCTGTAGCTCAGCTGGGAGAGCGTCTGAATGGCATTCAGAAGGTCAGGGGTTCGATCCCCCTCAGCTCCATTCTCTGATTGCCTGATAATTGAAATTGTAAAATACAAACCCCCGAAGATATCCGTCTTCGGGGGTTTTTCGTGTTCAATTGCGATACGAAAATAATCGATCAGGCGCCTCCGCCCAGCACGGCGTACAACCGGGCCTGATTGGCGAAACGGATCAGTTGCAGATTCACCAGCTGTTGTCGGGCCGCATACAGCGACCGTTGTGAATCGAGTACGCCCAGATAACTGTCGATCCCTTTCTGATAGCGTTCCTCTGAAAGGCCCAACGCCTTTTCAAATGCGTTCACCATCGATTCCTGCGCCTGAATACGCTCATCGATCGTGCCCTTCACAGCCAGTGCGTCCGCCGTCTCGCGAAACGCGTTTTGAATGGCGCTTTCATATTGCGTCAGCATGATGTCTTTCTCCGCCTGAGTGACTTGATAGGCGGAGCGAAGACGGCTGTCGAAAATCGGCAGAACGAGCTGCGGGGTGTAATTCCACGTCTCCGTTCCCGATTGAAAGAGCTTGGTCAGGTCGCCGCTGGCGGATCCAAATGTGGTTGTCAATGAGATGCGCGGGAAAAACGCCGCCCGCGCCGCGCCGATGCTGGCGTAAGCCGCTTTAAGGCGATGTTCCGCCGCGAGAATGTCCGGGCGGGCGAGAAGCGTTTCAGAAGGCAGGCCCGCCGAAATATCGCTCAGTGGCGCGACGCCGTTAAGATCGCCGGGCAGCAGGTCGCTAGGGATCGGATCCGTGGTCCCGGTTAACAACTGCAAAGCGTTCCGGTCCTGCGCCGTCATCTGGGTATACTGGCTGATGTCGACCCGAGCGGCGTCGACCTGGGTTTGGGCGCGTTGCAGATCGAGTTCATTTGAGACGCCCGCTTCGAATCGCCTCCGGATCAGTTCATAGGTTTGCTTTTGCGCGTCGTACGTCGTTTTCGCCAGTTGAAGAATCTGTTGATCGGCGGCGAGCGCCAGATAGGCGTTCGTTATCTCAAACACCAGGGAGACGCGCGCCCCGCGTTGCGCTTCTTCGGTGGCGAGGTACTCTTCCAGAGCCTGATCCTTCAGACTGCGCAGACGGCCGAAAAAGTCGATCTCCCATGAACTGATGCCCAGGTCGACGCTGTACTGTTCCACGTCGATCGAGCCGCCGCCTCCATACGATGCGGCCGACATGCGCCGGTTGGCGCCCACGGCCGACGCGTCGATGGTGGGGAAAAGTTCGGCGCGTTGGATGCCGTACATCCCGCGGGCTTTCTGTACGTTGAGCGCGGCGAGCCGGAGATCGCGATTATTTTTCAGCGCCAGTTCGATGAGCGCCTTGAGTTGATCGTCGGCGATAAAGTCGCGCCACTCGATCTCCGACGCCATCGCGACGTCCGCCGATGCGCGCGCCGGTTGATACGCGGCGCCTTCGGGCCAGGAGGAGGGAATCGGGACGCCGGGCTGTTCGTAGCGCGGCGCCAGCGAGCAACCCTGAAATATCAGAACCGCGCAGGTTGTCAGGTACAGAAGTTTATTCATGATTCTTGCTTTCCATAGATTGAGTTGCTTGAGCAGCCGCCTGGTTATGTGTGCGCTTGCCAAGCATTCTTTCGATCAGAACAAAGAATAACGGCGCGAACAACGTGACCAGAAATGTTGAAGTCACCACGCCTCCCAGGACGCCCGTGCCAATGGCGACCTGAGCTCCCGCGCCGGCGCCGTTGGCGAACGCCAGTGGGATGACGCCGAAACCGAAGGCCATCGATGTCATGACGATGGGGCGCAGACGAAGCCGGGCGCCTTCCAGCGTGGCTTCGATCAATCCCATGCCCGACTCAACGCGGTCTTTGGCGAACTGCACGATCAGAATGGCGTTTTTCGTCGTTAATCCGAGCGTGGTCAACAAGCCGATCTGGAAGTACACGTCATTCGGCAACCCGCGCCACGTGGTGGCGATTACACCGCCGATGGCGCCAAGCGGCAGCGTCAATAATATAGAGATCGGGATGGGCCAGCTCTCATACAACGCCGCGAGGCAGAGAAAGATCACCAGCACCGAAAACGCGTACAGAGTGAGCGTTTGTGAGCCGGCGAGCCGTTCCTGATACGACAGGCCGCTCCAGTCATAGCCGATGCCTTGAGGCAGTTTGGCGACGAATTCCTCCATCGCCTTCATCGCCTCGCCTGAGCTCCGGCCCGGAGCAGGCTCGCCCCAGATGTTTACGGAGGGAAAGCCGTTAAAGCGTTCCAGTTTGGGTGAACCATACGACCAGTGTCCGGTGGCGAATGCGTCGAAGGGAACCATCGTGCCCACCGTGTTTCGAACGTACAATTTTTTCAGATCGTCCGGCGTCATGCGGTAGGGAGCATCCGCCTGAACGTAGACTCGCTTTACGCGCCCATTCTGGATGAAGTCGTTAACGTACGCGCTGCCGAACGCCGCGGAGATTGTTCTGTGAATCGATGAAATCGGAACACCCATCGCCCCGGCGGTTTCCCAATCGACGTCAACCCGGTATTGTGGCACGTCGTCCAATCCATTGGGGCGGACTCGAACCAGACGAGGATCGTTGGACGCCATGCCGAGCAGTTGATTCCGCGCCGCGATAAGCGCCTCGTGCCCCACGCCGCCGCGATCCAACAGTTGGAAATCGAATCCCTTGCCTTGCCCCAGTTCGATGACCGCCGGAGGAGAAAACGCGAAAACCACCGCTCGCTTGATTTGTGAGAACGTGCCCATCGCCCGGCCGATCACCGCATCGACTTTCAAATCGGGGCGATCGCGGAGTTTCCAGTCGCGCAGTTTGACGAAGGCCAGCCCCATGTTCTGACCGCGGCCGGAAAAACTGAATCCTGCGACGGTGAGGCATGATTCGACCGCGTCGTGCTCGTTGGTCAGAAAATAATCCTGAACCTGATCGAGAACCGCCTGCGTTTGTTCCAGAGTCGAATTACCCGGCAGGGTGACCTGACCATACAAAATGCCCTGGTCTTCATTGGGCAGATAGGCGGTCGGCATTTTCTGGAACAGGTACCCCATCGCGGCCACGATGATGGCGAACAGAAAGAGGTAACGCAGTTTCTTCCGTAACGAGTGGTTCACCATGCGAAGATACAGATCGCGGGCTCCAAAGAAGGAGCGGTCGAACAGCCGGAAGAATGGCCGCATAAACCAGATGGCCGCCTCCGCCGGTTCGTGTCCCTTGGGAATCGGTTTGAGCAGCGAGGCGCACAGAACGGGCGTCAGTATCAAGGCCACCAACACGGATAACAGCATGGACGCGATGATGGTGACGGAGAACTGACGGTAAATGACGCCGGTCGAACCGCCAAAAAACGCCATGGGGCCGAACACCGCTGATAACACAAGCCCGATTCCGATCAACGCGCTTGTGATCTGATCCATCGATTTCGCCGTGGCGGCTTTGGGGGGCAGCCCCTCTTCACTCATGATGCGTTCGACGTTTTCGACCACGACGATGGCGTCGTCGACCAGCAGACCAATCGCGAGGACCATCGCGAACATGGTCAGCATGTTGATCGAAAAACCGAGCAGACCAAGGACGGCGAATGTACCGAGAATGACCACCGGCACCGCGATGGTGGGGATCAGCGTCGCGCGCATGTTGCCCATGAAGAGGTACATGACGAGAAAGACCAGCACGATCGCCTCGAACAAGGTTTTAACCACTTCTTCAATGGCGACCTTGATGAATGGCGTGGTGTCGTATGGGTACACTACTTTCAATCCCGGAGGAAAGAACTTACTCATTTCATCCAGTTTCGCCTTGATCCGGTCAGCCGTATCGAGCGCATTGGCGCCGGCCGCCTGACGGACTGCCATTCCGCCCGCCGGAACACCATTGAAATTGACGACGTGGTCATACTGTTCGGTACCCAATTCGGTTCGTCCAACGTCCTTCACGCGAACAACGGAGCCGTCCGGATTGGTGCGGATGGGAACCGATGCGAATTCTTCCGGCGTTTTCAGCAAGTTTTGAACGATGATAGACGCATTGAGGCGCTGGCCTTCCACCGCCGGCATGCCGCCGAACTGACCGGCGGATATTTCGACGTTATATGCTTTCAGCGCATTGATGACGTCTTCAATCGTCAGGTTGTAGCTGGTCAACTTATTTGGATCCAACCAGACCCGCATGGCGTATTGCGTACCAAAGGTCATGACTTCACCCACGCCCGGCACACGCGACAACACCTTCTCCAGCGTGGACTGCATGTAATCCTTCAGGTCATCGCTGTCCATACTGCCGTTTTCAGAGATCAGGCTGATGATAATGAGATAATTGCGGGTTGATTTGCTGACCTTTACGCCCTGCCTTTGAACGACCTCGGGCAGGCTTGCCATGGCGAGTTGGAGTTTGTTCTGCACCTGCGACCAGGCGAGGTCCGGATCGGTTCCCGGTTCGAAGGTCAGCTCCACGCGTGACGATCCAGCCGAGTCGCTGGTGGCAGAGAGGTACAGCATGTTGTCAAAGCCCGTCATCTTCTGCTCGATGATCTGGGTGACGCTGTTTTCAACCGTTTCCGCCGACGCGCCTGGATAAAACGACTCAATGGCGATGGAGGGCGGGGCGATGGGGGGATATTGAGAGATTGGCAGATTGTGAATCGCCAGACCGCCCGCCACCATCAAAACGATGGCGATGACCCAGGCAAAGACGGGCCGCTCTAGAAAAAATTTGGATAACATCGTTGGCCTCCGGCGGTTACTTCGATTCGGGGTTCGCGGCGGATTGGGGAGCGGCGGGCTCAAACGGGACGGTCTTCACCTCCGCACCGGGACGGATTTTCTGTAAGCCTTCCATAATTACGCGGTCGCCCGGCTTCAAGCCGCCGGTGACCAGCCAGCGATCGTCGAGGCTTCGATCGACGGTCAGCATCCGCTGCCGTACCTTGTTTTCGCCGTCCACGATAAAGACGTATGGGTTTCCTTTGGGATCGCGCGTCAGCGCCTGTTGGGGAACCATGATCGCTTCCGGATTCACGCCTTCGGTGATCGACGCGCGCACGAACATGCCCGGCAACAGAATGTCTTCCGGGTTGGGAACCACGATACGCAGCACGACCGAGCCGGTGCTCGGATCGACGCTCACGTCGCGGAACTGAAGGTCGCCCTCCAGCTCATACGTCTGACCGTTTTCCAGCAGAATCTTGACCTTGTTCTGATCGATTCCCTCATGATTGAGGTTGCCGTTTTCAAGCCGTTCTCTCAGGCGGAGAAGATCGCTGGACGCCTGTGGTACATCCACGTAAATCGGATCGAGTTGCTGGATGGACGAGAGCGCGACCGCCTGGTACGCCGTCACGATGGCGCCTTCGGTTACGCTGGATTTGCCGATTCGTCCGGAGATGGGCGCCTTGATCTGAGTGTAGGCGAGGTTGATCTTCGCCGCTTCAACCATCGCCTCCGCCTGCTGGATGGCGGCGTCGGCTTCAGCGACCGCTTCCTGATCGCGCCTCAGTTGAGCCTGCGCCGATTTGAGGGCGGCGGCGGCGACTTCGTCCTGCGTGACCGCCTGATCGCGCTCGGTTAACGACACCGCGCCATCCGAAGTGAGTTCTTCAAACCGCTGGCGGTTCTTTTGGGAGAAATTTAATGTGGCTTCCTGCTGGCGGATATTCGCTTTGCTTACTTCGATAGCCGCTCGCGTCCGTTCGGCGGTTTTTCGAGCGACGGCGAGGTTTGCTTCGGCCTTGTCGAGTTCAGCCTGAAAGGGCGCGGAGTCGATCTGATAGAGCACCTGCCCGGCCTCCACGTTCGCGCCCTCGGTAAACAGGCGCTTTTGAATCAGGCCGCTGACCTGGGGCCGAATTTCCGCGATACGAAACGCCGACGACCGGCCGGGAAGAACGGTGGTTAACACGACAGGCTCGGTTTTGATCGTGACCACGCTGACTTCAACCGGCGCGTTTGGCCCGGCGCTCTGGGCCGGGGCCTGTTGTTCACATCCGCTCAGCAACACGCTTGTCATGAGAATCGCGAGAAGGGCGATGGCTCTTGGAGTCGATGTAAGTTGCATGTTTTTCTGCCTTTATCATGTTTCGATGAATGTATTGGCTTGACCTTGACCGATTGGGAAATCATTTCGATCTATTTAGGAATGAATAATCATTCCGTTGATTGGGTGAAAAAAAAGTGAACTGGCGGGCTTCTTATTTCTTGATGCCGCTCCAGCATGAATCGATGGTTTGGGTGATCAGCTCGTCATCCAGCGTAAAAAAACCGAGGATGTGGTCGCGCGCCATAGTCATGATGGGGCCGAAACTCAGGGCGCAGAGAGCGACGACGGGGAGGTCTTTCATCTCGCCTTGTTCCACTCCATCAGTGAATATCCGTAGAATCGCATTTTCTTTCCCTTTTTCTCCTAAAAGTTTGATCCGGCGTTGTTCGACGCCGTAGGGGGAGTTAAAAAACTGTTCCAGATACTTGTAGTGAGTGGGGTTATCGATCAGGTATTTCAGCATGGACTTGCCCAGATGAAGAAAGCGGTCCTGGATGGAATGTTCGCTTTCGGAGGTTACGTCCAGAGTGGCGTGGAGTTTGGCTTCAACCACTTTGAACAGTTCGATGATCAGGACGTCTTTGCTGTCGAAATAACGATAGATCGTCCCCGCGCCGACTTTGGCGCGATCGGCGATCATCGCCATCGAAGTTCCGTGAAAGCCATGCTCGGCGATCAGTTCGAGTGCGGCGTTAATGATTTCGTCTCTTTTATCGGTTTTGCTCATTCTATGCCATTTCGGAGTGAATGTTCATTCCGCCAGTATAGCCGGTCTTTTGCGTCTGGCAACAGTTTAATTCACGCGGAGAGAAAAAAAGGCAGGCTGGATGTCTATTTCAAGAGTATCGCCCCGCTTTTTCAATGCCCGAACTGCTTTCCGGATCGCGCGGTCGGTCTTATGGAACGGAGAAAGTCATGCTGATTCTCTGGACGGATTCGCCTTTATCGGGGTAGATAAAATGAGGCGGATCGTGTTACTTTCAATTCATTTCAACCAGCACCGGGGGGGAGCATGGGCCTGATCTCGAATATCAAAACGGTCAATCAATTTCTATCGGACGCCGTGGATGGATTCAAGGACTCCACGACGATTCTCGACGCGCTGAAAGAGCATTCCGGCTTTTATCTCGACGCGCTGGGGACGACCGTCGCGGAAGCGGTTGCGCCCATCAAATTTCTAACCTGTTTCTATGAGAAACTGACGAAAATCACCGATCCGCATGAACTGGGCTTGATCGCCTTGCGGCTGGCCTATCAGAACGCCGTGATTCGCGCGGTGAAGGCGCTGCCCGAACCCCAATCCCGCCGACCTAACTCCACGACGTTTTCTCCATCGGATGAGCCGGTCGATTTCGATATCAGCCTCATCGATTGGAATCAGCTTCACGCTAATGACCTGTGCAAGGCGTGGCAAAAGTCGCTGGATGGCTGGGCGAAATCGATGGGGTATGGAGACGACGCGCGGCGCGAACTGTTGTTCGAAGTTGAGCGGCGATTCAGATCGGAACTGACCAACATCCTCTCCGACGGCAAACTCGCGGAACGCTTCAAGCCCTTCGCGGATTATTTGATCCATCAGGACGAGTCGGCGCGGCGGCTGGCCGCGCTGGATTTTCACGCGGAGCATCAGCGCCATCTATTTGAAGACGCCGGTGTGTTCGACGTGGAACCCTTTTCATTGAATGACATCTACGTCGATCTGGAGTGCGGCGAACTAACCTTTGAAGACCTAATCAAGATGGAAGAGAAGAACGCCCAACGCGGCGGCGAGCGCGGCGCCGTTCATTTCGATTCGCCTTACATCGAAGAAAATGGCGGGCGTGAAGATTTATTGAGGACCGTGTTTCGTCTGCTCAAAGATCAGAAATTCAATGGCGCGATCATCATACAGGGGATCGCGGGCATGGGCAAATCGACCTTCACGCTCAAACTTTGCGCCGAGCTGATCAAGCGAAAATTAAAACCCATCCGCGTTCGATTAACCCGATTGGATGCTGAAATCAACTTGCTCGACGCGATCTCGAATGCGATTGAGTTGCCCAAAACCCTGCCGTTCGCGAGGCCGAAAAACCTGCTGTACGACGGCGGCGTGTTTACTCATGAGTGCGATTTTGAAGGCCGCCGAATGTCGAATTACGTCCTGATTCTGGATGGGTGGGATGAAATCAATACCAGCACCGCGGGCTTTAAAAAACGGTTCGACAAGGTGCTTGATCACATCAATAAAGACTTTTTACAGGGGTATCTTCAGAACGTCCGCGTCATCATGACCGGTCGACCCTCGCCCAGCGTGTCGGAAAGTCAGAAACTGATATTGAGCCGGAACACCGCGCTATTGACGATTCGTCCGCTCAATCCCGATGCGCTGCACGCGCTGGTGACTCGATTGCAGGACACGAATCGTTTGCAAACGCCCGAGCCGGATGCAGCGGCATCGTTCGCGGGGCTCAACGATGAGATCACCGGGAGCATCGTTGAAAAATACCGCTCCTGTTTTGAAGAATATCAAATAGACAACCAACTGCGGGGCGCGTTCGACGTGTTGAGCAATCCGTTGCTGGCTCATCTCGCCATGCGGGTGATCTCGAGACAATCCGCGAATTACGAACGGATTCTGGAAAATACCACGACGCTTTACCGCCATCTGATCGACATGACCTGCGAGGCGGGGACGTTCAAATCGGAGACCAGCCAGCCGCGTCTTCTCCGCGGGCTCAAACTCAGAACCTTGCTGTGGAAGACGGCGGAAGCCATCACCATCCACGGCCGGGAAAGCATCGATTACGAGGAGCTCGAACTGCGCCTGCGGAAGCGGATGAATCGTCAATACGACGAATTGATGGATGAAATCGGCCAAGTGGAAGAAGAACATCCATTGCACAGCCTGGTGATCAACTACTTCTTCAAGGCGGGCAATAAACAACTGGGCTGCGAATTCATGCATAAATCGTTTCGTGAATATCTCTTCGCGGAAAACGTCGTGCAAATTCTCCGTCAATACGCCAGCAAGGCCATCGGCGAAAACGGAGGAAATCCTCTCACGCCACGTGCAAAATACTGGGCGGATTTTCAGGAAAGCGACTCCCGCTACAATCTTTCGCGAGACCTCGCTCATGCGCTGGCGCCGCAATGGATCACCCCTGAAGTATTGGGACATTTGAACGGCGTGATCGATCTGGAAATGCAGAGAACCTATAAAGTGGATGAGAATGATACGGATCAAGTAAAGGAAGAAGACAAAGAAAAGCAGTTTGTATTAGAGCCTTTTGCCCGGGACGAATGGTCCGCCGCGCGGGATGGCTTGGCGGACGTGTGGGGATGGTGGGCGGAAGGCGTCTGGTTGCGCGGCCGGCCGCGCAGCGAGCGAAACGATATCAAGATGGAGCGGCCATTCGTCGACGATCTCATCGACTGGGCGGCGCCGCAGAATCGCGCGGACTTGAGACAGCTACCTTTTGTGTGCGGTCTGACCCTGGACGCGCATCTGGGAGAGGCGATTTTTATCCTGGCGCAACAGCTGCACGCTGGCGTCGCTCGAATGGAGGATATCCCCAAGGATATCTGGCGTAAGAGCGCTTCCAAAAATGATTTGCGCCCCTATCAAACCTCTGTGAAAGTTGATGAGCAGCAATGGATTCTTTTTTATCCCGATTGGAGTGAATCCAAGCGAACTCCAGATAATGAGGCCGCGAAACCCAGTTATTTTTATGAGTATATCTGCCGAATTAACGCGGCGGGATGGAATCCTCAAAACCGATTTGGGTGGCGGCGCGACTTGTCTTTAGCGAATTTGAGTGGGGCGGATTTGAGTGGGGCGGGTTTTGAAATCAGTTTCCTTAGTTATTTTCAGAAGCAAGCTCAGCTTGATGAGGAACAAATCAAGCAAGTTGAAGTGTGGAATCGGGAGCATCCCGACGCGCCCTGGTTGCAAGAGGGGTATCGATACTGGCAGGAATGCGATGAAAACCAACGAAAAATAGTCTGCGAAGAGGCGTTTGATTATATTGAAAAGGTCCGGCTGGATAAGAGGAAGTAAGCCGTGTCTCTATTTTTTATAGTGCATGCCGCGGATGGGTTTCTTTGCGGCGGGCTGTTCGATATTCACCGAGAGAAATTCATCGCTGGGCGCGCCCATTCGCTCGATACAGCCCTGACAGATTTCGGTTCTGGAGACATTGGCGAATTTCATCCCGCAAATGGTGCAGAACTGTTTCACCAGTTCGTCCTGTTTAATGACTTTAATCTGTTCTCTGATGATATAGAGCCGAAACAGGAAGCGGAAAAAATCGACCATCTCATGATGGGTTTCCGCCATGTGCGCCTCGATGTTTTCCATATTTTTCTGGTAGCGTTCTTTGAACTTGCGGTCTTTTTCATACACCTTCAAAAATTCACGGGCGAGGTCTTCAAACTGGCTATCGGCGTTGATGGTGCTGTTGGGGAAGGCGCGCAGAGCGATGCTGACCTTGCCCAGCAGGGCGCGATACAATTCGTGGCAACAGGGGTCCAGAACGTGATAGCACAGATAATCGCGTATATGGACGCCCCGCTTTCCACACCAAGGGCAATCACCGATAAAGCGCCGCTCCAGTTTTCCTACGTCATGGCTTCCAGATGGCATTGAATCAACCCTTTTTATCGCCAAAGTACCGTTTAACTCAACCTGGTGAAAATCATGTTTTGCATTTGATTTTCGCAGGTCGTACCAAGGCTCAAAGCAAAAGTAACTCTGACGACTTCCTTCAGCATTCCGATGAGCGCGATGGCTGCTAGAGTCGTGCGATGCGATAACAGCGATGGGGAAACACACGTGATGCGGTTCTATTCTATCCTTATTGAGAATTGAGAAAATTCAATGGGCGTGGTCGGTTAGAGAGCGGATCAACCCGCGCCTCCTGAAAACCAGCGGACCAGCACGTCGCCAAAAAAGTAACTCACCGCCGCGACGCCAAACCCCACCACGAACATATCCATCCCGCTGCGGATGATGCCGCGCCCGGTAAACAGGCTACGGGCGGCGCCAACGCCAAAATGGGCCAGCATGGAAATCGCGAATGAGACCCAGATCGCCAGACGGGCGTCAAGAATGAGAAACGGCGCAACCGGGATAAGCGCGCCGACGGCGGTGGCGACTCCGGTGATGACTCCGTCTTTAACGGGAGTGGTGTTGAGCTCGCCGATGTTCAGTTCTTCACGGATTTTTTCATCGAGCGCGTTCCGCGGATTCTTCATTACCTCGGCGGCGAGGCCTCGGGCGCGCGTCTCTTCGATTCCTTTGGCCTGATAGATCAGGGCGAGTTCTTCCTGCTCGACTTCGGGCATGAGAAGAATCTCCTGCCGTTCCATCTCGATTTCGTGTTCGTACACTTCGCGTTGGCTGACGGCGGCGAGATAACCGGATGAACCCATCGACAGGGCGTCGGCCACCGTTCCGGCGAGACCGGAGAGCAGGACGAGGTAGTGATTGGCTCCTCCTCCCACCACGCCCGCGACCAGCCCGAAATTCGCGGTCAGCCCGTCGTTGAAGCCATACACGATGTTGCGCAGCAGGTCTCCCGATTCAGCCTGATGCCAGGGTTCGCCTTCCGTTCCCGCGAGGTCCTGCAGCGTGGAGGCGTGTTGCGCGGATTCCTGAGCGAGGCGCAAGGCGGCCGTTTTGGCGGTTCCTTCTTCGCTGTCGGAGTGGAGTTTGAGATAGGCTTTCACTTCAGCGCCTTCTTCACGGAGCATCATGGACAGCAGGAAGCCGGGGCCAAATCGTTTCGCTGCCCACGCCTGAAGACGGGCTTTGAGCGAAGGCTCACGTGGAGGGAGGGCGATTCCATGTTCGGTCAGAATCTTGTCCCACATTTCGGCGTGACGGTTTTCAACGCCAGCCAACTTTTCAAATATTTTCCGCTGCCTGGGATTCTGATCGAGGGTGGCGAGTTGTTCGTACAGATACGCGGCGTCGACTTCATCCTGACGGTGGTGAAGCCAGTCATTTTTTTGACTTGAATCGGGCATGATCGAAACTCGTTTTCTGATCTGAAAATGGAATGGAGTGGATGGATATATCCGCATCTGGATGCATGATGATGTCTGGGTTGAATTCTATCACGAAGGTTGATGAGAACCACCAGAACCGAATGATTGAGTCGCTGGATTCACTGAAATTAAATGATTGTCTACTGATGGTTATGTAATAAAACGTCGCAAACATTTATTATATCGAGAATCAAAAGAAGAATATCATGGGTTTAAATTATATGTTAAGCGGAATGTTGTTGACTCTGAAACATTCTTGGACATGAATTAACCCTAGTATTTCGAGATGGTTGAAGAGTTTTTATCTCATGAATGAATCAAAAAAGCGTCATGGTATGTTACTTGCTCGTGTCTTCAGTTATCTAAATTCAGGAACCGCCTCAACTCATGGTTGTTATGCGTTATCCCGTGAAAATCGCTCATTCTCCTGCAGGACCGAAGCCTGACCCGGCAAGGAAACCTTGTTGCGGGAAATCTTCGATTCCCTGGGATGAGTCGCGTTTCATGGATCTCGCGGAAAACGTCCCCGGTATTATTTACCAGTGGTTTGAACGCGCGAACGGTGAATGCGGTTATTACTACGTCAGCCCCCGAAGTTTCGATCTCTACGGCGTCACCCCAGAAGAACTGATTGAAGACTGGAGGGCGCTTCCGATTCATCCCGATGACATGGAGCGATGGGCCGTTACGGTCCGCAACGCGGTGGAAGAACGATGCGACTGGTCGTTTGAGGGCCGCTTTGTGTTGCCGAACGGCGAGCCCCGCTGGTTCAGGGGCGTGTCGAAACCGGTTCATATCGATGAGCAGGAAGTCGTATTCAGCGGCGTCATCATCGATATTGAAGATCAGAAAAAAGCGGAAGACCGTCTTCGCCGAAACGAACAGCGGCTTGAACTGGTTTTACGCAGCGCCGAGCTGGGGCAATGGGACTGGGACGTCGAAACGGGGCTGGTTTACTTTGATGAGCAATACGCGCGCCTGCTGGGATATGAACTGGAAGAGTTGGCCCCGCACGTGGACGCCTGGCGCGAGAAAGTTCACCCCGGCGATTGGGGGATTGTGACCAGGCGGCTGGAACGCAGCCATCGACCCTGGTCAGATGAACTGTATGAAGCCGAGTACCGGATGAAGAACCGGGACGGCGATTGGATCTGGATTCTGGCGCGCGGCCGCGTCACCGATTGGGGATGCGACGGGCGGCCGCTCCGAATGATCGGCGTCAGTCAGGACGTCACAAAACGCAAAGAGTTTGAGCGGCGCATGCTTCAGGCCAAGGAAGCGGCGGAAGCCGCCGATCGGGCGAAGAGCAATTTTTTAACCACGATCAGCCATGAATTGCGCACGCCATTAAACGCGATCATTGGATTCACCAAGATTCTGGTAAAGAAGTGTGAATCGAGGGACGTGCCGGAAGCGAAAACTTTTCTGGAGAAAATACAGGATAACGGACTTCATCTGCTTGCCATCATCAATGATTTGCTCGACCTTTCCAAAGCGGAAGCCGGTCATCTGGAAATTCAGAAGTCGCTGGTCAACGTGAAAGAACTGGCGAAAGAAATCGCCAGCCGGTTTGAAAGGCAGATTGAGAACCGGCCCGTCACAATACAGATCGAGGCTCCCGCTCACGCCATGATATTGGAGAGCGATGAAAACAAACTGCGGCAGGTGCTCGTCAACCTGGTGGGGAACGCGGTCAAGTTCACGAAAAAAGGAAGCGTGACAATTCGGCTGATCGACAAGAACAACACGCCGCTGCCGGAGCGAATCGAGATCGAAGATACGGGAATCGGGATTGAGCGGGATCAGCTGAACGTCATTTTTGAAGCGTTTCAACAGGCTGAAACAGGGCTTTCCCGTTCATACGGCGGCACGGGGCTCGGGCTTTCGATCTGCCGTTCTTTATGCAACCTGCTTGGTTATCGTATCGACGTGATCAGCCAGGCGGGACGAGGCTCGACGTTTCGAGTGTGGTTTTCGTAAAGAGGGCGTGAGCGTCAGCGCTTGCCGCGAATCGTCAGGTATATGAACCCGCTGGGATTCAAGATCGATGACAACCGGAATCGAGACGATTTGTTGATTTCAAGCGGCGGTGCATCGACCAGATGAATCGGCAATGGAGATTGAAAGCGAGACCCATTACCAGCCGAAGCGCTGGATGAGACGCTGGACCGGGACGTAACATGAGACTGATTATCCGACATCATGAACTCCATCAAAACCTTGCTTCATCGCGGGGGGTACATGGACCGGGGTGCGATGATCAGTATATCGCGGAGAAACGGTTTTACCAATTGAAAAACGCATGGCAAGCCGATTCTGAGTCAAAAAAACCGCGATTTATCAAACTTTTTTTCGAATGAGTTGACCAAGTTTCATTGGCTCAAGCAGTTAGATCGCAGTTATTGAATTTGCCCTGAAGTTCGATTAGATAAGTGGAACGATTGAGGAAAGATGGAGTAACCGAAGATTGCTGTTTGCGAGAACACACGACTGGAGTTGAGTATAAGAAATCATGAGCGCATGCCTGCGGTTGACTCAGCATTCAAAAAAAGACGAGCAACTTTCGAAAGAAGAACTCATTCAGGAAATTCATGCTTTGCGAAGCCGTGTCAACGAGCTGGAATTCAGTCAGACCAGTCTGGTTAACGCTCCCGCGAAGTCCACTCCAACCCACATACTGGACCTTTTCGATCTGGAAGAAATTCAAACCGTACAAAACGCCTTTTCGGACGCGGTCGGAGTTACCTCGATTATAACCGACCACCAGGGGAATGAGATCACGCACGCCAGCAATGAGCTCTGCCTCTGTTCGTCCATGGTTCGTAAAACAGAGCAAGGCCGAAACCAGTGTCTGCTTAATCAGGAGGGGTTTCACATCGCCGGCGACGCCACGCATGAGATTCACGAATGCGTGAACGCCGGGCTGCTGGAAGGCGTCGCACGCATATTCGCGGGACGCCTTCACATCGGAAACTGGATCGTTGGCAAGGTTCGCGACGAGAACGAAGATATTGAGTCGCTGGTGGAAGCGGGAATGAGCCTGGGATTCGACGAAAACCTGGTGCGCGAATCTCTGCTGATGACGCCCGCGATGTCTCGTGCGGGATTTGAGCGGATCTGCAAAGCGCTTCATGTATTTTCACAACAGCTGTCTGAGATGGCTTTGCAGCGATTGCAGATGAGGAAAGCGATTCAATCGATTCGCGTCGCGGAATCATTACGAATCGAAAATGAAAACCAGTACAGCAAATTGTTTCAGGCGGCGCTGGAAGCGGTGTTTCTTTTCGATTGCGAGTCGCTGAAGATTCTGCAGGCGAATACCGCCGCAATCAAAATGTATGGTTATTCGCTGGAAGAAATAACGGAAATGACGGTTGACGAACTTTCAAGCGAACCTGAACAGACCCGTTTGTCTTTTACGTTGCGACGCACGAAAATTCCTCTGCGGTATCATCGCAAAAAAGACGGGGCGCCTTTTCCTATCGAAGGCTTTTTGTCGTTTTTTGAACTGGGCGGGCGAGAAGTCGCGATTGGAATCGCCCGAGACGTCAGCGATCGGCTTCGGATGGAAGAGCAATTGAGGCATTCTCAGAAGATGGAAGCGATCGGGCGGCTGGCCGGCGGCGTGGCGCACGATTTCAACAATCTTCTTTCAGGAGTAATCGGTCATCTGTACCTGGCCGAAAGCGCATCCGGCGAGGGAGGCACGCATTCGATTCAGCAGGCTCGTAAATCGGCGGATCGATGCGCCGAACTGGTTCAGCAGTTGTTGGTCTTTGGACGGCGGGTTGAGTTAAACCGGCAAACCACCGATCTGACGGCTCTGGCGGAAGACGCGGCCGCGACGGCGCGAGCGACGCTCGATCAACGCATCCGGCTGGAAGTCGAGCCAGCCGGACCCATCGTATTATCCTGCGATGAAACCAAGGTGCATTCCGTTCTGTTGAATCTGATTAACAACGCCCGTGACGCCATTCTGGACGTGCTGAATGGATCGTTTTATCCGGAACGGATCCATGATGAATTTCGAATCGAATTAGCGACTGGAACTGAAATGAAAACACCGCCGCATGTGAACGCGGATAACATTCCGCCATGTGAATACGCCTGCGTTTCGGTTTCTGATAACGGCAAGGGTATGGATCAGGCCACGAAAAGCCAGGCGTTTGAGCCCTTCTTTACCACCAAGCAGGTCGGCAAGGGGACGGGCCTCGGGCTGGCGAGCGCCTATGGCATCGTTCATCAGCACGACGGTTGGATCGAACTCGATTCGAGGCCGGGGATGGGGACCCGGTTTACTCTGTATTTTCCGTTGGGAGAGCTTGTCTGATCGCGATCATCGTTCCGGCCCCGTCTTGACCCTCCCAAGGCGGGCGGGTACTCTGCAAAGCGTACCGGCCCTGCCGGTTGATGCCTGAAAGAGACCCTGTACCGGGAGGCGGAATGGTTACGCAAACCCCCAACGCAACCGCATCGAGCGACGTGGAAGCGGTCAATCGCATTCACCAGAGCAAAGATCGGATTCTTGCGGAAATTTCGAAAGCCATCGTCGGTCAGAAGCCGGTGATCGAAGAACTGCTGATCTGCCTGTTCGCGGGTGGACACGCCCTGCTGGTGGGCGTGCCGGGGTTGGCGAAGACCACGCTGATCCGAACGTTTTCCGATATTCTCGACCTCAAGTTCCGCCGGATTCAGTTTACGCCCGACCTGATGCCCTCCGACATCACCGGCACGGAAGTCATGCAGGAAGACCGTTCGACCGGCGAGAGAGTGTTCCGGTTTATTCAGGGCCCGCTGTTCGCCAATATCATTCTTGCCGACGAAATCAACCGCACGCCGCCCAAGACGCAAGCCGCCCTGCTGGAAGCCATGCAGGAGCAACGCGTGACGGTGAGCGGCGTCGATTACCCCATCGCGCCGCCGTTTTTCGTGCTGGCAACGCAGAACCCCATCGAACAGGAAGGCACCTACCCGCTGCCTGAAGCGCAACTCGACCGCTTTATGTATCAGATCAACATCGATTATCCCGAAGTGGATGATGAGGTGGAAATCGTCAAGAACACCACGTCGGCGTACAAGGCATCGCCGGAAAAGGTGTTGAGCGGCGATGAGATATTAAGCATTCAGGACCTCGTTCGCCGCGCGCCGGCTTCAGACCAGGTGATCAAATACGCGGTGCAGCTGGTCAAGGCGACGCGTCCGGGGACGTCGGAGGTCGAACCAGTAAAGCGGTACGTCTCATGGGGAGCGGGGCCGCGAGCTTCGCAATACCTGATTCTGTCAGGCAAGGTCAGGGCGATTCTGGATGGACGTTACAGCGTGTCGGAGGAGGACGTGCGCGCCTGCGCCGCTTCAACGCTGCGGCATCGCATCATGACCAATTACCGCGCGGAAGCGGACCGGGTGGACGTTCATCAGATCATCCAGGAGATCGTCGAGTCGCTGAGTTCCTGATCGAGCGCGACATGTTGACGGAAAAACATCCGGGGCGGCGATTAGCCGCCCCGTTTTTAATTTATGCCGATTGTCAATGAAGGAAGACCGGATACAATCTTGAAAATCTCCGGGGGGGGATTTTATTTCTCAATGAAATCATCTTGGAAATTTCAACATTCGTTCAGTGTTTTTTTTACGCTTCAAGCGGGAATGCTTCTTGTTTCGTTCGTGTTGTTGTTTTTTGTTATCTATCTGGTTCGACACGAGATGCGCGACGAGGCATTGGTGTTCGCCCGAGAGAAATCATTAATTTTGCTCGACCGCAATCTCGCAACCCACTCGTACTTTTCAAACGTGTTGAAACCGGCGGTTTTTGAAGCCACGAAAACCACTCAAAATTCCGATTATTTCGATCCGGTATGGATGTCATCAACGTACGTTGTGCGTGAAGTCGACAAGATTTTTCGCAACCTATCCAGCGAAGATTATTATTACAAGGAATGCGCGATCAACGCCCGCCATCCCGAAAATGAAGCGGATCCATTTGAACGCGATTTTTTAAATCGACTCAATGCTTCTGAAGTTGAAGATGAAATTCATGGTGTGCGAGAGATTGATGGCAAACCTTACTTTTATGTGTTGAAGCGCGGCGAAACGATGGCCTCGTCCTGCATGATCTGTTACGATCAACCTGACATGGCGCCAGCGGGGTTGGTCGGTATTTATGGTCCAGACCGGAGTTTTCATCGGAATGTGAACGATGTTGTATCAGCGATATCGATTCGAATTCCCCTGCAGGACGCATTCTCTTCCGCACAGCGGTTTACGAATTATCTGTACGCGCTTTTCGCGGCGATCATCTTTGTGTTGTTCGCGGCGCAATTTTATTTAACCCGGAAACTGCTGTTAAATCCGATCAAGAAACTTCAGAGTGAAGCCGCTGGAATCGTCACCGATCAATCCAGATTGGGGCATGCGATCGAATTACCCCCAGGCCGTGAATTAAAGGATCTCACTTCGGCGTTCAACTCGCTATCGCTCTATCTGAGGAAAGAGATCGATACCCGCGAGGGGATCATTCAGGAGCGAATGGGCGATCTGATGTCGCTGAACGAACGTTTGAAAATAGAAATCGAAAAACGGCGATCGGTTGAAAACGAACAGCATCACCTGATCCATGAGTTGCAAGCGGCTTTGTCGAAAGTCAAATTGTTAAGCGGCTTTCTTCCGATCTGCGCTTCCTGCAAAAAAATCAGAAACGATAAAGGATATTGGCAGCAGATTGAGTCGTACATTCGCGATCACTCCAACGCCGAGTTCACTCATTCATTGTGTGAGGATTGCGTGAAAATTTACTTTCCCGAACAGTCCTGATTTTCCCGCCAAAGCGTAGTGGATAACCTTCCAGACAATTTTTCTATTCGTGACCTTTTTGTGAATTCACGGTTGGGTTGTGAAATCACGGCGATTCGCGTTAAAATTACACTTTGTGCAATATGCCCGGCCGTTACGTGGTTCTTTGTAACTATCTGTATTTTATATTGTTATGGCGGGTGGGAGGATAAGTTCGCGCTTCAGGTCATCATGGCAAGGGTGTTGCATAGTTGAATGGCTACCACAGCCGGAAACGGTTGGCGATAAAGGACTGAATCGATGAAGAAAAATCCGGGCACGGTAGGACGGCGTTACGGCGAGTTGCTTCGGTCGCTGGACCTGATCCAGGCCGACGACATTAACCGCGCGATCGCCCTGCAGGATAAATCGGGCAAGAATCTCGACACCATTCTGGTCGACAACGGCATGGTGGATGAAGTTCAGATGCTGGACGCGCTATCTCAGCATCTCGGCATGGAAACGGTCGACGTCAAGAACATCCAGCTGACTCCCGAGATTCTGCAGGAAGTGCCGATCCGTTTCGTCCATCGTTTTAACATTCTGCCGATCGAACGCCGGGGCGACACGTTGCGCATCGCGACCGGCGATCCGCTCAATTTCAACTCGATGGACGATCTGCGGTTGTTGCTCAAGTGCGACATCGAGCCGATGATCGCGCCCAGCGACGATATTCAAGCGGCGATCAAGAAATATTACGGCATCGGCGCCGACACCATGGACAGCATGATGGAGGCTTCGGGCGAAGAAGAGGCGAAAGGCCCCGATGAATCCAACATCGAGGAACTCTCGGAAGACGCTTCGATTATCCGGTTCGTCAACCAGATCATGATGGAGGCCGTCGCCGACCGCGCGACCGACATTCACTTCGAGCCCTTTGAAGAAGAACTGCGAATCCGCTATCGCATCGACGGTCTGTTGTACGAGGCGGCGATTCCACCATCGATCCGGCGGTACCAGGCGGCGGTGATCTCGCGTATCAAGATCATGGCCGACATGAACATCGCCGAGAAACGGCTTCCGCAGGACGGACGCATCAACGTAAAGGTGGGCGGGGCGGAATTCGACCTGCGCGTTTCGACGATTCCGACGCCGTGGGGCGAGAGCATCGTCATCCGTATTCTGAACCGCGACAGCACGATCTTCGATCTGAAGCAACTGGGCTTCGACGATTATTCGCTGACGAAATTCAACAACCTGATCAGCAAGCCGCACGGCATCATTCTGGTGACCGGGCCGACGGGAAGCGGAAAGACCACCACGCTGTACGCGACGCTCTCTCAGCTCAACCAGATGGACGTGAAGATTCTCACCATCGAAGAGCCGATCGAATATCACCTGCACGGCATCGTTCAGGTTCAGGTCATATCAAAAATCGGATTAACCTTCGCCAGCGTCCTGCGTTCGTTTCTGCGTCAGGACCCCGACATTATTCTCGTCGGCGAAACCCGCGACCACGAAACCGCCGAGATCGCCATTCAGGCGGCGCTGACCGGACACCTGGTTTTCACCACACTTCACACCAACGATGCGCCGGGCGCGATCACGCGTCTGGTCGATATGAAGGTGGAACCTTATCTGGTGTCGTCGTCAGTGATCGGGGTGGTGGCGCAGCGTCTGATGCGGCGCATCTGCCCCAACTGCAAAGAGGAATACCAGCCCGAACACGACATGTTGCAGGGGCTGGGGCTGGCCGAGCCGCAATACGCGGACGCGAAGTATTATCACGGGCGCGGTTGTGAAAACTGCAAATTTCTCGGCTATCGCGGGCGGACGGCGATTTATGAAATCTTTGAAATGACCGAGCCGCTGCGCGAACTGACCGTTCAGCGCGTGCCGGCCAGCAAGATCAAGCGGCTGGCGCTGGAAGAAGGCATGAAAACGCTGCGCGCCAGCGCACTCGAAAAGGTACACCAGGGCGAATCGACCATAGAAGAATTGTTGCGCGTGACGCAGGAATGGTAACGCGCGGCTCAGGCTGAACCCGGCGAGACGCCCGCCGAATAAAGGAACGCGGATGCAGTATCGATACAAAGCGAAAAAGTTGAGCGGTGAAGTGATTGAAGGCGTACTGGAAGCCGACAATCGCAAACTGGTCATCAACCAGCTGCAGAAGATGCAGGTGTTTCCGCTGACGGTGGAGGAACTGCGCGGCGGGAAGGGATTGAACAAGGAGATCTCTCTGGCCGCGATCTGGGGCGTGTCGGCGAAAGACGTCACTACCTTCAGCCGCCAGATGAGCGATCTGCTGCGATCGGGACTGCCGCTGGTGAGAAGCCTGATGGTCATCCGCCAGCAGACCGCCAACCCCAAGCTGGTCGAGATCATCAAAACCATTGAGTCGGACGTGTCGGGCGGTATGACTTTTTCCGACTCGCTGGGCAAACACCCGCGCACCTTCAGTTCGTTGTATTCCAGCATGGTGGCGGCGGGCGAGGCGGGCGGCATGCTCGATCAGGTCATGGAACGTCTCGCGCAGTTTCTGGAAAACGAACAGGAGACGCGCAGCCGGATCATCTCGGCGATGACGTATCCCGCCTTCATGGTCTTCGTCTGCATCAGCGTCATCATCGTTCTGTTTCTGGTGGTGGTGCCGAACTTCAAACAGATGTTCGACGACATGGACGTCGACCTGCCGATGTCGACGCAGGTTCTGCTGGGGTTCAGCGGATTCGTCAGCACGTACTGGTGGGTCGCGCCGCTGGTGATCGTTCCTCTGGTGCTGGCGTTTCGTTCGTTTATCAAAACGAAAGAAGGCCGGTTGCTGTGGGACGGGCTGAAGCTGAACGTCCCGCTGATCGGGGAACTGATCCGCAAGCGGGAGATCGCCAAGTTCGGCCGTACGCTGGGCACGCTGTTGCAGAACGGCGTCGCGATTCTGAAGGCGCTCGACATCACCGAACGCGTGATCTCAAACGGCGTCTTGAAGCAGGAGATTGAAGTCTTCAAAGATAAAATCAAAGAAGGCGAGAAACTCTCGACCCGCATGGGGAACTGTGGATTGTTTCCCCCGGTGGCGGTCAACATGGTGGCCGTCGGCGAGGAGACGGGCTCGATGGAGGTCACGCTGCAACGCGTGGCGGACGCCTTTGAAGGCGAGACGGACCGCGTGATCAAGACCATCACCACCGTGATCGAACCCATGATGATCGTGGTGATGGCGCTGATCGTCGGCTTTATCGTATTTGCGATGATTATGCCGATCTTCGCGATTTCACAGAATATATAACCGGCGTAGCGGGAGGCCGCGCGCCGGCGCAACGGATTTTTCTCATTTCATCTTGCGTTGGAGGAAACGACATGAAGACAGTCAGACGAGAACGGGAAAACGCTTTTACGCTGGTGGAACTGCTGCTGGTGGTCACCATCATCGGCATTCTGGCGGGCGCGGTTCTGGTGAACATCGGCGGCCAGACCGAAAAGGCCAAGATCACGCGCGCCAAAAGCGACATCTCCACCATCGAGACCGCGTTAAACCTGTACGAGATTCAGATCGGGCAGTATCCGACCACCGACCAGGGTTTGCAGGCGTTGATCGAAGACCCGGGCGGAGTGGAAGGATGGAACAAGCCGTTTCTGAACAAAAAGAACTTCAGGGACCCGTGGGGCAACGATTACCGCTACCGCATTCCCGGCAGCCAGGGCATTAACTTCGACCTGTACAGCACCGGACCCGATGGACAGGAAGGCACTGACGACGACATCGGCAACTGGGAGAAGGAAAGCGCGTAATCGGCGCGAAGTTTGAATCGAAACCATGACGATCGCCGCCGCGCGCAACGGCGCGCGGCGGCGGCAAACCCGGGAGCAAGGAATGAATCGCGCGGCGAAGGCCGGTTTTACGCTGATTGAGCTGATGGTGGTGGTCACGCTGATGTTGCTGATGACCGCGATCGGCGTTCCCAGTTTCCGCGGATTGTATGAACGCAGCGCGTTGCAGGGCGCGGCGAAGGAATTCGCCGACGCGTTGCGCTACGCGCAGCAGCGGGCGATTCTCGAACGCAACCCTATCCGGCTGGTGATGGACGTGGAGAAGCAGACCTTCTGGGTGCCCGTCGAGCAGGATTCGGAACGCCGTCATTACAGCTCACGATCGCGCCGTTCATCGATGGCGCACCGCTCGTCGCGCGGCGGGCGGGAACGGGTTCGCGAAGTGAAAGCCGTCGGATCGCAACTGCCACCCGGATTCATTTTCGAATTCGTCTACAAGGTGGCCGAGGATGATGAAATCCGCCGGGGAGAAGGGGAGATCACCTTCTATCCGGACGGATCGGCGGACGCGGCGTATATCACGATTCTTCGCACCGCGAAGGAACGCGAAGACGAAAGCCGGTATTTTATCAAGATCGACGCCGCCACCGGCATGATCAAGACGCAGGAAGGCCGCACCAATCAGGACGGCGAGGATTTTTACCGGGGCGTGACGGATTGGAGTTATCGCTGAGAAGACTATGAAAACGCGCGGACGAGAGGCCTATGTTCTGGTTGAAGTGCTGGCCGCGATGACGATTCTCGCCATCGCCGGCACGGTGCTGATGCGTTCGCTGCAAAACGCGATGGACGCCACGATGACGGTGCGGAAAATCACCAAGGCGATCTACCTGACCGAGACGAAGCTGAACGAGTTCAAGATTTCATATAACCACAAGGCCGGCGCCGATCTCGGCGAGTTTCGGGGCCGCTACAGCCAGCCGGGCGCGAGCGAATTTCAGTGGACCGCCTGGGTGGAAAACAACCGCGAGTATGACGCCTATGTCATCACCGTGACGACGACGTGGGGCGATCAAGGCGTGCGGCGGCGCCGGGGGCGATACCGCAACGACGCCTCGCAGGGATTTATGTTGAAGACGATGGTTCCCAAGGCGCGCATCAATGACGAACTGCTGTTCGGCGGCGGGCATGAGATTGGCTCGCGGCGGCGGGAATCGCGCGGGACGAGCCGTGAACGCGGAAGCCGGACCGGCGGGGTTCCTGGAGGCGGACTATGACGCCCCGGCGCGAATCGCTCGGCTTTACGCTGATCGAACTGCTGCTGGCGATGACGATCATGGCGCTGGTGATGGGCGCGGTGTTCGCTTCGATGCAGGTTGGAGTCGACGCCTACCAGCGTGGACAGCAGAGCATGGAAGTCTACCAGTCGGCGCGGGTGGGAATGAGAAAAGTGGCCGACGAACTGCAGTACGCGCTGTCGTCGAACGCGTTCTGGAAACCGAACGACCAGTACATGCTTGTTCCGCCCGAAGTTTTGATGATGCAGAACCCGGGCATGATCGTGCAGGAAAACGATCCCGGCGCGATCCGCTTTCTCGGGCAGGCGAACGAGGTGATGTACGTCCGGAAGAAGTATCAACTGGGTTCGAATCCACCCTTCGACCTGCAGGAATGCCGGATCGCGGTCGACGACGCGAACGACGTGCTCTATCTCGAAGTGATCCGTTCGCTGCTGGAAGTGAAGCGCGCCAGCTGGTATTTTCAGGCGCTGTTCCAGACCAGCCTCGACGGCATCGTCAGCTATACCGGCGGACAGGGAATCCGGTTCCGGAAGATTGGAACCAACGAGGAACCGCCGCTCGCGGCGTTTATCGGCAACGCGGGGCAGGTTAACAAACGCATTCCGCTGGTGGAGGGCGTGCATCAAATCACGTTCCGGTATACCGATGGCGAAGGATGGATGAGCAGCTGGAACTCGCAGGACATCCTTCAGGATTTTAAAATATCGCCGCAGAGCCCGAATTTTAACGCGAACCGCGACATGATCATTCAGGAAAAAGGCCCGCCACTGGTGTGTGAAATCACGCTGGAACTGGTGAACGGCGATTCGATTTCCAGTTCGGTCGAGCTGCCCGCCGGCAACATGCGGGGCAGTAAAGGGCGCATGGGCGTCGATCGCGGGCCGGCCGCGCTGGCGGTTAAACCGCAGGCGCCGTCGAATCCAAACACCGGTCAACCGGGCCAACCGGGTCAGCCGGGGCAGTCGAACGGTTCCGGCGTGACGTTGCCGTTTCCCACCGCGCTTCCGGGGAACGAAACCGGATTCGCGAATCCGTAACAGGAAAGCATGGATGATGACGAAACAAACCAACATCCATCGAGCCGCTCAGCAAGGCGTCGCCCTGGTCATCACCCTGTGGGTGATCGTGGTGTTATCGACGGTGTCGTTGGCGTACCTGCGCCAGATCAATCTGGAATTGAAGATGGTCGGGTTTCAACGCGACGCGGCGGTGGTCGATTCGATCGCCAAGGCGGGCTTGCAGGAGGCGCTGATTCAGCTGCGCGAAGACCGGTTGAAAGACAGCGGTGAAGAAATCAAACCGACGGTGGTGCGGTTTTCGGAGCAGGACACTTACGATTACGACGGCGGAAACGAAAACTGGGCGCATTCGGATTTGTATGACGACGTCCCGTTTTATGAAAACGGCGACAAGACTGGATATTATTACGTAACCGTTCATGATGAGGCTTCAAAATTTCCTATCAACAATCCAAAAATCTCGCTCGACATGATCGCCCACATGCTGGAACTGACCGGCGTGGACGAGAAAAAGGCGAAGCAACTGGCGGGAGCGGTCATGGACTGGAAAGACGCGGATTCGATTCCCACCGATACGGGCGAGGGCGGGTTCAGCCGCGACGGGGCCGATGAGACGTCGTACTACAACACCGGGCGGCGCTCACGCAAGGAAGACGTTCCGATGGTGGTGATGAAAAACGCACCGATCGACGGTATCGACGAGTTTTTGCTGATTCCCGGCTTCACGCCGGACATCGTCTACGGAACCGTGGATCCCGCCGAGTATGAAGGCGGCGGGCGCTTTCGTCACAAGCGGTTGCGGCGGGGCGAGTATCTCGGATTGCAGAATTATATGACGACCTACAGCGACGTGGTCAACCTGAATACGGTGAAACAGGAAGTGCTGGAGGCGCTGTTGTATCAACCGCTGGGCGAAGACGCGGAGAACGTCGCGAGCGAGTGGGTTGAATACCGCAACGGCCGCGACAAACAGCTCTACACGGACGACGATCAGGTGTTGAAGACCATCGATAACAGCGACCTCGACGACGTACATTACACCGAGGTCCAGGGCATGACGGAGGAACTGGTGACGCAGTTCGGCGCGGGGCTGTTCAGCATCAAATCGCGCAACTTCGAGGTGATCTGCCTGGCGGATTATGAAGGGATCGAAAAAGGATATCGCGCGATCGTGGAACGCGATTTCATCCCCTGGAATCAGTTGCCGGTTCTGGGACTGGATACGGACCGGATCGAAGACCTGGAGCAGGTCATTCTGCAGGTTCGAATCTTTGAACCGATTAACGACGCTGAAGACCGGATCAACCGGTTGATGTAGGGCCGCTTCATTTTGAAGTGAGGCCCAGACGAACGAAGCGAGAGAATTGAATGGTCAGAGCGGCGCGCAACGCACATAAAACGCGAGGTTCCGGCGTAAAACTGGGACGCGGGCGGCGATACGCCACCGGCATCGACATCGGGCATTTCGCCGTCAAGATCATCACGCTGGGTGGAGACGACGAGGGCAAAATCGAGTTCCGCCGGGCCACGGTTGAGCGCGTTCCCGAGTCAAACGGCGCCGAGTATCCCGAAGAGCTGCACGCGCGGCAGAAGGAAGCGTTGAAAGCCGCGCTGAAAAAGCACGGCAAACTCGACGGACGCGTCGTGCTGGGCTTTCCCCGCGCGCTGTCGTCGGTGCGCTACCTCACGCTGCCGTCGAGCAACCCCGACGAGATCCGGGAGATGTTGTATTACGACGTCGAGCGGCACGTTCCGTTTCCGATCGACGATCTGGAAATCTCGTTTGAGATGCTGGGGATGGCGAACGAAAACGAAGCGCGGATTCTGATGGTCTGCGCGCCGTATTCAGAGATCGAACCGTACATCGAAATGTGCGCCGATCTGCGTGTTTATCCCGACAGCGTTTTGCTCAATGCGATGGCCGACGCCGAAGCGTATGGCAAAGGACTCGGCGAACAGGAGACGGCGGCGGTGGTCAATTTCGGCCGATCGACATCGACGTTGAGCGTGGTGCGCGACGGCAAACTGCTTTTCAGCCGCAATCTGCCGATATCAGAAACGCGTCTGCTGGAAGGCTTCGCGGGCGCGAAGACGTGGCGCGACCTTCAGGGGCGGGTCACGGCGGCGGGCGCGCTCAACCCGCGCGAACGCGATCACTTTTCGCAGTGGGTCGATCACCTGGGGCTTGAGCTGATGCGCTCGATGTCCGCCTTCATGTGCGAGGAGAATTCGAGCAAGATCGGCCGGCTGATTCTGAGTGGCGGCGCGGGTTTCTTCCCCGCCGGGCCGCCGCGCGGTTTGACGGTGCGCGTGAAGACCAACGCCGCGATCGAGCCGGCGTTGAATGGAACGATTCCGCCCGGCGACGGATATCATCCCACCCAGCTTTCCACGGCGGCGGGGCTGGCGATCCGCGGGTTGCGCAAGGAACCCGACACGCTGAGTCTGTTGCCCGAAGCGGTGGTGCAGGAGCGGAAAAATCAGGCGGCGTCGGCGACGCGGAAAAACGTCGCGGTGATGCTGTTTATGATCGTGGCGTTGCTGGGCGCGGCCGGGTATCTGCGCTGGCACGAGAACTACAAGGTCCAATCATCGGTTGAGACGTATTACACCGATTTGATGAAGGAAACCTCAAAAGTTCAGACCATGCGCAAAAAGATCGAGACGGTTGAACACTACCTCGACAGTGAGCAGTCGTGTCTGAAAGTGATTCAAAAGGTGTTGGAGGTGTTGCCGCCGAGAACGTATATCCGCAACCTGACCTTCAGCAAACGCCAGACGCTTGAAATCACCGGTCAGGTGCAGACGGAAGAAGAAGTGCAGCAGATCCATCGCGCGCTGATCGATTTGCGCCCCAGCCCCAACGGCGAGGCGTTTTTCGATCTGGTGCAGCCACGGGCCACGACGACCAAGACGCTGGAGCTGGGCCTGGGCAAAATGATCGTGCGCGAGTTCCAGTTCAACTGCGTGTTGAAGTGGGAAGAAGACAAAAAGAAATAAACCCGGCTTCCTTTCAGGACGAGCGAATCGTAGAACGCTCTATACGCCGGTTGATGAGAGACAGGATTCATGGCGCGGAAAAGATCGGAAAAACTTTTATTCATCGTGGTGTTGTTGCTGGCCGCCGTTTTCGGCGGTTCGTATCTGTACCAGAACGTGGATACGGATTTGCTGTTTCTGCAGAGCAACGTCGACGAACAACTCTCCAGCATCGAGAGCATGCAGAGCGTTCTCGAGTTGTCGCCCCGCATTCAGGCGCGGTACGACGCGATGGAAAGCGAGCTGAAGCTGGGGCTGGCGGGCGCGGAAAATGAGAAGCGCTTCAACGACATGAGCAATTCAGAACAGGAGCTTCAGATTCGCGGCGAAATTACCCAGATTCTTTCGGACCTGGGATTGAAAGACGCCTACGGCAACATCACCAGCAAGGAACCAAGCAAGGAAGAGGATTTTAAAATCGTCTCTATTGACGTGAATCAGTTGCAATGTACGCCGAAGCAGTTGGGTGAATTGCTCTACCGTCTCGAAAAGCAGTCGGAGGTCATGGAAGTGGAATCATGCCGGATCGACAACCTGATCGACGATCGCGGCGGCACGCCGCGCATGGTTGAAATGGGCGGGCTGGACGCCAGCGGAGGACTGCTGTCGGTCGATCTGAAAATTTCGAGACTGGTGGAATACCGGAAGGGCGAAGCGCCCAAGAAACGAGGCCGTGCATGAAACAACGACGCAAAACATTCTGGACGTATACCGTACTGTTTCTGTCGCTGATCGCCGCGTCTTTCATTCTGGGATTCGAGGTCAAACATTACCTCTACGAGCAGACCGATCCGCTGGAAGACATTCGCCAGAGCGAGCCCGACGCGCAGCAGGTGTTGCAGAAATACAACGAAGGCAAACAGCAGGAACGCGAAGAGATTCTTTTCGCGTTCAACCAGACGTCGGCGTTTTCATCGCTGGGCACGCCGGTACCGTACCCGACTTCGACGCCGATGCCGCTGCCGTCGCCGACGCCGGTGATTCCAGCGAATGGATACAAAGTCAGGTTCGCCGCGAACAGCATGGTGATTCTGCAAAAGTACGACAACAGCGAAATCATGAAAAAGCCCGGCGAAATCGTAGAGGACCCGCAAGTCGGGAATTTCAAGATTCTGGAAGGCGCGTCGGATTTCCGCAACACGTCAGCGCCTTTTAAGGTAAAAGTACAGGACGTCGCCACCGGCGTCGTTCGATGGATTGAAGAACAGGCGCCGGCGAAATAACCGGCCCCGCCGCGCACGCACGGCGATTCGCAACGAGAGCGAGTAAGGAGCAAGGCATTGAAGACGATTCTACGCGGAATTTCAGCCATGTCGGCGGTGTTACTTCTTGCGCTGGCGCCGGTTCAGGCGCAGCAGCGCGTTCCCGCCCAGCCGGCCGGAGCGGCGGCGGCTCAGCAGCCGGGGGGCGCGCAAGGCGGTCAGGCGGGTCAGACGGCTCAGCCCCAGCAGCAGGCTCAAAACCTCAAAGGTACGATCGAGTACCAGATCGAGGGCCCGGTTCAGATGGTGAATCAGGACCTGAGTATTCTGTTGACGCTGTTGCAGGCGGAGAGCGGCGTGCAGGTGATATTAGGCGACGGCATCAAAAAGAACGTCACCTTTCAGTTGAACAACCCGACCGTGAAGCAGGTTCTGGATACGGTGTTGCCTTCAGCCGGGCTCGACTACATTGTTAACGACTCTGGCGTCGTGGTGGTCGATACCATCGAGAAGATCAAACAGCTCAAGACGCCGGTGATGGAACTGGTGGAGCGCGTCTTCGCGCCGCGTTTCGTCGACGTAACCCAGCTGCAGGACGCGATCAGCAATCTGCGCAGTCCGAACGGGCAGATCGTCATCGACCCCGATTCACAGAAAATCATCGTCAAGGATATTCCCGAGGTGGTCGAGGCCATCGAGCAATTGATCCTGCAACTCGACGTTGAGACCGAGACGCGCGTGTTCCCGATCAAATACGCCAACGCGCAGGAGATCGCGGATCAGCTGCAGGGCGTCATCAATACGATCGATGGAGAACTGTTCGTCGATCTTCGCAACAACCTGATCGTCATCACCGATACGCGCGACCGCCTCGATCGCGCCCAGGCGATCATTGAGCAACTCGACGTGGCGGTCGATATCCGCGTGATCCCGCTGGCGTTCGCGCTGCCCGACGACGTGTTGCCGATCGTGGAATCGCTGTTGACGGAGAACGGCTACGTCGATTTCGACCCGCGCACCAGCCGGATCATCGTTCAGGACATCCCCAGCATCCTCGATCAGATCGCCGATCTGATCAAACAGCTGGATATTCCAACGCAGCAGGTTTACGTTGAGTCGGACATCGTACAGATCAATCATGATAAATCGTTCAAACTGGGGACGACGGCGGACTACGGCAAAGACGTTGGAGCCGACGGCGCGTCGTCGCCCAGCGTTGGTTCGGCGACCGGCTCCGCTTCTTCCTATTTCTCCTATAATCCGTTTCTTTCCACGTCAGGCAGCGGGCTCACGCTGCTGGATGTGAATAAAGGCAGTTTCCGTTTTCAGATCGACGCGATGGTGAGCCGGGAAGAGGCGGAGGTCATCGCCAGCCCGAGGCTGTTAATTCAGGACGGCGGCGTCGGATCGTTCAACCTCGGTTCGCAGGAGCCGTTTTCATCGCGCCAATCGAATTTTTTCGGCGGCGTGGGCGGCGACTATTACACCCAGCAGTTCCGCAACGTCGGTACCACAATCAACCTTGAGGTTTACGCCAGCGAAGCGGGGTACGTCGAGATGTACATCAACATTGAAGACACCCGCGCGCGCCGCGTTGAACTGGCGAACGTCGGCGAAGCGCTGGCGGTGGACGGTTCGTTCATCGATACCAGTGTAACGGTCAAATCGGGACGAACCGTGGTGCTCGGCGGCATCATTAACCGCACCACGCGGAATTCGCGTTCGGGCGTGCCGATTCTGAGCAGTATTCCAGTGATCGGCGGATTGTTTGGAACCAAGAGCAAGGACAATGAGAAGCAGAAATTGCTGGTCTTTATCACGCCCAAACTGGTTAACGTCGACGATCCGTACGATTTCGCCCAGATCGACAACATTCAACGCGTGAAAGACCTGCAAAGCAGCGGCGCCACCGGATTTCTCGAAACCAACGTGGATGACAAGTACATCGACTGGAGCGACGAGTCAGAGAACGAACGCGCCGCCATCGAAAAAGCGATGGGTAACCTTGAAGACCTTCCACAGGGCAAGAGCCTGGACAAGACGCCTTCTCTGAAAACGCAAAAACAACAGGGCCTGATCCGGATGTCAGGCGCCAAGCAATAGCCGAACCTTGGGGAGGCGCCGCGGGACGTGGTCCGGCGGCGTTGATTCATGCAATGCGATGAGGATTTTGCACCGCGCGCGAGGGGTATGAACAAGCGCGCGGGGAATCTCTATTGATTCGAAATCTGGAGAAAGGCGGGTGTGCGGATCATGGGAATCATCGACGCCGGTGAAGGGCGTGAGTTTTACTTCGCCTATTGTCTCAATATGGACCCCAAACGGCTGAACCGTTGCGGCGTGGCGGCGATTTCATACCAGTACGCCGTACTGCCTGACTACCGGCTCACGTTCAACGTGCTGGAGGACGAGCATTTTTCATTCGAACGCCGGGGGCTGGCCAACATCGCGCCGGCGCCGGGCGAGGTGGTTGAAGGCGTATTGTACGCGATTCCGGAAGAACAGGTTTTTCTGCTCGACCGGCGAGCCAGCGTCCGCGAATTGAAATACTACCGCAAGCGCGTGCTGGTGCATGACTCGAATGGGCATGGGGTTGAAGCCTTCGCGTATGCGGCCTGGCCCGACAAGACGGCGAATAACCTGAGACCGGGAGAGAAATACCTGTCGTTTCTGCAGGCGGCCGCCGAACGGCAGGGGTGTTCAAAACGCTTTCTCGACTGGCTCGCGAAACAGCCGACCATTGCCTGACCGAGAGGAAATTTTTTAAAACGAAAACCAATTGGCGAATGATTTTCCTACAACGCAAGATGAATTGGGCGAGATCAGCATCTCGCCCCTTTTTTTGTGAAAAATATGATGCTGGATGAGTGGGTTTAATTCAATCCAACTCGGGAACAGCGATGAAGGGAAGTTGGCGGTAGCGCTCGCGGTAGTCGAGTCCATACCCCACGACGAACACGTTGGGGATGGTGAAGCCGGTAAAGTCGACCGGCGGATATTCGATTCGTTCCACGCCTTCTTTCACCAGCAGGACGCAGGTCCGGAGCGATTGGGGATTTTCACTCTGGCAGCGGCGGATGGCATGCGCCAGACTGGGGCCACGATCGAGGATGTCTTCCACGATCAGGACGTGGCGTCCGGTCAGATCGGGCAAAGCGAGGTTGCTTTCCTGAATTTTGCTTTGACGTTCCGTCTCGCCCTGATAACTGGAAAGAGCGAGAAAGCCGATCTCCACATCCATGCCGAGCGCGCGGCACAGATCGGCGAGAAAGATGAATCCACCCTTCAGAATGGATACCAGGACGACAGGCTGTCCGCCGTAAACCGAGCGGATCTCTTCCGCGAGTTCCGCGATGCGCGCATCGATTCGCTTGCGATCGATGAGGATTTCACGAACGGGCGGCGTCATGGCGTGGCGAGGGGCAGGGCGGCCTCCGCCGCATCGCCGGCGGCGGGTTGCGCGGTTTCATCAGCGGACGCGGGCGTTGGCTCGCCGGCTTTGGGGCCTTCACGGAGCCGCTCAAGCAATTCGTACACCTTAGGTTGTTGTCCATCGAGGTTGAGCGAGAGCGTCAGGTATTTATGTGCGCGCAAAAACTGGCCTTTGCGGGCGTATAACGTCGCCAGCAGGTTATAGAGTTCAGGGCCGCGCATAGCGTCTTCATTACGGGCGAGGGCCTCTTCCGCGCTCTGCGCCTGAGCGAGGGCTTCATCTTCACGCTGGGCGGCGAACAGCATGCGCGCGTAATAGACGCGATGCCACGGCGTTGAATTGGGACAAACCAGAGCGCGAGTAAAGGCGCTCTCCGATTCGCCGTAATGCAACAGCGCCAGTTGAGCGCGTCCGATCAGCGTCCAGAGCTGCGCGTCGCGGCGTTCTTCGGGTTTTAGCGTATTCGCCAGGTCGAGCGCTTTCTGGGGATCGCCCAGTTCGAGATAGCATTCCGCGATCTGACGGACGGCTTCGTCCGACCGGGCCGTGGACGCCTCGGCTTCAGCCAGATAGGCTTTGCCCTGATCCGCGTCGCCCTGCATGATTTTTACGTAGGCGAGAGTCGCTTTGACCAAGGGGCTGGCGTCACCCAGCGCGATGGTGTTGCGCAGGGCGCCCTCGGCCTGTTGAAGCTGGTTGTCACGCAGGTGAAGCACGGCGGTCAGGTATTGGGTTCGGGGCTGGTTGCGATCATCGGGCGCCATACGGTTAAGATAATCGAGCGCCTGACGGGCGCCGCCCTGGTTGAGGCTGATCTCGGCCAGCAACTGGAGCAGGTCATGATCGTTCGGCTCGTAATTGAGGGCTTTGGCGGCGTTGCGTTGCGCTTCTTCGTAATCGCCTTTGAGATTGAGGAGAAGGGCGAAATTGTATAAAAGCCCCGCATTTCGCGGATTTTCGCTTAACGCCTGAGAGACGGTTTCCAGAGCCTGATCGATTCGCCCCTGTTCAACCATCGCCGTGACGTCAACGGCTTGGACCGCGGGTTCATTCTGCTGGCAGGCGCCGAGCAGCATGGCCGCCGCGGCGATGAGTATTAGGGTTTTAGAGTAGCGCCACTGGGCGGGGATACGAAAACTCATGGCGATGCGATTGCTTCCTTTCCAGTTCACGGGGCGTGTAATGGCTATATAGTATAAACGAATCAGCCCGGCGTTCGTCATGTCTTCTGACCATGCCGCGCGGATTATTGTGGTTGTTTTTTCAAGGGAATCCACCGTTGGCGCTGGTTCCCTGACTGAGAATGTCATCCTATCATCACGTGGATATAGAACATAGGCGCGGCCTCCGCTGAGCAAGCGGAGGGGCGAACGCCTGAATGAGAAAAAGGAAAGCGAATGTTTCTGATTCAATCCAAACTGCTTTCATCCGTTCCCAACCTGAGCCATGGGTTCATCGGCCCCGATGACGCGTCGAGCATGGCGGATAATCTCAGCTTCAACGCCGGGCGGGAAGAAGACGTACGAGAGGCGCGGCGGCGCGCCGCCGGTCTGTTGGGCGTGGAGGCGGAAAAACTGACTTTCGTCTATCAGGAACACGGCGACCTGATTCATCCCGTTTCAAGCGAACAGGCGGGCGCCGGCGCATTGGCGGCCAACGCGCAGTTGTGCAAAGGCGACGGTATGATGACCGCACAGCCTGGCGCGGCGCTTGCCATTCTGACGGCGGACTGTATTCCCGTCATGCTGGCGGCGGAAGACGGGAGCGCGATCGCGATCGCCCATGCGGGGTGGCGCGGGACGCTCAAGGCCATCGCCAAAAAGACGGCGGATCGTATGAACGAGGAGTTCGGCATCGACCCCGCGAAATTGAAAGCGTGGATCGGGCCGGGAATCTCATTCGATTATTTTGAAGTGGGCGAAGACACCTGGGCGTATTTCATCGACGGATGGTGTCAATATCACGATTGCTTCGACGCGAAAAATCGCTGCATCGATCTGCATGGCCTGAATTATTATCAGCTGATCGAAGCGGGTCTACTGGAAGACAATATCGAAATTTCGGAGGACTGCACCGTCGGAGACGAGCGGTTTTATTCATACCGGCGTCAGGGCGAAGGGTATGGCCGCAACATGGCGGCGATCGCGATCCGCTAGAGGGGCGCGCGATGAGCGAAGTGTTGCTCAACGGCGTGGTGGAGGAAGAGGTCGACAAGTATCTCCACGTCTGTTTTTTTACCGACCGTGATGGGCTCGATCTGACAAACGAGGATCACTACGTTTTCATACCGAAACAGGTCTGCCGGGTGATCGATTACCGTACGCTGGGCGTGCAGGACTGGTACGTTCGCAAGAAGAAACTCGGGGCTTTCGTTCGAGGGAATCAGGCCCCGAGCGGCCCGGGGGCGATTCAGAACCAGTCATTCTCCCGTGCGGACTGGGAATCAAAACGCCGATAAATGTTTTGCATCAACATCTCGCCTGATTCATCATGGGGTTAACCCGATCGATTCAGGAGCGAGAGCGATGTCCCCTTCCGTTCAACCGATTCCAGATGGATTTCATGGCGTAACGCCCTATCTATGCGTGAATGGCGCATCGTCGGCGATCGATTTTTACCAACGGGCTTTCGGCGCGGTGGAAACCATGCGGATCGGCGCGCCCGGCGGGAAAGTGGGCCATGCGGAATTGCGCATCGGCGAAGCGCCGATCTTTCTGGCGGATGAGTTCCCCGAGATGGACGTGCTCAGCCCGTCGACCATCGGCGGCTCGCCGGTAACGATTTTTCTTTACGTGGAGGATGTGGACGCGCTGGTATCAAAGGCGGAATCGGCGGGAGCGGAGATCGTCACGCCGCCAGAGACGAAGTTTTACGGAGACCGGGGAGCGAAATTACGCGATCCTTTCGGCCATGTCTGGTACTTCGCGACTCATGTTGAAGACGTATCTCCAGAAGAAATCGAGCGGCGGTCGAAAGCGATGCAGGGCGGATAAGAACGCATGGTTATGTGATGAACATTCAACGGGGCAGGTTGAATTTCAGCCTGCCTGTTTTTCATGCAAGCGCGAAACGGCGCGGTCGACCAGATCGTTCCGTATCCAGAAATTAATCCGGATGTCATACCAGAACCACTCGTCGTCGGGAATCGACGCGCCGGGCGCGTCATGCAACGGCGTGTAGTTCTGTTTGATGTATTCACCCGAGCCGGGTGCTTTCGTTTCGATCCACTCCGGCGGGGCTTCACCGCGCATGCGCGTCAGATCCACCAGGATCAGCGCGGGGCGCCGCGTATGAAGATCGGCGAGAAAACGCGCGTATTCAGCTTCTCCAACCACGTCAGCCAGTTTTTCTTTCCAGAGCGGAGAGTAGTGATAGTAACGCGATCCCGCGTAGCGACTGGCGAGGAAATAGACCGAGTTGGGCGACTGGCCAACCAGCAGAATTCGCTCATCCGGTTCGGTGACGAAGGCCGCCGCGTCCGCGACGCTTCTCTGAAAAGCGCGGGTTCCATGCGGATTGGCATCGTCATGGAGAATCGACATGTAATCGCTGACGTATTGCCGGACGCCGAGAGCGCTCAAACTGAGGAAGGCCATCGCGGTCAGGATGGTGAGCGCGATGGCTAGCAGGGCGTGGGGCCGAGTGAGGCCGCGATTTCGCGCGGAGTTGATCGCATCGACGAAACCCTGCGCCGAGAAACAGAACAACAGGTGGATCGATACGGCGGCCTGAACGTAGTAATGGCTGTAGTATTCGCCGCTGAGCGACGCGGCCAGCAGATCGCCGGAGAACGCCGCCAGCAGGGGAAGCAGCATTCGCCAGCGCCTGTCTTGCGCGAAAGGCAACGACGCCACGGCGAAGAGTGGCGCCAACAGGTAGGGACCGGTTGATTCGATGATCTCGCGCTGCGCCTGGATGACGCCGCTCCACGTGTTGTGCGGCCGGGCGCCGACGTAGACGAAGTTGGCGAGATAGCTGGCTTTAAAATACTGCGTCCATGCGCCGTTCAGAGCGAAATAGAGTGAAACGAACAACTCGGGAATCAGCATTCCGAATGACAACGCCAGCGCGTGAGAGAGACAGGACCGGATGGATCGCTCGCCACTGAGGGCGTCGAGCAAAATGAGCGAATAGAGAAACAGGGACGAAAGCGCGAACGTCTGACGGAACTGGATGGCCGCGCCAAAAGCGAGACCGGCCCACAACGACGTTCGCCATCCACGCGTTCGATTCAGGCTCAGGCCGTACGCAAGAGCGAGGAAGGGCAGCGCGCTTTCTTCGGTCAGGCCGCCGGTGCGGATAGTGGCGTAAGCGCTGGTGTATAGCACGAACCAGGGCAACAGAGCGAGCGAAATCGCGCGGCCCGCGAATTTCCGGCTTACCCGGTACAGCCAGACGGCGCCCAGCGCCAGCCAGAGAACGGAGGCGAGTTTGACGGCGAACAGGTTGAACGGCGTCAGGCGGCAGGGAAGCGACAGGAAGAAAAAGAGACCGGGCGGCTTGTGGTCGTAAAAATCGCGATAGGGAAGCTCGCCCGCCGCCCAGGCCTGACCGGTATACAAAAAGAGGCCGTCGTCATGAACCAGCGCGGCGAAAAACGTGAAGGAACGCAGGGCTGCGTAGGCGCCGGCCAGCGCCAGCCACAGTCCGATCCATTTCATCCAATCGCGCCGTTCAACGCCGGTGTGTTCGTTCATGGCCTTCCGATTCCGTAATATTCAAATCCCATCGAGCGCATTTTTTTCGGGTCGTACAGGTTGCGGCCGTCAAACAGGACGAGACCGCGCATGGCGGAGCGAATCGCATCCCAGTTGGGGCGGCGGAATTCGTCCCACTCGGTCACCAACGCCAACGCATCCGCGCCGTTCAGGCAATCGTACATCTTGTTGGCGTATTGAATCGAGTCTCCGAAGCGTTCGCGGGCGTTGGGCATGGCGACGGGGTCGTACACGGCGACGGCGGCGCCGGCTTCAAGCAGGGCTTCGATCAATACAACGGCGGGCGCCTCGCGCATGTCGTCGGTTTTGGGTTTGAACGCCAGCCCCCAGACGGCGATGGTCTTGTCCGCTAGGCCGTCCTGAAAACGAGTTTTCATTTTTTCGATCAAGACCCGCTTCTGCGCGGCGTTTACGTCTTCCACCGCACGGATGACGGGAGTGGGGCAACCCGCCGCTTCACCCATCGCGATCAGCGCCTTGACGTCTTTGGGAAAGCAACTGCCGCCGTACCCCGCGCCGGGGAAGAGAAACGGGTATCCGATTCGCGAGTCGGAGCCGACGGCGTGACGGATGAGATCGACGTCGGCGCCATAGTGTTCGCTGAGGCGCGCCATCTCGTTCATGAATGAGATGCGCGTCGCCAGCATGGCATTGGAGACGTATTTGGTCATCTCGGCGGACGCGTTGTCCATAATGAAAATGGGTTTGCCGGTGCGGAGAAAAGGCGAATAAAGTTCTTTCATGATCTCGCCTGTACGGACGTTATCGACGCCGATGACCACGCGGTCCGGTTTCATGAAATCGTCGATAGCGGCGCCTTCTTTGAGGAACTCAGGGTTCGAGACGACATCGAACTCGATCTCGGCGCCGCGTTGTTTGAGTTCATCGGCCACGGCGCCGCGCACTCTGGCGGCCGAACCGACCGGGACGGTCGATTTGATGACGATGATTTTGAACCGTTCCATAGCGCGTCCCACGCCGCGCGCCGCGTCGAGCACATAGCGCAGGTCGGCGGAGCCGTCTTCACCGGGCGGCGTACCCACCGCGATGAAGACGAGCAGCGAGGTTTTGACGGCGCTTTCGAGATCGGTTGTGAAGGTGAGGCGCTCTTCGCGCACGTTGCGTTTGACCAGCTCTTCCAGACCCGGTTCGTAAATGGGAATAACGCCCTGCTTGAGGCCGTCGATCTTGGCCTGATTCACGTCAACGCAGATTACGTCGTTGCCGGTTTCCGCGAAGCAGGTCCCCGCGACCAGCCCCACGTATCCTGTTCCTATTACCGCGATTTGCATGTTGGTTCCTTCCAGTCAGAATGGTTGCGTTCAAATCAGCCGGCAAAGGTTATGACATACCGCCAAAGCGCCGTTCGAATTCCTCATGGCGAAACTCACTTTTTTTCGTGATTTTCACCGGGCGTGCGGAGGTTCAAAACGAACCGGCGCCGTTGGCGACAGTAACAGGACGGGCGACGAGAGCAATGAATAGCATGACTGGTTTTTTACTCTGAGGGAGATGCAACGGGACGTTCAGGAGGGAACGCCTTGTTGCGTAGAATCCAGTATCCCCATACGCCGAGCGCGGTCATGAGGAGGCCGATCCATTGTGAAGTGGACAGCCCCGCGATAAACCCGCGCGGATCGACGCGGAAATGTTCGATGATCGAGCGTCCCACGCCATAGGCGATGAGATAAGTCATGGCGAGCTGGCCTTTAAACGTCTGCCGGCCGCGCAGCCAACGCAAAAAGAAAAACAGGCCGAGCAGAAAGAACGATTCATACAACTGAGTCGGGTGAACCGGCAAGGACCAGGGCTGGTTCGCCGGGATGAGGCCATTGTTGTATTGATCGATCCAGGAGGGTGAGTTTTCAGGGAATCGGACCGCCCAAGGCGCGTTACACACCCCTCCCCAGCAGCAGCCGTAGAGAAAACAGCCGACGCGGCCGATGGAATGAGCCAGCGGGAGATACGGGGCGAACAGGTCGGCAACACCCAATACGCTCTGTTTATGCTTGCGGATATACCAGGCTGAAACCACCACGGCGGCGAGGAATCCACCGAGAAAGACATAACCCTCGCGGGAAAAAATCTTCCAGGGATTCTGGCGATATTCGTCGAAGCTCACCACGACGTGCAGCAGCCGCGCGCCCACCATCGCGCTGATGACGATGAGAGTCAGCAGATTCTGGATGAATTCAGGATCGTAACCCAGACGCTTGCCACGCCGGACCGTGACCCACCAGAAGGTGAGAAACGCGATGGCCACCATCAAGCCGTAGGTGGTGATGGGGAAGCCGCCTATATCGATCAGGATGGGGTGCATGGCGGTTTGTTTTCAGTCGCGGCTGGATCGGATTCGAGCGCGGCGCCGGAGGATTCGGGTTGACTCGCGGGTTCAGGACCGCGCTCGAAGAAGAGCAGTTTGATCACCAGCAGGGCCTGACCGGCGCAGAGTGCGCTGTCAGCCATGTTAAAGGTGGGCCAATGATAGGTATTGATGTAGACGTCAATAAAATCGACCACATAGCCGTTAAGCATGCGGTCGTAAATGTTGCCAATAGCGCCGCCGATGAGCAGGCCGAAGATCAGCCGGTACCAGGCGTCCATACCGGCTTCGGCGAATTGTTTGTAGATCAGGTAGAGCAAAAGCGCGAAAGCGAGCGGCGTGATGACGTGCAGCCAGCCGCCGTGATTTTGAAACAGGCCGAAGGCGATGCCCGTGTTTTCACCATAGGCGAAGTAGAACACTCCCGGGATGATGGTGATGGCGGGCTGGTTTTTGAGCGTAACCACCGCCCAGTATTTGGCCGCCTGGTCGATGATAAAAACGCCGTTCGCCAGAGCGAACACCCAGATCAGGTCGCTCCAGGCCGAGCGGGTTGGAGATGCGGCCGGTTTATTCATTCCAAATCACTCTGTCGTTCGTCTATCGCCGCCGGTTACGCGGAGATGGTTTGCATGACATCGCCGCAGCGGGGGCAGACGTCGCTTTCGGGATCTTTTACCGCTTCGTCATAGTGCCAGCAGCGGGGGCATTTTTCTCCCGCCGCCTTGGCGACGCCGATGCGGAGAGGCAGTTCGACGCTGGTTTCGACGACGTCCATTCCGTTCGCGTCCCCAAATCCCGCCTGAGACACGATGAGGATCGAGGCGAGGTCGTCGCCGAGGGGCGCGGCGGCGGCGCGTTCGATCACGGTTTTCCAAGTATTGTCGCTGGTTTCAAACACCACGCGGCAATCGAGCGAGTGGCCGATGATTTCTTTCTTGCGGGCCAGTTCGATGACCTTGATGGCTTCGGCGCGTAATTGAAAAACGCGTTCCCACTCTTCCAATAACGCGGAATCCGGTTTTTTTCCGTTTTGTTCGGTGAGGCGAAGAAATACGCAGCTCTCCGTAACGAGCCCCATGGTGCGCAATTCATCCCAGATTTCGTCGCTGGTGAACGAGAGAATAGGCGCGAGGCAAAGCGTCAGGTCGATGATGATTTCGGCCAGCGTGGTTTGCGCGGAGCGGCGCTCCAGGCTGTCTTTTCCACTGACGTAGAGGCGATCCTTGATGATGTCGAGATAGAGCGCGCTGAGATCGACGCTGCAGAAGTTGTTCACGTCGTACACGATACGGTGAAAATCGTACATCTCGTAGGCGGAGAGGATGCGGCGTTTGGTTTCACGCCAGCGGTTGAGTATCCAGCGGTCGAGGCCGCGGCGATCTTCTTCAGTGACGGCGTGTTCGTGCGAATAGCCGTGAAGGTTGCCGAGGATGAAGCGCGCCGTGTTGCGGATACGGCGGTACGATTCGGTGGTGCGGGCGAGAATGTTTTTGGAGAACGATACGTCGCCGCGGAAATCTTCAGAGGCCACCCACAGGCGGATGATGTCGGCGCCGGTTTCTTTCAGCAGATCATCAAGTACGACGTAGTTACCAAGGCTTTTCGACAGTTTTTTGCCCGTTTCATCCACCGTGAAGCCGTGAGTTAGCACGGTCTTGTAGGGCGGTTCGTGACCCGCGCCCACGGAAGTGACGAGCGACGACTGGAACCAGCCGCGATGCTGGTCGCTGCCTTCGAGATAAAGGTCGACGGGAAAGACGCCTTCCTCCTGGGCCATGACGGAATGATGAGTGACGCCCGAGTCAAACCAGACGTCGAGAATATCGGTCTCAAGCCGGACGTCATTCACCGTCTTGCCTTCAGGCAACAGAGCGGAAAGACGCTTGATGCGATTGAGCTGTTCGGACTCAGCGATCGCCTTGAACCAGAAGTCCGTACCTTCGGTCTGAATGATGGCGGCGGCTTCTTCGATGAATTCAGGGTCGAGAATGGCCTGGTCCGAGTCGCCGATGTAGAGCGCCGGGATGGGGACGCCCCACGAGCGCTGGCGCGAGATGCACCATTCCTGCCGGTTTTCCACCATGCCGCGAATGCGCGAGCGGCCCCAGGCGGGAACCCACTGCACTTTTGAATCAATGGCGTCGAGCAGGCGCTGGCGCAGGTTGTCTTCTTCGAGCGAAACGAACCACTGGCGGGTGGCGCGGAAGATGATGGGGCGTTTGCTGCGCCAGCAATAGGGATAGGAGTGTTTATAGTTTTCGTGGTGGATGAGCAGCCCTTTTTCTTTCAGCATTTCGAGAATGGGCTGGTTGGCTTTCTCAACGAAGACGCCCTGCAGGATGGGCGACTGGGCGGTATAGCACCCGGCGTCGTCAACCGGGGAGAAGACCTCCAACTTGTATTCGAGAGAGACGAGGTAGTCTTCATGGCCGTGGCCGGGCGCGGTGTGGACGGCGCCGGTCCCCTGCTCAAGCGTGACGTGCGTTCCACAGATGATTGGAACGGGAGTCTCGGAGAAGGGAGGCGTCATGGCCAGGCCGAGCTGTTCGAGTTCGCGGCCAGTGAAATCGCCATGCGACGCGTTCGCCGCGAGACCGGTTTTTTCGGTGAAAGAAGCGGCGAGGTCTTTCGCGATGAGGATGCTTTCATCCCCGGCGTCGATGAAGGTATAGATGAAGTTGGGGTGGAGACAGACGGCGCGGTTGGCGGGCAGCGTCCAGGGCGTCGTGGTCCAGATGACGGCGTTGACGGGCTTTCCGCTCAGCGCCGGGCATTTTCCGGTCAGCTTGGCGGTGGATTCCGGCGTGAAGGGGAAGCGGACGAAGATCGCGGGAGAGACGTGGTCTTCGTATTCGAGCTCGGCTTCAGCCAGCGCGGTTTTAAACACGGGGCACCAGTGAACGGGTTTGAGGCCCTGATAGACGTAGCCTTTGCGAACCAGCCGCGCGAACTGGCGCATCTCTTCGCCCTCGAACTCGGGTTTGAGAGTGAGGTAAGGGCGTTCCCAGTCGCCGATGACGCCCAGCCGCTTGAACGACTTGCGGTGTTTATCGACGAATTTGAGGGCGTAGTTGCGGCAACGGCGGCGGATTTCGCCGGCGGGGAGGCTGTCGCGTTCTTCTTCGGTCAACTGCTGAACCACCGCGTTTTCAATCGGCAGACCGTGGCAGTCCCAGCCGGGGCGGTAATGGGTGTTCATGCCCAGCAGCAACTTGGATTTATTGACCAGGTCTTTGAGAATCTTGTTGAGGGCCGTGCCCATGTGAATTTCGCCGTTGGCGTAGGGAGGGCCGTCATGGAGAACGAAGGCCGTTTTGTCCTTGCGCTGTTCGCGAATGGCGTGGTAGAGGTCGAGTCCTTCCCATTTTTTGAGGAACTCGGGTTCGCGCTGAGGCAGATTGGCGCGCATGGGAAAGTCGGTTTTGGGCAGGTTCAGCGTGCTTCGATAGTCCATGGTCAGAGCGTGCTTTCTCGATACCGTCCGATTCTGGTTGGATTGGGTTGCATTCCGCTGGCGGCATGCAGACGCGGATGGACCGTTCCTTCGGGAGGGCGTGAACGGTCTCGGAATCCACAACGTGTATCATAACCGCTGGTTATCGTTGTTGCCAGAGTTGCGATCGGACCGGGGATAGCGAAAAACAGCTTATTCTCGTGATATTCGCGGTTGTATCCGGGTACAAAACGAATATCACCGATCGTGACCGCTATCCAACTCGCAAGAGGAGTGCGCCGCGACGAAAAAGGGCGGCATTGAGCCGCCCTGATTCAATCTGGTTTGACTTCGCTGGTATTGCTTCGGTTATGCCACAAGCCCCCACGATTTCATATTTTTGATGCTGGTAGCGATGCTATCAAACGTGTCGCGGTAGCAGGTGTCCTGTTCGACGATCAGGTATTTGGGATTGGCGGCCTGGCAGGCTTTCAGAATGGCGGGCCAGTTGAGGTTGCCTTCACCGACTTCGGCGAAAACCTGTTTGCCGTCGAGCATGAGCATATCTTTCATGTGGACGGTGGGGACGCGGCCGGATACTTTCCCGATCCACTGGGCGGGGTCGGCGCCGCCCGCCTGAACCCAATAGGTATCGATTTCAAAGTTAAAGGCGCCGGGAGTGGATTCATCGACCAGAATCTGATGACCGGCTTTGCCATCAAAGTGATGGAACTCGAAATTGTGGTTGTGGTAGCCCCAGGTCATGCCGTGGCTTTTGAGATTTTCTCCGACTTCGCTCGCCATTTTCGCGAACTTGTGATAGCCCTCTCCGTTGCGGAAATCGTTCGGCATACTGCCGACGCACATGTGCGAGCAGCCGATCTCTTTGTGTTCGTCGACCAGGCGGTCGAGATCGTTCAGCATGCGATCCCAGGAGGAGTGGGTGGAGACGGCTTTCAGCTCGTTGTCTTTGAGGATTTTGGCGAGTTCGGGGATGGTGACCGCTTCGCAGCTGGTGATTTCGACGTTGTTGTAGCCGATCTTTTTCACCTTCTCCAGCGTTCGGGCGATGTCGTCTTTGGTTTTGAGATAATCGCGGAGGGTGTAGAGAATCAGACCGATCTCCGCCTTGCCGGATTCAGCGGCGCTGGATGCGATGCCGGCGCCGAGTCCCGCCGCGGCGATGGCGCCCAGACCGGCTTCGAGGAAATGACGGCGTTGGAAGTATTGTTTCATGATGCGTCCCCTTTTATGGAAAACAGTGATAGGCGTTTGAGCCGGATAAGCATACGGCGAATCGAGACGGTTCGATAGTGGGGCGGGCGCTGAAGGGCGGAGATGCGCGGCTGTGACTGATACACGAAAAACCCCTTTCAGCCTTGGCCGAAAGGGGTTGGACATTCAAAACGTGGAGCGCAAGGGATTCGAACCCTCGACCCCTACCTTGCGAAGGTAGTGCTCTCCCAGCTGAGCTAGCGCCCCGTGGATGTTCGTTTCAGGTTGGGGACGATTCCCCTTCAAACAAGGAAAGAGTATAGCGCGTCCATGCGTTCGTGAAAGCCCTGAACGAGGGTTTGAGCGCAAGTCAGGCGGAAGGTTCAACCTCAAGCCGCCGGACCTCGACGAGCGGCCCCAGCGGCGCCCACACGCGCGGGTCGCTGGCGATGAAAAACACCGTGACGGGCAGCCCCAGCGCGGCGGCGAGATGGGCGGGGCCGCTGTCGTTGCCGATGAAGCGGCCGCCATGGGACAGCAACGCGGCGAGCGAACGCAGGCGGCGTCCGCGAACGACCCAGCGAGTGGTTTCGGCGGGCAGGCGCGAAGTGAAAGCGCTGACGGAATCCGCGTCGGCGGGGCCTTCGACGATGAGGAGACCCGCGTGCGGCCGGCGGTCGAGTTCGCGTTCAAATTCATCAAGCGGGGCGAGTTTGGCGCGCGAACCCGCGCCGGGATGAACCACGGCAATCGGCGCCCCGGTCAGGCCGCGCGCACGCAATTCGTCCGCCGCCTCGGCGCGTTCTCGATCGGTTAGTTGGATGACCGGATTCGGCGTGCGGCCGACCGCAATGCAATCGGCTACCGCGCCGAGATAATGACGCGAGGCGTGATGCGCGTATCCTGGCGGGGGCAGAGCGGGGTATGCGCGGACCCATTGATCGGGACGGGCGCGGAGTTTCGATTCCAGCGCGGAATCCGGATTCGCGGTGAAAAACAGGACGTGAGAATAACCCGCGAAAAAGGATTGAGCGTCCGGATGCAACGGGCCGCCGCCGTAGAGCGTATCCAGCCGGATGCGTTCGGCGTCACAAGCGGCGCGGGCGAGGTTTTCGCCGATCAGTAACTCGACGCGTTCGAGTACGCCCATCACATCGACTTCAGTATCGGGTCGCGCGGCGCGGATCGCCTGAATCAGGACGCTGAGCAGGATGGTGTCTCCCACCGCCCCATTTCGGATCATCAGCCAGCGTTCCGTCATGCGGGTTCGCCGGCGCCGCGCAGGCGATACAGGGTGGAGCCGCGATATTGAAAAACGGGAATCAGGTAATCGGGCTTGAGAATGGCGAGTTCGACGCCCGGCTTGATTTCGATGAACGGTTCAAGCACGTGCGTGATTCCATAATCGCGCAACGCGTTGGCGAGCTCCTGAGGCGAGGGGCGGTCGAGCCGCAGCGCGAAAGGGAAATAGCCGAACTTAAGGCGGGGAGCGTCGCGGCGTTCAAGCGGATAGCCAAGCCCCAGTACAAACGCGTCGTCAGGGAGGTTTTCATTGGCCCATTCAATGATGGGGTAAAAGGGGAAGTGGGCCGACAGGGCCGCCGAACGTTGCGCGCCGGTCAGCGCGGGGAGCATCGATTCATTCAGCGCGGTCAATTGAGAGTAGCGGTAGATCAAGGCGTTTGAGAACAGCAGCAATACAATCAGCGGGAGGAAATACGGCCCCCAGTTGGAATGTTGTTCGAGATGGCGGCGGAGGGCGTTGAACAAAAACGTCGCTGGAATCGCCAGAAGAATCAGCGAGGAAAGAAAAAAGCGTCCATCGAAATTATCGGCGAAAAAGAAGAACGCCACGCCGGATGTGAAGATGTAGATCCCGAGACCGGCGTACGCCCATGCGGGCCATTCTTCGCCGGATTTCGCCGTCTTGAACCGCAACGGCGTCAGGATCAGGCCGAGAAGCCCCAACGAGTACAGCGCATTGCCATCAAGCAGCAACGCCCAGTTGCGCTTCATGAAATACGCCAGTCCGGATGAAAATGTATTAAAGATATCGGAGGACGGGGCGTGTCCACGAATGAATTCATAGGCTTCATGGGCTGCTGGTGCGCGATAGCCGAACAGGCTCGGGAGCAGCGGATAGACGGGATTGCCGGTCCAGACCGCGTTGAGAACCAGCCAGGACGTGACCGGGACGACTGACGCCAAAGCGAATAGCGGGAGAAGCCGCCAGCGGAACGAGCGATGAAAGCGGATGAACGTAATCAACGCCAGCAGAAAGAAGCCCGGCCAGAAGACCGCCCACGCTACGTATTTCGTCCCCAGCGACATTCCCGCGAACCAGAATGACATGGCGAAATACGCGGATTTCCGCTCGGGCGTCTCCCATGTCTGGTAGAGGCAATAGAGCGCGAGAATCTCCCAGAAGGCCCTGATCAGATCGATATACGCCGAGGTCGCGACGAAGCCGAATACGGGAAGGCCAACCGCCCAGAACGCGCACTGCAAGCCGGTCTCATATCCATGTGATCCGCGCAGCCAGTCGTACATCAGGCGCAGGATGAAACAACCAAACAGAAAATGAATCAGCTTGGCGAAACTGTCGTTGCCCACCGCCAGGGCGAATCCGTACAGGGTCTCGCCGTTCTTGGGCATGTAGGTGAATACGTGCCAGGGAATCTCAATAAAGCGCCCGGCGAGAATGTACTGCAAGGGGGCGCTGAGATGATAATCGTAGGGATCGTGCCGCGATTCGGGCGTCATAACCGTAGTGAAAATCACAACCAACAGCACGCTGACGCTAATGCGCAACGAAACCGACGTCCATCCGGCTTCGGAGGGGCGAAGATCACCCGGTTGAGAAAGAGAGGGGGTAAAACGCGGCAGCTGGAACACCGCCACCGCCAGCAGGAGGCTCCAGATCAACCACATGACCTGTGGAATATACAAGCCGATCAGCCCGAGAAACGACAGCAGCAGGGTGATTACGCTCATCCCGGCGCCCCAACCGAGAGCGCGATTGAGAGGAGCGGGCGTGACGCCCGCACGGACGAGCAGCCACTCGCCCAAAGCGAGCGGGCCCAGGGTTAAAGCGACGGCGGTCAGTGTAAAGGCGACAAAAATAGTCAAGTTATCTCTTGATCGAACGGGTTAACTCACTGTAAAATCAACGAAATAGCGACTACCATACTCGATGTTGAGGAGCGTCGCATGCATGTAACCTTTATTTTTGACGATATCATACTCAGCCATCAACCGCTGGGCGCGTCATACATTTCGGCGGTGTTGAAAGAACACGGCCACCGCGTCACCGCGATCAATGTGGACGATGGGCCTGATTATGTAGAAAAAATCAAAAAGCTTCAACCTGACATGGTGGCTTTTTCAGCCACCACCAGCACGTGGCCGCGCTATTCGCAGATCAATCAGGAAATCAAACGCGAACATCGGTGCTTTTCTCTCGTGGGAGGGCCGCATCCGCAGTTTTTTCCGAAAATGATCGAAGAAGAAGGCGTCGATGCCATCTGCACCGGTGAGGGTGAATACCCGACGCTGGAACTGGTTACGGCGCTGGAAGAAGGCCGCGACCCCACCGGCATCGATACCATGCACTTCAACGTGGGGGGTAAGATCACCCGCAACGCGGCGCGCCCGTTTCTGGGCAAGAAAGAACTCGATAACCTGCCGTTTCCCGACCGCGAACTGATTCGCGATTTCGCCGTGTGGAAGCAGCGCTCGGGCTACATCATGGCGGGGCGGGGCTGCCCGTATGACTGCACGTTCTGCTTCAATCACGTCTCGCGCGACCTTCAGGACGGGCGCTGGACGCGGCAGCGCAGCGCGGAAAACGTGATCGCGGAACTGAAGTGGCTGAAAGAAACCTACAAGGTGGTGTACATCGCCTTTCAGGACGACACTTTCATTCTCAACCGGCGCTGGTTGCGCGAGTTTCTGCCGCGCTACCGCGACGAGATCGGGCTGCCTTTCATCTGCAACATCCGCGCCGATCTGACCGATGAGGAAGAAGCGCGGCTGCTGTCGGAAGCTGGCTGCATCCGCGTGGCGATGGGCATTGAGAGCGGCGACGATGAACTGCGCCGCAAGATTCTCGCGAAGAACATGTCGACCGAGCAGATCATCAAGGCGTGCGACCTGTACTATCAGCACGGCATTCACGTTATCGGGCAGAATATGTTCGGCGTGCCGGGCGAGACGGTCGAGTCGGCTTTGGCGACGATCGATCTGAATATCCGATGCCGCACGCGCATCAACCTGTTTTCGTTTTTCGCGCCGTACCCCGGTACCAAACTGGGTGAAATGTGCGAGCAGGATTATGGATTCTCCGGCGATCTGAAAGAGATTCCCCGCGAGTATTACCACGGCCTCGCGCCCAGCATCAAGCTGGAAAACCGCGAGCTGATCGAGCTGATCGGGCACTGCGCGCACCTGTTCGCCAGCTACCCGCGCATCTTTCAATTCACGAAATACATGCTGAAGATACTCCCCAGTTACCGGCTGAAGGTGGAGTATATGAAGTGGCTGTGGTGGATGAAGCGCGAGCTGGTGAAGAAGGGCAATATCGGCCTGCCGTCGGTGTGGCATCCGCCGCAGTTCATCGTGGAGGCGATTCACAACGATCAGCCGAACATTCCGATTCAGCAGATCGCGCGTCAGGTGAGCCGCGAAGCGGCGTAGAGCGATTTCGAGGATTCGTCATGACGACGGGGCGGCTGAATGACCGCCCCGTTTTTGTTTGATCGAATTTCGTCTGAATCATGATGACCAAGATAAAGGATTGATCAGGATGAAAATATCGGATACATCCTCTGCATTCTGTTTATCAGTTATCTTCGCGATTGCGTGGTGAATCAGCGCAAACTGGAGACGAAGTGGACTCCCTCGCGCTGATGATGATGAAAACAGGATCACGGGACGGTCGATTGGCCGTCCCGTTTTTAATATATCAATCCGCTTTCCAGAGCGTTGCTTCGATGGTGCGTTCGGGCTTATCGGGATGCTGGAAATAGTAAAGCGTGACGATGACGCCGCCGGGGCGCTGCACGGTGCGTGGATAGCCCATGTCACGCCCGCCGCCTTCGCCGCGCAATGTGAAGGGATCGCTCCAGTTCTCGCCGCCGTCGGATGAGAATTGCGCGCGGATTTCATAGGGCGCGGCGCGCAGTCCGTACGTCAGGCAGAGGCGGCCGTCTTGCAGACGAATCATGCTGGGCGGGTTGCCTTCGCCCAGCGTCGGCATGGGGCGGCTCTGGTAGGTCCACGAAGCGCCGTTGTCGTGCGAGACCCAGGTCTCGATCCAGCGGTTATCGGCCTCGCGGCGGCGCACGGCGGTGACGAGATCGCGATCGCTCAGGCGTACGGTGGAGGGCATGATGGCGAAGCCTTCCGGCTCAGGACCGATCCATGAGACGAGGTTCCAGTTCAGCCCGCCGTCGGTGGTGCGGGCGCAGAAGGGGCGGCCTTCCTGAGCGTTGGATTTGGCGGCGGTGAGGAAGAGAGTACAGGCATTGGGGCCGTCGATCAGGTAATCGGTGCGCGCGGCGATGCCTTCCACGCCGTGGACCAGCAAATTGTACGGTCCGCGCCAGTCATGGCCCCGGTTATACGAGACGTAGTACAGCGAAGGCCCGGCGTCGATGTCGAGCATGCGTAGCGTCATGCAGAAATCAGGATCGTTAAAACGAATCGGCTCGGTGAGGGGGATGGGCGTTTTGGGGATGAGATCAGGCGGGCGAACGCCGTGCAGCGCCGCGCCCCAGGGCACGATGACCTCGGACGGGTCTTCGATGGACCATGTTTCGCCGCCGTCGAGGCTGCGGGCGAAGAGATGTTCTTCCGCCCTCTCGCGGTCGATGTTGTGACGCTCTTCGCCCAGATCTTTGTACCACCCCCGGCTGAAGCCGACGAGGATTTCATCGCCCCAGGTCCAGACGCCGTAATTGGCGGGCCAGCCGCCGAAGCGTCCGGGTTCGTAATAGACCGTCACGTGTTTGATGACGCTGGGCTGGGCGGCGGCCAGCATGGTGGATGCGAGAAAGAGAAGCGAGGCGAATTGGCAAAAACGTTTCATGGATTGAACTCCCGGCCCGATCGCTCGGACGTCTCATAGTCACGGCTGGTGCAGAACACTTTCACGCCATAAGGCGGCATACGCGTGGTCAGGGCGCCATTTGTGAACGTGGCGGTTTCTTCATCTTCGCCGTATAATTCATAAAACGTTCGACCATCCAGACCGTGGGGAGAAGCGGCTTCGACGCCCATGCGCCAATGGTTGTCTTCATTGACGAGGATCAGCAACCAGTCATCCCCCGATTTTTTCAGACATCCCAGAACGCCGCGCGGCGCGGGGCCATCCTCAACAATCTCAATAGAACGGACGATGAGCCCAGGTTGATCCGGTTCGATGAGAAACGGTTGAATGGCGTTAAGCTCGCTGGTCAGGGCGTAGAGCGACTGGCGAAACAATTCGGATTTAGTGTATTGAGAACCCCAATATAACACTCCCCCGGCGCCGTGCGCGATTACGTCATAGGCCATGAAGCGAGATTCATCGAACGAGGGATAAGCGGTTTCCGTTTCGCCGTAGTAGTCGCCTAGTTCGTTCCATGAAAACGCCTGTAATACCATCCAGACCGGTTTGCCCTGGCCCACCGCCTTCCAGCGTTCGACCGCGCTCGCCATGCGTTCAATGCGGCGGTCGTTTTTTTTGACGGGATAGATGTCGCATCCGGTGACGTCGCCGAAATCCATGTACTGGCGCACGTAGACGGCGTCGCTCTGCAACGCCTCGTTGATCCAGGCCGGGTGGGCCGACCCGGCGTCACGAATCAAAGCGACGGCTTCGCGCATGGCGGGGATGACGCGGCTGGCCTGTTCGCGGGCGTAGCGCAAGGCATCAGGCGTCTGCTTCCACCATTCACCGGATTGAGAGTGGACGTGCTGAACGCGATAGAGCATACTGGCGGCGGTGAAGTTCCAGACGATTTCGTCGGGGCCTTCCCACGCGGCCAGCGCGGGGTGATCTTTCATCGATTCCACTTCCTCACGCAAGGCGCCGGTGGGGCCGTTTTGAAGCGGCAGCGATATGACGCCCATCATGCCGGCGGCGTGCAGGCGATCCAACTCTTCGCGCGAATGGCAAACGATCAGATTGACGCCCGCCTTCGCCATCTCCCGCAGGGCCACGTCATCCTTCGGCAGTTCGTAAAACCCGATGGGGAAGAGCGTTCGTCCATTGGGATGGAGCATGCCATCCGGTTGAGCGCCGGCGGATTGCGCGATGAGCGTGGCGAGAAGCAAGGTTAGCATCCTGATTTTCATTGCAACGATCTCCCCGATAGTCAGTTGAAGTCGCGAATATAAACATGAACGGCGAGACCTTCGAACTCATCGAAAAATGAATCGCCATTGAACTGGACGGCGCGGTCTTCGTTTAATACGCGCAGTGCATCCACACCGGTGAAGGCGTCAGGCAAGGCGTAAAAGCGAGCGGCGGCGGGGTCGATAGAGGTGTTCACGGCGATGAGAACGTTGCGCCGCCTCTCTCGGAGGCAAAGCGTTTCGATGCCCGATGCGATGGATGAGCCGCGCTCCTGATAGCGAAGCGCGGGTTCGTGCAAAAAACGCTCGCCGGTGATGGCCGGCGTCAGGTCACGCAGTTCATTCAGCGTTGTGGAAAGGTTTTGAATGAAGTCATGGCCGGGCGGCGTGTAGGATAGCCCCCAGTACATCAGGCCATGCGCGCCGTGAATTACCGCGTCGTACGCCATGAAGCGGGTTTCACGCGCGGAAGGGTAACGGATCAGTGAGGGATTCTGTTCGGCGGCGGGACGCAGGGCCTCCCAGGCGAAGCCCTGCAACACCATGAAGACGGCGCCGAACGGCTGCGCGATCCGTTTCATCTTATCGGTGAATTCTCCCACGCAACTCGGCGTCTGGTTGGGCAGGTCGCCGTGACGGCCGTCGGGCGTGATGGCGTACATTTCACTCAGCCCGGCGGGGATGATGGGGTAGACGTCGGCGGCGGTGATATCGCAGGCGGGCGTGTAGGCGCGCAGGGTATCAACCATGTTGCGCGGAGCGTGGTTGAGGTAGACCGGGCGCGAGTCGAGCGTTTTGAGGAACTGATATCCGCGAATCAGGCCGCCGGGTTTGACGCGGGCCTGCTCGGGATGCTTGTCGGTCCAGGCGGGTTCATCGACGCTTTCGTAAAAGAGCAGAGACTGGGCGTTCGAGACCCGTTTGACCGCCTCGCGCAAGCGGTCTTTTTTCTGTTCTTCGTTCTGGCTGAAATCGAGCAGATCGCCTAGAGGGAGCCAGCTGGAAAGCCCGGCGTCTTCGATGGCGGCGATTTCGCTTTCATCCAGCGACGCGCGCAGCAGCGTGAAACCCATCTCACGCGCCTGGGCGTAGGTCATTCCCCTGGGAAGCATGTACGCGCCGATGGGGAACAGGCGCTCGCCGCCGCGCGTCAGAAAGCCGCCCGCACCGACCGCGGCGCGGACTTGCGCGGCCGCGTTCAGGCTCGCGAATAAAACACAAATTATCAATGGAGCGATCGCCGGGCGAATCCGCATGGTTTCAGACCTCGCGGCACAAGTTGATTGTGGAAGCGTCCAAGGTGTGGAAATCCATTGTATCGTGACGCGGGCGTAAACATCAATTGGTTCTTTTCGAGCCTTGTATGAGGGCGGCGGCGATCCGTTTTCAACTAATTGAAGCGGGCGCCGGTGGAGAAACGATTTGATTTCCAACGAAGCGTGTGCGAGGATGATGAATGAGACCGCGCGTGCCTCATCACTCGCGCGTTCTGTTTATCGCTGAGATCACATCGGTGTACGGCATCCCGATCTGAGTACTGAACAACCTTACGAAAAGGGGGATTTGCGAATCATGGCGGATATGGAACGACGAAGTTTCATGAAACGATCGCTGGCGGCGGGCGCCGCGTTCGCGGTCAGTACGAGCGCCTCCAAAGTGCTGGGCGCCAACGATACCGTGCGCATCGCGGTTTCTGGAATCCACGGCCGCGGAGGCTCGCACATCAAGGAATTCCAGTCGATGGACAACGTTGAGGTCGTCGGGCTGGTGGATCCCGACAGCCGTTTGTTCGAAGGCCGCATCAAACAGGTGACGGACCTGGGCGGCAAGACGCCGCAAACCTATCAGGACATCCGCAAGGCGCTGGAGAACAAGGATATCGACGCGATCAGCATCGCCACAACCAACCACTGGCACGCCCTGCAGACGATCTGGGGATGTCAGGCGGGCAAGGACGTCTACGTGGAAAAGCCGATGTGCCATGAAGTCCACGAAGGGCGAATCGCGGTTGACGCCGCCCGCAAGTATAAGCGCATCGTTCAACACGGCACGCAGAGCCGCAGCAGTTCGAAATGGCATCGCCTTGCTGAACACGCCAAACGCGGCACGTTCGGAAAGTTGCTGATATCACGCGGGCTGGTTTACAAACGGCGCGAGAGCATCGGCTTCGCGGAAAACGAAGCTCCACCGCCCGAACTGGCGTTTGATCTGTGGCTCGGGCCCGCTCAGGAACAGCCGTACAACACCAACCTGGTGCATTACAACTGGCACTGGTTCTGGGATTTCGGCAACGGCGACATCGGCAATCAGGGCGTTCACCAGATGGATATCGCCCGCTGGACGATTCCCAACGGCGTGTATCCCAAAAGCGCGATCAGCATCGGCGGACGATTCGGCTATTACGATCAGGGGCAGACCGCAAACACGCAGATCGCCGCGCTGGATTACGGCGGCGTCTGGCTGATCTTTGAAGTGCGCGGGCTGGAAACGGACCGTTATCTGGGCTCGGGAACCGGCGATATCGCGCATTTTGAGGAAGGCATCGTCGTCAATGCCGACAAGTTTTATCCCAAGGGCGATATGGACAAGGGAGAAGACCTGCCCAAAATTGACGTGGACATGGGGCCGGGCGACGGCCATTTCGGCAACTTTATCGCGGCGGTACGCAGCCGCAATCCGTCGGATCTGAACGCCGACGTCGAAGAAGGCTTCCGGTCGTGCATCCCGATTCATCTGGCGAACATCTCGTACCGGCTGGGTGAAAACGTGATCTTTGAAAACAAGCCGAAACCGATTTCCGCGCCCGCCGACGCGCAGGACACCTTCGAACGAATGATCGATCACCTGAAGGCGAACGATCTGAATCCGGAATGGATGTGTTACCGCATGGGCCGCGCGCTGAAGTTTAATGGCGACAGCCTGAGCATCGAAGGCGACGCCGAGGCGAACAAGATGCTCACTCGCAATTACCGCAAACCATATGTGGTTCCCGACAAACTGACCTGAAAAGCGGGCGTTAATCCGAAAAAAAGAGACCGGGCGATTCGTCCGGTCTCTTTCGTTATATGAGTTTTATGTTGAGACGCACTAAAAATAATCCTGAGGCTTGAGGCCTTTTTTCTGTTTGCCGAAGCCGATGGGGTTGGGATCGTAGGTTCCAACCAGGTCGACGTTCGCTTCCTGAGGGATGGCGTCTTCCATGCCCAATCCCCAGAAGCAGGCATTGACCAGCAAACGGCGGAATCCAGGATTTTTAAGATCGCCCGCGTGGCCCATCGTGGTGGTGAACACGCGAGAGGTTTTTCCCGAATCGCCGGTCCACGTCTTGATCCACGCCACGGGGACGAGCTCCTTGCCGGGAGCGGGCGCGTCGTCCTGATTCATGCCGGTGAGCACCTGGCCGAGTATAACGGGTTTGCTGTCGCCGGTGAGGGTGGTGATCGCGTATACGTCCGACGGTCCCCATACGTCTTTGACGCCGTTGAGCAGGGGGTGGTTTTCCATGCCGGGCGCGGGGATGCCGCGCGTGCTCTCGACCTGATGATGGCCGTAATGATTGATCCACGTTTCGCCAAGAACCTGCCGGCCGAAGCCGCCGTCGAACTCGCCTTTGTTGTTGAAGGACCAACTGGCGTAGGGGCCGTCTTTGTGTTTTTCAAAGCGGAAGGCGTGGGTCGCGGTACGCAGGCCGATGATGGGCTTGCCTGAGTTTACGTAATCGGCGATGTGTTTCATCTGATCGTCAGGCAGATCGCGAAAACGCGTGAAGAGCACCATCAGGTCAGCGCCGTCCAGCGCTTCGAGCCCGGGGATGTTATCGCTGGTTTCCGGATCGACGCCGCCGGTCTCGGGATCGATGGCGAACAGCACCGTGCAGGTGAAACCGAAATGTTTGGAAAGAATCTTCGCCATCTGGGGCATGGATTCCTCCGAGCGGTATTCTTCATCGCCGGTGACGAAGACGATATGTTTTCCCTTGCCGGGGCCGTCGCCGCCCTGAAGCGTGACGCCCGCTTCATCGCCGCGCGCCACAGCGCCGAAGGAGAGTGCGGCCAGCAGGGAAAGAACGATCGATCGTGTGAGCCAGTTCATGGTAAAAACGCCTTTCTGGATCGGATTGCATTGTTTTAGCATGACGGCGCGAGCGGAAAAAGGCGTGAGAAAAACGGGATGCCCAAACGGTGCCGTTTGTGATAGGATTTATACCGCACAGCATGAGAAATACGCGCACCGGGAGAGTTCAGCATGAGTACGAGCATCAATCGCCGCCGTTTTATCGGAACCGCCTCCGCCGCCGCAGTGGGCGCCAGCCTTGAAGAACGGGTGTTATTGGCGCAGGCCGCCGCCCCCTCAACTCCGCAAAAAACATCGTATTCGAGTCTTCCGCTGGGCGAGATCAAGGGCGTCAAAATCAGCCGCCTGATCTGCGGCGGGAACCTGCTGGCAGGGTACGCCCATTCCCGCGACCTGATCTACGTTTCGTCATTGTTACGGAATTATTTTCAACGCGACAAGATCGTGGACCTGATGAGGCGGTGTGAGACGAACGGAATCAATACGATCGTTACTAACGTCTGCAGCCGCGAGATCGATCAGGAGATTCTCAAGGTAATCGCGGAATACCGGAAGCAGGGCGGGGAAATTCAGTTCATCGCGCAATGTCAGCCGGAAGACGATCTGGACGCGTTACTCGATCAATCCGTTGAATTGGGGGCGGTCGGCGCGTTTCTTCAGGGTGGAGTCGCCGATCGCGCAATCAAAGAAAAGAAGATCGACCGGATCGGCGCCGCACTGGACGCCATGAAACGGCGCGGTTTGATCGCGGGCGTGGCGGGTCATTCACTGCAGGTTCCAATGACGTGCGAGCGGGAGAACGCGGGCGCGGACTTTTACGTGAAGACCTTTCATCATGACCGCTACTGGTCGGCCACGCCGGAAGAGAACCGCGAAGACCTCATCGTCGACGTGAAAAGTTATGAGGATCATGATAAAAATCATGACAACATCTGGTGCATCGACCCCGAAGAGACCGCCGAGTTTATGCGAGGCGTCAAAAAGCCCTGGGTGGCGTACAAAGTGATGGCGGCGGGGGCGATTCACCCGAGCAGCGCGTTCCGGTATGCGTATGAGGGAGGCGCCGATTTTATTCTGGCGGGGATGTTTGATTTTCAGGTGGATGAAGACGCGGGCGTGGCGCGAGCGCTGCTGTCAGAAAAACTCGACCGCAAGCGTGAATGGATGGCGTAAGCGGAGGCGGCGTCAGCCGCGCGTCAGGCGCCAGTGGTCTTCAAGACCCAGCCGCTGAATCTTGTATCGCACCATACGCGAGGTGATTCCCAGGCGGCGGGCGGCGGCGGTGATGTTGCCGTTGGTGATTTTCAGGGCATCGAGCAGCATGTCTTTTTCCAACTGATTGACCCGTGCGGTGAAATCGTATTGAGACGGATCGCTGCTGCCGGGCATCTGAAGGGCGAGCGGCAGATGATCGACGTGCAGGCCGTGGCCTCCGCTTTTGCGGACGGCGTGTTCAAGACAGGTTTTGAGTTCGCGCACGTTGCCCGGCCAGGGGTAAGTTGACAATGCTTCCATCACGGCGGCGCTGACGTGACCCACCGATCCGGTTTTGTGGACCGAAGCCTCTTCGATAAAGCGTTCCGTAAGAAACAGAAGGTCTTCACGGCGATCACGCAGAGGCGGGACTGATATCGCATGAATGTTGAGGCGGTAGAAGGCGTCCTGCCGAAAGCGCTCAACGCGCACCAGCGCGGCGAGGTCGGCCTGAGTCGAGGCGATGACGCGAGGCGAACGCGGGGCTGAACCATTCTGATGAGCGCGGGTTTCCAGCCATTGCGCGAGACGCGCCTGCGTTTCAGGCGCGAGGTGCTCGACGCCGGTCAGGTAGATTGTTCGCGGCGAATCGTCCTGTTCGGTCAGGCATGACGATAAGCCTGCTTCCGTCAAATCAGCGCAAGGGAGGCACGAGATCGTTCCCGGATCGCCGCCGCTCAGTTGATGAATCAGGCGTGCGATGAATTCCTTGCCACTGCCAACTTCACCCTGAATCAGGACAGGCCCGTTCGATCTGGCGGCGCGGAGAATTTCTGCTTTCACCGCCTGCATCGCGCCGGACGAAGCGATCAGCGCATCCAACGCGTTGTGTTCATGCCGGGGAGCGGGTTCGGAGGCGAGACGGCGCCGGACGTTCCAATCGTACGCGAGAAGCTGAGCGGTGGTTTCCAGCAACGCGCGCAACGCCTCTCTTGAAGCCGGCGTGTTGGCGGCGGCCCGCCACGCGCATTCACCCACCACTTCGTTTTTCCATTGAATCGGCAGAGACGATTGCGTGTTCGATGCTTTTAATGAAAGCGAAGGCTGGGAGCCGGATGAATAGGCGGCGTAAGACAGGCGGGGACGTCCGAGATGAGGCGCTTCGACCTGAAGCAGGTGATTGGGATCGCCGGGATTGCGAAGGCGGAAGCTGACGAATTCGATGCCGAGCCGCTCAATGAGCGACTGAGCCACGGAATCAAGAACGCCGCGATAATCCGCATCCGGATCGAGCAGGCGGGCCAGATCGGCGAGCGCCGCGTAAAGGAACTCCGAAGAGTCAACCGTTGAAACGGGCTGTTGTTCTTTTTTGGCATGCGCCGTTTTCATGATTGGCATCACCCATGAGGAGCGCGGAATTCCCACTGTGTTCCGGCGCCCGAAATTAGACAGAGCCGTCTTTTTTTGAACAATTTTCAACGAGCAGAGTTGTTCTTTTTTCCGCCCTTTGCTTCCGATTCCTGCAAAAGTGTCTTTAACCATTGCGCTTACCGCATCGACTCCGCGCGAGATGGCATGACAAAAATGCAAGTTCCAAGCCAGTCGGTCGATTGATTGGGAAAAGTTACATAAAATGTAATTTATAGGGGTGGTTTCGCGTGGATGGCGACGCTCAGGCGGGGAAAGTCATTTCTTTCACATATTCGTCCTGAAAGCGGGGGTGGGAGGATAGTGAGACGTGACGAACGCGTCGCAGGATAGAATCGATTTCAGTCCAGCGTTCTTCAGGCGAACAAAGCAGCATCTTCGCGCCGTGTAACGCGGCGTTGCCGATGGGTTCAATGATGGATTCGGCGGCGGGCAGGAGGCCGATTCTTATCGCCGAATCGACATTGACGTAATTGCCGAACGCGCCGGCGAGATTGATTCGCTCGACGGAATCCAGGTCGACGTTCGCTATATCAAGCAGGATGCGGAAACCCGCCGCGATGGCTCCCTTGGCGAGTTGCAACTGGCGGATATCCGCCTGGCTGAGCGAGACGCCGTCGCGCAACGGGATGCGGCGGCCGGCGGTCATGACGCGACCGGATGGAGCTAGCCATCCGAGCTCAAGCGCGGCGGCCACGGCGTCAACCAGACCGCTGCCGCAGATTCCTTTCGCGGCGCCTCCGCCGATGGTCTCGCATTGAATGGTTTCTCCTTCCGAGTGAGCGGATACGATGGCGCCGGAGCCGGCGCGCATGCCGTATTCAATGCGGCCTCCTTCGAACGCCGGCCCGGCGGCGGTGGACGCGCAAAGCAATCCACCGGGCGTGGCGAGTATGATTTCTCCGTTGGTTCCAAGATCGAACAGGACGGCGGAGCCGTATTGATGAAGCCCCGACGCGAGGACGCCCGCCAGCAGGTCGCTGCCGACGAAGCCGCCCAGGCAGGGCATGAATTCCACGATCGCGTTGGGGGCGGCGGCGCATTCCACCTCGGCGGCGGAAAATCTCAAGCGGCCGGGCTGGGCGGGTTCGAAGGGAAATGCCGCCAGTGGTTCGGGAGAAAGACCGCCGTACAGGTGGTGCATCGCGGTGTTTCCAACCAGAACGATACGAGCGACTCGGGCGGGATCGGCGCCGGTCTGGACAATCAATGCGGCGATCAGATCATCGATCTGAAGGCGGATTCGGCGGGTCAGCGCGGTTAGACCGTCGCCCTGCAAGGCGTAATCGATGCGGCTGATAACGTCGGTGCCAAACTCGGCTTGCGCGTTGAGGGCGCTTTCCGAAGCCAGGCAGCGGCCGGTTTCCCGATCAATCAATTGCGCGACGAGGGTCGTCGTACCGAGGTCGATCGCCACGCCGAGGCCTTCGCCGGGCGTGAAGGCGAAGCCGCTTTCATCGGAGAGGATGGAGAGTTCCCATTGCGCCAGTTCAAGACTAACCTCGCCACGCACGCTGCACTGGCAGGCGAGACGCCATCCCTGAGCGAGTTCTTCCGGAGTGAGGCGGTTTCGCTGAGCCGGGGTGACGGGTAGATCGCCGCTCAGCACTTTGACCCGGCATCCCCGGCAGAGGCCGCGTCCGCCGCAGGGGAACTCAACGCCGTGAAGGAAGAGAATCTCTTTCAGCGAAGCGCCTTCGGCGGCAGCGATGGTTTTCCCCAGTGGACTCAGGTGAACGTCAGGCATGATGATTTTATGAATTGATCCGCTATGTCAAAACTTCATGAAGAAATAGCGGAAGATGAACATCGCCGTCAGAATCAGCAGCGTAACGTTCAGGTCTTTGAATCGGCCGGTGGCAAGTTTGAGCACGGTGTACGAAATCACGCCAAAGGCGATGCCTTCGGTGATCGAAAAACTGAACGCGATCAACACAATGGTGAGAAACGCCGGGATGCTTTCAGACGGATCGTCCCACGGGATCGTTTTGACCGCCCGCATCATCATGAAGCCGACCACGATCAGAGCTGGCGCGATGACCGGATAGACCGTTGCGCCGCCCGGCAGTTCAATGCCCGCGCCCAGCATGCGCGCGAGCGGGGCGAAAAACAGCGCGAGCAGAAACAGGATGGCGGTGACCACGCTGGCCAGACCAGTGCGAGCGCCGTCGGAAATGCCCGATGACGATTCCACGTAGCTGGTGACGGTCGAGGTTCCCATCAAGGCGCCAAAGACGGTGCCGATGGCGTCGGAGAGCAGGGCGGGCTGCGCGCGCTCCATCTCACCGTTCTTCATGAAGCCGCCCAGTTCAGCCACGGCGACCAGCGTACCGATGGTGTCGAACAGGTCGAGAATGAGGAAGACGAAGATGATGGTGAACAGCCCCAGCTTGAGGGCCTGGAAGGGTTGCAACTGGAAGAAGGTCGGCTCGAGCGAGGGTGGAGCGGAATACACGCCCTGAAAATGCAGCAGCCCCATGAACAGCCCCAGCGCGGCAGAGACGGCCATTCCGATCAGAATCGCGCCGCGAATGCGTAACGCGATCAGGATGGATGCCGCGAGCAGGCCAGCGCCGGAGACGTAGACGTATGGTTTCGTCAGCGAACCGATGGCGATGAGCGTGGCGGGGTTGTCGACCACGACGCCCGCCCATTGAAAGCCCAGCAACGCGATCATGAGGCCGATGCCCACGCCGATGGCCATTTTCAGCGAATAGGGAATCAGGTTCATGATGGCGCGACGGACGCCGAACGCGCTGAGAGCGATGAAAAGCAGCCCGCTGATGCAGACCGCGCCCAGCGCCGTGCGCCAGGGAATGCCCATGCCCTGACAGACCACGAACGCGAAGAATACGTTATGGCCCATCGCCGGCGCGAGCGCGATGGGGTAGTTGGCGAGAAAGGCCATCAAAAGAGTCGCGGCGGCCGACGACAGGCAGGTGGCCGCCATGACCGAATCGAAATCCATGCCGGTCGCGGAGAGAATCGCCGGCTGGACGAAGATGATGTACGACATGGTGAAGAACGTCGTCATTCCACCCACGATCTCGCGCTGGACGGTGGTGTTGTTTTCAGAGAGATGAAAGAGACGTTCGAACACGGTTATTCCTCCTGCATGAAGACGGGCCGATGAATCACCGGCCCGCCGCTCTCTCCGGCGGAATGGTTCCGCCTCATGAATTGAATTCGGTAATGAGTTACATGCCCGGGAAGGTGATGACGACCTTGCGCACGGTCAGGCCGGGCAGATCGTAGCCTTCAAAGCCGGGGGCGTTTCCGATCGCGAGACGCAAGGCATCGGCGTTGAACACCAGCGGAGCATACGAATGTTCGACTTCGAGATCGCCATCGAAATAGAAACGGGCCTGCCCGTTCATCCATACGATGCGGATAGTATGGAATTCATCAGGATACACGGACACCGCGGTCGATTCCTTGATTTCCTGATAATTCGCCTCGGGTTTCTGATCGCTGTACATGACATCTTCCGTGGTTCCCGCCGGGAAATTTTTCAGCGTCCACAGGAAGGAGAAGCTGGCTTCGGGGTGTTTGATGTAGTTCAGAGTTGAGAGGGTGATCAGGTAGGGGTTTTTGGTGATAAACGGATCGGCGTATTTGCTGTCGGCGGGCGACCACAAAGAAAGAAAGACGCTGTCAGACGCCACGCGGCTGAGCCCGCTGACCTCGAGGATGACCTCGCCCTGCGTCATTTTGGGCAGGTCATAGGTCAGAAGACCGTCCTGACCCGAACGCCACCCTTTGGAGGTGAAGGTTCCACCTTCCACCGAAGCGGCGGCATGGCCGGACGCCAGATTGTCTTCGATAAACGGATTGTTGTAGATCAGCTCTTTATACGGCGCCTGGATGCAGCCGATGACGGTGACCGCCGCCGCCCCGCATAGAAATAAGACCAAGGATCGTTGCATTCCCATCTGATTCATCGACGTATGAACTCCTTATCAATTGATTATCAAAATGCCGTGCGGTTCAGACTCGCGTCGTCCGGCTACCTTCGCGGAATTCTTCAAGCCTCGGCCGGGTAAAAAAGCATCCGCCGCGATCTTGCGCGGTCTATGCCGGCCGCATTCGAATTTCCAATGCGATTATGGCAAAAAAGCAGGATAAGCCATAGGTACAGATGACGGTTTCAGCGATTACGACAGGCTTTGATTGAAGCCGTTTTATTGTAATCACTTCGCATTTCCAGTAAACAATGAAATAATTATCACAAAATCTTCGCAAAGCCTACCGCTGAAACAAAAACACCCAAGGGAGGCTTATCAAACGGCATGACGGAAATTCAATGTACGCGGCGGGGCGGGGTGGATGTGATCTGCATCCGTGGAGATTTGGATGTTATGACGATTGAGCAACTTGCGGCATCCATTTCGACGCTGAGACAACAGGGTAGCCGGTCATTATTATGGCTGGGTTCAGGGCTGGGCCGGGTGGACGCGCAGGGGTTGCATCTGTTGACAAGACCGTTCAAAGTCTACCGTCAAATGGGGGGGCGCATTGTACTCGCGCAGTTTCCCTCCCAGGTGATTCGCGTCTTTCAACGTACGCCCTGGCATCGGTGTCTGAATATTTTTGACGAGGAAAAAGACGCCAGACAGTTTTTATCGCTGTCACCCGAGTCTGAAAACACCTCACACGAGGAAACCGAGGAAAGCGAATCTCATGATTGATGCGAGAAAACGGACTGTCGAAGGCGTAACGGTTCTCGATCTGACGGGAACGCTCGATCTGGATGGCATCAACCTGTTGAAGGAAAAAATTCAGGAGATCCGGCAGGGCGGAGCGACAAAAATCGTGCTGAATTTCGATCGGGTCAACTCCGTACAAAGCACGGTGATACCGCAGTTGCTGACGCCGATTCGCGCATTGACACTGCTCAAAGGGCGAGTGGCGTTCGCGGGTATGAACGATCCGGTGCATAAGACCGTGAAGACCGCCATGTTCTATTCGATCATCATCGTCAGCGAAGACGTGGAATCCGCCGTGGAAGAATTAAAGAGCGAGATGTAACGCTGGAAATCAGGCTTTTGAATCATTCTGATATGAGGAAAGGGTTGAGCGTATGAGCCTCCTTCAAGCGGTGGCGCTCGCCGTCGTGCAAGGATTGACGGAATTTCTGCCTATTTCGAGTTCGGGTCACCTGGTGGTGCTCGAACATCTCTTTCATCTTCAAGCCTCCGAATACCTTTTTTTCGACGTGATGCTTCATCTGGCGACGCTGCTCGCGGTGGCGATCTTTTTTCATAAGCGGCTGCTTGGGATGACGAAAGCGATTATCCCCACCGCTTCGGGAGATAGCGTAACCAGAGACCGGCGCTGGATCGCCGCCATACTCATCTCGACCGTCATCACCGGCGGCATCGGCGTCGCGCTGAAAGACCAACTTGAGCAGGTCCGTGACAATCTGACCATCGTCGGCGTCAGTTTTCTTTTTACTGGCGCGCTGTTGCTTGCGTCACGGCATCTGGCCCGGCGATCGGATGACGCCCGCGAAATTCCGCTTAACATCTATCTTTTCGCCGTGGTGATGGGGCTGGCTCAGGCGGTGGCGATTTTGCCGGGCGTGTCGCGGTCCGGCTCAACGGTTTGCACCGCGCTGCTCCTGGGCGTGCCCGCGGCGGCGGCGGTGGAATTTTCGTTTCTGATGTCGATTCCCGCCATTCTGGGGGCGGCTGTTCTGGAACTGCCCGACGCAAAGATATCGCTATCGGCGCCCGCGCTGGCGGCGGGATTCATCGTCGCGCTGATCTCCGGGCTGGTGTTTTTATGGCTGCTGGTCTGGATCGTAAAGAAAGGGCGTCTTTCGTACTTCGCGTATTACGTGATTCCATTAGGCGCCTGGGTGTTGTATCTGGCGCTGAGGTGACGTTGTTAAGCAAACCGCATCGAAAATAACCGGGACGGTGGAACTATCGCCGCCCCGGTTGTCTTTCAGATTTCAGATGAATTCATTTTCCCCGCCCGCCCAAGCCCAATTCTAGGTTAGCCTCTTCGCCTTCGAGCGCTTTCAGCGCTCTTCGGCCAATATTTTGTGAAAATGAATTCATAAAACCGCCTCGATCATGCGGTAACAATTCCTGAAGGAAAAAAGCGCATAAAAACCGGGACGGTGGATTGAACGCCGTCCCGGTTTTATTTGACTGAGGCGCAAGGCGAAATGGTGGAAATCAATAAGCGCCTTTCACGCGCGTTTCGATTCCATACACGCTCTTGCTGGCGGTGATAAAGAGCATCTTGTGATCCTTGCAGCCGAAACAGACGTTCGCCGTCCAGTTTTCAGGAACGTCGATCTGTTCGATCTTTTTTCCATCGGGATTGAAGACGCTGACGCCTTTGCCGGTCAGATAGACGTTGCCCTGGTCGTCAATCGTCATGCCGTCGGAGCCCATCTCGCAAAACAGTTTCCGGTTGAAGAGCGAGCCGTCAGACTGGACGTCGTACCGGTATGTTTTTTTATCGCCGATGTCGGCGATATAGAGCGTCTTGCCGTCCGGCGTTCCGATGATGCCATTAGGCTGGACGAGATCGCCGATCACACGAACGAGCGTCCTGCGATCGGGCGACAGGCGATAGACGTGCTGGCCGTCCTGCTCCATGGAGTCGTGATTTTTCCAGTAGGAGCGCTTGTAGAGCGGGTCGGTGAAATAAATCGCGCCGGAAGGATGGACCCACAGATCATTGGGGCCGTTCAACAGTTTGCCCTGATAATTTTCAATAAGAACGGTTTCTTTTCCATCTTTATCGATCGACCAGAGCTGATTGTTTTCATCCGCGCAGGCAAGCAGAGCGCCGTCGAGGTCGAAAAACAGACCGTTCGAGCGTCCGCTGGGCTGAAGAAAGGTCGCGATGACGCCGTTGTTTTTCCAGATCATGATGCGGTCGTTGGGCTGGTCGGTGAAATAGACGTTGCCCTCTTTGTCGGCGGCGGGGCCTTCGGTAAAGGCATAGCCTTCGCCGAGGACCTGGAGTTTTGCGCCGGGCGCGGTGACGCCCTGGTTTTCGTCCGCCGCGTGAAGCGCGCCGATCGCGGCGAAGACAAGCATGAGACCGATAGCGATTCGTTTCATTGTTGTATTCCCCTTTATTATGAAAACATCCAAGGATGAATCATTGTAAACCGGCGAGGCCGGAGTACGAAAGCGCGGCGTTATATCCACTCTTTCTTTCCCGCGCTGAATGAGCCGCCTTTTCGCTCTCGAACCCAGCGCGGCGTGTAGACGCCGCCGGTTCGCAGGATGTCGCCGTTGCTGATGAGGCCGTTGGTTGAATCGTAAAACTGGAACTTGGCGGAATGAGTTGGATAGCGGGTGGATTCGAAATTATCGTATCCGTCGGGGCCCAGACTTTCGATTTCGTAGATGTTGGCGGGAAGACCGTTTTTCTGATAATCGGGCCATGAGGCGGTGTTGAATTCGTAGACCAGATCGTAATCATTACCCCGGCTGGCCTGATATTTTTTGAGAAACGGGTCTTCAAGCACGCGCGACATATATGGGATGGGCGTGGTCAGCAGGCGCGAGCCCCAGTTGGCGTTTTCGCTGTGTGACGAGGGCGGGTAGGATTGTTGATCGAGAAAGTATTCCTCCATCGCGGTGGAGAGCGCTTTGTGGTCGGCATAGACCCGCGCGAGGTCGGCCTTAACGCGGGCGCTGAGGAAATTGGGTACGGCGATAGCGGCGAGAATTCCGATAATCGCCACCACGATGAGCAACTCGATCAGCGTGAACCCCGTGCTTTTCATGATTCTCCCCAAAACAACGTTCTTATTCGATTCAGTGTACTGAAAAACCATCGGGATTGCGATAACGATTTTACATGAGTATGACTTGCATCAGGTTTGGACGAGGTATAATTCTTACTAATTCTAAAAGTGGGAGTTTAAATGCATGTTTTTGCCAACCGATCTGGTTTGCGACGTATTACAGCGGCATCCCGAGGCGTTCAGCGTGTTTGAGAGGCACGGAATGTGCGAGGACTGCCGCCAGTCTCCGCCGCCGGTCCCTATCGCTCATTTCGCCGAGAAACATTGCGATGGGCGTGTTGAGGCGTTCATCAGCGAGTTGAGCGAGTGCGTCGGCGCGAGCGATGTCTGACGAACGCGGGACGCTGATCTCCATTCAGGCGGGACGAATCGAGTCGCACGGCTCGGAGTTCGCCGCGAATCCGCTCGAAAAAAAATGGATCAGCGCCATTGTGAAATCGCCTGTTTCAGGCGATGTGAAGGTCACCCGGCTGGGGCTGGAAGGCGATGAACAGGCCGACAAAAAACATCACGGCGGCCCCGACAAGGCGTTGTTGGCGTATCCCGCCGAGCATTACGACTACTGGCGGCGAGAATATCCAGAGCGGAATTGGATTTTCGGTGGATTCGGAGAGAATCTCACCCTGACGGGATTCACCGAAGAAAGCGTCTGTATCGGCGACGTGTTCCGCCTCGGCGGCAAGGTGATCGTGCAGGCGTCAGAGCCGAGACAACCCTGCTACAAACTCGCACGCCGATGGAACTGGAAGGAAATGGCCGAGGTGGTGATGAAAAACGGCTATTCAGGGTGGTATTTCCGCGTTCTTGAAGAAGGCGTGATTAAAGCGGGCGCCGCCGTCGAACGCATCGATCATCCCTACCCGGAATGGAACACCGCCTACGTGAATTTCATCATCCGTCACGTGGGCGACGACTTCGACCGCGCCGAACGGTTGAGTCAGTGTCCGCCTCTCTCGGAATCGTTACGACGCTTTTTCCGAAAAGCGATCGACAACCACCGCCCTTCACCCATCCCTGCGCCGGATGGCTTCCCCGCGAAAATCAAGCGATTTCTGCAAAAACGCTGGTGGTGATCGAGCCGCCACAGCCTGAACATGGTATCATTTCCGGAAAAATCCCCCGATCCGGAAAGAGGATGCCATGCTTTCGCATGAAGACCTGCTGATGCTGACTCAATGGAATACCCCCGCCGTGTATAACGGTTGGGAGCAAATCACTCGTCACGACCCCGCCCGCGAGTGTTTTAACCTGGAAGAAACGACCTGTTTTACTCCACACATGGGAGCGATGGCCGGGTACGCCGCAACCGTCGTGATTCAGCCCAGCGATGCGTCGCGCGCCTCCGAGGGCTCCGTGTTGTGGAATGAGTACCGGCGCTACCTCGCTGCAACGCCCGGACCGAAGATTGTTGTCGTGCAGGATCTCGACAAACCAAACACTTACGGAGCTTTTTTCGGTGAGGTGAACAGCAACGCTCACAAGTCGCTGGGTTGCGTGGGCGCCATCGCCGACGGCGGGGTGCGCGACCTTGATGAGATGAGGCGCAGCGGGTTTGTCATTATCGCGCGGCGATTGTGCGTGGGACACGCGCACGCGATCCCACTACGATGGGGATGCGAGGTGGAAGCGTTCGGATGCGCGATCAGGCCAGGACAGCTGATTCACGCCGACCAGCATGGGTTTCTCGCGGTTCCGCCCGAGGATGAGGCGCGTCTTCTGGAAGCCGCCGCGTTCATGGATGAGAACGAGCGCCGTACGTTGATCGCCGCGGCGAAGAATCCATATGGAAAGCCGCCGGAAGGCGTCGCGGAGGATCTGGCTCAAGCGGCGGAGGCGTTTTCACATCATGCGGCGGAGCGATATAAGGGGAAGGGCGAATGGGGATGACGACGCCGCGTCGTCCAGCGCGGTTTCAGTAGAGAATAAACTGTTTTTCAAGAACCCTGCGCAGTTTTTTAAATTCCTTCTGTGATTGCATGATCAACTCACGCAGCGGTTCAATTTTTTGCGCGGTGATGAGTTCAAGCATTTCCGTGCAGGCGTTTTTCATCTTTATGGCGTTGAACGATGAGAACTTGATCTTCAGTTGAGTGATCTGGTCGTGAAGCTGAACCAGTTCATCGGTTTCAAGCGCGTAGAGCAAGCCGTTCAGGGTGGCGTTTGATTCGGAGATGAACTCGCGAACGTAGCGGGTGAATATCTCATCTCCCACTATATTCTGCAGGGTATAAAGCGACTTGATGAATTCAAGCGTATCGTGATCGGTCTCTTCTTCGAGATCGGCTAAGGCCAATTCGGGCAGGTTGTACAGCTGGGCGAGATTGTTCAATTCGTTCTGAATCGCCTGATGAATCTGGTCGCTCATTCTCATGACGAAGAGAATGCGGTGGCTTAACACCAGCCAGTTGGTGGGCTTTGAAATGAAGTCAGTCGCGCCGGCTTCGTAGGATTGTTTGATGGAATCGATATCATCAAGTCCAGTCAGCATGATGACCGGAACCATTTTGCCATCGGGTTTTTCACGCAACGCGCGGCAGGCTTCAAATCCATCCATGACCGGCATGTTCACATCAAGAAGGATGACGCCTGGTGAATGGGCGTCAAACTGTTCAAGCATCTTGGCGCCGTTTTCCGCCTCGACGATCTTGAAACCGGCTTTTTCAAGCGCGGTTCGGGCGAGCAGACGGAAATTGTCGTCATCGTCAACCACGAGGACGATCAACTTCTCATGATTTTGGTTGAATATCGTCATATTTTTTGTTGTATGGGAAAAGGATGACTCAGGAGCCAAGCCGGTTTCCCGCCCGTGAATTCGCCGCAGGGTTTAATCGATCATATTTTCAAAATTCATGGATGCCGGAATGGTTTTCTTGTTTCAGTCACCCATCTGTACTGATGTGTAAAAATTTTACAACTCATTCAACGCGCATTAGTTAAGAAATTGAAATTAAGCAAGATTGTCAGGTTGTCGTATAGATTGATTATACAATGGCGCAATTTTAAAGCAAAATCAAGGAATTGACGATTTTCTGAAAATATAACCCAAATCAGAGCCTCATGCAACGGAATTTTGAGAAAGCGGTTTTGTATGACAAACAAGGCCGGGCAATTCTTGTTTTTGTAAGTAATATCCGGGTGATAAACGATATCCATCCGAAGGCATGATGGAACCGTTAAACGTAAAAATTTTTTCCAAATGGGGATGCGATAAACCCGAGGGCTTTTCCATTTAAGTTTTGTATTTACGGACGAATTCCTCTAAAATAACCAATCTTAATAAAACGGTCCAGCGAGGTATTCCATTCGTGAAATTGAAATTCAACGCGGCAGGCTTGATGGTGATGTTGATCTGTTTGTTCGTCTCGCGGTTCAGCGCGGCGCAAACGATCGATTTTATTGAATATCAACGGGTCAATACGACGGAGCCCATTTCGGCTGATTTCGTCGGAGAAGCTTCAGGCGAAGCTTTTGTTGAACAATGGACCTATTCGCCGAACGCGGATTACTCAGGCAAGACCGTGATCCGGATCAATCGCTTACGCGGCGATGAAACCGCCGATACGCCGGTCAACACCAACTACTACCAGTATGACGCCGAGAACTGGATTGTTTTGGGGCTCGATTTTACGCTGACGGTCAGTGGGATTCCCACCAGTATCAAGTTGAATTTCGATCCGCCCGTCACCGTGCCGCGCATGGTGGAGATCGGGCAGACGGTTCAGAAATCAGGTTCGTCCGTGGTTCAGTTTGGTTTTGTTAAAGTCAAAGTCGATTTTTCAGTCTCGTATGAATTTCTCGGACTGGAAACTGTTGAAACGCCGTTGGGCGTTTTTGAAAATGCGTTAAAAGTCGCCAGCGTCAAAACGTTCGCTATTCCCGGCGTGAACGAAACGCTGTCGACGATTGAGTGGTATCATCCATCGGTTGGAATCCTGAAAGCGGAAGAACCCGAAGCGGACAGTACGATTCTGATTCGTTCGATCGACCCGCCTTTACCCACGGATATCGCCGATTGGACCTTGTATGAATAATACAAGTTTGAAAACTAACGGCGTTCGTGGGCATCTATGGGTCGGCGTAATTGGCTTGCATGCATAAAGTTTCCATTCCGGACCATCCGGCTAATCGGTTTTGTGGTCTGGCTTTTCGCGTCCAGTCACGCCGCCCATCGCCTGTGCGCACAAGAAACCAAGGACCCCTCGTTGCTCGCATCTGATTCACTCGCGAATCTCTCGCTTGAAGAGTTGATGAATCTTCAAGTCACCTCGGTGTCGAAAAAACCGGAGACGCTTTCGACCGCGGCGGCCGCGATTTTCGTGATTACGCGTGAAGACATCCGCCGTTCCGGAGTCACTTCAATCGCCGACGCGTTGAGGATGGTTCCCGGTCTGGACGTCGCGCGGATCGACGCCAACAAATGGGCGATCAGCGCGCGCGGTTTCAGCGACCGTTTTTCAAATAAGCTGCTGGTGATGATCGATGGCCGCTCCGTGTACACCACGCTGTTCTCGGGCGTTTTCTGGGATATGCAGGACCTGATTCTGGAAGACGTGGAACGGATCGAGGTGATACGCGGTCCCGGCGCGGCGCTATGGGGCGCGAACGCGGTGAATGGCGTGATCAACATTATCACCCGCCACGCGAAAGAGACTCAGGGCGGGCTGATCACGACGCAGACCGGGACGGAAGAACAGATCGGCGAAGCGCGCTGGGGCGGTCAAATCGGCGAGGACCTGTATTACCGGGTTTTCGCCAAATCTTTTTACCGGGATGATTTCAAGAGCGTGGACGGCGGCGACGCGGCGGATGAGTGGAAGGCCCAGCAAGCCGGATTCCGAATCGATCTCGATGCCACGCTTCAAGACGCGATCATGCTGGAAGGCGGGCTGATCGCCGGCGGCGCGGGAACGACGTATCTGCTGGCGGAGCCGTATCCACCGTATACGGTTCGCCGCGATGAGAACGATTCATTTTTTAACGCGAATCTGCTGGCTCGATGGACGCATACCTACAGCGACGATTCGGATTTCTCGCTTCAGGTCTATTACGATCGCTTTCAGCGCGGGATGTTTATATACGATGAAGACCGCGACATGGCCGATCTGGATTTTCAGCATCGATTCTCTCCGATGGAAAACCACGAGTTGATCTGGGGGCTGGGCTACCGGTTGAATTCAGATTCGATTCGGGACGGGTTTAACGCACAATTCGACCCAGACGACCGGACCACCAACCTGTTCAGCGCTTTCGTGCAGGATGACATCACCCTGACGCCCGACCGCTTGTTCTTTAACCTGGGATCGAAGTTCGAACACAACGATTACAGTGGCTTCGAGGTTCAGCCCAGCGCGCGGTTGTCGTTCGTCCCTGTCAAAGATCACACGTTCTGGATCGCGGTTTCCCGCGCGGTGCGAACTCCTTCACGCTACGAGCAGGACGCGCAGATCCATCTGCATTCCTACCCGCCCGGCACGGCGGAGAATCCCCTGCCGCTGCCGCTGTTTTTTACGCCGCGCGGCGATGAGAGTTTCGATTCGGAAAAAGAACTGGCGTACGAGTTGGGCTACCGGTGCGCCGCCGCGAGCTGGATTACGCTGGACGTGGCGGCGTTTTATAACCGGTACAACGATCTGCTGACCGCCGAGCCCTATCCACTGGAGTACTACACCGATCCAACTCCGTATTATCTGGTTCCATTGCGGGCGGATAACCTGCTTTCCGGCGAGTCGTATGGCGTCGAAACCGCGGCGGAAATTCAGGTGACTTCATGGCAGCGCCTGCGGCTCGCGTATTCATTCGAAGACGTTCAACTGCATCGCGATTCGAAGAGCGAAGGATTTATTTTCGAAGGCTTTGAGAAACGGAATCCACGTCATCAGGTCTCGTTGCGGTCCATGATGGATCTGACCCGCAGTCTTGAACTGGACGCCTGGTTCCGGTGGGTGGATGAGCTCCCCGGGGTCGTGTCGGGATACGCCACAATGGACGTCCGTCTGGGGTGGCGCCCTGACGACAATCTGGAGCTCAGCGCGGGCGTGATGAATTCGTTCGACCCTTCACACCAGGAGTTCGTCAGTACGCTGGTGGACATGGTTCCATCGGAAGTGGAGCGCAGTTTTTATCTGAAAGCGACGTGGAGATTTTAGTTACGCAATCTATCTCATGCGGAGCGGCGTGAAGCCGGGCAATCAAGTGAGAATACGGACGCTTACTTTCAATCGGTGGATGGGATGGAGAAGCGATGCGATCGCATGGTTCGTCTCCATCGCGATCGCGCTTTGGCTTCCGATGAGTGTTATCGCCGTCCCGCAACCAGAGAGAGACGAGCCGGATCTGGCGAATCTCAGCCTGGAAGACCTGATGAACATCGAGATTACGTCGGTGTCGAAACAACCCGAGCGGCTCTCGGACGCGGCGGCCGCGATTTACGTTATCACCAGTGAAGACATCCGGCGTTCGGGCGTGACGACGCTGCCGGAGGCGTTGCGGCTGGCGCCGGGGATGCACGTCGCGCGGATCGACTCAAACAAGTGGGCGATCAGCGCGCGGGGATTCAACGACCGGTTTACCAACAAATTGCTGGTATTGATCGACGGGCGCACGGTGTATACGCCGTTCTTTTCGGGCGTGTACTGGGACGCGCAGGACATCATGCTGGAAAACATCGACCGAATCGAGGTCATTCGCGGCCCCGGCGCCGCGTTATGGGGGGCGAACGCGGTCAACGGCGTAATCAATATCATCACCAAAGATTCCCGCGATACGCAAGGCGGCATGGTGACGCAACTGTTTGGAATGGAGGATCAGTCGATCAGCCAGTTCCGGTACGGCGGCGCCATCAGCGATAACGCGTTTTACCGGGTTTACGGCCGCTTTCTCGAACACGACGAGTTCGCTCAATACCGGCGCGATTACGAAGCGGTCGACGACTGGCGGAGCGCTCGCGGCGGGGCGCGCTTCGATATCGACGCCTCGGACGCGGATTCGCTCATGTTTCAACTGGAGTTGTACGACGAGTCGTTCGGTTCGATGGAGATCGACCCCATTTTAACCGCGCCCTGGTGGCGGACGATCTATAGCCGGGACACGGCGCGCGGCGGTTTTTTATTGGGGCGTTGGACTCACCAACTCGGCGAAGATTCGGACTATACGCTCAAGCTTTTCTACGACCGGTACGATCGCAACATGTACATCTATGATGAGGCGCGCGATACGGTCGATATCGATTTTCAACACCGTTTTCCGTGGGGCGACGCGCAAGAATGGATCTGGGGGCTGGGATACCGCTTCACGACCGACGAGGTCGTGAATTCGCCCAGCTATCGGGTCTCAACGATGAGCAGCGACGACCACCTCTTCAGCGCGTTTCTGCAGGACAAGATCGAACTGGTTCCGGATCGGTGGACGTTGACGCTGGGTTCGCGATTCGAGCGGAACGACTTTACGGGTTTTGAAGTGCAGCCCAGCGCCAGGCTGATGTGGTCTCCCTCAGATGAACACCGCGTCTGGACCTCGATTTCCCGCGCGGTTCGGACGCCGTCACGCGCGGAGTCTTCAGCGCAGGTCGACCTGGAAACGGAACCGCCTTTTTCGGCAAACAACCCGCTGCCCGTTCCCATTCTGGCTTACGGTCAAGGCAGCGACGCCTTCGGATCGGAGGAGTTGCTCGCGTATGAACTGGGCTATCGCTGGTTGCCTCGAGATGAGTTTTATTTCGATCTGGCGTTGTTCTACCACGATTACACCCATATCCGGAACGGTGAACTCGGCGTAGTCGAGAGCGTGAACGATCCTTTGACTCCTCACGCCGAACTTCCGATCTGGATCGACAACAACATCCGCGGTGAAAGTTATGGGGCTGAAGCCGCGGCCACATGGCAAGCGTTGGACTGGTGGACGATCAACCTGACGTACTCCGCCCTGAAGATGAACCTTCGCGTGCCCAACGCCGTATATCAGGACGTTTCGGTTCTGGAACAGAACTCAAGTCCGCGCCATCAGGCTTCATTGCGAAATTCGTTCACGCTTTATGACAACGTCGACCTCGATCTGTGGCTGCGATACAGCGGCGAACTGATGGGATTCAAGATCGCCAGTTATCTGGAAGCGGACGCGCGCGTCGCGTGGCGGCCCACGGACGATCTTGAAATCGCGATCGGCGGGCAGAACCTGCTGCACGCCAATCATCGGGAATTCCGTTTGTACAACACTTATTCGTTTGGTCCCACGTCGATCGAACGGCAGGCTTATGTGAAAGTGACATGGAAATTCTGATCCGGCGGTTTATGGATGCGATTGGATTGACCCGCCGATTCGGCGAGTCGGGGCGGGTGCGCGTTCGCGCCGCGTTCTGGCTCGCCCTGTCGATCGGGTGGATCACGATCGTATCGTCCACGCCGCCGGTTTATGCGCAGATCGCATCAACGGTCTATGAAGAATACCAGGTGAAAGCCGCCGTTTTATATAATTTTCTGCTGTTCACCGAATGGCCTGACAATGCGTTTGAGGCGGCGGATTCCCCCTTCATCATCACGCTGCTGGGCCCCGATCCGTTTGGCGAACACCTCGACGCCATCGCCGCGAAGAACACGGCCCAATCGCGAAAAATCACGGTCAGGCGAGTGGCCAAAGTGGAAGACATCGGCCCGACTCACTTGTTATTCGTGAGTGAATCGATGAGGCGATCCATGCCGGAAATTCTGGAAACCATTAAAGGAAAACCGGTGTTGACCGTCGCCGATTACGATGGCTTCATAGATGACGGCGGTATGATCAATTTGATGCTGGTGAAAAATCGAGTCAACTTCACGATCAATCGAAAGGCGGCGGGAAAATCCGGACTGAAGTTCAGTTCTCAACTGCTCAAACTGGCGTTGAAGGTGATTCAGGAAGACCCCCGGGGCGGTGAGTCATGATACAGCGATTCCGGAACCTGCCCATTCAACGCAAGCTCAACGCCATCATCATGGCGACCAGCGTCACCGTGCTGGCGCTGGCTTCGTTCGCTTACCTGAACGTCGAGATCGTATCATTCAGCCGATTGCTGCAAGAGGATATCGCGACGCTGTCGGAAGTCGTCGGCGCGAATCTGGCCGCGCCAATGGCTTTTGACCGTTCTGAAGAGGCCGACGAGATACTCACCGCCTTGAAAGCGGCGCCCACGGTGACGCGCGCCGAGGTGTACATAAAACGGTCCGACGCGTGGATCTCCACTTCAACCAACCCGAATTCCGCGACGCCCACGCATACCGACGACGGCGACTTTTCGCAATTCGCTTCCTACACACGCGACGCGGAGCGGACGGATCGCGAGCCGGAAACCGTCCCCTCGCCGTTTTTGACGTACTTGCCCGATATCAATATTGGCGTACAAGGGCATCAGTTCACCTCCACCACGCTGACGATCTGGACTCCCATTCACCTGGAGAGCGGCGTGATTGGAGTTTTATTCGTCGAAGCGTCTCTGGATGAACTCTACCACCGGATTTACCGCTTCATTCTGTACGTTCTGGGAATCGTGCTGTTATCGCTCGCCGCGGCGTATGGATTATCGAGCATTCTGCAACGGCAGATCTCGGAACCCATTCTTACCCTTACCAACGCAATGGAGCAGGTATCGAAAGTCAAGCAGTACGAACTTCGTCTGGAGCATGACCGCGCCGATGAACTGGGCGTTCTGATCAAGGGATTCAACGAAATGCTTTCACAGATACAGCTGCGCGACCTGGCTCTGAAGGAGCATAGCGATCAGCTGGAAGACGAGGTGGAAGAGCGCACGCAGGAATTAAAAAAAGCCAATCTGATCATGGAAAAGGCGTTAGAAGACCTGCGTGTCGCCAAAGAATCAGCTGAAACAGCGAACCGGGCGAAGTCGCAGTTTCTGGCCAATATGAGTCATGAAATCCGTACGCCGTTAAATGGGATGCTGGGCGCGATCGATCTTTTGATGTCAGGCGATATGCCCGAACCGCAATTGAAACTGATTGAGTTGTCTCAGCGATCCGGAGAAGCGCTGCTGCAGATCATCGACGACATTCTCGATCTGTCGCGGATCGAGTCGGGCAAAATGACGCTGGAAGCGGTCGAGATCGATCTGATCGAATTGATCGAAGACACCGCCGATCAACTGGCGGAGCGTGCATACAATAAGGGACTCGATCTTACGTGCCTGATTTCTCCTCGGGTTCCTGCCGCGGTGCGGGCGGATCCGGTTCGGCTGCGCCAGATTCTGATCAACCTGGTGGGGAATTCGATCAAGTTTACGGAACAGGGCGAGATCACGATCCGTATCGATCAGCTGGACAGCAGCGGGCGTCACGCGGGGATTCAGGTCAGCGTGAAAGATACGGGCATCGGCCTTTCGACGGCGCTGAAGGAGCGTATCTTTCAATCATTCACCCAGGCGGACGGCGCCACCACACGGCGTTTCGGTGGAGCGGGGCTGGGATTGGCGATCACCAAACGCCTCGTCGACATGATGGGAGGGCAGATCGATTACGACGGGGAAGAAGGGAAAGGGGCGGAGTTCTGGGTCAAACTGCGATTTGAGAAAATCGGCGACTCCCGCAGCGGATTGACGCCACCCATGATTTATGACGGTGAGAGGGCGCTGGTGATCGATCGGCACCAGAATTCCAACGACGCCATGAAAATCCTGCTCGATTCGTGCGGCGTAAAGGCGGACAGCACCACGAACGACGTGGAAGGGCTGAACATGATTCAGAACCGTCACGCCGAGAGAAAACCCTATAACGTCGTGTTCGCGGACATGGCGACGCTGCGGGAAAGCAGCGAAAAGGCGCTGTTCGAAGCTCTCAGTCATTTGAACGAGCCGCAAACCCATTTCATCATCATGACGCGGCTGGGAGGCCGGGAGTTTGAAGCGCGAACTCCGATTCCATGGAAAACCATGTTCAAGCCGATCCGCCGGAGCCGGGTGTGGGACTGCCTTCACGACTGTTTTCATCCCGAACCCGAGGCTGCTGGCGCGGCCGCCGTTGAAACGCCGCAGGGGGATGAAAAAGCGCGCGTCTTGCGGGTCTTGCTGGTTGAAGATAATGAAGTCAACCAGATCATCATGAAAGAGATGCTGCAATACCTGGGGTGTGAAGTCGTCCTGTCGTCGAACGGTCAGGAAGCGCTCGATGAATGGGGTGAGCAGGATTTTGATGCGGTATTGATGGATTGTCAGATGCCGGTAATGGACGGCTATGAAGCGACCCGGATGATTCGCAACGATGAAGAAATCAGCGGAAAAGAACGCACGCCGATCATCGCGGTGACGGCGCACGCGATTAAAGGGGACCGGGACAAGTGCATCGACGCGGGGATGGACGATTACGTCAGCAAACCATTCACGCTCGAACAACTGCAGGCCAAACTTTCGGAATGGACATCAACCCAGTTGAAGGCGCCTGAAGCCGCATCGAATAAAGCGCGAGCGGGAAAATCGCCGCAAGCCAACGCCGAACTCTCCAAGCGGGATTCGTCGCTGATCGCTTTTGAGATGCTGCATCGAATCCGGGCGTTGCAACCCAATGGAGGGGGGGCGTTATTAAAGACGGTGATCGATAATTTTATCCGGGATTCGGAATCGATCGTGAACGATCAACTGGGTGAAGGATTCGCCCGCCAGGATTCGGCGGCGCTGACGTCGCTTGCTCACCGGATGAAATCAAGCAGCGCCAACGTGGGCGCGTTGCGGTTATCGGCCTGTTGCAAAGAGCTGGAAATGAACGCGCGCGGCGGCGAGCTGGAGAACGCGGCCAACGCGATCGAACAGATCAAAACCGAATTCATGCTGGCCAAGCAGGAGTTGAACCGCTTTCTGGATGGAGAGATTACATGACTTTGAATCCTGCGAAGGCTCAGACCGTTCTGATCGCCGACGATGACGCGAATTTCCGGTTTTTAATTCGAAAAACGCTCGAAAACACAGGATTTCGAGTTGTTGAGGCCACCAACGGCGATGACGCCTGCACGATTTTTGAACAGCAGGCGCTCGATCTGGTCATTCTCGATATATCCATGCCGGGGAAAGACGGCTTTGAGACCTGCGAATCGATCCGCAATCATCAGAAAGGAAAAGCGATCCCCATTCTCATCGCGACCGGCGTGGACGACGTCGATTCGGTTCAAAAAGCGTTCGACGTCGGCGCCACGGATTTCATCGCCAAGCCGGTCAACTGGTTGACGCTGGGGCAACGAGTGAAATTCGTGTTACGTTCGCACCAGGAGACGCTGGAGTTATTTAAACAGGAATCGTTGAACGACGCGGCATTCAACCGGATGCCGATGTGGGCGGGAGAAGAAGACAGCGACGACGCTCCGATTCAGAGCAACGTGCTCGATCATTTGCGGCGGTTGGAAAAAGACACCCGGATCGAGTTCGTCGATCAATTGATCGAATCGTATTTCTCAGAAATTCCCGATTTGTTATCGAGAGTGCAATACGCGTATGAGGCGAACGATCGAAAAGCGCTTAACGAACTCGTGATACACGTCAAAACCAAAAGCGAGATGATTGGCGCCCGGCGGATGTCGATGCTGGCGCGGGAGATGGAATACGCCATGTATTCCAATCACTGGCTGATGATTCAGGACGTGCTGGACGATCTCGGACGAGGGCTCGAAATCACGCGCGAGGCATTTCGAGATCTTCGCAAGACCTGACGCCGCCTCATTACCTTCCATAGTTCGCTTAACAAAGAGCGATACAATTATCGATGAGTGCGTTCCATGCAATGAAAATTTCATAATGCCGCAATTGACTTTCATGCCGGGGACCGAATGGAGAGTGGCCGCGTTCATGCAGGATCGGGCCGGTATGCGTCTTCCAAGGAGGTTTCCTGATGAAAATCGGCGTTCCCAAAGAGAGTAAAGTCCACGAATATCGCGTCTCCATTACGCCGGCGGGCGTCCACCAACTGACGGCGGCCTCGCATGAAGTCATCGTTGAAAAAGGGGCGGGGCTTGGATCGGGCTTCAGCGACGATGATTACCGCCGCACGGGGGCCCGGATCGTCTCCTCGCCCGAACCGGTTTTCGCCAAAGCCGACACGATCGTCAAAGTCAAAGAGCCGCAGCCCGATGAATGGAAACAGTTGCGGGCGGATCAGGTGTTGTTCACCTATCTGCATCTGGCGCCCGAACCGCACCTGACCCGGGAACTGATGGAACGCGGCGTCGCCGCGATTGGTTACGAAACGGTTCAACTGGGAGACGGCAGTCTGCCGTTGCTGACTCCGATGAGCGAGGTGGCGGGCCGCATGGCGGTTTACGCGGGGGTGAATCATCTTTGCACCATGAACGGGGGCAAGGGGGTGTTGTTAAGCGGCGTACCCGGAGTCCGGCCCGGCATCGTGACGATTCTGGGAGGCGGCGTGGCGGGCGCCAACGCGGCGAGAGTCGCCCACGGAATGGGCGCACGCGTCAATATTCTCGACGTGTCGCTCTCGCGGCTCCGTTATCTTGAAGACGTGATTCCCGGCGTCAACACGGTGTATTATACGCCATACGCGCTGCTCGACCTGCTGCCCGGAACCGATCTGTTGATCGGAACCGTGTTAATTCGCGGCGCCCGGACGCCGAAACTGGTGACTCGCGCGATGCTTAAACACATGGCGAAAGGCTCGGTGATCGTCGATGTGTCGATCGATCAGGGCGGATGCGTCGCGACCAGCAAACCCACCACGCATGACAAACCCACGTTCGTTGTTGACGGCATTGTCCATTACTGCGTGGCCAACATGCCGGGCGCGGTGGCGCATACATCGACCATCGCGCTGACCAACGCCACGTTTCCGTATGTGATGAAACTCGCGAATCAGGGGTTTCGAGACGCCGTGCAGCAGGACGCCGCGCTGGCGAAGGGCGTGAATACCGTTAATGGCAAACTGACCAGCCAGGCGGTGGCTCAGGCGCTCAAACTGCGATATACGCCTCTGGAGGAGGCGATGTAAAGCGATGAATCAGGCGGCTTCGCTGGATTCATTGGACGCCAGGGGCAATTCGATGGTGAAGGTGGTTCCAACATCGACCTGGCTGACGCAGTTGATGCGGCCATTGTGATCCTGGACGATCTTGCGGCAGATATCGAGGCCCAGTCCGAGACCGCGGTCGCCCTTGGTCGAGAAGAACGGCTGCCAGATTTTATCGAGATTTTCCGGCGGGATGCCGCAGCCGTGGTCCTCGATCTGGACGATCGCCATTCCGTCGCGTTGTGAAAGCCGGATGTCGATCGCCCCTTCCGTATTCATGGCGTGACCGGCGTTGCGGATCAGGTTGATCAACACCTGGCTGATGCGCTGCTGGTCGCACCGGGTGAAGAGGTTGGGCTGGCAGTCGGTGTTCAGGTCAACGTGTTTCAGTTCCTTATCGAACTTGGCGAAGTTGACGGTATGGCCGATCAGTTCACGCAGGTCGATCCGTTCCATGCTGTATTCGATGCTTGAACCGGCGCGGGTGAAGTTGCGCAGGTCGTCGAGCATGCGAAGAATGTAATCCCGCGCGTCGAGGATCATCTGGGTGTAGCGCTGGATGCCGTCGTCATTGGGATGCTGCTGGCGAATCAGTTCCGCCGCCATGCCGAAACTGAGCTGGTTGCGGATCTCATGATTGATGGCGCTGGCGACCGTGCCGATGCTGGCGAGTTTTTCTTTCTGGATCAATTCATTCTGCAGGGCTTTGATCTGTTCGATGCGGTTGAGGATGGCGATGCGCATCTGGTCCATGGTCTGAGCCAGGACGCCGAGTTCGTCTCGTGAATCGTATTCGATTTTATGGTCGAGTTTTCCGTCGGAGAGCTGGACCGCCGCGTGGGCGAGAATATCGACCGGGCGGGTGACGCCGCGAGAGATCCAGTATCCAACCGCTCCAGAGACGATCAACGCGCCCAGCGCGATCAAGAGAAAAGTCACGCGCAAATCGTTGAGAAAGGCGAGCGCTCGGGTTTTGGATGTCACCACCGCCTCATAAGCGACGGGTTCTCCCTTAAAGTTCAGTATAGGCCAGACGCGGCCGACCATTTCCTCGCCATTTTCATCGAGCGAAAACATCCCCCGGTTGATCTGTTCAGGCATGTTCATCCGCTTTGTGAACAGCGCGGCGATATTCTGATTGAAGCCCGTTTCTTCCTGCGATGAATTGCTGGCCAGCGTTTCACCTTCCGGCGTGAAGAACGAGACCTGAATGGCGCCGATCCCCACGGCGGGGGCCGCGCTGATGGGCGGATTGACGATTTTACCAATCAGTTTCGGGTCGAACTTGAAACCGAGGCATAAATAGCCTTTGAGGGATTCATCGAGACGGATGGGGCTCAACCCGATGTGGCACAGGCTGTTTTGAAACACGATGGTGGTGTGATGCTGGCCGCTGGAGTCGATCAGTTCCTTCAGCGGCAGGGCGGAGAAGAGTTGGCGCTGATCGGCGTCTTTCAGGGTGGAGTATAGGATGCGCGCGTTGAGGTCCGTCACCAGGATGAAATCGGGGTAGACGAGATCCTTATAGGAGTCGCGGATGGAGATGACCTGTTCCTCGATGGTGGCGATCGCCGCTTCGCGCGGATCGTCGACCGATTGAGCGTTGGGGTCGACCTTCAGGCCCGACAGGTCTTCACTCAGCGACTGGATCGCCCAGCCGATGTCCTGGCGGACGGTGAGAAGGGCGCCTTGCAGGTACTGGGCGTTTACCAGCTGTTCCTGAAGGCTTTCGAGATTGCGGTAGACGCGTTCGATTTCCGATTCGATGTACTGATCGATGGGCCGTTGCATGATGGCGGTGCTGGCGAACAGCATGGCCGTCAGCGCGATCATCAACAACAGCGCCAGAGACAGAAAGATTTTCGTTCGGAAACGCAGGTTTTTCATCACGATATCAGGCGCCGGTTTACTTCAGAAATTTGCCGATCAGATTGAGGATGCGGTCGACTTCCAGCGGTTTGGCGAGGAAGTCGGTCATGCCGTGTTTGACCGCGGTGGAGACGTATTCGGGCGTTGCGTTGCCGGTCATGATGATGACGGGGGTTTTTTTGTCGACTTCGCGGATTTCCTTGAGCGCCTCCAGTCCGCTGGTGCGGCCCATTTCGATATCCATCAGTACCATGTCGGGACGTTCACGCTTGAATAGTTCAACGCCTTCACGACCGTCTTCGGCTTCGACGAAGAGGTAGTCTCCATGAGGCATCAGGGCGTTTTTGATCAGGTTGCGAATCAGCGCCACGTTATCGACTATCAGGATTTTTCTGGTTTTGCCGGCTGCTCGTTCAGGAGCGGCGGCGCCGTGTTTGACGACATTGTCATCCAGAAACGCAAGCGGGTTGTCTTCATCGGGCAGATTCATCTGCTTCCGGAATTCACCCACCTCACGTTTGAACTCGTCCGTGTCAATGATTCCGGTGTCGGCGAGATGTTTGACCAGCGCCTGCTGCAGCGCGAGTAACTCATCGTACGGTTGTCCCATCTGGGGCCTCGCAGGGTATCGAGTCAGCGGCGTCAGAGGCTGATGAGATTATATGGATCGATTCAGCGCCGTTCTGTTCTATCACGGATCATGCCAACAAATTCACAGCAAGCATGATACATCATATTCCCATAACCGCATGATTAATTCTATCCGGGGCTTTTGATTTCAGCGATCAGGAGATGAACGCCCGATGATTGAGTGATATTTGAATTATATGAGAAATCACTAAATGGATCAGTTTTGTTCTATTTTCCCGATGGGACGTTTGAATCAAACATCGTGGGCGGACTCGTCCCGTGTGCTTGTGGAGTATCTCGGAAAGTAACGTTTATTTAGTATTGGTCGGTAAATATATCTTTTGCTTGATCTGCTTTTAATGCATGGGTATTTGCCTGAAATCGTAACAGAAATCAAATAGAATCAATCGAGTCTTTCGATCAAGTACTATATTTTTTCTGGCGATACGATATTTATTAAAAGTTAAATAGTTTTTCCATTTTGACTTATAAACCCGTTTGCCGGTAAATGTTCCCTTTACATAGGATGGGTCTTGCGATCCAATAATTACGCCTGAAAATGGAAAGGGAATGAAGATGAAAAAAATCGGTTTGATGGCATTATCGGCTGCGTTTGTGTTGGGCGCCCCTCTCGCGCAGGCCGCGAATGAAGGCGCGAAGGTCGTGGCGGGGTTTATGGTGACGCCTCCCACGATCGACGGGAAAGTAACGGCGGGTGAATGGGACGCGGCGGGAGTCGCGCCGGGGACGTTTACGGCTCACGATTCAGCCACGCCCGAAGATCCGGCTCAGCCGACGAAAGTTCGCGTTGGTTATAGCGTGGATGGATTGTATGTTTTGTTCGAGTGCACGGATACTCTGGTGCTGGCGGGTAACGGTTCAGAATATTTCACTGGCGGCCCCGCGGTTGAAGGCCAGCAGCAGCCGTTTACATTCGGCGGCGCGACGGACTATCTGGCGATTTACGTCGATCCGTCGGATTACCCCGACGATGCGAACAACGCCAGCTTTTACAGCTACAGCATTCAGGCCGAGCCGGCGGTTACGGCGTGGAGTGAGACCTCCTCTTACACCTACACCGAAAAAGGTCAGTTCGGCGGAATGAAAGAGAAATACAATCCGCCCGTGGTCGACGTTAATGGCACGACCTGGTACTGGGGCGGCGGCGGTTCGTGGGAACTGAAGAAATCGAAGATCGTGGATGGTGAGACGGCGAACGGTTACGTCATGGAATTCTTTATCGCCTGGTCTGACTTGGATGGTTATTTCAGCAATTACGCTTCGGAAATTCTGGCGGCGGTTTCGGATATCGACGGCGATGGTTCCGATCCGTATTACAACCAGTTCGGCATGATGCGCTCGTTTTACTTTGACGACGCGGGCGTGATGAACGGCGCTCCGGGTTCGGGTCTGGTGACGGGCATGCCGGCGCCGGGCACGATGTGGAAGGTTCAGTTCTGCCGCTACTCGCAGGAAAGCTCGGTGGGTTATGTGAACTGGGTCGGCGATACCGGCGGATTCGTTTCACGTCCGTTCGGCGATCTGGAATTCGGCACGGTTTCACCCAGCATGGTTCGTGACGCGATGTTGCACATCTCGAACTAAGCGATTGAATTCAAGATTCGGAAAAACGCGGCCCGGCGGTTTGATATCGCCGGGCCGTTCTTTTCAACCCAAGCCATTCATGATACAAATCCCTAACTTCATCTGAATCGCGACGCGAGGGTAGAGCATGCATGTCAGCACGCTGGACTGGTCGATCGTAATTGTCTATTTCGCGGTGGTGGCGGCGGTTGGTTTTTATTTTACGCAACGGGCCGGCCGCGACGAGAGTGAGTTTTTCGTATCGGGACGGAACCTGCCGTGGTGGCTGGCGGGCGTTTCGATGGTGGCGACGACATTCGCCACCGATACGCCTAATCTGGTGGCGGGGCTGGTACGCGAGCACGGCGTCGCAGGCAACTGGGCATGGTGGGCGTTTTTATTGACCGGGATGGTGACGGTCTTTTTTTACGCGAAACTCTGGCGGCGATCGGGCGTATTGACCGACATCAGTTTTTATGAGCTGCGCTACGACGGGAAACCCGCCGCGTTTTTACGCGGTTTCCGCTCGATTTATCTGGGGCTGGTGTTTAACGTCATCATCATGGCGAACGTGACGCTGGCCGCAGTGAAGATCTCGAACCTGCTGCTCGGGCTCAGCCCGTACGTCACGGTGACGATCTGTTGTGTGGTGACCGCACTGTACTCGGGCGCGTCGGGCCTGTGGGGCGTGGTTGCGACGGACTTTCTGCTGTTCATCGTCTCGATGACAGGCGCCATCGGCGCGGCGTATTACGCCCTGCAGTTGCCTCAGGTGAACGGATTGAGCGGATTGCTCTCGCATGACGCGGTGCGGGGCGCGATGCACATCTTCCCCGATTTCAACAACTGGGATGAAGTGGTTCCGCTGTTGATCATCCCCTTTGCGGTTCAGTGGTGGAGCGTCTGGTATCCGGGCGCGGAGCCGGGCGGCGGCGGATACGTCGCGCAACGCATGCTGGCGGCGAAAAACGAACGCCACGCTTTTCTATCAACGTTTTTCTTCAACCTCGCGCATTACGCGGTGCGTCCCTGGCCGTGGATCATCGTCGCGCTGGCTTCGATCGTCGTATTTCCCAACGCGGCCGATATTAAAGCGGCTTTTCCCTACGCCGACCCGAGCCTGGTACAGGAAGATATGGCGTATCCGGCGATGTTGACTTTTTTGCCCAGCGGGATGCTCGGGCTGGTGGTCGCCTCGCTGGCGGCGGCGTATATGTCGACCATCAGTACGCACCTCAACTGGGGCGCCTCGTATTTAGTAGAAGATTTTTATAAGCGATTCGTGCGATCCGACGCGCCCGCGGGACATTATGTTTCGGTGGGACGCGTTATCACGGGCGTCCTGATGGTTCTGGCGTGCCTGATGTCGTTCGCGCTGGAGAGCGCGCTGCAATCGTTTAACATCCTGCTGCAAATCGGCGCCGGGACGGGATTGATTTACCTGTTGCGCTGGTTCTGGTGGAGAGTGAACGCCTGGTCGGAGATCACCGGCATGGTGGTTTCATTTGTTATCGCCATCGATTTTCAGATCTTCTTTCCTCTGATGGGATGGACTCAGCCTCCCGATTGGCAACAGATGGTCATCGGCGTGGCGGTCACCACCGCGAGTTGGCTGTTCGTTACGATGATCACGCGGCCCGCAAAAAAGGAAACGCTGCAAAACTTCTATAACCTGATCCGCCCCTACGCGTGGGGCTGGCGCGGAGCGGTCGACGTCAGCCAGGCGGAAGGCGAAGGCGGTTTTACCGCGTCGCTGGCCTGCGTGGTGCTGGGCTGCCTCGGAATTTACAGCGCGTTGTTCTGTGTGGGATACCTGATTTATGGAAACACCGGGCTGGCGGCCGGGCTGGCGCTGGTATGCGCCGTTTCGATGGTTGGCGTGTTTAAAATACTGCCCCGGATTCAGTTTTTAGATTAAACGCTGTGATTCACCCTCCAATAAAAGAAAAAGCCTCCCGGTTGGCAGGGAGGCTTTTTTTGTCGTCATGCATCGTTTTTATAGCGCATTGTTATTCAAGATAGACGGTTTCACCACTGGCGGCGGATTTTCGCGCCGCATCAAGTATTTCGGTAACGATCATGTTGTTTTCGAGCGACGACAGCCCCGCCGGTCTGAACTTGCCCCGAACCACGCCGTACAGGTAAGAGATCGAGCCGTTGGACGACTCCGGCAGAGGTTCAGCGCTGTATTGTCTTTCCTGCTTGTCCGGGACGCGGAGAACGACGCTGTCATGATCGAGCGCGAAGGCGTATCCGGTTTTTCCGTAGACTTCGATATCCTTGCGGTTGAAGGGCCAGTTCCATGAAGCCTGGATGATACCTTGAGCCTGGGGGTAGGTCAGAATAATGGTCGCTTCATCATCGACGTTGGGGTAGATATCGGGTTTGATCTGCTGAGTCACCGCGGTGACGGATAAGGGGCGCTGGTTGTTCATCATCCATGTGATGAGATTGGCGCCGTAACATCCAAAATCGAAGAGCGCGCCGGCTCCGTTCAGCGTCGGATCGGTCAGCCAGTCAAGAAATTCCTGACCGCATCCGATTTCTTTCGGTCCCTGATGGCCGTCGTGGACGACAAACTTTCGCGCATCGCCCAATTCGCCGGTGCGAAGGTAATTGTATACGTCGCGATTGCTGGGATACCAGGTGGTTTCGTAATTGACGATGACGTTGATTCCGGCGTTTCGAGCGGCGGTTTCGATTCGTTCGGCGTGCTCGACTCCGACGGCGAGGGGTTTTTCCATCATGACGTGGATGCCGCGTTTGGCGCAGGCCTCCACCGCCGCGCAGTGGTCGAACGTGCTGGTGAACACGGCGACAGCTTCGGGTTTGACCTGATCGAGCATGGCGTTCAGGTCGTCATACATGATGGAAGAATCGAGCGAGTAGCGTTCGGCGTAACGATCGCGCAGGTCGTCGCGGGGTTCAAAGACGCCGTCGATCGAGACGCGCTCGTCTTTCACCGCCTGATTTAAAAAGCCGCCGACGTGACCATGAACCAGACCCACGATCGCGAGATGCAAGGGCGCTTCGGCGGAGGCGGATTGGATCAGGATGAGAGCAAGGAATGAAAGTATCGCGATTCGCACGGCAAATAGTCCTTTCTGTTTGTTTAAGGCTCTTTCGATCATGCCATGAACGCGAGACATCGTATAGCCGGGGAGACCTGGCGATGCGGGGGAAATGGTTGCGCTTGATTCCGTAGAGGGGCTTGCTACGATTTACAGGCGGAGCCGCCATCCGTCAGGATGTTTCCCGAAGAATTTTTTTCCGGAATTCATGTACGCCGTATTTTCCCGACACGCGCTTCGCCGCCGTGAGATTGAAAAACATGCAAGGCCGCAACGCTGAGTCAGGGGCCGCCTTGTGAGGTGAATCGTATTTCCATGATACCCGCCGTAACCCTTCGCTCGATTCCAGCCAGCATCACCCTCGATCTGTTGAAAGCCATACTGGATGGAAACCGCGTCCAATGGAAAAAAGTGATTCTTGAATCCGAATCGTCCGGCGGTCAGACCGCTCATGTCTGGCTGCACGGAGGAGAGCGCGCCGTCCGTGACGCGATGCGCAACCTGGAGGAATGCGAAGTTGAAGATCGCATTCTGACGGTTGGGGAATCGGACGAAGACGCCATTCAGCGCCTGAAAGACTCTCCGGACGACGAACCGGCGCGAGCGGACAAGCGTGATTCATCGCGAAACGGCGATGATGATGAAGACGAATCAACCGACCTTCCGGAAGCATTGCACGATCTGAGCCAGTGGCGTCTGCCGTTTAACTCGCTGGGGCTGTCTCCTGAATTGATGAAAAACGTCGAGGCGATGGGATTTGAGACCACCACGCCGATTCAAGGCGCCGCGATTCACTCGGCGATCGAAGGGAATGACGTGATCGGCCGCGCGCAGACAGGCAGCGGCAAGACGCTGGCTTTCGCGATTCCGATGATCGAGCGATTGAAGGACCGGCCAGGCAAGGGATTGCGCGGACTGGTAGTGGCGCCGACCCGTGAACTGGCGGTGCAGATCACCGAAGTCATCGACAAGTTGATTGAAGGCACGGGGCTGAAATCGATCGCGATTTACGGCGGCGATCACATTCTCGACCAGATCGTTCAGCTCAAAGACGCGCCCGACATTCTGATCGCCACCCCGGGGCGGTTGCTCGACCTGCAATCGCGCGGACGTTTTCGAATCGATTCGGCCGAAATCATCGTTCTGGATGAAGCCGACCGCATGCTTGACATGGGCTTCATGCCGCAGATCAAAAACATCTTTTCATGCTTTTATGAAAAACCGCAGGTGCTGCTGTTTTCGGCGACGCTGGTTGAAGAGATTCAAAAGATGCGCGTCGTGCAGCTGAAAGACCCGGTGTTCGTGGACGTGGGGGCGCCCGACCTGACTCCGCTGAAGGCGGTGGCGCAGGAAGTGATCCGGGTCAAGTCGAAGGAAGAAAAAGAGAAGCGGCTGCGTGAGCTGCTGCGCCAGGAACAAGGCCCCACCATCGTGTTCGTCGCCACCAAGCGCGAAACCGAGATGTTGTGTCAGCGGTTAAAACGAGAAGGATTTCACGCCACGCGCATTCACGGCGATATCGATCAGAGCGACCGGTTGAAGGCCGTCGATCTGTTCAAGCAGGGACGATACAGCATTCTGGTGGCGACCGACGTGGCTTCTCGCGGGCTGGACATCGAAGGCATCGCGCACGTCATCAATTACGATCTCGCGATGTCGCCGGAAGACCATATTCACCGTATCGGGCGCACCGCGCGCGCGGGCGCCGCAGGGAAGGCGACCACGCTGATCGATCCGCGCGACGCCCGGCAGTTTCACGAATTCAAACAGGCGTTGGGACAGAAATAGGCCCGGTTTCAGGAATGCTCGGGCGTGTGAGTGTGGGCGTATTCGGCGAGGGCTTTGACGTTTTTCGGCGGGGTTCCGCGAGGAATTTCGCAGCCGGCGCCCACGATGTAGCGTGGCGCGGAATGCCGGTGACATTGGGCGATGGCTTCGGCGACGCTCTCGGGCGAACCGTTTTTCAAGACATCCACCGGATTGATATTCCCTAATAAAACCTGCTTTTCGCCCATGATCTCACGGGCTTCGTCCATCGGATTCATCCAGTCGAGATCGACGATCTCGCAGCCCAGCGACCCCATCCCTTCATACAGTTTTCGCGTTTTGCCACAAATGTGCAGGCGTACGAACGCGCCCATATGATGAAGCCCCTCGACCATCTTGCGCTGGGCGGGGAGGACGAATTCGTTGTATAGACGGGGACCCACCAGCGAAGAGGCGGCGTCGCCCACGCCGATGAGGTCGGCGCCGGCTTCCATCTGCGCGCGGGCGAACGCGAGTTCGAGCTCGATGACGAAGGCGAAGAGATCGTTTACGAATGCCGGGTCATCGTGAAAGTCGAGCATTAGCGTATTGATGCCGCGCAGATCGGCGGCCTGGGCGCAGGGGCCTTCAACCCACCCTTCGATGAGCAGTTCGCCGCCCACGCGCTCGCGGAACAGGCCGGCCGCCTGGATGCGGTCGTGCATGCGTTCGCCTTTGTAGGGATCGACCGGATTGATCCATGCGAGTTGTTTTTTATCGCTCAGCAGGGCGTGTTTTTCATTCAGCGCGGGCGGTTGATCGTCGAAATACTCGACGATGGCGCCGAGGTCGGCGGCTTCACGCGCGGGATCGGAGATACAGGAGACGTAATCGAATCCGAACAGTTCGGCGGTTTTGATCTGAGCGCCGACGAGCGTCTTGTAATCGGTCGCGTACTGGCGGTAGGTGACGCCGAGGCAATCCGCCGCGAACATCATGGTGATGGGCATCAGCGGAAGGCGGTCGGACGAGCCGTCTTCAATCATGTCGAGAATGCGCTCGCGTCCATTCATGAAGATGACTCCTCCAACTGAAAGATATCGCCCTGATACTCGGCGGCGAGACGCTGGCCGGGCCGCGCGACGCAGAAGCGGTCGTCATTGATCCACTCGCCATCAACCAGCGCCTGCATCAGCGACAAGTCGCCTTCGAGTTTTTCAAATACCCATCCGTGTTGAATCGCGCATTGCCGGGCGATATCTTCAAATTCCCGATTGGGTTCGATCCCCATCTCAATAAAGGCGCATTTGCGGTAGTGAGGCGTCAAATCGCCGATTTTATCGTACAGGTATTGAGCGTTTTCTTCTCCATATTTTTTGACCAGTTCCTCATACGACGCGCCCAGTCCGAGCTGATCGGGCAGGGGGAACTGGCTGAGACCGCCCGCCATTTCGCCGCGTTCGATCCAGCCGGTTGTTTTGAAGTAGACGCCGGGGTTTTCTTCAAAATAATCCTGATAGCGTTTGCGGCCGCCGAGGAAAACGGTGATGCAATCATGCGCGCGGGGGATGACAAGGGGGATGGTTCGCGCCTGAAGGCCGAGGGTTCCATTATTGCAGAGGCCGTAGCCGAGCACGATGGCGTCATAGGCGCTTTCATCGACGGCGTCGATCACCTGTCGCAGCCGTTCGGCCATTTTCACGCCGCCCAGGTCGTGAAGGCGCTTGGGGAGGAACTCGACGTCGATCAGATTGGGAGAACGCGATATCACCGTACACGCTTCCCGGTAGAAGATTTCGCAGCAGATGAATTTAATCTTCATGATGGACGCCTCTCGTCAGGCCGCGAGCGTTTTGCGCACGGCCCGGATAAATTCTGGATTGGTTCCGCAACAGCCGCCGATGAACGACGCGCCCGCTTCGACGAGCGGTTTGACGTGCGCGGCGAACTGTTCTGGAGTGGTTTTGTAAACAACTTCTCCGTTCTCCATTTCGGGCAGGCCCGCATTGGCTTTGATCCAGATGGGGAGCGGCGAGGCGGCGTGAAGCCGCTGGCAGATCGGGATGAAACCCTCCACGCCCTGGCCGCAGTTGGAGCCGATGGCGTCCGCGCCGGCCTGGGTGAGAACCTCCACCGCCTGTTCGGGGGTGGTTCCCATGACGGTGCGATCCTTTTTTTTGCCCGCGCTGTAGGTCATGCAGGCGACGACCGGCAGGCCGGTGCGTTTGGCCGCACGGACGGCGGAGGCGGCTTCGGCGGGATCGAGCATGGTCTCAACGACAAGCGCGTCTGCTCCCCCTTTTGCGAGGGCTTCAGCCTGTTCTTCGAACGCGGCGTCCAGCTCGTCCTCACTGGTCTCACCTGTCATCAGCATCAGGCCGGTGGGGCCGATGGAAGCGAAGACGCGGGCGCGCCCGGCGGCAGCGCGGCGCGAGATTTCGACTCCGGCGCGGTTGATTTCAGCGGCACGATCGGCGAGCCCATGTTTTTTCAGAGTGAGACGGTTGGCTCCGAAAGTGTTGGTAAGAACGATCTGAGCGCCCGCCTCCGTATAGGACCGCGCGACTTTTTCGACCCGATCGGCGTGAGTGAGGTTCCATGCGTCGGGCGAGTCGCCCATCGGCAGGCCGCTCATGTACAACAGAGTGCCCCAAGCGCCGTCGGTGACGACGGGGCCGCTGGCAAGGAGTTCAGAGAAAAGGGCGTTCATCAGGCCGCTCCCCGAGCGGTGAGTTCCCGCGCCTTCTGTACGGCGGAGCGCGCGTTTTCGCCATAACCGTCGGCGCCGATCTCGTCGGCGAACTGTTGGGTTACGGGCGCGCCGCCCACCATGATTTTGACGGAGTCACGCAGCCCGGCCGCGTCAATGGCGTCGATGGTTTTTTTCAGCGCGGGCATGGTGGTGGTGAGCAGGGTGGAGATACAGACGAGGTGCGGTTTGACGGTTTTAACCGCTTCCACGTATTTCTCCGGGGGGACGTCGACGCCCAGATCGTGAACATCGAATCCGGCGCCTTCGAGCATGGAGGCGACCAGATTCTTGCCGATATCGTGCAGATCGCCCTTGGCGGCGCCGATCACGGCGCGGCCTGACGACGGCGCGCCAGTCGCGGTCAGCCGCGGGCGGATGAGTTCCATCGACTCTTTCATCGCGCGCGCGGCGAGCAGCATTTCCGGGATGAAGTATTCTTCTTCTTCAAACAGGCGGCCTACTTCGTCCATCGCGGGGACGAGGCAACCGGTGACGATCTGAAGCGGATCGGTGTTTTCACCGAGCGCTTCTTCGGTGATGCGGCGCGCCGAGGTGTGATCGCCGTTGATAACGGCCTGGCGCAGAGCGTTGAGATCGGCCATGATGCGGTTCCTCCAGAACGCCGCACGGGTAATGAGGCCGCGGGCGGTGGTTGCTGTGTTTTTTTACCGCGTCTTCTTGCGGATTACGCTACCTGACGGGGCGGATTTTGTCCAGCGAATTTCCATGAGATCCCCGAGTGATGCTTTTCGTTTCACTTTATTTTGTTCCGTTGAATTCATGTACCGCGTCAATCATGGTGGCGATGTTTTCAACCGGGGTTCGGGCCTGAATATTATGGATGGTGTTGAACACAAAGCCTCCGCCGCATGAGAATATTTCACAACGGCGCAGCGTTTCTTCGCGTACATCGCCGGGCGAGCCAAAAGGCAGCGTTTTTTGCGTATCGATACCGCCGCCCCAGAAGGTGATGCGTTCGCCGAATTCATTTTTCAATTCGCCCGCCTCCATATTGGCGGCCGAGCATTGAACGGGATTCAGGATGTCGAAACCGCACTCAATAAAATCGGGGATGAACTTGCGCACGGAACCGCAGGAATGCTTAAACGTCTTCCACGGCGTATTGGCGTGAATCCATTCGTTGATCGTGGTATAAAAGGGCGTCCAGAGCGACTGGAACGTTTTGCGTGAACAGAAGGTCCCGGTCTGGGCGCCGAAATCGGTTCCGCAGACGAACACGACGTCGATGGAATTCTTCGCCGCCGCCGCGATGCGGGCGAGGTTGGCGAGCGCGATTTGGGTCTGGCGTTCGAAGAGCTCCCGGATCAATTCGGGGCGGGAGGCGATGGACATGTACCACTCGGCGACGTCGCGAATTCCCTTGGGATATTTCAACTGAACGGCGGGCACATGCGCGATGTCTCCCAGCGCGGTTCCACCCAGCGAGGCGACCACCGCGCGCCCGGAGGCTCGAGCCTGGGCCGAGGCGCTGGCGATATACGCGACGGTTTCATCGGCGATGGGCCCGTATTCTTCCAGGTTGTCTTCCACCTTCAGATTGGCTTCATCCAGCGGCGGCTGGCGGATGATGGCGTCGAAAAAATAGCCATCGTTCGGCATACGCGCGCTGGGAGGCGCATTGAGATCGCCCTGGGGGTGCATGTAAATCACGCCATCTTCACCGATGGTGACGTTGAAATCGGCCGGAACCAGCACTTCGAGGCCGTCAGGCATGCGCCATTCCTTCCAGCCGTTCAGGGTGGAATGGCCGAACATGGTTTTGTGTGGAAACATCGCCTGTGCGTCGACGCCGAGTATTTCGCGCAAATCTTCGTCAATCCATCCCAGCATCTGATACGGTTCATGAACTTTGACGGGTCCGTTGGCGATGCCGTAATACTCTCGCAGCGCCGCGACGCAACTCACGTGGATGCCGCTGACGCTGGTCGATCCGAGATCAAGGGGCACGCGATCAGGCGCACGGTGCTCGATCGCGCCTAGAATCCGCTCGCGGCTGTTCATGACGCGGCCTCGGTAACGGCTTCACGGACGGAGGAAGTTTGACTCTCCATCTCATCGCCGAAGATGCGTTCAATGAAAGCGTTCTCGAAAGGACGGGTGATCAGACTGACGACAGGGATGAGAAGAATCGGCGTCAGCATGGCGATCGCGCCCGCCAGCGGGATGCCTTTGGGACCAAGATAGCCGCTCAAGCCGATGGAGATTCCCAACCCCGCAAGCAGCCCGGTAATGGCGGCGGTTCTGGTGGTTCGTTTCCAGAACAGGCCGTAGACGTAGGGGCCGATGAACGATCCCGCCAGCGCGCCCCACGAGATGACCATGAGATTGACGATAATGGCGGGCTTCATCAGCGCGGTATACAGCGAAAGCGCAACGAAGACGCCGCAACAGACGCGCATCATCATCACGACGCGGCCTTTAGAGCGCTCGACGGGAAACAGGTCGCCGATCAGATCGATGACGATCGCCGAACTGGATACCAGGACGAGCGACGAGAGGCTCGACATCGAAGCGGAAATCACCAGCAGGAGGATAACCATCGCCACCCAGGCGGGCGTGTGTTCAGTCAGCAGACGCGGGATGAGCTCGTCGATGTTGGCGGGCGGCGTCTGGTAAAAGAGATGGGTCAACGCGCCGGTATAATAGGCGCCAAACGTCATGACGACGGCGATCGCGGTGCAGACCAGGGCGGCGCGTTGGATGGAGGATTCATCCTTGATGGAATAAAACTTCTGCACCATCTGAGGCATGCCCCACGGCCCCAGGCTGGTGATCAGGACGAGGCTGGCCAATGTCACCCACCCGGGGATTCCACCTTTCGCCAGCAGGCCGGGGGCGTACTCTGGAGCCATCAGTTGTCGCGTCGCTTCACCGAAGCCGCCCGCCTGGGAGACCAGCACGGTGACCATGATGGCGACGCCGATCAATACGACGACGCCCTGAATCAGATCGGTGATCAACACCGCCAGGTAGCCGCCCATGATGAGATAAACGCCGGTGAGAATCGCCATGAAAGCCAGCGCATACGCATAGGGGATCTGGAGGTTGACTTCAAAGAGATAACTCAGCCCCATGTACACCGACGCGGTGTAAGGAACGAGAAAGGCGAAGATGACGATCGCGGAAACGATTTTAAGGAACCGGCTGTTGTAACGAGCCGCGAGAAACTCGGGCATCGTCATCGCGCCGAGGCGGTCCGTCATGCGTCGTGTGCGCGGGCCGAGAATCTTCCATGCGAGAAAAACGCCGACAAAGGCGTTGCCCGCCACGATCCACATCGTGTGCAAGCCGAAGCCCCAGCCCAGCTTGCCGGCATAGCCAATGAAGAGAACGGCGGAGAAATAGGTTGAACCGTACGCGAAGGCCGACAGCCACGGCCCGATATTGCGCCCCCCCAGAAAGAAGTCGCTGACGGTTTTGTTGCGGCCCATGCAGAGCCAACCCACAAGCAACATTACGGCGATATACAGCACGACAATCACGATCTTGATCACAGGTGCTCCTCCAAAGGTGAATAATCGATCGAAAGAAGGACGCGAACTCATGAGAGCGGTTTCACGTCTCATTAAAATTTAACATGTTTTTGGGAGAAAATCCCTACCCAAAGCATTATGAATCATGAAAAATATTCCTGTTACCCGGGCGCCGACGGATTTTATTATGGTCAACATCTCGGTTTTCCTGTATTTACGCCGATCGTACCAAGGCGCATCACAAACGTTGTTTCTTTACTCGCTTCACGGCGAATGAATGAATGTCATTTGTTACTTTGTTACACTGTATATATGGGAAGGCTGTATCGGGTATGTCTTTCCGCTCAAGCATCCATCGGTGTTTCACTCAATCTTTCCCCTTCGAAAATCTTCAGGAGATGACATGAACGAATTGAAATGGTTGGCTGGTTTTCTCAGCGTGATGGCGATATTCACGTTTTCGGTTCACTCGGATGAAGCGCAATCGGCGGCTCGGCTCGAGTTGTTTAAGGGGCGCACATTCAGCGCGCCCGCCGGAGAACGGTATTGCCAGAAGAATCCGGACGGGGAAACCGTGTTACCCAACGGGCGGGTCGTGACTCCAAGAGGCAAGACGATTCTTGTCGAGCCGCATCCATACGGTCTTGCGCTGTCGAAGGATGGGAGCATGCTGGTGACCGCTAACAGCGGAACGGACCCGTTTTCGTTTTCGGTGGTGGAAAATCCGTTCTCCGAATCACCAACGGCGTTTGACATCCCGGAAGGCGTTAAGACCGATTCAGGCGTTCTGAACGCGTGTTTTATGGGGCTGGCGTTTTCGCCCGATCAACCCGGTGTGATCTATGCGTCGGGAGGAGACGACGGCACGGTGATGGTCTGGGACCTCAAGCAGAAGAAACGGTTAGCCACCATTGAACTAAACACCGAGTTTGAAGGCCGTAAATGGGAAGACAGCTATACGGGCGACCTCGCGCTGAGCGCGGATGGCACGCGGTTGTACGTGGCCGATCAGATGAATTTTCGCGTGGTGATTATTGATACAGCCAAACGCGAGATCGCGGGCGTGGTTCCGGTGGGCCGCTATCCGTTTGGAGTCGAGCTGACGCCGGACGGCAAAACGCTGTTCGTGGCGAACATCGGACTGTTTGAATACAGCGCGGTGGAAGGCTTCAACCCGGAAGATTACAACGACACGGGTCTGGCGTTCGCCGCGTTCAAATACAATTCAGAAGAAATGAAAAACGGAGCGGTGGTGGAAGGCAAGAAGGTCCCCGGCCTGGGCGACCCGAACGATGAACAGGCGGTATCGGTGTACGCCATCGACGTTTCCGAACCGGGGCATGAAACGGTAAAGGCGCGCATCAAGACGGGGGTACTGGTCGGGGAGAAGGTTGAGGACATCCCCGCGTTGAGCGGCGCCGCGCCGAACTCCATCGTCTGCGATGAACGTTTGGTGTACGTCTCAAACGGAAAGAATGATTCGATCTCGGTGATTGACGCGAAGACGCTTAAGATCGTCGATGAAATTCAGATTCGCATGCCCAAGCCGTTTCACGTGCTGCGCGGAGTGATTCCATTTGGGTTGGCGCTGTCCGCGGATGGGAAACGGTTGTACGCCGCTGAATCGGGCATCAACGCGGTCGGCGTGATCGATACGGAAAAACGTGAAACGATCGGTCATATTCCGGTGGGGTGGTTCCCCAGCAAACTGGCGGTTTCGCCCGACGGCAAGTCGCTGTGCGTCGCCAACGCGAAAGGCTTTGGGGCCGGTCCGAACGGCGGTCCGGGCGTCGATCTGCACGGCAGGCAGGGCATCGGGGGGCTGATGCGGGGGACGATCTCGATTTTCGATATCCCTTCGGATGAAGAACTGCGTGGTGAAACGCAACGCGTGATGGACAACAATTTTCGTGAAGGCGGCGCACGGCCGGGCGAAGTGAGTGAAGACAATCCGATTCCGCCCTATCCCGGCGCGTTTGAATCGCCCATCAAGTACACGGTGTTCATCGTCAAGGAAAACCGGACCTACGATCAGGTGTTCGGCGAACTGGAAGGCTCGAACGGCGAGCCCTCGCTGGCCGATTTCGGTTTTAACCGGACGATTCGCTCGTCGCGTCGCCAGGACGACGTCGCCGAGAGCGTAAACGTCATGCCCAATCACCAGGTGCTGGCGCGGCGATACGCCTGTTCGGATAACTTCTACTGCGACTCGGATCATTCAGCCGATGGCCACCGCTGGCTGCAGGGCGTGTACCCGGGCGTCTGGATGGAGACCGGTAATTCCGCGTCATATGGCGGCCGGCGCCGCGAGATCATCAATTCAAGCGCGCCGGGACGGCGAGCCGTCGTTGGATCGGCGGCCGCGCTGTTGCCGGAGGATTACATCGAAGTCGGTTCACTGTGGGATCACCTTGATTACTGGGGCGTCGACTTCTTTAACTTCGGCCTCGGGACGGAGTTTCCCATGGGGTATTACGGCGGCTCCAACCCGGAGGACGTGAAATACCCCGGGATCAAGATCGCCCTGAATTATCCTATCCCGGCGCCGTTGTTCGATCGCACTTCGCGGTTGTTCGCGACCTACAATACGAATATCCCCGACCAGTTCCGCGCCGATATGTTCATCAAGGAACTGAACGACCGCTGGCTGTCGGGGAGCGAGCCGTTTCCACGCGTGATCACAATGTCGCTGCCCAACGATCACGGGGCCGGAGAGCGGCCCGCCGAGGGGCATCCTTTCCGGGAATCGTACATGGCCGATAACGATCTCGCGCTGGGGCGAATCATCGAAGCGCTGAGCCATACGCCGTGGTGGAAGGAGATGGCGATTTTCATCACCGAAGATGACGCGCAGGGGGGGCGCGATCACGTCGATCATCACCGCAGCATCGGTATGGTGGTGAGCCCGTTCGCCAAAAAAGGCTACGTGTCGCACGTCCATATATCCTTGCCATCCATGCTGAAAACCATCAACCTGATTCAGGGGATTCCCTATATCAATCAGTACGACGCCATGACCAGCGACCTGTCCGACATGTTCCAGGCGAAAGCGGACGTTTCTCCCTATAATGCGGTTCCAGTCGACGCGCGGATATTCGATCCCGCCAAGGCGCTGGATCCGATGGACGCGGACTTCAACTGGAAGGCGCTGGGCGAGTTCCCTCCGATGGATAATCCCGAACTGATGCGGAAATGGATGAAAGAAGACGCGGAACGGCGGATGGAGGAAGATGACGACGATTAACATAAAATACACGGCCTGCTGCTTCGCCGCGATCGCATTCTTTTTTACGGTGAGAGGTAACGCTTGCGACGTGCCGGTGTTTCGCTACGCCTTGGAGCGGTGGGCGTCGGACCCGTATGAGATCATCGTGATGATCGACGGCGAGCCCGGCGGGTTGGAGCGGAAAGCCATCGATGGACTGGTCTTGCGCTGGCTGCACGATCACCGTTCTTATCTGGAGGGGATCGACCCGGCGGTGAAGGATCATTTCGACCGGTATGATACGCTTCTGCCCGGCATGACGGTCTCTGAAATCAGCGATGAGTTGAGCGCGCTGGAAATTCAAGAGGCGGATGAAGAACACCCGTTTCAGTATCAGGTTTCGTTTATCGATCTGTCTCAGCCTGAGTATCACGCCTATGCCGAATGGCTTCAAAAGACCGGCGTGGCGCCTCCCGCCGCGGCGTTGCGGTATCCCCGCTCGATGAACCGCGCCGAACCGATTTATGTGGTTCCGCTGGACGGCGCCGCGCTGGATCGATTGCTGAATTCACCCGTGCGGAACGAAATCGCCCGGCGGTTGATCGATGGGCATTCGGCGGTGTGGGCTTTTCTTGAATGCGGCGACGCGGACAAAGACGCCGCCGCGCTGAAGACGTTAAAAGACGAGGCCGGGCGCATCGAAAAGGAATTACATCTCCCCGCACCGGATGAGCGCGCCGGGGTGGAGTCGATTTTTCTGGATGAAACGCGGCGCGACGACCTGCGGCTGGAATTCTCCATCGTGACGGTAAGCCGCCATGACGACGCCGAGCGCGCACTCGTCTCCATGTTGACGCATAGCGAACCCGATCTGCCGATGTATGAAGACCAGCCGATGGTTTTCCCCATTTACGGGCAGGGCCGCGCATTGTACGCGCTGATCGGGAGCGGGATTAACCGGGAGACGGTAGAGCAGGCGGGCGAGTTTCTGGTCGGGCCCTGTTCGTGCCAGATCAAGGAGGAAAACCCCGGCGTCGATCTGCTGATTCCGGTTGACTGGAAAGCCGGGGTGACGGATCGCATGGTGCTCGATCGGCCCACGCCTTCGCCGATGGCGCCAATCGCTTACGCCACGGCCAGCGCACAGGCTTCAACCCCCGCCGCGACGTATCCGGCGAGTAGAGGAAGCGATTCGGTCATGCTACTTGTGCTGGGGCTGTCGTTCGGCGCGTTCATTCTGGCGGGAGCGGGCGCCACGGCGTTTATACTGATCAAACAAAAAGTTAACAATTGACAGGCATGATGGCGTTCAGATATTCAACGATCGATGAAAGTAAACTCAGATTCATCCTGGCGAAATTCTCTTTCTCCGTGTGATTATCGCCAAATGTATCGAGGTTTAATCCGAACGAATTTCTAGCGCTCGATCACGGGCGTCATGGAAAGGTGTTTTTATGCAGAACCGGTTCTGGATCGTACTGATCGCCGCCGCGCTGGCGGTATCCACCACGGCGCGCGCGGATAACTGGCCCATGTGGCGTTATGACGCCGCCCGCAGCGCCGCCTCGCCGGGCGCCATCGCCCGCGAGTTGTCGCTGAGCTGGACGCGGGATTACCCCGCGCAGAAGACGACGTGGGACGATCCCCTCAATCAGGACCTGATGCACTTCGACCGCGTGTTTGAGCCGATCGTATTGGGGAAGACGATGTACATCGGGTTTAACGCGCTGGACCGAGTCGCCGCGCTCGATACGGAAACCGGCGATGAACGCTGGACGTTTTTCACCGATGGCCCGGTCAGGCTTCCCCTGGCGGGCGCTGATGGAAAGGTATTCGCCGCCTGCGACGACGGTTTTCTTTATTGTCTGAACGCCAAAGACGGGAGCCTGTTGTGGAAATACCGCCCCGCGCCCATCGAGCGGCGCATTCTGGGAAACCAGCGCCTGATCTCGACGTGGTCCATGCGAGGCGGGCCGGTAGTGAAGGACGGCGTGGTGTACGCCGCCGCCGGCATCTGGCCGATGATGGGGGTGTTTCTTTTCGCGCTCGACGCGGAGACCGGCGGGGAAATCTGGGTGAACGACGGCGTCAGCGCCGATTACATGAATCAGCCGCATAACTCGCCTTCTTTCGCGGGCGTGGCGCCGCAGGGCGCACTTGCGCTGAATGGCGACGACCTGTTCGTGCCGGGGGGACGCTCGGTTCCCGCGTGTTTCGACGCGAAGACGGGCGACCTGCGCTATTACAAACTGGCGGAATCGGGGAAGACGGGCGGCGCGTTTACCTGCGCCATCGGCGATTTCTTCATCAACTATCATCGCGATTCGGTGGTCAGTCTGTACGACGCCCGGGATGGATCGCGTCTCGTTTCCGCGTTCGGCAAGGTTCCCGTGGTTACGCCCCAGGCGTTGTACAGCCGGGGGGAACAAATTCAGGCGTGGGATTTCACGAATTTCGGCGAAGAGAGACGCGAGCGTATCACCAAGGACCGAACCGGCGCCGCGAAAGTGGTGATGGAATCGGTCTGGCGGCTCGACCCACTGTGGGCGTTCGAAGCCGACGCGCGCGGCGACCTGATCGAGGCGGGCGGCGTGCTGTACGCGGGCGGGGAGGGAAGCGTTTCCGCCGTGGACACGTCGAACGGCACGCCCGTACTGCTCTGGACTCAACCGGTCGAAGGCAAAGTCGAGAGACTGATCGCGGCGGACGGCAAATTGTTCGCGGTAACGCTGGAAGGGCGAATCTATGCGTTTTCCGAACGGGGCGGCCATGTGAAGAAACACCCTTTCATCACGCATGGGTATGAACCAAACGACGATGACGCAGACAAGGCGCGCTCGATACTCGATGCGTTTGGCGTCAGAGACGGTTATGCACTGGTACTGAACGCGAAACGCGGCGCGTGGATCGAATCGCTGTTGAACGAATCGGAGTTGCATCTCATCGCGGCCAGCGACGATGAAGGCGCCGTGAACGATCTACGCCGCCGTTTCGGCGAGGCGGGTTTGTACGGAGAGCGTTTCGCCGCTCTGAAGGGCGACGCGGTATCGCTGAACGCGCCCGCGTATTTCGCCAGCCTGATCGTGTACGATGACGCCCGGGCGGAAGATTTCAGCGATGAATCCATCACGGCGTTGTATCAATGCTTGCGTCCCTACGGCGGCATAGCGTGTTTTGAAGTGAATGAAAGCGACGCGCGCAAGTTGGCGAGCCGCCTGAAGAGCGCGAACCTGGAAGGGGCCAACATCGAACGAAAAGACGGCTGGCTGACCGTCACGCGCAAAGGCGCCCTGCCTGGAGCGGACGACTGGACGCATAACTACGGCGACATCGCCAATACGGTGAAATCGGACGATTCACGGGTACAGCTGCCATTGGGGATACTCTGGTTCGGCGGCAGCTCGAACATGGACGTGTTGCCGCGTCACGGTCACGCTCCATCGCCTCAAGTGATCGACGGCCGCGTATTCGTACAGGGGATGTCATCGCTCTCGGCGCGCGACGCCTACACAGGGCGAGTTTTCTGGAAGCGTGAATTCGACGATCTCGGCAACTACGGCGTCTATTACGACGACACGTACGCCGAAACTCCGCTGGACCCATCCTACAATCAAATCCATATTCCCGGCGCCAACGCGCGCGGGACCAATTACGCAGCGACTCATGACGTCATTTACATCATCGAAGGCGGCAAATGCCGCATGCTCGATCCAGCCACGGGTGAAGATACGGGATCGATCGAGTTGCCCCCGTTCGAGAACGAATCGGAGCCGGAGAAGTGGGGGTACATCGGCGTCGATGGAGACAACCTGATCGCCGGGGCGGGACGAGTCAGCTACTTCGATTTTATCGATATGGGCGAAGGGCTTGACGCCAAAAAGAAACCTTTCGTGAATTTTGATGACGCGTCCAGCAAACGGCTGGTGGTGATGGATCGGCACAGCGGTGAAGTGAAATGGACTTTTACCTCCGAACTGGGCATTCGGCATAACGCGATCTGCGCGGGAGATGGGAAGCTGTATTGCGTCGACCGGATGCCGGATCCGGTGGCTGACGCGCTCAAGCGGCGCGGCAAGAAATTTTTTGGAACGCCGAGACTCTACGCGTTCGACCTTGAAACCGGAGACGTGGTCTGGAGCCGGTCGGAGGCCATCTTTGGCACCTGGTTGAGCTATTCAAAGGAACATGACCTGCTGCTTGAGGCTGGGCGTCCATCGCGAGACATGATCGCGGGCGAGCCACAAGGGATGGCCGCCTGGAACGCCAAAACCGGCGAACTCTCCTGGCGTAACACCGCCGAATATAACGGACCGCCGATTCTTCACCACGACGAAATTATCACTGATCCGTATGCGTTTAACTTGCTGACTGGTGAACGCGTCATGCGCAAAAATCCGCTGACCGGCGATGAAGCGCCGTGGATGTTTACCCGCGCATACGGATGCAACTACGCCATCGCCAGTGAATACATGCTGACGTTCCGTTCGGCGGCGGCTGGTTTTTTCGATCTGGCATCGGATGGCGGCACGGGGAACTTCGGCGGATTCAAATCAAGTTGCACCAATACGCTGATCGCGGCCGACGGGCTATTGAACGCGCCCGATTATACCCGGACCTGCTCCTGCCCGTATCAGAATCAGACCTCGCTGGCGATGATTCACGACCCAGGGGTGGAGATATGGACCTATAACCATCTTGAAGACGTGAACGGCCCCATCCAACGCGTCGGCGTCAATCTGGGCGCGCCTGGCGATCGGCGCGCCGATGGCGGCACGCTCTGGCTGGAATATCCCTTCGAAGGAGGCCCCACGCCTGAACTGGAGATTGAAGCCGAGCCGGACGGCGTAGCGTATTTTCGCCATCACAGCGCCCGCATGAATGGCGGGGCGGCGCCGTGGATCGCGGCCTCTGGCGCGAAGGGGATCACCAGATTTCGTATACGTCTCGATCAAGACGGCGCCGCGAGCAAGGAATACGCCGTCCGGCTGGTGTTTTCAGAGCCGGAGGCATTGAAGCCGGGCGACCGGACATTTGACGTATTTCTGCAGGGTGAGCCGGTTCTGGAGAATTTTGACGCGGCCGCCGAGGCTGGTTCGATCAGAACAGGTGTCACTCGTGAATTCAAAAACGTGCGGGTGAGCGACTGGCTAATGATAGAGTTGAAGGCGAGTGCTTCCACGCCGGATGCGAAGCCGATTCTTTGCGGCGTCGAAGTCGTTTCAAACGCCTCGCTGGCGATGTCCAGCGAGTGAAGTCAACCCTGTGGCCGCTGTTTTACGGCTTTAGTCAATCAACGGCTCGTTCAATCCGGACGAGCCGTTTTTTTATGGTGGAACAGGACGACTGGCAAGGGGAGTGTTGAGAAGGTTAAGTTATTTGTAATGAATTGGATATGGCGATCGTGGCGTCTTTGTTTTTTGTTGTTTTGCGCCATTCGGGATATACTATAAGTAGAAAGGGTTTGGCGGGAAAACCGGGAGAATGAGAAAAGGAACTATGAATCGGAACGAGGCGATATCATGTTACCGATCAACATACTGGGCGATGCGGCTGCCGCTGAGTCGATGGTCGTTCAGTCAAACAAACCCAATCGAAACGACCCCCGCGGCGAATCGGACCGCTTTGACCGTGAGTTAGAGCGGCATCTGGACGCCGACAGGCTCATCGTAAATCCTGTTTCACGTTCATCCGCGCAACGAGCCGTGAGCGCTCATGAAGATCGCCGGATGCGAAGCGTGCTCAAACACCGAACCACTTTTTCCCGCGATCGCGTCCCGCTCGATCATCCCCAGTTGCATGAGGCCTCCGCCTCTCAGCCGCTGTTATTCGATCTGTATGGTGAAGATGGATTTTCCCATAACAGGACGGACATCGTTCCGGGGAGCCTGGTGGATGTGAAGATCTAACAATTTTCCATTGAAACGGTATGTTAAAAAGCCGGCGGGAATGAATCCCGCCGGCATTTTTATGTCGATCAGATTCGATTATTGACTTCAGCCGCTTTGCGGATGGATTTGTATTTCTTCACCGCTTCGGTGGTGATCGCTTCTTTCTTTTCCAGTTCAATCGCCTTGTTCAACACGTCCCAGGCTCTGGCTTGTGGAACCACCACCACACCGTCCGCGTCGCCAACGATCATATCGCCGGGATTCACGGTGACGCCGCCGCATTGAACCGGTTCGTTTTTGGCGACATTGACGTAGCGTCCCACCGAGTTGCTGGGTACGACGCCACGCGCATACACCGGAAAACCTTTTCCGATAATTTCCAACCTGTCGCGGCAGCCGCCGTCAAGCACCGCGCCCGCGAAGCCGTTTTCCATCGAGCCGGTACACATGATGCCGCCGAACGCCGCCACATCGGCGCCGTCGGGGCCGTCCATCACGATCACCAGAACGCGCCCGGGCGGTTCGGTATCGATCAGTTCCAGCGCCATCGAGGGCGGCTCTTTGCGATTGGCCGGTCTGGCGAGCACGGTCACCGCGCGTCCGCACATTTTGGTGGGGAACAATGGGCGGATATCATGCGACATGAATCCGCGCCGACCGATGACCTGATCGACGGCGTCCGACACCGAGGCGGAGGCGACTTGCATAAAGCCGTCGATGAGCGGATCGTCGACGGGCGGGCGATACACCGAGGCCGTCTGACAACCACTGAGAACCAAACTGAGCGTGATCAAAAACAGGGCTAAGATTGAATATCGCTGCTTCATTGAGACCCTCCCGAAATCGATCCATTTCCATACAAGAAATACACCAAACGCCGGGCCGGTTTCAATCCTCACGCCTCGCTCCGGCTATCGATTGGCGCGAGTTGACGCTTCCCCTGTTTTCGCGCTACTTATAGGATTGGTTCGGTTGAATTGTATGAATGCGGTGAACGAAGGGGGCCAGTCACGCGTATGGATACCCGGCGCGGTGGATTTACCCTGACGGAATTGCTGGTCGTGGTGGCGATTATTCTGATTCTGGCGTCGATCGCGTTGCCGAATTTTCATCATGCCCAGATCCGCGCCAAGGTGTCGCGCACGCAAGCCGACATGCACACGATAGAAATCGCGCTGGAGTCGTATCATATCGATTGCGGCGCGTACCCGCCCTGGACGCAGAACCTCGTAACAGAAGTCGACGACCGTCACCCCAACCAGATTCGCTATTACCGCATGACGACGCCTACGGCGTATCTATCCGAGATTCCCCGCGATCCGTTTTCAACGCGCGCCAACGCCTTTGACTGGGAGCGCTGGGGATGGGGTTATGATTACGTGGATGCGTTTGATGAGAAAAATGGTCTGGTCGATCCCGACGCGTGGGGGCACGTCTGGCGAATCAACAGCTGGGGACCCGACTCGACCAACGGTTTCGCGGGACGGTATATCGGTTGCGTGCGCGGCCGGCCCGAGTTTTTGTACTCACCCACGAATGGGCTGACCAGCGCGGGCGATATCCTGCGCGTGGGGCAGCGAGGCGGTCCGTTTCTGGATTACTACTGTCCGATTCCGAACGGGAGTTAAACGGCGGGAGCGAGCGGCGTGAAAAAACTCTGGATCAATACCGTTTTGATCGTCGTCATCCTGATCGCGGGCGCCCAGGTGGTGCGGAAACTGAAGGGGATGAACGACACCGCGGATGGCGCTTCAGTTGAAGTGGAAAGCGAAGACGTCCGGCGGGAGATCGATCAGCAGGCGCTGATCGAGTATTCGAAGAATCTCGACTGGTCGAGCGTGGTTCCCATTCAGGCGGAGGCGGATCAATACACAAAGCCCAGTTCGACGGTGAGCGGCCGGATGGGATTTCCCTATTTGTGTTTTCTTCCGCGTGGGTATGGAGAAGAGCCGGGCCGCACGTATCCGTTGATCCTGTTTCTACACGGGGCGGGATCGAAGGGGAGTGATCTGTCAAAACTTCGCAACCACACTCCGCTTGAATACCTCGAACGCGCGGACGACAGCCATTTCATCTATGTCAGCCCGCAATGTCCTGAAGGCGGCGGCTGGAGCAGCAACGAACTGCACCGTTTTCTTCAGAAGGTTCTCGAAGCATACCCGATCGATGAGAAACGCGTCTACCTGACCGGAATCAGCATGGGCGGACATGGCTCATGGGCGCTTGCGGAAGATTTTCCTCATTCATTCGCGGCGGTGGTGGTATTATGCGGAGCGGGCGATCCGGTTCTGGCGCGAGCGAGGCTCAGGCATACGCCCATCTGGATTGTCCATGGTGAACTCGACACCGTGGTTCCGGTGAGCCGGGCGTGGGAGATGATCAACGCGCTCGAACCGGTGAATCCCGATCTGATGTACACGATTTTTCCCAACGTGGATCACGGCGGCGTGGCGGGCGTGTACCAGCGCATTTCGTTTTACGCGTGGCTGCTGCAACACAGGCGAGGGTGAGATGAAGTCAACCCGGCGGTTGTTTCTGGCGAATATGGCGGCGGGGTTCGCCGTGTTCGCGTGCGGCGGCAAGAAAGGATATTTGAGCGACGCGGAGCGCAACCGTACTGAACTGGCGCTGGAACGATGCCGAGCCATGAAGTCTCGTCTGGCTGAGCCGGACAAGTGGGTGGCGCAAACCGCGCTGAAGACGCTCGACGACGCGCGGGCCGCGATTGAAGAAAACGTCGCCAAAATGCCGGAAGGCCGACAGCAGGCGATGCGAACGTCGGTGGTGGAATGGAAAAAGCGCGTGCTGAGGGTGACGATGATGGGCGCGCCAAAGGAATCAAAGCCGTATTTCGATGCGCTCAACGATGCGAACGAGCAGTCGATTCAACTGCTTTCCCAATTCATCGATTCAGATCAATAAACCGTCAGGGACGTTCGACGATCTGGAGCAGGTTGCCTTCGGGATCGAGAAAGTTACGCAGGCGGCCTCCACCCAGCGCATCGCCTATGTCTCCCGCCCATTCGACGCCGCGCGATTCCAACACGCGTATCGCCTGATCGAGATTCGCCACGCGCAATGCCAGATGAGACCAGCCCGGCGCCCACAGCGTGCGTTGCGGGCGGGGTTCGCCATCATTGGGGCCGATCTCAAGATATGTCCCGTCCGAGGATCGGATCAGGTAGCCTCCGGAGCCGTTATCCGCGGCGATTTGGTAATCGAGAACATCGCAATACCACCGAGCCAGGCGGTGAGGGTCTTGCGCGGAAATGGCGAAATGATCGAGACTGGTCAATACGGGTTTCGCATCGTTCATTGGATGGGGTCCTGATGAGAGAAGGCCTGAGACGCGAGAGGCAGCCGGGTTTCGGCGCCTTTACGCTGGGCGACAATCACGGTTTTCGATAAGGATGAAGCCGCGTCCACTCCAGCGGGGTAGGTAAAACTCCAGCGCGCGTCATCAACCTTGGCGGGATAGGATTTTCCACCGATCTCCACGTGAACGGTGGATCCTTCCATGACTTCGCCTTCAATGGCGTCTCCATTCAACGCCGTCCAATCGAGGAAGGGCTGCTTGCGGATCATGCTGCGGTGAAAGGCGACCTGCGCGTCGAGTTCGCGTCCTTCGAGAGGGGCGGCGCCGGGACCGGACGCCATGTCGTCGACGAACTTGCGCAATTCCGCCTCGCTGAGGCCCACGCCGAATTCATCGCCGTAGTTGGCTCCGTAATCGCCGTGGCATCGCGCGCAACTCATCGAAAAGTAGTCGATGGGTTCAAAACCGAGAGGTTCAGCCGGTGCGGCGGACGCCGGAGCGTCCGCCGTTGGAGCCGAATGTTGACATGCCGACGCGATCATCAACGTGGCGGCGGCAAGAAGAATTATGCGGTTTTTACTGACCAATTTCCGTTTCTCCACCGATGTATTCAATGCGGTACACCTGATTGGTGTAATCGCAACTGAAGAGGATGGAACCGTCGGGCGCCATAGTGCAATCGACGGGACGGCCCAACACGCCATCTCTATCTTTGGCGCCGACGTCGTTCGATTTCAAGGTGCTTACCACATCGAGGGAGCCGTACGGCTTGCCTGTCTGGTCGTCAAAGAGCACGCGGATGATGCTGTAACCAACGCGAACCGAGCGGTTCCATGATCCGTGACTGGCTAAAAACGCATCGCCCAGGTGATCTTTGGGGAGCTTTTTGACCGAGTCGACGAAGCAGAAGCCATTCACGGCGGCGTGAGACGGAAGCAGCCATTCGGGCGAAATCGTTTTGGCGGCCAGTTCGAGGATGTCGGGCCGTTTGAGAAATTCGAGGCGTGGGAGTTTGTCGCCGACGATGAACGGATGGCCGTAGAAGCCGCCCTCGACATACTTGTTGAACTCGCCGGGGGGCTGCTGGTTGGTGACGGGCTGGTTGCTTTCATCCTCGCCAAGTTCCTTGCCGTACCAGTCGCTGTTGTGATCGGGTCCCCAGATTTCGGTGGTTCCGGGGCGGTAGCGGTATTTTTCCGTGTTCCGGATGCCGCTGGCGATCAGCTTGCGCTGTTTGCCGTCGAGCGAGTAGAACCAGAGTTTCTTGCGATCGGTGTCCTGTTCTTCACTGATGTTGCTGACGTCGCCGATGGAGGTGTAGAAACCGTCGCCGGTGACGAAGATGGGACGCCACCAGTGACCCTTGCCGCCGGGCAGGTCGCCATCCTTGATGATGGTGACTACTTCATCCGCTTTGCCGTCACCGTTGGTGTCGCGGCCTTTATAGATTCCCTGTGAGACGGTGAACCACAGCCAGCCTTTGTAGTAATGCATTCCATGAACGGTCTTTTTATCCGTGACGAAATCGTTTACGGTTTCATATACGCCGTCGTTGTTTTTGTCGCGCAGGGCGACGATTTTGCCATGACGGGGCTGGCTGACGTACAGCGTGCCGTGGTCGTCGAATTCAATGAAGCGGGCTTCTTCCAACGGTTCGGAAGCGAGGCTGACGCGGTATCCATCACGCACTCGGAATTCAGGCATGCCCTCGCCCAGTTCACCCGCGGCGAAGACGTTAAGCGAGACGAATACAGCGACTATCGGTGCAAGCAATCGTATGGCCTTCATATATTCCATGATCCTTTCGTAATGAAAACAGGTTTGAGTTGGATTTCCCGATTCGCGAATCTAAGAGCAGGAGACGATGATGGAGGGATTTCGAGAAGCCGATCGAGGTGAGCGAACCGGGTATTTAACCATTAAAACAAGGAATGGTGAATTTGGCAAACCGTGCCGACAAGGGGATGGAGTTGATTAGAAGACTGTTTATTTCGTGTTATTCTATTGAATTATATTATATGTAATGCTATATTTTTATTATAAGGCTAATAATATCAATATGTTAATTTGTTAAATCCGGTTGAGGTTTGTCAGTTTTTTTATCAGAAATACACCTTTCGTTACGATTTTTCCGGGTGTATTCCGTTTTTCAGACTGCCTCAATCCGATTCTTGGCAAGCCGCTCGGGGACAGGTTTTCAGCGTTGCGCGACACACATCATCAGGACGGATCGCGTCTTCGTTCATTGGCGCATGGGCGGAGCTGCCTGCCGGGAAAGCGAGTGCAGGAATGGAGAGAAACGGGAAATCCGCCGGACGGAATCCACTGGACGCCATCAGTTCACAACTGTTTGAACGCGTTCAGGCGGCGGGAGACGGCGGCTGGGATATCAACGATCCTGAGTCGGTCAACGCTCTGTTTGATGGATTGGTTCGGGATCACGTACAACTGGCGGTGCAAACGCACCGGCTATCGAAGTGGTTGAAGCAGGCGATGATCGAACGCGCGGTGCAGGCCACGGCTCCACCGGGCGCGCGCGAGGACGGCGGGTATCTGTTTACCAGCGCGGGGTACTCCGGCGTCCATCAGCGGTATGACGACGCCAAACCGATCCCTGAACCGCTTCACATGCAGCCGGAGTGGCGATTCGTTCAACAGGCGGTGGAAGAAAGCAAGACGGCGTTTTACGACCTGTCTCACCGGCTACAGATCGATCCCGATCCGGAGCCGAAAGAAGAACACCGCCGCCGCTGCGGCGAGGTGCTCGATCAATTCAACGAGCGGCTGCGCAAGACGGCCGCTTTGCTGGAAGGGTATCAATACGCCGATTCGGTATGGGGTTATGCGTTTAAGGAAATTTTCCCTTATTTTTTACGCAGCCGTTTCGCCGAACGGACTTATTCAAAGCCGAAAGGATACGCCGGCGATTTTCAGATGATCGAGATGCTGTACAACAACCAGCCCGACGGCGACGGCAAACTGGGGCGGCTGGTCGACGCCTGGTGTCTGGAAACGGCCACCGCCCGCGCGGTGCGAGGGCGGCGCAAACTGTTGACGCAACTGCTGGCGAAATTCACATACGCGAGGCGCAATCAAAACGATCCGATACGGGTGTTGAATCTGGGGTGTGGTTCAAACCGCGAATTGTTCGATTTTCTTGCGCATTGCGATTACGACAACCGGATCGAGGCGGTTTGCGTTGATACCGATCGCGACGCGCTGACCTTCACCAATCATCACGTCAACGTATTTCACCACAGGGCGTCGGTCAAACTGCTGGATGACAACGTCGCCCGCTGGTCTGTGGGGAAGGGGAGGCATTCATACGGGCCGCAGGATCTGATCTACTCTTCGGGGCTGACCGATTATTTCGGCGCGAGAATGTTCCGCGCGCTGGCGACGCGCTGTTACGATCATCTGCGTCCCGGGGGAGTTTTGATCATCGGGAACTTCGGCGACACGAACCCGCATCGCGCCTTCATGGATCACATTATTCACTGGCGGTTGATTCACCGCAGCGAAGAGGAGTTTCGCAATCTGTTTTCAGACACGCCGTTCGGGTCGCGGGTGAAGGTGATCGCCGAGCCGCAATCGATCAACCTGTTCGCGATCGCTCAAAAGCCCGCACGGTGAGGAAGGACGTGGCTGGAAGCGGTTAGCGCAGCCGCCCGGCGTTTTTGGTGTCGGGTTCGCCATCCAGCACGTTGCGGACTTTTTGAGTAAGGGTGTAGGCGGTAAAGGGTTTTTCGAGAAGGCTGACGCCGTCTTCAATCAGGCCGTGGTGGAGAATCGCGTCGTTGGTATAACCCGACATATAGAGAATCTTGACGTTGGGCAGTTCACGTGAAACATGACCTGCCAGATCGCCGCCGCTCATTTTGGGCATGATGACGTCGGTGAGAAGAAGATCGATCGCGCCGCCGCGTTCTTCACAGATTCGTACTGCATCCGCCCCGTTGTTCGCTTCGAAAATGGTGTAGCCGTTTTCTTCAAGAATCTCACGGGCGAGAGAACGGACGGTGTCATCGTCTTCGACCAGCAGGATGGTCTCGCGCCCCCGCATCAGAGGAACCTGGAGCGCTTCCATCGCGACGCGCTCGACGCCTGAGGCGATGCGCGGGAGATATACTTTGAACGTCGAGCCCTTACCCGGTTCACTGTAAACCGAGATCGACCCTTCGCTCTGCTTGATGATTCCATACACGGTGGCCAGACCGAGCCCGGTCCCCTTGCCGACTTCTTTGGTGGTGAAAAACGGCTCGAAGATGTGCGACTGGGTTTCACGGTCCATTCCAACGCCGGTGTCGTTCACCGACATGAGGATGTAATCACCCTCACGCAGGGTTGAGTTGCGGTCTTCGTGAGGCCGGTCGAACGATACGTTGGCGGTTCGGACGGTGATGACGCCGCCGCGCGGCATGGCGTCACGGGCGTTGATCACCAGATTCATGATGACCTGTTCGATCTGGCTGGGGTCGGCTTTGACCAGGCCGAGATCGGATTCGAGATACACCTTGAGTACGATATCTTCGCCCATGAGGCGTTCAAGCAGGTCTTTCATGCTTTTGATGACGTGATTGAGGTTCAGTTCACGGGGCTGCAGGCGCTGTTTGCGACTGAACGCCAGCAACTGCCTGATCAGCCCGGCCGCGCGTTCACTGGCGTTGCGGATATCGCCGATCTTTTTTCGGTATGGATTGTTATCATCCATGCGCATCAACAGCAGGTCGCTGTTCGCCTTGATGATGGTGAGGATGTTGTTGAAATCATGGGCCACGCCGCCCGCCAGCCGCCCGATCGCCTCCATTTTCTGCGATTGAACCAGCTGTTCCTCCAGCTTGTTCTTCATTTCCTCAACGAGTTTTTTCTCATGGAGATTTTCAATCAGATCGCGATGTTTACGGGCGAGAGTGATCTCCAGCATTTCGTTGGCTTCCTGAAGATCGTGTTTGGCTTCTTCAAGTTCCATGCGGAGTTTGTATTCGCGAAAGCGCAAATTGTGCCCCACCGCGGCGGCGATGATGATGATGAACAACGAGGAGGCGACGAAGAAATTGTTGGAAATGAAGAGGCGATAGAATTCGCTGTTAGGATCGCCGGGGAAGATCAGAGATGAATCGAGTTGAAACGCCAGGCTGGGCTCCTGCAGCAGCACGGTGATGAGGTAGATCAGATACATGCCGATGCAGTGAAGAGCGATCGTTTTAAAGCGAAGCGGATACAGTACGCCGAATGCGATGAAGACCAGATTGAGACCCGCGTAATACGGAGTGGCGTACCCGCCAACGTCGACGATCATCTTCAAGATGCTGAGACCGACTACGTAATAACCCAGCACGGCGAGGTACGAACTGTACACGCCGAGGTTCCATAACCGGTTGACGATGAAGATGACGACGCAACTGAATGAAGCGATGAGGCGGTAGGTCAGGAACTGGTAGAAATGTTCGCTGTATAAGATCCAGTCGACCAGACTGAACAACGGAACCAGAATCACGCCGATCAGAGAGAGTTTATCGACCCAGATACGGATCAGCGGCTCCTGATCCTTTTGGAAATTGCGCAGGAGTTCTTCTTTGGAAAGCGTTTGTGTTTTGCTCAGGTTGTCAATCAACGCCCTCTGGCTCCCATACCAATTCTATTCACCGCCCAAGACCCATGTGGCCGTTCAGGAACGGAATGGCAAATCAACACGGTTTCATCGCATGATCTCAATGCGTCATTGTATTTCCTAAAAGTGAAAATTGAATCCGATGTTAGCGAGCCAGATATCAGAATGGATATCGCCCGCCGAGGGACGCGAGGGATCAAAGCCGATGTTCCGGTCTCCCCAAGCGTACGCCATACCCGCGTCGAGACTGAATGAGTCGCAGAAACGGTATTCGACGCCAGTGCTGACGATCCACCCCGGCGTATCGGGGATGGATGGAATCATGGAGTAGTCGGGCATCCCTGAGGATAACCATCCGGCGCCTTGCATCCAGGTTAATTTATCGGTGACACGGAACATGCTTCCCGCGTGGAAACTCCAGATCGATCCCCAGTCCAGCGGCAGACCGGCGGAGGGGATGCGATCGAAATCGAAGGTGAAATTGTTGTTCTCGCCGTAATCGGTATAGGTCGCGTCAAACGCGGCCGTCCACCAATCGGTGATCTCATACGCCACGCCCGCCGCGATACGCTGAGGGACATGGATTTTTGCGCTGAAATCATCCCGGGGGAGACCCAGCAGAGGCGGGAGCGTCGTGGAGCCGTCCATATCGACGTCGACCGGGAAGGAATACTTTACGCCAAGCCGCCAGCGGTCCGGCGTCCAGAGAACGCCGAGAGCGCCGCCTACGCCGAAACCGTCCGCGTCGCCGACGTTATGCCCCAGAAAGGTTCCTCCCACGACGACCGGAAGGCGGAAATGGAGGTCGAGGTAATCAACGTTGAGGCTTGCGCCTACCGAAACGTCTTCGGAAACCTGATAAGAGGCCGCCAGCGAGAGCTCAATGTCGGCGAGCTCGGTGTTATAGCCGGGAAAAGTCAGGCTGGCGTCGCGGAAATCAGCCGAAAGACCGTAGGGCGCCCACAAGGCGAAGCCTATAACCCAGCGGTCATCGAGACGATAGGCGAGCGCGGCTTCAGGAAACTGAAAAATTTCATCCTTGGCTTCAAAATGAGTTCCGCCGAGCAACGGCGCCTGATCGTAAGAAAAATCCGTCCAGACGCTAACGTCGCCCAGGTAAAGCTCCAAGCCGTCGACGGTCGACAGAGCCGCCGGATTGAGCGCCGCGTTGATCGGGCCGGCGTGCAAGCCGGTCACGTCGCCCGCGCCTGACATGGAAAGGCCCCGTGCGGATTGGCTGCCAAGACGGTTCAACAGGCCCGCATGAGTAATGGGAGGTGAGCAAAGTGATATGGCGATAACCAGCGTGGCGATGAATCCACGCGCGGCCGCGGCGCCCATGCCGTAACGATTCATGAGGAACAGTCTCCTTGCGGATGTGTTGGAATTGTGTGCGATACTCTCAGTAGCCGGGTTGGTCCGGCATTACGTCAAATACAAACGCTGAGCCAGATGGAGTCCTCCCCCACCTGAACCGCCGCTCAGTATCGGCTCGATTTCATCCCGCAACTTCATGATTGCTTCCAGAGCGCGTTCAAAGGCCATCACCACACGCGGATCGAATTGCGCGTTCGCTCCGGCGCGGATCGCTTCCAGTGAATCGTCGACTGTATAGGCGTGTTTGTAGACGCGTTTTGAGGTCAGGGCGTCAAACACGTCGGCGACTTTGACGATACGCGCTTCGAAAGGAATATTTTCTCCCGTCACCTCGTTGGGATATCCGGTCCCGTCCCAGTTTTCATGATGATTGAGCGCGATGCACTCCGCCAGCCGAAGCAGGTCTGATTTGGAGTTGGACAGGATATTGGCGCCGATGCGGGTGTGTTCGCGCATGACCGCCCATTCATCATCCGTTAACGGCCCCGGTTTGAGCAGGATCGATTCAGGAACGCCGATCTTGCCGATATCATGGCAGACCGCCGCCTGGCGGATGAGCTGGGCGCGCGATGGTGAGACGCCCAATTCAATGGCGATGAGTTCGGCGTATCCGCTCATCCGGAGCAGGTGGATTCCGGTTTCGCCGTCCTTATACTCAGCGGCCATGGAGAGTCGGATCAGGGTTTCTTCGTGGGCGTGCCGCAGTTCGGTGGTGCGCTCAAGTACTTTCTGCTCGAGAAGGTCGCGGTCACGCCGGATCAGGTCATGATAGGCTTTGACGGTCAGCAGGTTTCGAGTACGGATGAGCAATTCGGTCGCGTCGACCGGTTTATACAGAAACTCGTCGGCGCCGGCTTTTTTTCCGTTAATGCGGGCGTCGTAATCGTATTGGCCAGTAAGAAAGATGATGGGTATGTGACGAGTTTCGGGGTTGCTTTTGATGTGCTGGCAGGTTTCGACGCCGTCCATTTCAGGCATCATCACGTCGAGAATGATCAGATCGGGAGGGGATATTCGCACCCGCTCAAGGCACTCGACTCCATTGGACGCGGAATCAACCTTGTAGCCTTCAAGCTCAAGCAATTCCTGAACGACCATGCGGATTTCCGCATTGTCATCCGCGACCAGAATTCGATTCGCTGGATTAGCGTCAGACATGATTTGAATCCCAAAACCAGACGTTGTGAGTTAAACCCTGACACGGTTGTTATCCCTCAAGTATCACGATCCGCTATTGATTCGAAGTAAGCGGATGAATTAGTATAATGACACAACAGCGAACGTAATTATAGCATAGTTCCAACGAATTTAACAGTAAGAATTTAACTAATTGATCTATTTGTTCTTTTGCTCATTATTATATAAAATTCGCTGAACTTGCGCTCAAAATGGAATCTGATGAAAAGTAATGAAACGTTGCTCCAATTTAAGCGCGGAAAGCACAAAAATACCATAGATCAATCTCAAAAATAAGGTTTTATTGAATTGATGGATAAAAAAGACATAAAAAAGGGGCCGAATGGCCCCTTTTGTCGTTGTTTTCCATTGTAATATCGCATGGTTAATGTGCCTGGGCGTGACTTTTGAGATAATGATCGCGTAGAACATCCAGACCAAAGTCGTGCTCGGGGCTGCGCCAGACGGTGTGAATATGGTTCGCATTGTTCTGGGTATTGTCGAATTCGATGAGCGTTTCCGGTCCCTGAATGCGATAGTAATGTCCGACGCCGGGGTGAGTGGCGCCCGCCCATGCGAAATAGAGTTCGTTTTCGCTGGCCTGTTGCAGGCGCGCCATCTCGTGCTGTGCGATGATCGGGTGAAGGTTGTGAGCGTAAGTTTTGACCAACTGCCAGAACAAAACCTTCTGTCCTTGGGTCAATTGACCGACGGTGATGCCTTCAGGGGCGAACGGCTCAATCTGGCGCTTGTTGTCCGAGATGATATCACCCGGTGCTTTTTCATTGATAACCGCGATTTTATGCTGATCGTCGTTAAGTGAATTCACCAGTTGAAAGCCGAGGTCTTCTTCTTTCGACAGGACGCGCATGCCTTTCAGGGGGCCTTCACGGACGTCAGCGGGATTGGTTCCCATGAAAAAAGGGGTGAATGATACGAGTTTTCCCTTGTCGAGCGCGTAATTGAGCGACAGGTGATGTCCCTCAACCCGCCACCCCCACGGGCCATCCAGGCTTGGTTCTCCAAAGATGGTGAAGTGGTATCCACCGGGATTCCGGATATCGCGGTGCTCCATGTCAAACAACACTTTTTCGAGCGACATGATGCGCAGGGCTTTTTCCATGCCGTCATGACCCAGTCCGGTGTTCATCAGGGCGTGGGCGAGATGGCGTTGAACCTGGGTCATCTGGTCCTGAATGACGCCCTGGCGTTCGACGGGGCGGTAGTCCCAATGGGTGCGTTCATCATCAATCACGTCAAAGGTGAATGACTGTTGGGTATCCTGGCTGAAGGCGTTCATGAAGTATCTGGCCGCATCAAGCATCTCGTTCTGCTGCGACCACGCCAGTGGAGTGATCAGGTACATCAAGAGCAGAATTCCTAATCGTTTCACTTGTTTCATCCTTTCATCCGAGGGCTAACATGATATGAATTATCTCATAACTAGAGTATGAATGGGAAGCTCGGCGGGATGATTCAAGCGAGCAAATGGGATATTCGTTCAAGACCGTGGGGGAATCAGCCGAAAAATGAGAGAGTTGAATCGATTTCCCATTCGAGCCAATGATTTTTCACAGGCGCCGGTATGAAGCGAATTCTTGTAACGGGCGGATTTGGGTTTCTGGGAAGCCATCTGCTGGAGATTCTTCTGGCCGATCCGGAAACCCGCGTCCATGTAATTGATAACCTGAGTACGAGCCCTCTGCCTCTGGATTACCTTCTCGACACGCTGGGGCGTCCGGAGCGTTTGACTTATGACATCGTTTCGGTGGAACGGTTTTTCAGTGAAGGACTGGCGAAAGAGCGTTTCGACCGGATTTATCATCTGGCGTCGGTGGTCGGGCCGGCGGGCGTGTTACAGCACGCCGGGCGCATCTCGTCATCGATCATCCGGGACGCCGCGCTGATTATGGATTATGCGCTGGAAACGGGCGCCAAGATGGTTGATATCTCCACCAGCGAAGTATACGGAGGCGGGCGCGACGGGTATTGCCGCGAAGATATGGCTCAGATTATTCAGCCCGAGGTCACGATCAGGCTGGAATACGCGGTTGGTAAACTGGCGTCGGAAGTCTCGCTGATCAATTTCACGAAGGTAACGCCTTTCGATTGCTCAATCGTCCGCCCGTTCAACATTTCGGGGCCGAGGCAGTCAGGCAAGGGGGGATTCGTACTGCCGCGCATGGCGGGGCAGGCGTTATCGGGCCGTCCTTTGACCGTGTTTAACGAAGGTTTGCAGATTCGCGCGTTCACCCATGTGAAAGACGTGGCGGAGGGCGCCGTTCTCGTCATGGAAAAAGGCGAGCGGGGCGGCGTGTACAATATCGGCTATTCACAGAACAAGATTACGATCCGGGACCTGGCGGAACGGGTGGTTAAACTGGCGGATTCATCCAGCCGGATTGAATTCATCGATCCCAAGACAATTTACGGCGAACACTACGCCGAAGCGAACGATAAATTTCCCGACGATACCAAAGCGGTGAAAGAACTGGGTTGGAAACCGAAATACAGCATGGATGACATCATCGCGGATACGATCGAGTTCATGCGTTCGTTGCCCGATGATCTGTTCGAGCAAATCCGCGGTTAAATCAGACGAACGAAAAGCGCTATGAATCCTGAACCGAAATTACTGATCCCCCAGCCCCCGCTGACCAAAGCGAAACTCGCCTACCAGCGGATCGCCCAGGAGTTGCAGGGAGCGAATCTGGTTCTCGACGTTGGCGGAGGATCGGGATTCACATTAACGGAAGTGAAAAAATGTCATCCCGATCCGGACGCGATGTTCATCGTGTCGATGGACGTCTGGATGCCCACCATTCTTGAAGCGCGGACAAAATATTCGCTTCCGCATTACGTGCAGGCGGACGCGTTTCGGATTCCATTCAAATCTCAGAGCGTTGACGCGGCGCTGATGATCGACGTGATCGAGCATTTTGAACAACATGACGCGATCAAGGTTTTGCATGAAATCAGGCGCGTCGTGAAGCACAAGATCATCGTTTATACGCCGACGGGATTCATGCCCCAGGATGAAGAGGATGGGAATCCCTACCAGCGGCATCGCTCCGGATGGCGCGCGATGGATTTTCGCCGGATGGGCTTTGTAGTAGAGGGGCATGGCGCTCGCGGGGGGGTGAATCCTCCACCGGCTGATAAACTCGATCTCTCACTTGCTCTGTTCGCGGTGAAACGATTTTCCTGACGGGTTCCGCGAAGGGCCACGCTTCAATAGACCATGTCACGTCCCCGATTTTCCATAATGATTCCCACTCGAAACCGGGCGCCGCTGCTGAAAAAGGCGCTTTTGAGTCTGCAACGGCAATCCTTTGAAAATTTTGAAGTCATTGTTTCAGACGATCATAGCGAAGACGAAACGCCGCGAATCGTTGAATCGATGCAAGATCCGCGTTTCAGGCTGGTTCATCCGCCGGAACGGATGATTATGGCGGATCACTACGAGTTTGTTTCAACGCATGCGGCGGGAGAATATCTGAAGTACATGCCCGATCGCAGCGTGATGTACTCGCATGCGTTGCAGACTCTTTCAGACGTGATCGATCGGACGCACGCGCCGCTGATCGGTCACCATTCAGACGCGTATCGGGACGCGGACGATGATAACCGGATCTTTGAGAAATCGATTCGCACCGGCCGGCTTCAGAAACTGCCGGGAGATCTGATTCTGAGCTCGTATTACAACTTCGTGGCGCCTCAGAGCCCCGTCCCCCTGGCGACTCCGGCGTGCAGCACGTGTCACGCCATGCTGGCTGAGCGCGTCAGAAAGCAGGGCAACGGGCGTCTGATCAATCCCTACGTTCCCGACGTGTATTATCCGGTGTCGCTGGTGGCGCTGTGCGGCGGGATGTTGTACGTTGACGCGGCGCTGACGGTCGGGGCGGGATTCAAGTCAAGCGTCGGACTTAATCTGCACGCGCGACGAAGCTCGATGATGGATGTTCTGGTTGGTCCTCAAACAGATTTTTGTACTCGTACGCCATGCCCGAACCTGCTTCTGAACGCCAACCTGGTGACGGATGATTTTCTTCATTTACAGGAAATGTTTCCCCGGGAACTGGGCAGGTATCAATTCGATCCCATCGGGTATTTCGCGTATTTGAAACGGGAACTGAACAAACTGGATAATCATGGCGTCGATATCACTGAAGAATTCAAAATATTTGAGCAAGGATTAAGACGCTGCGCCCGCGAGAACGTCGAAAAGGCTTTTGAATTGCTTGATGATTATCTGTTTTACGCGGAAAAGCCGCTTGAAAATCTCGCTCAGGCTGAGCGAGTCAATCTGGACTTCGATACAAAGGACATCATGGAAGTGTTGCCTGATGTTGAAAGCCGGTTTCCTTTTTCGCTGTCTCTGGCATGATTTGATTCTCGAATCCGCCCGCAATCGAACCGCAAACCTTGGTTTCTTTCAGCTATTTTTTCACGATCCGGAATACGTACATATCCAATGTGGTGAACGTCATGTTTTCAGATGATTTTCACCGGTGACGCCTTGGTTTGAAAAAGATCCTGTAATTGACAACCGGCATTAAAGAATCAAATATCTCCATTTACTTTTTGGCCGTAAGTAATTATCCTGTTCTCGAAGCACACACTTTAAAAGATGGAGGAACGAGGATGATGAAAAAGACGATTTTGACTGGTCTTACCCTCGTGCTTTGCATGAGCGTCTATGCGCAGGCTGATGTTTTTTCTTATCTTACGGAGTTTGAGACTCAAGGAGACCCGCTTTCAATCGCGGCGGATTCGAGCGGAGGGCTGTATTACACGGTATTCACCTTCAGCGGCGCGAATCTGACCGCGTGCTACTACATCGCCGATCCGGTCAACGCGAACGCCCTGGAGAGTCACGTTCTGGTAGACAATGGCGCGGAAACGGATGTTCCAGCCGGGCGTGGTTTCACCAGCGTGGCGGTTGATGCGCAGGGCAACGTATACCTGGCTCTGGAAAGCGGCAACGCGGCGACGGCTTCGGTGAGAAAACTGAGTCCGGCCCCGGCCTTTGAACCCGTGGACGATTTCTTCGGCGGCATCGTCGCTGGAATCGCGCGTTATAACGGAGTCGAAGTGCTTGATGATACGACCATCGCGCTGACGACATTCAACACGGTGGAATTCTGGGATTCCCGCGACGCGACTCCATTGATTACGGTTACTGGCGGTGAGGCTTTTCAGCGTGAACTGGCGTATAATCCAAACACGCATGACATTTATATCGCGAAAAACGGCGGCAATCTGGCTAACAGCGCGAATCTGCTGAGCGGCGGTTCACCGGACAACCTCGACGGGTACACCACGATCACGGCCGGCTTCATCGCTCAGGGCGGCGTTGCGACCCAGTACGGATCAAACGGTCAGCTGATCGCCTATGACGCGGAGAGCAATTTAATTTATATCCCCGATTACACTGCGGATGAGCCCCCTTCCATCGCGGCGTATGATCCCGCGGACCTGAGCGCCCCGGCGTTCAAACTGGACGCTTCCGAATCGCCGAATGGCGCGTTCACCACACCGTCCGACGCGGTCGCCGTGCATGAAGCCTCTGGAGACACTCTGCTTTTCGTGACCGACAACCCCAACGATCGAATTGTTGTGTTTACGACGGGATCCACCCACGTCGGCGAGTGGTCACTTTATTAAACGCGTACTATAATTTCATTCAGAAACTTTTTTGCGCTGACATAGTGGGGAGGGGCCTTGCGGCCCCTCCTTTTCAATTTTCAGCCTGAAATTTTCAACACACATCATGGAACCGGAAAGGAACAGGTAGTAAAACATGAAACAAAGCGCGTTCACCCTGATTGAATTGCTCATCGTTGTGGCGATTATCGGCATTCTCGCCGCGATCGCCGTCCCCAACTTCCTCAACGCGCAGATACGCGCCAAAGTCGCGGCGTCTGAATCGGACATGCGGAATATCGGCACGGCGATCGAGATGTATACGCTCGATAACAACAAACCGCCCCGCACCTTTACGGAAGGGTGTTACACCGGAACCTGCACAGGCAGCCAGATGTCGCGCTTCACCCGCCTGTCGAAGCTGACGACGCCGATTTCGTACATGAGCAGCGTGCCCGAAGACAAATTTAATAACCCCATCGCTCAGGCGGAGCAGGCGCCCAGCACGGACCCGCTTAACACCTACCCTTATTGGGAACCGGTGATGGCGGATACCTACCGCACCCCGACCGGGCTGGGACGCCATTTCAAGGATCAGGGACACCCCAACAAGCAGTGGGCCCTGATGAGCTATGGTCCCGACGGCGATTTTGAAGCGGCGGGCGGCGGAGACCTCGCTCCGTACAACACATCGAACGGATTGAACTCGAACGGCGACATCATGCGGTTCGGCAACTGAATCACATCCGCTGGACGTACAATCATGAGCCCAAACCGCATGCGGTTTGGGCTCTGTTTTTCGCAAACGGCGGCTTTCTGCTATACTGTTTTCATCGCCTGAGAACCGATCGGGTGCATTGTGTCGAAAATCACGCTTTTCCAGTGGTATTCGCCGACTGTACCAAGCACGATTCATTGCCAGTGTTATTTTAGTAAACGCTGAATCTTCAAACTCCAAATTCACCCCATTGTTCGGATCGCTTCCCCAAAACAAACAAGGAGAACGTATTTGTCCTGGCGACGTTTTTTTGAGATTGAACTTGAACGCCCCGCGATCGGTTGCGGCCTGATGTCGGGTACTTCAGTTGACGCCGTCGACGCGGCGCTGGTTGAGATCATGCCCTCCGCGCCGTCGCCGGTGAGGCTGATTCACTATCATGAGATGTCGATTCCAGCCGGATTGAAAGACCGGATTCTCGCGGCGATGAAACCGGGCGCGGGCGGCGTCGATCATCTCTGTCAGTTAAATGTTGAAGTGGCGAACGTCTTCGCCGACGCGGCGCTTGAAACGATTGTTGAAGCGGATGTTCCAATCGAGAGGGTTTCTTTCATCGCTTCACACGGACAGACGGTGTATCACGTACCGCGCGCCGATGAAGCGCGCGGCTGGGCCACGCCCTCGTCGCTTCAACTGGGAGCGCCCAGCGTAATCGCCGAACGGACTGGTCTAACCACAATCGGAAACTTCCGTTTACGCGACATGGCCGCCGGGGGCGTCGGGGCGCCACTGATTCCCTACGCGGAAGCGGTGATGTTCGGGCGCATGATCGACAACGTGATCTGCCTGAACATCGGGGGCATCGCGAATTGCACCCTGATTCGACAGGATGGGAGCGTAATCGCGTTCGATTGCGGCCCGGGCAATATGGTGATGGACGCCATCATGCGCCGCATGACGGGGGAGCCGTTTGATGAGAACGGCCGGCTGGCGGCTTCAGGAAAAGTCATTCCGGCGTTGCTTGAAGAAGCGTTGAAACATCCTTTCTTTCAACAGGCGCCTCCCAAAGCGACGGGGCATGAGGATTTTGGAGAACTGTACGCCGATTGGTTCATCACTCATTCAAATCACGCCTCCACCCCCGATCTGATGGCGACCGCGATGGAACTGACGGCGCAGAGCATTACTCATGCGCTGAGAGAGTTTGTGATCGATGAGTCGCCGGCGCGCACGGTGATTCTCAGCGGCGGCGGAGCGATGAACGCGGCCTTGATCGAGCGATTGCGCGGCCTGTCAAAAGACCTGGTCTGGCGCAAATCGGATGAATACGGCTTCGCGGGCGCGGCGAAGGAGGCAATGGGGTTCGCGATTCTTGGCTTCGCGGCGTTACACGGAACGCCGAATACCATTCCATCCGCGACGGGGGCGGCGCATGCGGTGGTGGCGGGAGAGATCGCCCCAGGGAGAACGGGGACCTTTCACGAATGAAGCAGGGAATGGGTGTTACACCGATTCAATTCATTAATGAAGCCGCGTGGTTTGTTTCATGGTTTGATGAAGGAATAATGTTGGTGACCTTGAAGTGATTCGCTATAATTTTGGCAAGAATATCGCTTAGGCTGTCCACAAGAATTTCATCAATCCTGTTTGCTCATCCCGCCTGTTGTCAGCCCTGTTGAATCAGAGCAAATTTGTAAAACATGTAAAAAGGTAAAAAGTCCATTGAATTATTCAATCGGCTGAGTTAGAGTCTCAGGAATAAAGTGCGAGTCATAAATAAATGCAATTTGATGTAAAAGGAGCGTCGTGGCTGTCATGGAAAAAAGAAAAGCATTCACTCTAATTGAGTTGCTCATCGTGGTCGCGATCATTGGAATTCTGGCCGCGATCGCGGTTCCCAACTTTTTGAACGCGCAAATGAGGGCCAAAGTGGCGAAGGCGGAATCGGAATTACGTACGCTCTCAACCGCGCTGGAATCTTACAGCATTGACAACAATATGTACCCGCCGTGGGTGAATGAGAACGGCGTCGCGCGAAACGGCGGCGGGCTGGGTATCAGTTTCCGTTACCATGCGCTGACCTCGCCGGTGTCATACCTTTCGTCGGTTCCGATCGATCCTTTCATCGATCAGAAAAAGGAAAATCAGGACGCCGTATATGACACCTACGATTACGTTGACGCCTGGTCGACCATTCACTGGTTAAAGGCGACCAGTCTTGGGAACTCGTTCCGATGCGCGGTATGGCGCGCGGCCAGCGCCGGACCCGATTACACGATGACGTATGGCAGCGCGTTCACCTATTCGCCTTCTAACGGTTTGAACAGTTGGGGCGATATTGTGCGGCTTGGACCGAGGGCGTCTTTCCCCTGTGACAAGTCGCTGGTCGGGAAATAGGAAATCTGGAATCCAGAAAGCAAAAGGGCCTGCGGGCCCTTTTGTATTTTTTTCACCCGCGAAGTTCGCCAATCCTGCATCAAGCATCCTCCCCAATCACAACTGGCGTTCTTCTTGCCTAACAACAGAGGGAACGCAGGCGGCCATTTTATCTGGATCGCCTTTAAATCACGGGAATCTGGAAGGAGTGCTGACTATGAGATGGAGAATTTCATCTGGAGGACTTGCTGTCTTTTTCACAATCGCCTGTTTGAATTTGAACGGATTTGCGCTTTCGGTGACAGTGAATTCAGGAGGCGGAGCGGACGCGACCACGATCAATGGCGCGCTGGATATGATTCGCGCCGCGCCCGAAGTCGATAACGAAGTGCTGATTACCGGCGGCGGCCCTTATGAAGAAGTGATTATCATCGACGTTCCGGTTGCGATTCGAGGCGCCGACTCGGAGAACAGGCCGACAATCATCATCGTTCAGAACGACACGGTGGCGGGACGTGAACTCGACGGCATCGTGAATTCGGCTGGCGTGGATATCACGCTGGAAAACCTGATTTTCATCCCTTCGCTTTCAGCCTGGCCAACGGATGACGGTTTTGATTTCATGCCGCTGACGGACGCAGACGATTTTTCGATTACGGTTAAAAATTGTCTCGTGACGGCCAACGATGGAACGGATAAGCCGGTGACGCTGGATGGCCTGACCTACGAAGAAAACAAGATGCTCTCAGGCGCGGTGTCGATTCAGGACGACGGCTTTCAGATTCTGAGCGTGTTCGGCGGGCGCCCCAACGGAAAAATTCACGCGACGCTGGATGGTCTGGTCGTCTCGCACATCGCCTTCGACGGGGTTCCGGACAGCAGTTCGGGCCAGGACTGTTTTATTCTGGGAGGCGATAACCTGACCGTCACGATGAAAAACACGGTGGCGTCGTATGGCGAACGGTTTGGCTTTCAGCTATTGCAGAACGTAACCGTGAACATGGAGGGGACCCCGGACGCGCCGATCATCGCGAAGGGCATGGGCAGTTCAGGCGTATTGTGTTTCAGTGGATTTCATGACTGGAACTACGTCCAGTGTCTGGAGAACCCGCTTGGCGTACGTATCGATCTCGACACCAACCAGGCTCATTCCATCAACCATTTACTGGTGACGGGAGCATCCGATTTGGGGCTTGGGTACTTTTATGCTCCAGCCGAAGGGCTCGTACGTGATTTTTCGGTTAAAAACGCGACGTTTTACAATTGCGCGGAAGCGTTGGCGTTGCGGTTGGGCGCCGGCGTCGCCGGTGATGCGCTCCAGTTGTCTGTAAGCGACATCGTCGTGGCGGGCGAAGGCGGAGACGATACGTTTTTTGTTCCCGCGGTCGGCGTGGATGAGACCCCCGCGGCGAGCGTTACGATTTCGAACAGCGCGGTGGTGACGGATGGACCTAACGCCGTGCTGCCTGGCGATTTTCTCGACGTGTTGACGATGACGGACATCATCAACGCGGATCCGATGTTCGTTTCGACGGACCCCACGAGTTCAGATTTTCTGAAAGTTTCTTCTGATGCGTACGCGTCCGCCGGCACGGACGGCTCGATGCTGGCGGGATATTATGGCATGGATGATTCACCGACTTCTTCCGTGAATCTCTGGGCGTTGTACCTCAAATAGAGCGAGCCCTTGCATGATGTATAAAGGCCCTTTCCGAATCGGGAGGGGCCTTTTTGTTAATCGGATTCTTGTGGTGGAGGAGTTCGGGTGAGCGCGCTTCGAATCACCATCGCCAGTTGATCGGGGGAGAATGGCTTTTGAAGGAAGACCGCATCCTGCGACGCAATCGTCGAATTATCGATGATATCCATCGCATAACCCGACATGAAGACCACGCGGGCTTCTGGATGGGCGTCACGAACACGAGTGGCGACTTCGGGACCATTCAGACGAGGCATGACCACGTCAGTGACGATTACGTCGATTTCATCCTCTGTTTCGCGGGCGATGCGAATCGCGTCCGCGCCGTCCTGAGCCAAAATGACGGTGTAGCCGAATGAAGAAAGAGAATCGCTGATCATTCCGCGAACGGCCTGTTCGTCTTCGACCACCAGAATCGTTTCATGACCGAGCACATCGTGTTGAATATCGCTCAGGGCGACCTCCGGTTTGGGGGAATTCAAGGCGATAGGGAAGAAGATTTCAAATTCGGTTCCGATGCCTTCGCGGCTGTAAACGCGGATCGCGCCCCGGCTCTGTTTGACGATTCCATAGACGGTGGCCAGTCCGAGGCCTGTTCCTTTGCCGACCTCCTTTGTGGTAAAGAAAGGCTCGAAGATATGAGAGCGGACGGCCTCGCTCATTCCCTCTCCATTGTCGGAGATACCAAGCAGGACGTATTGGCCGGGCGGCAGGGAGAAATCGCCGAATCTCAGTTCCCGCTCGAGAAACGTATTTTCGGTGCGAATACGGATCGCGCCGCCGGATGGCATGGCATCGCGGGCATTGATGGCGATATTTAAAATGACCTGCTGAATCTGGCCCGGGTCGGCTTCGATGGCCCGCAGGTCATCGCCGGGCAGTATTTCGAGTTCGATGTTTTCAGTGATCAGACGCTGCAGCATCTGGGTCATATCGTTGAGAATCTGGTTGAGGTTGATTCGCTCGGGCTGAAGCAACTGTTTTCGGCTGAAGGCGAGCAGTTGCTGGGTCAGTTTGGCGGCGCGTTGTCCCGCCTCAAAAATCTGTTTCAACGGGATGGCGCCGGGATCATCAGGCTCTTTTTGGTTCAACAGGAGTTCGCTGTAACCATTCACGACCGTCATCAGGTTATTAAAGTCGTGCGCGATACCACCCGCTAATTGTCCAACGGCTTCCATTTTTTGAGCGTGACGCAATTGCTCTTCGAGAGACTGTTTTTCTTCTTCCGCTTTCCGGCGGTCGGACACGTCATGAATCAGGGCGAGGACATACTCCGCCACCCCTTCGCTGGAGCCAATGGTTTGGAGGTCGGCTTCGCAATACAGGACCTGCCCCTCTTTTTGTTGAAACCGGAGTTCAAAGTGATGCTGCCCTGAGACGTCGAGCGCCTGTTGAAAAGCCTGGCGGCCTTTTTCGGCCTCTTCGGGATGCAGGGCGGCGAGCCAGTCCGAGGATAACAACTCCTGACGGCTGTATCCCAACAGATTGATCAAGCCGGGATTGACCTCAAGCCAGCGCCCTTCAGGCGAGCAAATCGCCAGCCCCATGCTTGGGATTTCAAAATAACTGCGGAAACGTTGTTCGCTGCGGCGGATGCGTTCTTCATTGATCTTGCGTTCGGTGATGTTCTGAACCGCGCCGATGATCGAGCAGTTGTCATTGTCGCAAACCGGAGAGATTTCAGCCTGTTCAAATACCCAGAGCTGGACGCCATCGGGCCGCAGCAGGCGGTGGTCCATCATCAGTGGGGTTTTTTGTTTGCATGCTTCGTCAATCGCGATTCGAAGCGCTTCGCGGTCGCCGGGATGCGTGAACTGGAGATAGGCGCCGAGAGTGTGCGGAAACGAATCGGGTTTGATTCCGAGGAGTTCGTACACATAACTGGAGAGCTCAATGCGCCGCGTGTTGCAGTCAAGCAGCCACGTTCCGAACTTGGCGGTGGTTTGGGCTTTCTCCATGATGTAGCGGTTTTCTTCCAGCGCGCGCGTTCGAGCCTGAACGATGGTTTCCAGATTCTGGTAGGCTTCATTCAGTTCCCGCTTCGATCGCAAGGTGAGAAGCGTCAAGCCAAACATGGCGAAAATGGTCAGCAGTACGCCTAAACGAAAGGCGGGAATTTCCTGAAGGGGCGTCGGATTTACGGTGAAGCCGAGGGCGATGGGCGTCCCATCGGTTTCTCCCTCCGCATTACGCGCTTTGACCAGGAGAGTGTGTTCTCCAATGCTGAGCGTATCCGTATCGATTTGGAGCGTGGACTGAGGCGAAAATTCAGACCATTCGCCGCCGTCGAGAGACCATGAGAAAACATAAGATCGTATGGAATCGCCGGGAGCGAAGCGGCGGCGGTCGGAAAAATGGAATTGAGCGTTCTGGCCCCGTAAAATCCGGGAATCCGCGATCGTGGCGAATGTTTCGGGCGGTGATTTAATCGCGTTATAGCGGCAGGTTCTGTCACCGATGTTAACCCACAATTCATTTTCAATGGGCGCTTCCAGACCATTGATCGATCCCTTCTCCGGGAACTGTATCCTCAGGGGACGCCAGTTCGTGTCTTCACTGATATGGAAAAGGCAGTTATCACCTCCAAAGATCAGGGCGCTATGTCCCCAGCGCATGCAGAAATCATGGATGTCGGCGTTGAATTCTGTCCAATTCCCATTCTGCCAGTGTACGATCCGGCCTTGATTTCCCGCAGGTCCGGTTACCGCGAACCAGTAATCATCTTGCCCGTATTCGATCATGCCGAAGACGATCTGATCCGTAAATTGATCGAAGGCCGTCCACTCACCGGTTTGGTCATCGCGCCGATACAATCCGCATTGACCGAAAAGCCAGAGATTGTTCAGGGAATCGACTTGAATATACGGGGTGTGAAGATTGAGCAGGCCAGGGGGATTCGAAATGGTAGTCCAGGTTTCATCGCTGGCATTTCCCAGAATCCAATCGTGATCCCGTTCTCCCCTGGCAATGAACCATGCGGAGCCATCCTGAGCGGCCACACGGGAAAAAATACGTTTGCCTTGCAATTGGGGCGGCGTAATACTCGACCAGCCGCGCTCTTTAGTATAGTGAGATAAGGTCAACTGCCGAAAGGAGTCGAAGCCCTCAGCCCACGTTTCGCCACTTAGACTGGAGCCGATCCAGTTCGTGTCGTGGAGGCCCGTCTGTTCCGGTCCGAACACCGTTTCTTTTCCATCATCCCAGCGGACGATTCGATCGCCGTTCCAACCCCATACCGTGTCTCCGCCATGCGTCATCATGTAGGAATGGTTCGGGTCGGCGACGTTCCATGTTTTACCCTGCTTAATGATCGTCTGATTGTCGCCACTGAACCATATTCGGCCCTGCGGATCGGAGGTGGCAGGATGAGGCAGATTTTTATAAACCCGCCATTCAAAATCGCCGGGATTCCAACGAGTGAGCAGGTTATACCCGCCCGCCCAGACGCTGCCATCGGGGGCCTGTACGATACACTCGATATCTCGCGCGGACGACTGGATCGGGGGTGAGATTTCTCTGGGCGCCTGTCCGGTTAGCGTACAGAAAGCTCGGCGATTCTGATTGATGTTTAGATTGGTGACGACTTGGCTATTGAGGGAAATCGCCAGACAGGGCGATTCGAGGCTCTGACGAGTTTTTAACCAGTATCCAACCTGATTCTGATAAAGCCCTGAGGGACCATACACCCATAGCGAGCCATCCGGCAACTCACCCATGGATTGGAAGGGTTCATTTTCATTCACGACTTTGTCGCCACGAAACAACGGCGACCATTGGCCTTGTTCAAACGTTACGACGCCTGAATCAGTTAGAATGTACTCTTTGCCGTGTGAGTCGCGGAAATAATCCCACACATATTCACTCGGCAGCCCGTCCTTCACGGTGAATGACTTCCACGTTCCGTCTTTATAATGGCTCAAGCCTCCCCGGTCTTTAGCGCTGGGCCATTTATCACAGCAAAATCATAATCCACCATCGGCCGCCTGATGGATGCGGCGTACGCTTTGACCCGCCAACCCGGTTTGCGAGCCGTGGGTGTAGAATTTTTTTTCGGAAGGATCGAACTCACCCGCGCCCTGGTCCGTGCCGATCCATACGCGCCCATCGCTGGTGACGCATACGCAACGTACCATTGAGGACGGGAGTCCGTCATCTTCAGTGAAATGACTCCAGTCATAGCCGTTGAAGTAAAAAAGGCCGTTTGACGATGCGACCCACGCTGAAGAATCGTCCTCAAAGTCGATATAGAACACTCTCTGGCCATTGAGTTGGATCTCATTGAGATAGGAAGCGACGCTGAATTTCGATTGAAGTACGACGGGCTGAAAAGGTTCATTTTCCGATTGTGAAAATGAGGTGAGGGAGAATAAGGACAGAAAGAAGAAAAACAGAGAAAATTGCATGGATCAGGTTGTTGTGTCTCGAAGTTTTGCAGAATTTTACCTTAGGAGTGGTTATTTAGCGAGTGCAAATAAACAAGCCTTTTCCCTTCATTGCGTAGATTATCGAAATAATGACGGATTTGTTTCGACAAGCAGGTCATGGTGCGACTGGTTCAACGAGGGGTTGCTTGATGGTATACCAGCCACCACCGGAGACGCGATGCAAATCGCCCCGGCTGTAAAGGCCGTTGCTGGTTGAATAGGTTTTTCCGCCCCATTCCAGATCGGGGCCGATCGCATAAAACACCCAGCCTCCTCCCGCGCCCTGGCTCCATTCCGGCGTATTTTCATATCCCATGCCGAGCAGCACGCGCAGATAGCCCCGGTCTCCATCGAATTCGTGATAATGGGGGAATCCATAAGCGGGCCATTGAGCGACGAGACCACCTTTTCGCTGGAAGGGATCAATGGGGCGGCTGGATAAATAGGCGATGGGCGTGGTGGCCCAGTTGTTTTGGGTTTCGCAGTCGCAGTGATCGGGCGAGATATTGTTGTCGACGCGGAACATGGCGGCCGCCTGATCGAGCAGGCGCATGCTCTCGACGGTCTGAGAGACTTTGGCGCGCATCTGGGCCTGGAGGTAGTTAGGCACGGCGATGGCCGTGAGAATGCCGATGATCGCGGCGGCGATCAGTAATTCGATAAGCGAAAACGCACGGCGGCGATTCAACGAACGGGCCTCCAAGTCCATAAGAAAGGGGACGTGGAAATTGTTCCACGTCCCCCGGGTATGTCAATGCAGGTCAGTCTGGATCAGTTATACAACGCCCAGTCGGAAGCGGAGGAGCTGCCGAAAGGCGAAGCGAATACACGCAAGGCGACTTCACCCTTGCCCGCGCTGGACTGGCTGAAGTTTTTGTCACGCCACAAAACGGCGACGATGCCGTTACGCATATCAACTACCGGATCCGCGTCATCCGCGACGACGTCATTGGCGGTGATTCCGGAGATGATAAACGAAGGAGTGGCGGGCGATCCGTCGGCGTTGAAGAAGCGGGCGCAGACGGCGCTTCCGCCGGTGAAGTCGACGATGTCCTTGTTTTCATAGACCACTACGAAATTGCCGGCTTCATCGATGGCGCAATCGGCTGAGTTGGCGCCCGTGCCAAGCGTTTCGTCCTGAGGAGCCGAAACCAGTTTAGGGGCCAGTTTCATAGAGCCGTCTTTCGACCAGACAGCCGCAAAGACATTGTTATCAGCCGAAGGAGCGTCGGCAGTACCTTTTGACGGCTGAGCGATCAGGACGTCGCCATTGGTGTTGGCGTCAACGCCCGTGCTTCCACCACGGCCGCCCGCATTCAATTGAGGAGCGGCGGTTTCCATGGCGATGGAATCGCCCATCGGGGTCAGGTCATTGTTCATCATACGAAGATAAACCTTGCCGCCCGCTTCATAGCGAACCGCGAATCCACCATTAAACGGAGCCGCGCCTTTCCAGATGTTGGCGTCAGCGTCTTCCTGCTGAACCGCGACCGGTCCAGCGACAACCTCGCCGCCGTCTTTTGAAACGCCAGCGATAATAGTTTTGTGGTCGGAGGCAAAACCGAACAGGTCGACGGCGTCGGTATTCTGGCCGTTCTGCGCGATCGAGCAGACGTTGCCATCGCTCAGGTAGAAGGGTTCGCCCATACGAGCGGTGCCGGGCAGGGTCAGGTAGTCGATCGGGTAGGTGACGAAGATCGAGTGACGAACGCTGCCGTCGTTGTTGAAGGTGGTGACGGCGGGGTTGTCCTGGTCGGTGCCGAGAGGCAGTTCAGGAGCCGCGTTGCTGGGGTCTTCAGCGGTTCCGTCCCAATCCCAGAAAGTCGAGCCATACGCAAAACCGCCACCGAACTGATTGGCGTTGATTTTGGGCGCCCAGTTGCCGCCGAGGCCGATCAGGGTTCCGTCATTACGATAGTGACCGCGAACCGTGTCTGTCAGACGAGTTCCGCTCTGATCGTAGAGCAGCCACGCCGCAGCCAGCCCCACGCCAGCGGGGACATCCGCGTTCTTGTCGTCTTCCCAGCCAAGAGCGATGTTGCCATTGGACAGTACGGAAATGGCGAGCGATTCAAGGCTGCCGCCATTGCCGATCGCGCTATCGGTTACGATCAGCGTGTCGGTCATCGGAGTTACGCCGGCTTCAGAGACGGAAACCGGTTGGGCCCAGGCGCCTGCCGCAACGAACAGGCCGAGTGCCGCGAGTGCAAGTTTCTTCATAGTCCATCCTCCATGTTTTAAACATACTCTCAAGATTTTACGCGAGGTTTTTCAGAACTCCGTTCGAACGATCAGTAAGGCTTTCTGTGTAGTGACAGGGTGCGGTTTTCGAGCGGGGAGCTGAAAAAATCAGCGGTTCCAACTTTTCAAGCTGGATGAAAAACAAGCAAATCCGGGCATCACCTCCCATGACAAACGATTTGAATTATCAGCCAGAGGTGCGGGGACAAATGAAGGAGTGATTCAGTAGATCAGGTTACTATATAAAGATTTGATTTTTGTTTCAATATATAAATAAATCATTTTTTGATCCACGAAACAAGAGGGTTATCAAAAGCATCCGGGATTCCGGCGGCTCTTTAAGGGAGTTTGATGGGGAAGCTAGCGTGAGATTAAAAACGCCCCGGGGCGACCCGGGGCGTTTTGAGAGCATGTTTTATTGACGACGGATCAATCGACGAAATCGCGCAGTTTGCGGCTGCGGATGGGGTGGCGCAGTTTGCGCAATGCTTTGGTTTCGATCTGGCGGACGCGTTCACGGGTGACGCCGAAGCGGTTGCCGACCTCTTCGAGGGTACGCTGATAGCCGTCGCCGATTCCAAAACGAAGGCGCAACACGGTTTCTTCACGCTCGGTCAGCGTTTTGAGAACCTGTTCGACCTGATCGTACATCATCGTTTCTGAGGTTTTGTTTGAAGGCGATATGGCGTTTTTGTCTTCAATGAAATCGCCGAAATGAGTGTCGCCGTCGTCGCCCACAGGCGTTTCAAGTGAAATGGGCTGCTGGGCGATTTTGAAGACGCCACGCACCTTGTCGACCGGCATGGCGATGTGTTTTGAAATCTCTTCGGGAGTCGGCTCGCGGCCAAGTTCCTGGACCATGCGGCGGGAGATGCGGGTGATCTTGTTGATGGTTTCGATCATGTGGACCGGGATGCGAATCGTCCGCGCCTGGTCGGCGATGGCGCGGGTGACGGCCTGACGGATCCACCAGGTGGCGTAGGTGCTGAACTTGTAGCCGCGGCGGTATTCGAATTTATCAACCGCGCGCATGAGACCAATGTTGCCTTCCTGAATCAGGTCGAGGAACTGCAAGCCGCGATTGGTGTAGTTCTTCGCGATTGACACGACGAGACGGAGGTTGGCTTTGACTACGTCCATCTTGGCCTGATGGGCGATTCGTTCGCCTTCGCGGATCATCTCATACGTACGGGTGAACGAATCGGGATCGTCGTCGAGTTCTTTGAGACTTTTGGCGAGACGCTCTTGAGCGCGAGCGTAGCGCTTTGAAATTTGCAGCAGGTCTTCGCGATTTTTGCCGGTGCGCTTTTCGAGCTCACTGCGACCGAACGTGGTGTTGCGCAGTTTGCGGAAAAACTCCTCCAGTTTGGAGGCGGACAGTTTCAAGCGTTTTTCGATGGAATGAATGTCATTGCGCGCTTCCTGGATGCGGCGTTGAAGCGCGACCATTTTTTTCGCGATGCGCCCGACTTGTTCATGATCGAGTTTCATCGAAATGAGCAGATTGCCGAGGCGTTGCTTTTTTTCCTGAAGCGTCTTGGGATTTTTTCTGGAGGCGCGGCGTTCGTATTTAAAGACCTGGGTTTGATCTTTATGGAGCTGAGCGAGTTTTGCTCGCAGGTCTTTGAGCACCGTGTCGCGATCGAATTCGGCGAAATCTTCTTTCAGGTCGAAGTTTTGAATCATGTCTTCGGCCTTGGCGCGGCCGTTTTCGAGGCGGTCGACCAGTTTGCTGATTTCGCGGAGACCGGTCTTGCTCTGGGCCAGCGCGCGGCATACTTTGAAGCGGCCCGATTCAATTCGCTTGGCCAGTTCGATTTCCTGTTCACGGGTGAGCAGGGGCACGCGTCCCATTTCGCGCAGGTACAGGCGCACGGGATCGTCGACCCCGATGCGTTCTTCATGATACTCGTCTTCTTCTTCCTCTTCGGCTTCGGCGTTGCGCAACTGTTTTGCGTCTGAGGCGGTCATCTCATAATCATCGACGACGGGAATTTCGAGGTCGTTCAGCGCGATGAACATGTCGTCGAGTTCTTCCACGCTCATCGCCTCGTCGTTGATCATGCGATTGACGTCATCGTATGTCAGGCGGCCGTTGCGTTCTCCCAGTTCGATCAGCTTGCGGAATTTAGGGTCTTTCTGCATTCCTTCGAGGGGTTTCTGCTTCGCCATGGACCATTCTCCCTAAGGTCATTCAAGATACGGATTACGTTTCCCACTTCAAAAAAAATCCAGATGAACACACACAAATACACACACAGACGGTTCCCTCAAACCGTTACTTCTTAAACATCCTATCGAACTCAAAACATGGTAAGAGTGTTGGGGGGGTGGAAGGATAGACGAGGAATTTGTGTCTTCCTTCATTGCGACGGAAAGTTGGATTAACCACTACAATCACGATCCGCGTTGTCCGTTCTCTTTGAGGCTCAAGCCCGCCGAGCGTTGCATCCCATCGGGCTTTTCTCGATCATCCTTGGCAGAGTATAGACGCGTTTTCACATCGGGCAAGAGAGTTCCCGAAGAAAAAATTCATGCGTGTTTATTTGCGATCAATCCAGATCGAAATGGTGTTTTTTACTTTATTCAGCGATTACTTGATAAACGAATTTTCGGAAAGATTGAGTTCGGCGAGGTAATAGCCCGGTTCGTTATCAGGGATGGCGTCGACGACGTCGCCCATGCGATTGATGAGTCCGGTGACGCCCGTGTTGGCGTCGCGCAAAACAGGCAGACGCGATTCAACCGCGCGGAACTGGCACTGGATGAAATGCTGTCGCAGGCCGGCCGATCGTTTGAACCATGCGTCATTGGTTATGACGACGAGAAAATCCGCGCCGTTTTTTTGCGCGAGACGCGCCTGCCACGACAGGGTTGATTCGAAACAGATGGAGACGGCGAAGCGCGGTCCCTTGCGCGTCTGGAACAGGGTCTGATGCGAGCCCGGTTGAAAGATGCCGGCGCCGGCTTCTTCAATCAGCGTTTCGATGTAGTAAAACGGCCAGTAGGAACCCCACGGAATCCATTCGCCATACGGGACGAGATGCATCTTGTCGTAGGACGGCGACTGTTTCAACGCAAGGGTAGGCGGTTCGCCGCCGATCAGATCGGGACGGAAGTGAAGCGCGCGATTGTAATACTGATAGTGGCCTTCATCGATCTCGACGGCGTGAACGGAACCGGTCAGTAGTTCGACGTCATGTTCGCTGGAGAACTCGATGATTTTGCTCAGCCCTTCGTCCCAGTAATTGAGCGGGTAGGGAATCGTACTCTCAGGCCACACGATCAGATCGGGGGATTCGCTCATCGCCTGTCGTGAAAGTTCAAGGTATCGGTCAAGCATCTGCTGAATGGACGCGGAATCTTTTTCATCCTGCGCGAACGCGCCCTGGATCAGCGCGACGCGAAACCGGTTGATGGATGAATCATTCGCGGGGGAGAGCTGGCCGCGTCTGACGTAGCCCGCCGCGTCAATCGCGAGAAGAAGAACAACCAGACTTACAGCGTACGCCAGCGGCAGGCGAGGCGCAGGAAGCGCCTGCCGATCGGGTGAGCGGCGGATGAGGCTCCATACCCAGGGAACGGTTTCGGACAGGGCGGCGTTGAGAGAGACGATGAAGAACGATAGGCCGGTGATTCCAAACCACTCGATCGCCTGACGAAGCGCTTTCATATTAAAGACGGCGTGCCCGGCGAACCCCCATGAAAAAGCAAACCAGCCCAGCGATCGAAGATATTCGACCGCGGCCCAGGAGAATCCGAAAAGCAAGACGCCGAAACGGCGGTCGCGAAACCGGCTCCATATCCAGAATGAAGGGATGTATGAGGCGCCCAGCACCAGTGCAAGGAGTAGTAACGCGGGGCCTGCGACGAGAAACAGCCAGTGGAGCAGGAGAAGGTTGTAGGCGAAGCCTGTTAACAAGCCGAGCCAGATCGCGCGTCTTGATTCATTCTTTCTTACGCGCGTCAGAGCGGGTAACAATGCGATCCAGATCAGAAACGAACAATCGAACGGGGGAAACGCCGCGGCGAACAATGCGGCGGACAGCAGCGCGCACGCGCAATCAATGCGATCCAGATTCGGGATCAAATTCGAGATCGTCTTCTTCACGGGGCAGGGGCTCGCTTATGCTGTAATCGCCGCTGAACCAGCGGCCCAAGTCGACCATCTTACAGCGGGGACTGCAGAACGGAAACGTCGGCGTTCGAATACCTTCGGGCAAGGGTTGGCCGCAGGTTCGGCAGTGAATTCTGATTACGTCAGCCATTGGTCATCCTTCGCGGGTGGATTAGGTTGCCGTTTCCATTGTAAACGGGACGGCGAAACCGGCAATGGAGAAAACGAGAGGTTCAAGCGCCGCCTTCATCGGCCGATGGTATAGAACACGCCACGTTTTTTTGGAACCTCCGGGCGGAAATGAACTATACTATGAATAGAATCGCGCCCCGCCATGATACGGCGGTGAAAGGAGCGGGATGATGGAAAAGACCGACGTCCTGATGGTCTGGGGAGTCATCATTCTATTGTGCCTCTTATCGTTGACGCGACCTTCGGAGTGGTGGAAGGCGATCCGTCATATTTATCGCGATCTGGTGAACGGGTTAAAATGGCAGCCCTATCTGCCCTATATCACGGGCGGGATGAAAAAGGGCAAAGCGCCCTCCCAACAGATGTTTGATTTCGACGGCAAACCCGAACACGGCGCGCCGGGCCGCGATGCAATCTTTCCGCGTTCGCGGCGATCGACCTGACCCAAAACCCTGAACCAGAAGAGCACTCGACGGCTCCGTCAGCAAGATGGAGCCGTTTCCGTGTAAAGTTTCGATTCAATATTTGACGATACGGCATTTCTTCTCAAGGAATCTTCGACCTCCGCCGATACTGGAATACGACCATGTAATTCCCGGAAACAGGTGTATTCATTATGGCAGAGGGCTACCAGTCTCCTTTCATCGTAAAGGGCTTGTTTAACACGAATTTCGGGTTGAACGGACTCTTTAACCGCAATCAGAACGCCAACTCGTCACCGCTGAATCTGTTGGGCGGAGCGTTGAACAAATCGAACAACGCCAACAACGGGTTGGCCTCACTGGTGAAATCGCCGCTGACTCACGCGCCGGTTTCTTCCACACGCGACGCCTCGAACGACAAATCAGACGGAAAAGACAAAGACAAGGTCGACCTGTCGAACTTCGCCAAGGACGCCGCCGACAAAGCGGTTGAATCGGCGCGCAAAAACGGGTTGAAGCCAGGCGTGACCAACCAGGTTATTGTCAGCGACGACGGGCGTTTTGAAGCGTCCATCGACCTGCGCAAAGCCTCCGACGGCAGTTTCTCACTTGATCTCGCGGTGAAATTCGCGCAATCGTCCGTGACCGGGTTGAGTTCGACGCAGGGACAGGCCGTCTCACAGCAACCACAACCCAAATCAGCCAGCGACTCCGCCGTTAAAAACGCGGCGGATCAGGATGAAGCCACGGCGCCCGATGTTCCCGCCGAAGAGGCCAGTGGCGACGTGGATCAGGGAGATTCGGTCTCCACCGACGGAACGTCTTCGCCACAACCGCAGTTTCAGGACGGTGGTTCCGGCTTGTCGTATTCAGGACTCCAGGCGTACGCCGCGCGCTATACCTCGTTTGAACAGCAGCTCTCGACGCGCGACTTTCAGGCAAACATCTTTTATGAAGAATCGAAAGCGGTGGCGCTGAAAGCATCTCAGGCGCATGGCAACGCAACCGGCGCGAACGTACTCGACGTAGCCAAAGGCGTCGCGCATGAATTCACGCTGAACATTTCGATTTCAGGCGCCGACCTGAACAACTTCAACGACATCGCCGATCAGCTCTCCCAGTTTGACGACACAGGAACATTGTCGGGCTTTCTGGACGCCGCCCGCGGCGTGTTGAGCGCCGATTCGAGCAATCTGGGCTCATTCGTCGACGCGACCAAGGGACTGATCGATTCAGCCCGCGATCACGTCGCCTCCAAACTGGGGAACTTCTTCTCCGGACTCAGCCAGCAGTCTAATCCCGATCTGGAAAGCCTGGGCTTTACGCCGGAGTTCTTCCAGAACGTGGGAGAAGACGTGCAGAAAGACCTCGGTCAGTTCTTCTCGCTGACCAATAACTTCCTGTCGCAACTGGGTGGCGGAAACGCGCTTCCGCAGGATCAACAGTCGCAGACGGCGGAACTGTTGCAGAAGAACATGGACGCGTTGCGCGAACAGCAGAAAAAAGAACTGGAAAAAGCGAAAGAAGAAGTCTCTCAGCCCCGCGGAGTGAACACCTACACGCCCGCCGATCAACCACAGGCTTCCCTGGTTGACGAATTGGCCTGATGAGACGGTAAAAACATACACAGAAGCCATTTTGAGCGGTGAACGCTCAAGACCACCTGACGCCCCGCGATCGAAGTCGATCGTGGGGTTTTTTTCACACTTTTCACTTAATGAAATCGGATTTTGAGCCATTTTGACGCATGGGGCGAGAGGGTGCTTTTCGGTGTATCTCTAGTATTTACAGACTGTTGTCGTGTTGGCACGGCTGATGCAATAAGGTGAAAGTGAAAAAGGAAAACAATCGCGAGCGAGACTCGCGAAACAATTATCAGGAGGTCAGTGGTCATGAACGTTTGGAACGCTTTTCAGGAGTTGGATCGGATTCGTGACGAATTCGACCGTGCTTTAGATCCACGCCGCAATCGATTCGGCGATGGCCGCTGGCGTCTGGCTTTTCTGCCGGGATACGGCGCCCGACGCTATCCGCTGGTTAACGTATTTGAAGAGAAAGACGCATACGTGATTGAGGCGCTGGCGCCGGGGCTGGACCCGAAACAGGTCAACGTGACCGTCGTTGGAAACGTTTTGACGCTGAGCGGCGAGAAGACGCGTGGCAACGGAGACGTCAAGCCGGAAGCGGTGCATCGCAGCGAACGGGCGGCGGGCAAGTTTGTGCGCTCGGTCGAGTTGCCAGCCGAGGTTGATTCGGAAAAGGTGTCGGCTGAGTACAAGAACGGCATTCTGAAGATCAACGCGCCCAAGCACGAAAAAGCACGCCCCCGCGCCATTGAAGTCAAAGTCGGTTAAGCAGAAGAACCACATAAAGGAGATTCCGCCAATGAGCGTTGAAAAAACCGTCCCCACGACGCAGGAAAATCAGGGTTCCGTTACTCAGGAGTTGTCACGGGAAGAGCAGTTTTACGTGGCGCCGCCGGTCGATATTCACGAACACTCCGACCGGATCGTGCTGGTAGCCGACGTGCCCGGCGCGACGAAAGAGGGTATCCGGGTGAAAGTAGAGGATAACGTCCTCACCCTGGAAGCCTCGACGGAAACCAACGAACCGGTTGCTCCGGTTTACCGGGAATATCAGATGGTCAACTTTTTCCGCCAGTTTGAATTTTCCGAGCAGATCGATTCGGAAAAGATATCGGCGGAATTGAAGAACGGCGTTCTGACGGTCAATTTGCCCAAGGTGGAGAAGGCGAAGCCCCGGCAGATTGAAGTGAAGTATTCCGAATAACGCCGGGAAGTATAAAACCAAGCAAGGAGGTTGAGACGATGAATCTGGTTCCGAGCCGATGGCATAACCCCGCGGAAGAGTTCGCTCGCGACATGGATCGTTTCTTCTCCAACTGGATGCGTGACGACATGCGTGGCCGCGATCCGCTGCGAGGAGATTTTTTCGCTCCATTCCGCCGAATCGAAAGCGGCGTCGCGGTCGATGTTTCTGAAACGGACAATGAAGTTCATGTACGGGCCGAAGTCCCCGGCATGGATAAGGATCACATCCACATCGAGATCGCCGGCGACCGGTTGACGTTGCGCGGCGATAAGAGACAGGAGCACAAGCACGACGAACGCGGCATTCACGTTCTGGAGTGTTCATACGGTACATTTCAGCGGATTATTCCGCTGCCGGTCGAGGTAGAAAGCGAAACAGCGAACGCAACGTATAAAGATGGGGTATTGGAGATCACGTTGCCCAAAGCCGAACACGCCAAGCCTCGCGCTGTGGAAGTGAAAGTGAATTAAGACGGACGAAATCCGTAGCAAGGCCGCGTTACGCGGCTGACGTTCACCAGCCCGGGATGTTTTTCATTCCGGGCTGTTTTTGTGTGCAGGCGCCGCGGCGCTCATCCCTTCCGAATCAAACCTTTTGCGCGTAGGTTGATTCGAAGACGATTACGCCATCCCTCGCGGAGACTTCGCCGCGTTTATTCAATCAGCACACCATGCGAAACCTGGGATTCGATTCAACCTTACTGAAGCCATTGCTTCAGATCTCGTGGCCGACGGTCGTGTATTCGCTTCTCGAAACCACGGTCGGGCTGGTGGATATCTATTTCGCCGGTTACCTGGGCCATGAAGCCGTGGCCGCGCTGGGTTTTTCACGCCAGATTTTTCTGATTTTGATGATCGGCACGATCGCCATCACCACCGGAACCATCACGCTGATCTCACAGAATTACGGCGCCCGGCGCTTCGCGAGAGCGTCGGCGGTGGCCTGGCATTCACTTCTGGTTTCGATCGCCGCCGGGCTGGTTTTGGGCGTAATCGGCGCGCTCATGGCGAGAACCGGTCTATTGGCGTTGGGGGCGATGCCGTCGGTGCTGTATCACGGCGTGCCGTATTTACGGATTCTGCTCAGCGGCGTCGTCTTCATGATGATTAACTTTTCGACCAACGCGGTGTTTCGCGCGGTGGGCGATACGGTGACGCCGTTGAAAATCGCGCTGCTGGTCAACGCGCTGAACGTGGTTTTCGATTACGTTCTGCTGTTCGGCATCGGGCCGCTGCCGGCATTCGGCGTGTCGGGAATTGCGGTGGGGACGCTGCTGGCGCGGGCGATCGGCGGGGCGCTGGCCATCATGATTTTGCTTAGCCCCCAGCGAGAAGTGGGCATCAAACCGGCGTTTCCGCTGGATTGGAGCGTATTACGCGACATCTTTCATATCGGCGTACCCAGCGGATTTTCCGGATTTTTCCGGAACGGAGCGCGCATTCTCTTCATCGGCATTCTCGCCTCAACGGCGATCGGGACGACGGCGGTGGCGGCCGCGGCGGTCGGTTTTCAGATTCGGATGTTGACCATCATGCCCGCGCTGGCGTTTCAGGTTGGGACGGCCGCGCTGGTGGGTCAGAGCCTTGGGGCGGGCGACGTCAAACGCGCCGAGGCCTACGGCTGGACGGCGATTCAATTTATTTCACTGGTGATGGCGGGGGCGGGCTGCGTGTTCGCGTTATGGCCTCAGACCATCGTCTCGCTGTTCACCAACGACCCCGCCGTGTTGCACCTGGCGGGAATCACCATGCGTGGCATCGCCGTCGAACAGTTCTGTAACTGTATTTCCATCGTGGCGGGCGGCGCGCTGGCGGGCGCGGGCGATACACACCCATCCATGCGATACACCATCTTTGCGCAGTGGGGACTGATGGTTCCCGCCGCGTGGCTGCTGGCGGCGTACAGCCCCTGGACGGTATACGGTGCGTGGCTGGCGTGGAGCATCGCGCCAGCCGTGCAGTCGGTCCTGACGGTTTTGCGGTTCTGGCGGGGGAAATGGAAGACGATGCGGTTCGCGTTTCACGAAGAAGAACCCACCCCCTGCGACGCCGTGCCCGAGTGATCGCGCACGCCGCGTTGGAGTCGAACCGGCGGATTATAACGCGATTTCACGAACGCATTTCGCGGCGGACGTGAAGGCTTCGTCGATGGGTTCAAGATAGAGGCGAATCGCGTCTCGGACGTTGGCCAGCGCTTCTTCTTCGGTTTCGCCTTCACTCATACAACCGGGCAACGCGGGCACGTATGCGGTGAATCCACCCACGTCACAGGGTTCGAGCACGATCTGAAAATTCATGTCAAACCTCCTCAGTGAAACGGCGCCATTCGAATCGGATTCGAACTTACTGAAGGGCTTCGATGGACTGAACTCTCAACTCGGCGTTGTAAAGAATTTTTCTTGATTTTTCACCCTGTTCGTTCAGAACAAAGACGTTTACCCAGATGGATGAAACCGAAGGGTAGGGAAGGCCGCCGGGCATCAGGCCGTCGACCTGGTTGTCGATCATGATGAGGTTGTCTTTTTCCCAGTCATTGTTGCGGTTCGCGGGTCTTTTCACGCCGATATCGAGCTTCAGGCATGAGAAATTCGATTTGTCAATCACCAGCATGACGGTCAGGTCGCTTTCCTGCAGTTCCTGATTCATCGCCAGCCCGCGCAGGAAGGTCATCAACTCCCCGTCGAGGCGTTCGGGCGTGAACAGAAAAACGTGTGGATCGATGCTGTTGGTGCGAAACTCAATTTTATTTACGTCGCTGGGCATTCCAATCAATTCGGGTCGCGGATACCAGAGGTTGGGGATGTAATGAAAATCGACCATCGCCTGGGGGATGATCAGATGAAGCATGTTTGAATCGACGTCGTTGCCGATGGGCTGAAGGGTAAACCGGTATTCCGGCGCCACCGTTGTGGAACTTTCGAGTTTGCGGAGTTGATCGCCGGACGCGTTCACGCGGGGATCGTTGGTGGTGAGGATGGTGTAAGACGAGAGCAGCCTCTGGGCGCCGGTCATTTTGACGCCGTTCAGAATGATATCCCAATCCATCATCATGGCGCTGTTAAAAAACAGAGGGAATTCTTTGTACAGCGCGTCTTCAACCGGAAGAGAGTAGAGGTCTTCCAGTTCGGGCTTCAAGTCGTCGGTGACGATGTTTTTATAAAACCGGTGGTATTGAAATTTGATATGGGCCTGCAGTTCCTGCGCCGCCTGCACATGGTCAAGATAGTTGCGCAAGACTTCTTCTTTTGAAATGGTTGATTGCGCGGCCGCGTGGAAACAAAAAACCGATGCGCATACCCACAAGTTGATGGCGGTAATCAATCGAAGTTTCATAAACATCCTCTCTCAGACCTGCCCTGAGTCCATCCCTGATAACGAATCATGATAGAAAAGGTATCGTACGGCTGATGTTAACTCCCTTGAAATTTTGCTAAAGGTTCATGAGAGTTTTCTACAGGGTATGTTTAATTGACGAAATCGGGATACACTATAAAGCAATGGAGTCGATCAATGCGATATCACGTCATTCTGATCGGTATGGGCCTTTGTATGGCCATTGTTGCGGCCGTGCATTTTATTATCGTGGCGTCCATGTAATCTCCGTATCCTGACATCCCCTGATTTTTCCGTTTCACGGCCGCGATTTAACAGCGTAACGCATCTTGATTCGCTACAGGAGCCGCTATGCCTCGAATTACAGGAATTCTAAAAGCATCCGCTTCGGGCCGCTTTTACCCCGATCAACCCGCTGAGTTGAGAGAGAACGTCGAGCGTTATCTCAAGGAAGCGAGCGTTACGCCGAGCCGTGAAAGCGTGTTCGCCGTTTTGACGCCGCACGCGGGGTATCCATTCTCGGGGCCGGTGGCGGGGGCTTCATTCCGGTTCGTGCAAGAGCAGCCCGTCGATACCGTGCTGTTTGTCGCGCTCGCCCATCAGGGGGTTGAAGGCGCGTCGGTGTTCCAGGGCGTAGGTTATGAAACGCCGCTTGGCTTTATTGAAAACGATCGCGAACTGGCGAAGGATCTGATCGCCGGCGGCTACCCCATGACCGACAACCTGACGCCTCACATCGGCGAGCATTCGGTCGAAGTGAACCTGCCATTCGTGCAGATCGCGTTTCCCAAAGCACGCGCCGCCTCGATTCTGATATCGGAGGTTAGTCCGGGATTGTGCGCCACAGTGGGTGAACGCATCGCCCAGGCGCTGCGGAGGCATTCAAACCAGCGCATCCTGCTGGCCGTCTCATCCGACATGAGTCACTACCCCCGTTACGAGACGGCTGAGCGCGTCGATCGAGCCATGCTGGAAACGGTGAAAACGCTCGATCCCGCCCGGGTGATCCACGATCTGGATTCGCTGGTGGATGAGCGTGAGCCCAACCTGCATTGCGTGATGTGCGGCGGAGCCGCCATGGTGTCCACGATTCACGCCGCGAGAGCGATGGGCGCGGAAAAGGCTGTCATTCTCGGGTATCGAAACAGCGGCGACAGCGGGCTCGCGGATCGGTCGCGGGTGGTGGGATATGGCTCTCTCGCGATTATGACGGGAAAGAACGATGAGGCGAAAAAACAATCCGGTTCGCATTCATCTCTGAGCGAAGCCGATCAGAAAGAACTGCTTTCTCTGGCGCGGAGGGGGCTGGAAGCCGAGTTTAATGGAAGCGATGATCCATCCCGTTCAGACCGGCCCGCATTACAGCGTGAAGCCGGCGTCTTCGTCACGCTGAAACGGCATGGGGAGTTACGAGGTTGCCTGGGGCGCTTCGATCCAGAAGGCATTCCGCTTTTTGAACTCGTGCCGTTGATGGCCGTGCAATCGGCGACGCACGACCATCGCTTTTCGCCGCTACGGAAAGAAGAACTCGCTGAAACCGATATTCAGGCTTCCGTATTGTCGCCGCTTCGGCTGGTGGAAGATGTCAATGAAATTCAGGTGGGCCGGGACGGATTGCAGATCGTCGCGCGCGGCCCACTCGGAGGACGCCGGGCGGGGACGCTGCTTCCCCAGGTGGCGACGGAACGAGGATGGAGCGTCTATGAATTTCTGGAAGCGACCTGTACGAAGGCCGGTTTAAGCGTGGACGCGTGGAAACAACCGGGCACGGAAATCTATGCTTATTCAGCCGAAGTGTTCGGCGATCTTGATTTCGGCGCGCCGCCGTTCGCGTGATCGATTCGCTCTCTCACGCCCGGGATTGACATCAAGCACATCGGGTCGATACTACCCACCCATGAACGAACTCTATGAGATTCTTCCTCAATACCGCGCCTTAAACGATCTGATGCGCCATCTGGATGAACCTTTCGATCCGGAGGCGGGTTCACGGGTGTACTGGCGAGGAGCGGCGTATCGGGTAATCGGTTCGAATAAAGACCGAATCGTGTTGATCGCCGAGCCGGTGATTTTGCCCATCCAGCCGGACGATCTGATTCACGTCGACGGGTGGGAGGAAGACGGCGATTTTATCTATCTGCCCTCAAATGAAGAACTGCTGGATATTTTACGGCGCCGCACGTCGTTGTTCCCCATGATGACGCCCGGCGTGAAAGCGACTCGCGAAGTGTGGCAGGTGAAGCATCCCGAGGCGGACCCGGTCGTGTGCAAGTCGCTGACCGAGGCTCTGCTTGAAACCACGCTGGCGGTGATCAGCCAACAGCAATAACTCCTCCCTCCGGCTTATTTCGTTTCTCCGTTCGTGACATAATTCAACCCACTCATTCACTGGAGGATTGCAGCATGAGACATCAATGGTTTCGGCGTATGGCGATCGGCGCGTTCGCGCTGTTCGCGGCATCAAGCGTGTTCGCGGCGCGTCAATTCGACGTCGTCATTTATGGCGGGACGGCGGGTGGCGCGGCGGCGGCCATCGCCGCGTGCCGCGAAGGATTCACCGCCGTGTTGATCGAGCCGGGCGCACATATCGGTGGACTGACCTCCGGTGGATTGGGACGCACCGACGTAGGCAACTCGACCGTGATCGGCGGTATATCACGCGAGTTTTACGTTCGCCTTGGCAAGCATTACGGCGAGCCGATTTCGTGGCGGTTTGAGCCGAGCGTGGCTGAAGGTCTTCTGCTTGAAATGCTCGATGAAGCGAAGGTGGAAGTCATCACAGGACAGCGTTTGGAATCGGTCACGATGGAGGGGAAGAAGATTACCTCGATTTCAACCCAGACGGGCGATGTGTACGAAGGCCCTGTCTTTATCGACGCTTCGTACGAAGGCGATCTGATGGCGAAGGCGGGCGTAAGTTACACCGTTGGACGCGAAGGCCGGGACCAATACGGCGAATCGCTGGCGGGCCGCGCCGTCCATAGCCCGATTCATCAATTCGATGTGAACGTTTCGCCTTACGATGAGAACGGCAAGGTGATTCCGCTGGTGGGGACGCATGATCCAGGCGTGGTGGGCGGCCCCGATAAAATGGTTCAGGCCTATAACCTGCGTCTCTGTTTCACCAACGCCGCGGAAAATCGTTTACCTTATCCCAAACCGGAGGGGTACGACCCAGCAACGTATGAACTGTTGAAGCGGTATCTGGAAAAAAAGCCCGATATCAAAATCGACGAGTTGTTCATCTGGTCGATGATGCCAAACCATAAAACCGACATCAATAACAAAGGCCCCATCTCAACCGATTACATCGGCATGAGCTGGGATTACCCCGACGCGGATTACGAGCAACGCGAGTCGATCTATCAGGATCATCTTCGTTATACGCAGGGATTGTTCTATTTCCTTTCGACCGATCCATCCGTGCCGGAACAGATTCAAACCTGGATCAGGCAATGGGGACCTTGCAAGGACGAATTCACCGATAACGGCGGGTGGCCTCACCAGATGTACGTCCGAGAGGCGCGGCGTATGATCGGCGCTCACGTGCATACTCAGCACGATTGTCAGGAAAACCTGACGAAGACCGATTCGGTGGGCATGGGCGCGTATAACATGGACTCGCATAACGTGCAGCGATTCATCAATAAGGACGGTTTTGTGGAAAACGAAGGCGACGTTGAAATCGGACCCAGGGGACCATATGAAATCGCCTATCGCTGCCTTACGCCGAAAGAAGATGAATGCGTGAACCTGATCGTGCCGGTTTGCGTTTCAGCGTCACACGTCGCGTTTGGCAGCATCCGCATGGAACCGGTGTTTATGGTGTTGGGGCACAGCGCCGGGGTGGCGGCGGGGCTGGCTATCAAGGCGAACAAGCCTGTGCAGGAAATCGATACGGAAGCCCTTATGAAACGCCTTCGCGAACAGGGGCAGGTGCTCTCGAACGACGATGCGATTCAGAGCGGCAAAGCGGTTGGTGGAAACCCATAATACGTCTTAGTGAACAGGATTGGAAAAGGGAGGCTTCGACCTCCCTTTTTTCGTGACAAGATTCGTGGAAATATGGCGAATGTAAACAACCGTATGCGACGCCGGCGAACGGGCGGCCTCATAAGCGGTTATTTCATGCCTGTCGTAATAGTGAATCAGGAGACGCTATGAATCGAGTTGCTTTGACTTTGCTGGTTGTATGGCTCGCCGCATTGCTGTCCGGCTGCGAATCGGCCCCGAAAAAGAAACCGGCGCACGATTCGCGTTTCGCGCCGCCGGGGATGGTGAATCTGGCGGGCGCGGTGAACCGCGACTTTCGCGCGCCGTGGCCCGACCGGCCGACTGATGGATACCGCGAGTGGTTTCGCGGCGCGAGAATCCGCCTTGAGGACGACCCGGAGGTGGAGTTCGCGCTGAGCCCCCGCGGCGGCGTTATCGTTCTGGGGCCGCGTGAGTCGATTTCGATGCCGCTGCCCAAACCGGTCTGGTTTAAGAAGATCGCTATTCTGTGCAGCGCCGAGCGCGCGCCGATGCAGGGGATGACTTTCACCGTTGAAGTCGTCAACGTGGGCGGCGGCGTGAACAGCGTGAGGCTGAAAGCGAAAGAATGGCAAGTGCGAGGCTTCCCCGTTCAGCCGTATGAAATCCGGCTGCCCGCCGAGGTGAACGGGAAGCGTGAACTCGCCCGGTTGTCAGCCGTCATCTATCCGATGGAGTCGATGGCGACCGAGATCCGCATCAAGAACAACATGGCCGATCCACAGCCATTGTTGATCGCGGGGCTGACTCTGTTGTAAGCGAACCGGACGGATTATGAAGCGTGAAGATTTCTGGCTTGGTTTTTTTCTGCTGATCGCCGTTCTGCTGGCGGTGGGGATGTTCACGCTGGACGATCACTTGTTCGGTTCGGGAGAGCGCGAAGTGGTGTATGGCAACGCGCCGGCGAGTTCGCTTCCGCCGAGACCGATTTCTCCCGTCGCGCGGAGACGAATGGCCGCCAGCCGAAGCGCGACGCCTTTTCTCATCATTCCGTATCCAACGCCGACGGTCACGCCTACACCCGTTCCGTGGGATCAGGGCAAACCGTTTTCGCAACTGGTAAACCGCACGTGGAAGAGTCCGTGGGTGAATCAGGATGAATTCGGATACCGTACCTGGTTTGAAGACGCTGATTATACCGTCGGTGAATTTACCTTCCATCTCGATGCGAAGGGCGGCGTGTTAAGCCTGGCGCCGGGGGAATCGGCGGTCGTGAGCGTAACCCCGGGCGTCAAAGCGAACGGAATCGCCTTGCTCTGCTCGGCGAATTTTCTTTATTCAAATTCATTGCCGGTGGAAATCGACATTCAAACCGCTCCGAATGAGAGCATAACCAAACATGCCGTCGTGGATGAGTGGTTCTCCCGGACGAAAACCGGCCAACCCGGCGAGGTGAAATTCGACGTGTTTGTGGATGGGTACAAATCGGATGGGTACGTTTCAGCCGCGGTGGTTCCGTACGAGGGCGAAGTGATAGCGATCCGTATCAGGAACGACCGGGCCAATTGGCGGCAGTATGTCATGATCGCGGGGATCGCACTTGGAGACAATGAGAACTAGGAACGCAGTGCGTGGGGAATCAGCCAGCGTTCGATGAGTTCAAATAATCCCTGGGCCGCGAGCGCCATTATCGCGGCGGGTACGGCGCCTTCCATGATAAGCCCCATGTTATCCAGCCGGATGCCGGTGAGGATGGGCTGTCCATAGCCGCCCGCGCCGATCAGCGCGCCCAGCGTCGCCGTGCCGATGTTAATGACCACCGAGGTTTTGACGCCCGCCAGAATAGAACGGAACGCCAGCGGCAATTCGATCAATCGAAGACGCGCGAAGGCGGGCAGGCCCATCGCTTCCGCCGACTCGCGGATCGAGACCGGAATTCCGCATAACCCCGCGTAGGTGTTGCGCACGATGGGCAGCAGGCTGTAGAAGAAAAGCGCCGCGATGGCGGGTTTGGCGCCGATGCCCAGCAGAGGAATCATGAAGACGAAAATCGCCAGCGAAGGGATGGTCTGAATCACGCTGACCACGCCGAGAATCGCCTGGCCGAATCCCCGAGACTTGGCCGCCGCCACGCCGAGCGGAATCGCGATCAGAATCGCTCCCGCCATTGAGACGCCGACGAGATAAAGATGCCGCATCGTGTTGTATACGAAACGTTCCCATAATGTGCGCTGCGCGGTTTGAGTGTCGAGATTAAACTCGCGACGGATGAATTCGGAAGCGACCTGGCCGTCGGGGATTTGTTCGATCTTGGCCTGGGCGTTCATCGAACGCATGGCATCGTCACTGATGGCGCCAGCCAGACGATCGAGACGCTCCACCACGGCCGGGGCGGATTGGCGCAATTCTTCGCGATAGAGGAAAACCGCTTTGTATTCAGGAAAATGGCCGAGGTCGTCTTCAAGCACGTGAAGGTGGTAATACTCAATCTCGGCGTCGGTTGCGTAGACGTCGGCCAGGTCGATTGAACCGCCCTCGAGCCCGCGATAGGCGAGATCGTGTTCAAGACCGTTCACATTGGTCTGGGGAAGATTGTACCGCTGTTTGAGCGCGGGCCATCCGTCGGCGCGATCCATGAATTCGTTTGAGAAACCAAAGGCGAGATCGGGATGAGCGCGCAGATCGGAGATGGTTTTCACGCCGAGCTCGCTGGCGCGCCGCTCGCGCATGGCGAGGGCATAGGTGTTGTTGAAGCCGAGCGGCTTCGTCATGCGCAAGCCGCGTTCGCGCAAGGCCGCGCGCAATTCATCGTCCGTCTGAATTTTTTGTTGCGAGAGTATTTCGTGGGTAAGCGTTCCGGTGTATTCCGGGTAAAGATCGATATCGCCCTGTTCGAGGCCGTTCCACAAGAACCGGGTTCCAAACCCTTTGCGATGGTCGACTTGAAAGCCCGCGTCGCGGATCAGTTGCGAGGCGATATCGCCAAGAATGACCGATTCGGTGAAGTTTTTCGATCCCACGTGAATCGTTTGAGCGCTGGCGGCGGTCAGGAGTCCCGCAAGGAGGAACAAGGCGAACAGCAGCGTGACGGCGCGTCTCATGGCGAATCCTCCTTGAGCGCGTCGAGATGGCTGCGTTGCGCCTTGATAAAGCGGTTGACGAATTCATCGGCGGGGTTATGAAACAGTTCGTGTAACGAGCCCTGTTGTAACACGCCGCCCTGACGCATGAGTACGATGGAATGGCCGAAAAACGCGGCTTCGGCGAGATCGTGCGTCACCATCACCACGGTTTTTTTCAGCGTGCGGAAGATGTCGCGCAGCTCCTCCTGCAGCTCGGCGCGAATCATCGGGTCGAGCGCGCCAAGCGGTTCATCCATTAACAGTACGCGCGGATCGAGCATCAGCGCGCGCATCAGGCTCACGCGCTGCTGTTGTCCGCCGGAGAGGTGCGCGGGATGACGGTCCAGTCCGCTGGCGGGGAAATGGGTCAGTTCGGCGAGTTCATGCAACCGGTCATTTACGCGATCGCCGGACCAGCCCAGGTAATGCGCCATCAGAGTGGCGTTTTCACGCGCGGTCAGGTGAGGGAAGAGGCCGCCATCCTGAATGACGTAGCCCATGCGCCGGCGCATTTCGATCAGGGCGCCTGGCTGTAACCGCTCGCCTTCAAAGATGACTTCGCCTTCGCTGGGTTCGATCAGCCCGATCAGGAGGCGCAGCAAGGTCGATTTGCCGCAGCCGCTGGGACCGATCAGGATGGTGGTTTCCCCTTCGGGAATGGACAGGTTGACGTCGCGAAGCGCATCGGCGGTTTCATAGCGCTTCCATACATGGCGTAAATCAAACATGAATCCCGTTCGTGGAAGGAAATTTCAACGGCGGAAATCCGCCATCGCTCTTTTCACCATACAGAAAAAAACTCAAATTGAAACCGGCGGGCGGATTGAAAAAAATGGAAACGCCCTCAAGATACAACCAGCCCCGGCGGATTCTTCGTCCCGCTGACGTTAATTCAAATTTAACACGCCGCCAAACCAATCCATAAGGAAGGAGCGCTCACCGATGATGCAACACGATCCCAAGTTCATCGAAATCGTCAAAGACGCCAAGCGCCGCGTTCAGGAAACCAACGTGCAGACCGTGAAAGAGCGCATGGATCGGGGGGATTCGTTTCTGTTGATCGACGTACGCGAAGATCATGAATGGCAGCGCGGCCGCCTGCCGCGCGCGGTTCACCTTGGCAAGGGAATCATCGAACGCGATATCCATCTCGTGGCGGCCGACCCGAATCAGGAGATTATTCTGTATTGCGGGGGCGGATACCGGTCGGCGCTGGCGGCGGATAACCTGCAGAAAATGGGCTATAAGAAAGTGATTTCCATGGATGGCGGCTTCAAAGGGTGGAAGGAAGCCGGCTATCCGATCGCGCGGGGCGACGCAGGACCTTCATCATCCAGGTAAGACGCAAGGACGTTTCTCATGCGATGTATTCTCACCCCGGTCGGTTCGGCCGGCGACGTGTTCCCCTTGATCGGATTAGGCAAAGGGCTGGTCGAACGCGGTTATGAAGCCGTGATCACCGCGCCGGAACCTTTCAGGCAAGCCAGCCTTGACGCCGGACTGCAATTTGAACCCACCTGGCAAGCCGAGCAATATCAAGACACGATTAACGATCCCAACCTGTGGCACCCGCGGCGCGGGCTTCGTCTCGTTCTGAAAGCGATCAGCGACTCGCTTCATGAAGCCTACGAACAACTGGAGCGGTTGTACGTTCCCGGCGAGACGATTCTGATCAGCCATACGCTCGCTTTCGCCACGCGCGTATTCGAAGAGAAGACAGGCGCGCCCGCCGCGACCGTTCACCTCGCGCCCAGTGTGTTTCGATCCGATTTTCGTCAGCCGGTGATGCCCAACCAAACCGATTTGAGCGGCTGGCCCATCTGGCTCAAGCGGATGCTCTGGGGGGCGGTGGACCGCTGGGCGATCGATCCTTATGTTCTTCCCGCGTTAAATACCTTTCGCGAGCGGCTGGGGCTTCAACCGGTGTATCGCGTTTTCAAACACTGGCTGCATTCACCCCGCCAGATTATCGGATTTTTCCCCGACTGGTTTGGAGAGCCGCAGAGCGACTGGCCCCGTCAATTGACGCTGACGGGGTTTCCCCTGTACGACCACGGAACCAGCGAGTCGCTCAACGATGAACTGGAGGCGTATCTGGAGGCGGGCGAACCGCCGATCGTTTTTACGCCCGGTTCGGCCAACCTGCACGCCGCGCGGTTTTTTCATGCGGCGGCTGAATCGGCGGAGATGCTCAAGCGGCGTGCTCTGTTCGTGACCATGTTTCAAGAGCAACTGACCGATACAGCGAACGAATATGTGCATTCCGTGAAATACGCGCCGTTTTCAAAACTCTTTTCGCGATGCGCGGCGGTGGTTCATCATGGAGGGATCGGGACCTGCGCGAAATCGTTCGCGGCGGGCGTTCCACAGCTGATCACGCCGATGGGATTCGATCAACCGGATAACGCCGCGCGCGTGGCGCGGCTGGGAACCGGGGCGCTGCTCGAACCCCGCCGCGTGACCGGACGCCATTTCGCACGTGAACTGGAACGCCTGTTGAGCAGCGACGCCGTCGCCGACTCGTGCATGTTCTATCAAAACGCGGTCAACGCCAACAACGCCATCGAACGCGCCTGCGCCGTGATCGAACGGCTGGGAAACAATTGACCGGGAGAAGAACGAATGTGGAAGACTCTCAGCATCACAATTCTGTCGATCGCCGTGTTCGTTGGGGCTGCCAGCGCGGAATGGACGGAAGCGGAATTTCCGCTATCGATCAGTTCCAATCATCGTTATCTGGTTGACGCTCATGGAGAACCGTTTTTTTATCAGGCGGATACGCCCTGGATGATTTTTCTCAAGCTGACGCTGGATGAAGCGGAGGAATACATGGCGGCGAGAAAAGCGCAGGGATTTACCGCATTACAGGTTCAACTGACCGGTTTTCTGGGAGACCGTAATCGGGACGGTCAGTCGCCATTCGATGAGTCGTTTGACTTCTCCAAGCCGAATGAAGCCTATTTTGCGCACGTCGATCGCGTGATTGAAAAAGCGCGGGACATGAACCTGTTTCTCGCAATCGCCCCGTTATGGAAAGGGTGTTGCGGAGAAGGTTGGGCGGGTAACAACAAGGACGGCTCGCCGAAACCAATGAACGTGAACGGCGTGGAGAAATGCCGCGAATTCGGCCGATACCTGGGTACGCGATACGGGCGCTTCAATCACATCATGTGGATCATGGGAGGAGACAACGACCCGGGCGAATCGCGCGATCTGATCCGCGCGCTGGCCGAAGGGATCAAGGAAAAAGCTCCGCGACAGTTCTGCACCTATCACGCCGCCTCAAGTCATTCAAGCACGGACGTTTGGCCTGATGAAAACTGGCTGGACATCGCGATGGTTTATACCTATTTCCGTGGATTCAACAAAGCATGGAACAAAGATCAGCCCGACGTGTATGAAGTCAGTTATCGGGAATATCACAAAACACCCGTGCATCCATTCTTCCTAGGTGAATCGACCTACGAAGGTGAACACGGCGACTGGGGCACAGCCCTGCAGGCGCGAAAACAGGCGTACTGGTGCGTGCTCTCCGGCGGGATGGGGCACGCGTATGGCTCCGATAACTGGCCGATCCCGGACGGGTGGAGGAAGAACATCAAGCATCCCGGCGCGGAGAGCATGAAATATCTTCGCGATCTGGTTTCGACGTTTCGCTGGACGGAACTGATTCCCGACGAACAACACGGATTGCTGGTCAAAGGCAGTGAGCCGTTCGCGCAAAACGACTGCGCCGCATCCGCCGTCGCCAGTGATGGATCATTTGCTCTTGTTTATGTTCCAACTCCGCGAGAACTGACCATTGACGCGTCGAAGATGGCTGGCGAGATGATTCAGGCCCGGTGGTATGACCCAACCAGCGGAACTTATCGAGACGCGGGGCCTCCGTTCAAACGTAATCAACAAAGAAACTTTTTTACAGATATGCCGAACAAGGCGGGTGATTCCGACTGGGTGCTGGTTCTCGAAGCCAAGGCTCGGTAAAAGAACTCAGGGCTGCGTAGTAGTAAATTACGCACAATCACTAAGCATTATTTGATAAAATCAAGTTCAAATCGTTGGTTGGGGCCGTCGCAGCGAAGGAAATAATGAGATAACAAATCGCGCCCTAGCAAGCCATAGCGTGGATTCACAGTACCGATGATCTCAACGTCATTGAACAAGCGATCGAAGATCATCAAATTTATGATGTATATTTGATGCACAAATGCGTTCCGGTTATAGTCGTGAAATATTTTCGATTTTGCAGGAGGTATCAAGAGCGATTGAAATAATGTTTTAGGTAGAGCGGACCGGGAAGCGCCGGTATCAATCAACAATCTGGCGTTCCCCTCGATGCGCCTAGCGATATTTTCAATTCGGATCTGAATGAATGGACATAACAGATTTTCTGACGCGGTTTTCGATCCATCCTGGGTTTGATATTGAATAAAACTCATGGAAATTCAGTCAACGGTTAATGGAAAATTCAATTCAACGGGTTCCTGTTCATCAGGAAAGTCAACGTAAAATGGAATATTGCCCAGTTTCCGATATAAATCACCCGCCAGCTCACTCACTGAGCTCCCCGTTGCGATGATTTTTTCGTCATGAACCGCGACGCATCGCCCCGGGTATTCTCGCATAAACGCGCTCCGATTGTTCTCATAGAATTCTCTATTTCGAAGCCACTGCTCGTACAGGGTTTTATACTCTTGTGACAAATCCTCAATGAGATCGTCAGCATCCCGTCGATGATCCTTCATATTGGAAAATGGGTTGGGAGTCATGGTTTTCGCCTCTAAAAGAAAATCCTAGTAGGCGTTTCGCTACATTGTCAAGAAAAATCATCCCAACGCGTCGCGGATGATGGCGCGGTGGTCGAACGCGATGGGGAGGGAATCAAATTCGGCGGAGTGGGGATCGATCCATACCACCGCGTTGGCGTCGTCTCCCGCTATCGCCTGGCGGGAGGTTTCCATCGGGACGGGTTTGGCGAGATACGCCGCCGTGACGGTGTGCCAGCGCGGGTCTCGGGCGGGATCGGAATACACGCCGATCAGGCGTTCGATCTCGACGCGCAGTCCGGTTTCTTCCAGCGCTTCACGTAGAGCGCACTGTTCGACGGTTTCCTGATTGACCTCCAGAAATCCACCGGGCAGGGCGCAGGCGCCCTGAAAGGGCGGGTTGCCGCGCTGAATAAGCAATATTTCGCCGCGCTCATTGGGAATGAGCATATCAGCGGTGACGTTGGGGCGGGGATATTCGGTTTGACTCATGACTGGAGCGTCCGGCGGTGGAGCAAACACTCATCCGACGGAACCGAGCATTCGTATCCGAGTGATTTCCAACAAAAATTCCAAAAGCACAAGATGTGAACAGGACGGGTTTGATAAAGAATTCATTATCATCCACCCGCCCTGACTCGATCTGTTTGTTTTATACCGCTTTTTTCTCTTCTTCTTTCTTCTCAAGCGGCGGCGGGTTTTTCATCAGGCTGCGCAACATTTCGTCCGGGGTTTTCTGAAGCGGCGAAGGCCGGTCAGCCGGGCGCGAATAATTGCACTCTTTTTTCTGGCATTTGATGGTCGGGCCCTTGCGCTTGTAATCTTTGAAAACGAGGAAGGGCGCGCCGCATTCGGGGCATGGTTCATCGATAGGGGGATCCCACGCGACGAAGTCGCACTTCGGATAGTTCCCGCATCCATAGAACACGACGCCCCGGCGCGAGCGGCGCTGAATCACGTCGCCGCCGCAACCCGGCAGCGGGCATTTGATGCCGGTGGGAATCGGTTTGGTGTTCTTGCAATCGGGATACGCCGAACAGGCCAGAAAATGCCCGTACTGGCCGGGACGGATCACCATCGGCGCGCCGCACTTGTCGCACTCGACATCGGTTTCGATCATCTCCGGTTCGGAGATGGGCGCGGTGTAATCGCATTCCGGATAATTGGAGCAGGCGAGGAACCAGCTGGTACGGCCCCACTTTTTCAGCATTTTGCCGCCGCACTTTTTGCATTCGATGTCGGTTGGTTCCTGCAACGATCGCAACGATTCGCCGATTCCCTTGGGCGCTTTTTCCAGATCGAGCGCGAAGGGATCGTAAAACTCCTTCAGAATCTGCACCCAGTCGATGCGGCCTTCTTCCACCTCGTCGAGTCGCGCCTCGATATCGGCGGTAAAGCCGACCTCGAAGATATCCTGAAAATTGTCGACCAGCAGTTTATTGATGACTTCGCCCAGGTCGGTGGGGTGAAAGCGTTTTTCCTGCCGGGTGATGTAGTTGCGGTCGACCAGCGTCTTGACGATGCTGGCGTAGGTGCTGGGGCGGCCTATGCCCTTGCCTTCGAGTTCGCGAATAAGGCTGGCGTCATTGTAACGAGCGGGCGGTTTGGTGAAATGCTGGTTCGGTTCGATCGATTTCAGATTCAGTTCTTCGCCCTCGTTCATCTGGGGCAGCAACTGGTCTTTCTGGTCTTCCGGATCGTGATAGGCGCGAGTAAAGCCGTCGAAGATCAACACGGACCCCGTCGCGCGGAAGACGAGATCGCCGCCGGCGATGTGGATGGTGGTCGATTCATACTCGGCGGGCGCCATCTGGCAGGCTTCAAAGCGCTGCCAGATCAACTTGTAGAGTTTGTACTGATCGTTATTGAGCTTCGATTTCAGTTTATCCGGCGAGTGTTTTCCGTCGAGCATGGTGGGCCGGATGCACTCGTGGGCATCCTGGGCGCTTTTTCGGGTTTTATAGACGTTCCATGATTTGGGGACGTACTTCTCGCCATAGGTCGTCTTGATGTGATCGCGAACGCGTCCAATGGCTTCTTCCGCGATACGGACCGAGTCGGTACGCATGTAGGTGATCAGGCCGATGGTTTCGTCGCCAATGTCGATGCCTTCATAGAGGCTCTGGGCGATGCGCATGGTGCGGTCGCCATGAAAGCCCAGCATGCGTGAGGCGTCCTGCTGAAGCGTGCTGGTGATGTAGGGCGCCGGGGGCTTGCGGGTCCGTTTGCGGCTGGTGATTTTATCAATCGCATAAGAAGCCTTCTGGATGCGTTCGATCAACTCTTTGGCTTGCGCTTCGGTCTGAATGTGAAGCGTGTTCGATTCTTCTTTTTCGTCGCTCTCACCCTGATGGTTAATGCGCAGGCCGTCGACGCTGTACAACTCCGCGGAGAGTTTTTTGCGATTTTTATTGGTGAAGTCGCCGTGCAGCGTCCAGTATTCGACGGGGACGAATTTACGGATTTCTCCCTCACGTTCGCAGATCAGGCGCAGGGCGACCGATTGAACTCGTCCCGCCGAGAGAGAACTTTTATTGCGCGCCACCATGCGAGTCAGCATGGGGCTGATTTTGTACCCCACCAGGCGGTCGAGAATGCGGCGCGCCTGTTGAGCGTTGACGAGGTCCATGTTGATTTCAAGCGGGGTATTGATCGCCTTCTGGATGGCGTTTTTGGTGATTTCGTTGAAGGTGATGCGGTAAAATTCCTTGTCTTTGGCGACTTCTTTCAGCAGTTCGACCAGGTGCCAGGAGATGGCTTCACCTTCGCGGTCAGGGTCGGGCGCGAGGTAGATGGAGTCGCTTTTGGAGGCCAGTTTGGTCAGTTTTTTGACCGTTTTTTCCTGATCTCCGGTGGTGACGTAGGTCGGGTTGAAGTGATTTTCGACGTCCACGCCCAGTTCGCGGGTCGGCAGGTCTCGCACGTGTCCCATCGAGGCGGCGACTTCATATCCGTCGCCCAGGAATTTATTGATGGTTTTCGCCTTGGCGGGCGATTCGACGATCACGAGCGATTTAGGCACGTTACAGACCTCCTGAGTTACTTCCTGTTTTTCGGTTGTTGGATCGTTCACCCGGCATGAGAGGCGGGATGAAGCGGATTTTTCTACTGTCCAGCGTCAGTCAGTGTAGTTTGTTTTGCGGCGATGAGAATCCTTCAAATTATGCGCAAGGCGGGCTGAAATTGAATTTTATCCTCTTAACCCATTATATTTCAGGTGGATACCGTTTTTGGATCCGGTTGGGAAGAGTTCCTGAACCCCGCCGGGGTTAAGAAATAGATGCAATTTCGATTTTGTTCAAGGGTCTCCACTCGCCAGGCTTGAGCTTGCCCAGCTTGATCTGGCCTACCTGAATCCGTTTCAGCCGCTTGACGTTCAGCCGCAGGACGCCGCACATTTTTCGGATCTGGCGATTGCGTCCTTCTCGAATCGCGATGGTGAATTCGAGGGGATTACGCGGGTTCGGCGCGCTGATTCGGGCGGGCAGGGTTTTACGTCCTTCAACCCGGACGCCTTCTTCGAGGCGTTTCAACTCATTCGGTTTCGGGGCGCGATCCAGTGTGACCTGGTATTCCTTCCATATCTCATGCGAAGGATGAAGCATGGTCTGGTTCCAGTCGCCGTCATTGGTTAACAATAATAAACCTTCCGAATCCGCGTCGAGCCGGCCGCAGGGGAACACTCCCGCGCCGGCGATCTCGGGCGGGAGGCAATCCAGCACGGTTTTGCGGTGTTGCGGGTCTTTTCGGGTCGTGACCACGCCCTGTGGTTTGTATAACGCGATGTAAACCTTTTCAGGTTGACTCGTGAGTTCGACGCCATCGACCGCGACCCGCTGTGATTCAGGATCGACGCTGACGCCCAGTTCGCGCTCGACGACGCCGTCGACCGAGACGCGGCCTTCTTCGATCCAGCGGTCGGCTTCGCGGCGAGAGCAGAGCCCGTGTTGGGCGAGCAGCTTATTGAGCCGAATCGCTTTTGATTTCGGCTCCGTCATCTCCGGATTCAGAATCGATTCCGGCGGTTTGATTCGGGGTTTCTTCATGGTTGGTTTCAGTTTGGGGATCGGCGTTTTCTTCAGGCGCGCCGCCGTTTTCAGGAGCGGATTCTTCGGCGCCGACGCCGCTGGAGAAAGTTTCTTCCAGATTTTCGACCGGGGGCAGGTCTTTCAGCGAATTGATGCCGAAATGCTCCAGAAAGCGCCGAGTGGTTCCATATAAGTTAGGCCGGCCGGGGACTTCTTTCACCCCGGTGACTTTGACGAATCGCTTGTCGAGCAGCGATTTGAGAACGCCGTCGACGCCCACGCCGCGAATCGCTTCGATCTCGGCGCGGGTGATCGGTTGTTTGTAGGCGATGATGGCCAGCGTTTCGAGAGCGGGGCCGCTGAGAGTGAACGTTTTTTTGCGTTCAAGAAAACTGTTGACGTATGAGCTGTACGTCGGGCGGGTTCGCAGTTGAAAGCCGCCCGCGACTTCCATCAACTGAATGCCGCGTCCCGCCTCGACCAACGTCTCGGCCAGATGGTCTAAACCTTCACGCACGCGCTCTTCGGGCAGATCGAGCGTATCGGCGAGGCGCTTGACGGGGACGGGGTCTCCCGAAACGAACACCAGCGATTCAAGCACGCCGGCGAGTTGATCGTTATCCATTTCCTTCATTGTTATCCGACTCGGGCGCGGACGCCTCGTCTTCCTCCATTGAATCGTAGTCGATTTCACCGGCTTCGCCGCCGTCGTCAACCTGCGTATTGGCGTCTTTGAATTTGGGGCCTTTAACCAGCACGATTTCCGTGTGAGAGCCGTCTTGCCGGGCGCGTATTTCTTTGAGACGGACCAGTTCAAGCAGCGCCAGGAAGACGACAATGATCTCCAGTTTGGATTGCAGCGTGCGCAGGTAATCGGTCAGCACCAGGTGTTCGTTATGGGCGAGCAGGGCTTCGATTTCGAGCATCTTTTCGTCGACAGAATAGTCTTCGCCTTCAACGATGCGTCCCCTGGCGGCGCCGATTTCGCTGATGATTTTCTGAAACGTCTGGTAGAGGTCGTATACGCTGACCTCGGAAAATTCAACCACCTCACGGGGGCCTTCGGGCGAAGGGCCAACGCGGGGGATGAGCGCCGCCGTGAGTTCCTCACGCTGTTTGAGATCTTCGGCGAGCGCGCGGAAGCGTTCGTATTCCAACCGGCGCAGTTCGAGTATCTGATCATTGATCTCTTCCTCTTCCGGTTCGGTTTCTTCTTTGGGGAGCAGGGCGCGCGATTTGTAACGGATCAGCGTCGCCCCCAGCACGAGATATTCGCCGCCTTCCTCAAGGTCTTTATTTTCCATCTCGCGGATTTTTTTCAGATAGGCGTCGGTGATTTCGGCGATCGAGATGGAGCAGACGTCCAGCTCATGCTTGGAAATCAAATGTACCAGCAGATCGAGCGGCCCGGTGTAATTGGGCAGTTCGACGGGCAATCGAGTGGGTTCCGGCGTATCGTTCATACCAAGATTGGTTCCGTAATGATCCATTTGAATTAAAGAGGAATCATATTCGTTTGAATCGATTTGTGTAAGAACATGATTTAAAACATACAGGACTGTTTATGCAATGACAAATGGGATCCACCAGTAAATTATTCCCACTCGATGGTGCTGGGGGGTTTGGACGAGACGTCGTACACCACCCGGTTGACGCCGCGCACTTCGTTGATGATTCGATTGGAGATGCGCTTGAGGACCTCAGTGGGAATCGGGTACCAGTCGGCGGTCATGTAATCGGTGGTCTGGACGGCGCGCAAGGCGATCACCTGCTCGTAGGTGCGGCTGTCTCCCATGACGCCCACCGACCGCACTGGCAGCAGCACCGCGAAGGCCTGACCGATATCACGATACAATCCCGCCTCTTTCAGCTCGCCCATATAGATGTGATCGGCGTGCCGAAGAATCTCCAGCCGGTCGCGGGTGATCTCTCCCAGAATGCGGATGGCGAGACCCGGGCCGGGGAAGGGATGACGGTAGACGCTTTCTTCGTCAAGACCCAGTTCGAGGCCCAGCGCGCGGACTTCGTCTTTGAACAGTTCGCGCAGGGGTTCGATCAGCTTCAGTTCCATATCTTCAAGCAGGCCGCCGACGTTATGATGGGTTTTGATGGTGGCGGAGGGCCCTTTGAACGAAACCGACTCGATCACATCGGGGTAGAGAGTCCCCTGCAGAAGATAATTCACGTCGCCGATCCGTTTCGCCTCGATCTCAAACACCTCGATGAAGGTGTTGCCAATGATCTTGCGCTTCGATTCGGGATCGGTGACGCCGTACAGTTTTTTCATGAAGGTTTCACCGGCGTCGATGAGATGCAGATTGATGCCCATGCGGTCGCGCAGCCGCGCCATGACCTGCTCGGCTTCTTTCATGCGCAGTACGCCGTTGTCGACCAGAATCGCGTGGAAGCGCGAGCCGATCGCCTTGTGCATCAGCACCGCCGCCACCGTTGAATCGACGCCGCCGCTGACCGCGCCGATGACGGTTTCTGATTCGCCGACGGTTTGACGGATGCGTTCGATGGTTTCTTCGAGAAAGGACCCCATCGTCCAGTCGCGCGCGCAGCCACACACCCCGCATACGAAATTTTCGAGGATGGTTTTGCCCATCGGCGTATGGCTGACCTCGGGGTGAAACTGGATGCCGAACCAGTTTCTTCGCGGGTCGCACACGGCGGCGTGCTCGGAGTTGGAGGTCCGGGCGATATCGCTGAATCCATCCGGCAGGCTCAAGACCTTGTCGCCGTGGCTCATCCAGACCTGGATGTGTTCGGGGAGGCCTTTAAACAGCGGCTCCGCCGTCTGAATTTTCAGCTCGGCGTGGCCGTACTCACGTTTTTCACTGGCGGCGACTTCGCCGCCGTGGGCCCGGGACATTTCCTGAAGGCCGTAGCAGATGCCAAGCATCGGGACGCCGAAATCCCACAAGGCCGGGTCGGCGTGAGGAGCGCCGTCTTCATAGACCGAGTAGGGACCGCCGGAGAGTACGATTCCTTTTGGCTCCATCGCGTGTAATTCGGCGGCTTTGATGGTGCATGGATGCAACTCGCAATACACGCCCAGTTCGCGGATGCGCCGCGCGATGAGATGGCTATATTGGGAGCCAAAATCAAGAATGATGATGGAATCGTGTCGCATAAATTAGACTCCACTAGTATAATAAAAGTAGTAAAGTAACGAGGCGAACCCGGCTGGATGAGCGATCTCGGAATGTTGAACGTAACGTAACTCAATCGGGGCGTTTTCAAAAGGGACGAAACGCCATCATTTAGGGTTATCTCGCCGCTTTACGCACAAAATAGCGACCGTTTTCTTGCGAGACGGGGATGTTCGCGGTATAGTAGCCAAAATGGCTACAAATTTATCGAAGAAGGCGACTAAAAAGAATGCTGCTCTATGATTATCTGCCCGTGTTGTTTATGGCGGCTGTCGCGATCGGATTCGCCGCCATCAACGTGGTTGGATCGTTTCTGATCGGCCCCCGCGTTGAAAAGCCGGAAAAACTTGATCCCTATGAATGCGGGATGCCGCCAATCGGCAACCCTCATGAAGCGTTCAACGTCAAGTTTTTTCTGGTGGCTATGCTTTTCGTCATCTTCGACATCGAAATCGTCTTCCTGGTATTGTGGGCCGTCGTCTTCAAGCAGCTCTCCTGGTACGGCATTGGCGTTATGGCCTTCTTCCTGGCGATTCTGGTCGTCTCGCTCGTCTACGAGTTGAAAAAAGGAGTTTTGGAATGGGCCTCGAAAAAACGCTAGTGGATTTCGTCGGCAGCGACGTTATTACCACCACGGTTGATAAAGTTGTTAATTGGTCACGAAAGAACGCCATCTGGCCGCTGACGATGGGGCTGTCGTGCTGCGCCATCGAGATGATGGCGACCGGCGCATCACGGTATGACATGGCGCGCTTCGGCGCGGAGGTGTTTCGCGCTTCGCCCCGCCAGGCCGATCTGATGATCGTAGCGGGTACGCTGACCAAGAAAATGGCTCCGGTGGTTCGCAAAATATACGATCAGATGGCGGAGCCCAAGTGGGTTATCTCGATGGGCGCATGCGCCTCCTGCGGAGGCATGTTTAACGTGTACAGCGTTGTACAGGGCGCCGACGAGGTTCTGCCGGTCGATGTGTACGTGCCGGGATGCCCGCCGCGCCCCGAAGCGCTGCTTTACGGCGTCTTGCAGTTGCAGCGCAAGATCGACGAGATGAAGCTGGGCACGCCCCGCCATGAACTGAAGCCAACCATTATCGGTGAGAGCAAGGACGAAAACCGAGTGCCTCCCAAGATGGTCGAAGTTGCGTAATGGGTTTGATTGTCTTGGCTTGATGGCTATTTCCTGAAACGGTTTCGAAAGGTGAATCCATGTCGTTTGCCATTGTCGGCGACCCTGTTGACATCGTAAAAAAGGCGATCCCGCAATCTTTTGATTCGGGAGCCATTGAGAAAGTGGAAGAATTTCGCGGCGAGTTGACTCTCTACGTCAAACCGGATGCTCTTCGCGATATCGCTCTTGCATTGCGCGATCATGAAGAATTGCGATTTGACCTGCTGCCCGACCTGACCGCCGTCGATCATCTGAAAGAAATGAAAGATGGCGAGGCGCGCTTTCACGTGGTGATTCATCTATTTTCGACCCGCCGTAAAAAGCGAATCCGCCTGAAGGTTCCTGTATGGGAAGCGGAATGCGAAGTCGATACGGTGACCGATATCTGGACTTCCGCCGACTGGCATGAGCGTGAATGCTTCGATCTGTTCGGTATCCGTTTTCGCAATCACCCCGATTTGCGCCGAATCATGATGCCGGACGACTGGGAAGGACACCCCCTGCGGAAAGATTATCCGGTGTCGAACCAGGAACCCTACGAATACATCAACAAACAACTGGCCTCTGAGTGATTTCTTCTTGTATCTCTGTTTGTAACTGGTTTAATGATTTGAAGTTGAGCGACGAGGATTCATAAAGGTTCTCACTATGTCTTTTAAACTTGAATTCAAGACGGACCGCACCATCTCGGAGAAACTGAAAGAGTATCATCCCGAGCACATGGTGTTGAACATGGGGCCCCAACACCCCAGTACCCACGGCGTTCTGCGTCTGGTTTGCGTACTGGACGGCGAAGAAATCGTCGATGTGATTCCAGACCTTGGTTATCTGCACCGAGGGATGGAAAAACTGGCGGAAGCGAAGGGGTATCACCGTTTCATTCCATTTACGGACCGTCTCGATTATCTCTCGCCCATGTCGAACAACACCGCGCTGGTTCTGGCGGTTGAAAAACTGCTGGGCGTCGAGGCGCCGCCTCGCGCGCAATATATCCGAACGATTTTGTGTGAGCTGGCTCGTATTTCATCCCACCTCTTGTGGCTGGGAACCGGAGCGCTCGATATCGGCGCCATGTCGGTGTTTCTGTATACCTTTCGTGAGCGTGAGACGCTGTACGATATTTTCGAGAGCGTCTGTGGAGCACGATTTACCGTCTCGTACATGCGGGTCGGCGGCGTTTCGGTGGATATTCCCCCGGACTTCAAGCAACGCGTTCAGGGCTTTATTGACGACTTCGCCCGGAAGATTGATGAGTACAACACTCTACTGACCGATAACAAAATCTGGCGGATGCGCACTGAGGGCATCGGCGTGATTTCAGCCGAACGCGCCATTAACGCGGGGATGACCGGCCCCTGCCTGAGAGGCAGCGGCGTGGACGTCGATCTGAGGCGCGATAACCCCTACATGGCGTACGATCAGCTTGATTTTGACGTCCCGCTGGGCGAAAACGGCGACACCTTCGATCGGTATCTGGTCCGTATGGAAGAATTGCGTCAGTCGCGGCGCATCATTCAGCAAGCGCTGGACGGTATTCCCGATGGACCGATCAAGGTAGAGGACAACAAGATTTCGTTCCCCAATCGCGAATCGATCGAAACTTCGATGGAAGCGTTGATTCACCACTTTCTGCTCGCTTCGGAAGGCGTGAAAGCGCCTCCCGGCGAGGTTTATCACGCCATTGAAGCACCGAAGGGGGAACTCGGTTTTTACGTGGTCGGCGATGGGACGGGTTATCCGAAACGGTTGCGTATTCGATCTCCGTCCTTTTGCAATCTGTCCGTGCTGCCGGAACTGGCGCGTGGTCATATGATCGCCGACCTGGTGGCCTGCATCGGGACGATCGACCTCGTTCTCGGGGATTGCGACCGGTAACTGGAAGGTTTTTTTGAGTGAATTTGAAAAGGGGCCGAAAGGCTCCTTTTTTTATAGCAAATCTTTATAATTCAGATGTTTTAGATGAACTTTTCTTGCGGCGAAAAATGTCTTTCATCGGTCAATCGATGGTATCGCATCACTTTTTTACAAAAAACCCATTGACATAATTCACAAATGTTTCTATGCTATCGAATCAATTCTACTGAATTTCGTTTTGATAAAGGGGATTTACTCACAACTTTTTATTATTTTGCTTCGCGACGCCAGCGGCCCCGGAAACAGGGGAGTACGGCTTCATCCATACCAGATTTACCAAGTAAGCCAGAATGGGGAAACAGTCAGAGCTTGGGGAGGAATACCAAGGGTGTCGCGAAATAAAAACCGCTTCGGATGCGAAGCGGTTTTTATTTTTTAACGGTTTGATCTTTCATCGGTAACGCAGGTTTTTCAGAAAAATATCCCGCCTCCCGCTATTCTTTGCGCAAACTGGTTGGTTTGTATTCGAATGGCCTTCCCGCCGGCGTCTTCTGGAATTTGTGGAGAATCACGCTTTTCGGTACGAACGGTTTCGTATCGAGCCATTTCAGATTGACGCTGGAGAAATGTTCGATCAGCGATTTTTCATTCATCACGTTGATATGGGAAGGGCTGGGGATGTTTCCCTGTTGGAGCAACAGGATTCCATAGGGACTTAACACCCGGCAAATTTCACGGACGGCGTTGATGTAAACCTCTTTGGGGAGATGCTCGGTCACGTCGAGGCAGGTCACGACCTGGTATTGATCGTTGAGAGGGTCGTCGCCGAAATGAATGTGATCGCAGCTGCATCGCCAGATTCGAGCGCGCTCGGGGAAGGGAAACGTTCGCTGACACCATTCCACCGCTTTCTGGCTGAAGTCGAACATATCTATCTGGATCTGGGGAAAACGTCTGGCGGCGGCGTAGGCGGAGAGGCCGAGGTGACACCCGATCTCCAGCCAGCGAACCGGGCGGTTGGGCAGCTGGATCTGATCGAAATAGAAATCGAGCTTTTTGAAGTATCCCTTCTCCTCATACTGAAGCCGGATTTCTTCGAAGGAGGCGGTATCCGTTTTGCATTTGAGCAGGTGATAGCCGTAGTCGTACCATTCGCTGGAATAAACAAACGGGTTTCCGCAATAGTCGAGGAGACGAACGGGATCGGCTCCGTATTCAGCGGCGATGGTCTCGATGGATTCGCCGCTCTGGATTCGGGCGATCAGGTCATCAGGGTTCGCATCGGTCAAATTCATGGAATCGCCATCCATTATTCACGATTCTGATACGTCAATAAAAATTCTTTCTCGCTGAGCAGGGTAGTGTAGAGGCGGGCGTCGTGGTTGTCGTAGGCGTTTTCAGCCTGGCCCGCCCAGTAATATTGGATCGCCAGCGTTCCATCGGTCAGGAGCACGCCGCTGGGATAGCCGAAATCGCCTTGAACCGGCCGGGAAAACACGCAGCCGGCTTTGACGTTCCAGGAGAGGCCGTCGTCTTTGGAGATGAAGCCTCGGATGGTTTTAAACGTCTGGCTGCGGTCGCCGTAGAGCAGCAGCAGCCAGCCGTTCGACAGGCGGACGAAATCGCCGGGATGCTGATATGGATTGGTGAGGCGCAGGGGGGAGCCCCAGGTTCGGCCATCGTCGGCGCTGACGATCAGGTTCAGGCGCTGGGTCTGGGTAGTGCGGGCCGCCGCGAGGATGCGCCCGTCGCCGAATGAATAGAGCGCGGTTTCGTTATGGCCGGGCGCGATCATGACCGGTTCGCCCCAGGTTTCGCCTTCGTCGCTGGAGCGTACCAGGTAGGCGTAATCGCCCAGATCGTCGCGGACGCCTTCGGAGCCGGGAACCTTGCTGTAGGCGCCGTAGACGGTGAGCAGCCAGTCGCCGTTGGCGGCGTGGACGATGCGGCCAAAGGGCGAGCATCGATCTAAAGCGGGGACGCCCAGCGATTTTGGCGAGGTCCAGTGGGCGCCGAGATCGTCAGACCAGGTCACCATGCAGTGCATATCTTTCATCGAAGGATCGTATTTGCGTTCGAACGTATAGCTCGCCTGCTTGAGATACGCCACGATAATGCGTCCCGATTGCGTCATGCAGACCGCCGGGTTGCGGTCGTCGACCGGCCCGTCGATGACGACGTCGGGGCTCTGCCAGTTGATGCCTGAATCCATCGACCATTTCATCAGCAGCGAGCCTTCCACGCCGAGATGACCCGAGCCGCCGCGATACACAGTGAACATCATGTCTTCGAGACTGGTCAGGATGGGGAAATAACCGGATTGATTGGCGGCGACCACCAGATTGGCCGAGGTCAGCTCAAAAGCGTTGAGAATCGGCGAAAACGGCTGGGCCGCCGCCGAATGCAGCCAGATGGATAACGCGATTATCGTCAGGCCGGCGCGAGCGCTCATTCGTCGTCTTCTTCCTCGTCCGAATCGCCGCCCGATCCAGCGCCGTATTCATGCAGCTTGCGGATCAGGGTGCGGCGGCCGATACCCAGCGCCTCGGCGGTGCGGGTTCGGTTTCCATCGAACTTTTTCAGCGTTTCGAGAATCACCTGTTTTTCGACTTCGGCGAGGGTGGCGTCGCCCTGGATCACGGGGGCGGGGTCGGGCTCTTCCGCTTCGCCGCGGATTTCACGCGGGACGTTTTTCATTTCAAGCGCGTCGCCGCGCGCGAGAATCACCATGCTTTCGATGACGCCCTGCAATTCGCGCACGTTGCCCGGCCAGGCGTAGCGCTGGAAGCACTCGATGACGGCGGGGGCGACTTTGAGCGGTTTTCTTCCATTCTCGCGCGAGAAGCGCTCGACGAAGGTATCGACCAGCAGCGGGATATCGCTGGCGCGTTCACGCAACGGCGGGACGAACAGCGTGACCACCTTGAGGCGGTAGAAGAGGTCTTCGCGAAACTCGCCCTTGTCGACGAGTTCCTGCAGGTCGCGGTTGGTAGCGGCGATGATGCGGATGTCGACGTGAATGGTTTCGCTGCCGCCCACCCGCTCGAACTGTTTCTCCTGCAAAACGCGCAGCAGCTTGACCTGGATCGACTGGCTGATTTCGCTGATTTCGTCGAGAAAGAGCGTGCCGCCGTCGGCGATTTCAAAGCGGCCCTTGCGCTGTTTGACCGCGCCGGTGAAGGCGCCGCGTTCGTGGCCGAAGAGTTCGCTCTCCAGCAGGTTTTCCGACAGCGCCGCGCAGTGGATGGGCACAAACAGGCGATCGCGGCGCGGGCTGAGATTGTGGATGGCGCGGGCGGCGAGTTCTTTACCGACGCCGGTTTCACCGGTGATGAGCACGGTGGCTTTGGCGGGGGCGACCTGCTCGATCTCCTCCATCATGTCCTTCATCGGCTGGCTCTTGCCGACGAGACCCTCCAGCCCTGGAGCGTCGCCCTGTTCGCGGTGGAACTCGATTTCGGTCTGGATGCGGCGCTTTTTTTCGATCTGGTCGAGCAAGAGGTCGAGTTCGTCGAGATTGACCGGCTTGGTGAGGTAGTTATAGGCGCCCAGCTTCATCGCCTTGACCGCCATCTCGATGGTTCCGTAGGCGGTGAGGATGACGACGTCGAGCGCGGGATCGAGTTCTTTCGCCTTTTGCAGCAGCGTCATGCCGTCAAGGCCCGGCATGCGGATATCGCTGATGAGCACGTCGAAGCGGCGTTGTTGCAGCTTGTCCCACGCTTCTTCGCCGTCGGCCGCGACCTCGACGCGGCGGTCGTCGCTTGCCACCGCCTTGCGCAGCCCTTCGCGCGAGTTGAGTTCGTCATCCGCGATGAGAATGGAATACGGCATGATCTCCAGTCCTGACAGGGATTTGTGAGATCATAGTGTAAAGCCGCGCGCGGCAAAAGCAAAGCGTGGAGGGGGAAAGGGATTGCGAAAGAATTCTTATGCAAACCAGATTAGCGAATATCTTGAATCTTGGCATTTTTCAATAAATCCGCCGGGAATTCGAACAAGCCATCTCCATTCGGCGCGATCTCGATGGAGCCGTAGGTAATCGTGGTGACTTCCTTACCGTCATCAGTCGTGATGATGATCTGGTTGGGAATGAGAATCGGCGCGTTGCTGGAGGTGTTGAACTTGTATTGCGTGTTGATATTGGGTGTGTTCGCCGCGTTATGCTCTAATTCAACGACACGTTGGCCATTGAGTTCAGTGTAAACAAAAAAGGATTTTGTTGAACGATACGTGACGCGAGTCTTTCCGTTTTCTTCATTTGTTATTTCAAATTCATTCTCGTTAATATCCAAAGCGCAATTGTAAAGCCAAAAGTAAAGCGCGTCGCAAGATTCCGGACGCGGCGGTTCGTATTCATCATCAATCGGTTCGATGATCAGGTTGGGACTATGCAAACATTGGCGGTATTTCTCCTTCACATATAAAAAATATTCGTCGTTGCCATAAGTAACTACTTGATTGTTGGCTGGAGACACCGTATCGAGGAGAGTGGATGGCTGCCATTCCAGCGATCTGGAAATTTGATCTCCCTTTATTTCCAAATGGCAATTGAAATCATACTTTATTTCATACCCGTTTTTCTTTAAATCCAATAATACATTTAAATTTGAAGCGTCTTGTACAATCTGTATTGGGTGGTTCGGTTTTGAATTCAATTGCTGCTGTTGTTTCACCCGGTCGATTCGTTTGATGATTTCGCTGGAATTCGGCGCAATGGTTTTTATGAATGTCCCTTTGATTTTGAGGTAGACGGGTTCATCCGCATGGGTGGATGGTATGGAAAAGGCAAGAGCGAAGAAGAGGATGAATTGAGAGAAGCGCGCAACCATGAGTATTCTCCAATTGAACTTGGATGCTCTGGATGATTCAGGATGATCCGGATGAACAATACAGAAAAATCGGTGGTATCCACAGCACCGCCAAACATGAAGCGTATCATAAATCGATGCGAATAGAAATGTTATTTTTCTATTTGATTTCCTGATTCGCTTCAAGAATCAGTTCGACGGCTTCCTTCAGATTTTCGCGAGTATCCTCAAGCGTCTCTCCCTGCGTATTGGCGCCGGGAAGTTCTTCGATGAAAGCGATGTAACCTTCGGGGAGTTTCTGATAAACCGCAGTCAGTTTCATGGAATTCGCCCCATCAATTTTGCAGGTTTTTTGTAAATTATATAGCAAACGGAGGGATTAAAAAATGGATTTGTGGCGATTCACGAATCGGAGCGGATAGAGTCTATGCGCATCACAGCATGTCGCTGGGGTCGACGTCCTGGACGATGCGGTAGCCGGCGCGGCGGGCGTACAGCACGCGTTGCAGTTCCTGGCTGTTGAGCAGCGGGCGGAAGGCGCGATAGTCGCGGCTCTTGAGCGCCAGCTGCCAGCGGTAATGATCGCGCAGGCGGTACAGCGGCGCCTCCACCGGCGGTAACAGCGTCACCTCCGGCTGTCCCTTCAGCCCTTCCGCGAGAACCGAGTACAGCTCCCACGCCTTGCCGCGCGCGACGTCCTCGCTCTCGGCCTCGACGCGCCACAGCACAAGCCGCGAATACGGCGGAAAGCCGATCAGGCGTCGGTAGCGAATCTCTTTTTCGAAAAAAGCGTCGTAATCCTGCTTCAGTGCGAGTTGGATGCTGTAGTGGTCGGGGCTGTAACTCTGGATGAAGACCTCGCCGGGGTGCGCGCCGCGTCCCGATCGTCCCGCCACCTGGGTGAGCAGGGTGAAGGTGCGCTCGGCGGCGCGGAAATCGGGCAGGGCGAGGGAGAAATCAGCATTGATGATGCCGACCAGCGTCACGTTGGGGAAGTCGAGCCCCTTGGCGATCATCTGCGTGCCGACCAGTACGTCGGCTTCGCCGCGCCGGAACGGGGTCAGCAGGCGGTCGTGGTCGCCCTTGCGGCGGGCGGCGTCGCGATCAAGGCGGATGACGCGCACGCCGGGGATGCGCTCCTCCAGCAAGTGGACGACTTTTTCGGTGCCGAAACCGCGCTGGCGGATGAATTTCTCCGCGCAGTTGGGGCAGTCGTTCGGCATGGGTTCACGGTAGTCGCAATGATGGCAGATTAACTGGTTGGCGGCGCGATGATAGACCAGCGCGACGCTGCAATGCCTGCATGAAATAATATGGCCGCATTGGCTGCACGTCAGCGTAGTGGAGAAACCGCGCCGGTTGAGAAAAAGAATCGACTGTTGTTTCGCTTCCACGCGGCTCCACAGGCCCTGCATGAGTTCTTCGGAAAGTATTTCTTCCTCTTCGGGGCGTCCGCGCAGGTCGATCAGGTTGACCTCGGGCATGCCGTGTTTGGCGATACGCTGGGTTAGGCGGATTTCCTCATACTTGCCGGCGCGGGCGTTCTGCATCGACTCGACCGAGGGCGTCGCCGAACCGAGTATGCACAACGCGCCGCACAGCGAGGCGCGCACCACGGCAAGATCGCGGGCGTGATAGCGCGGGCTGGGGTCGGACTGTTTGTACGAACTCTCGTGTTCCTCATCGACGATAATCAGGCCGAGATCGGGCGCGGGCGCGAATATGGCCGAGCGCGCGCCGACGATGATGCGGCGGCGGCCCTGTTTGACCATACGCCATTCGTCGTAGCGTTCGCCCTGGCCCAGCGCGCTGTGCAGAATGCCGACCTGATCGCCGAAACGCGAGCGGAAGCGGTCCATGGTTTGGGGCGTGAGTGAAATTTCAGGAATGAGTGCCATCGCGGTCTTGCCCTGGCCCAAAACGGATTCGATGGCTCGCAGGTAGACCTCGGTCTTGCCGCTGCCGGTGACTCCGCGCAAAAGGATCGGCTTCGGGGATGGTTCGCCGAGGGCGGTCTCAATGCGGGCGAGGGCTTCGGTCTGCTCGGTGGTGAGATCCAGGCCCGCGCGTTCGTTGGACTGATACGAAAACACCGGGATGCGCAACGCCTCGCGGGACTGCATGCGTACCAGACCGCGCCGTTGCAGCGTTTTTAATACGCCTTCCGATACACCCGCCTCGCGCGCGATCTCGCTGGGCGAGAGCAGCGCCTTCTGATTGATGAGAAACTCCAGTACGCGGCGTTGCGGTTCGGAGGTCGCCGCGCCGGTCAGGTCGGCGCTGTCGCGCACCGAGTCGTCGAGCAGCACTACCTTCACCATGCGCGGCTTGGCGTTGAGCTCAAAGGGATAGGCCACCGAACAGGTCTCGCCCAGCGAAGCCATGTAATAATCGGCCGTCCAGTCCAGAAGGCGTATCAGTTCGGCGCCGAAAAGCGGCTCGGCGTCGATGACGCGGCCCAGCGGCTTGATCTCGCCGACGCCCTCTGGCGGGCGTTCGCGCAGGGCGGTGATGAAGCCCATTGCGTCGCGGCGGCCGAATGGAGCCATAACTCGGCATCCGGGCCGCGCGGCGGCTCGCATCGCGGGTGGGATTTCATACGTGAACAGCTGACGCGCCGGAATAGGGAAAGCGACTTCCGCGAATGAATACGTTGCGTTCATGAGGAGGTTATACCGCGAACCGCGCTCTCAGGGGAGAGAAGAGGGCGCCCCGGTGGAGTGCGTTTCGCCGTCTCTGAAATACTGGCGGTAATAGAACAACGCTCCGCCCATGAACAGGATGGGGTCTATGGGCAGACGGAAGCGCGTTTCCATCCAGATCAGGAAATGCAGCAGGATGAACAGGGCGAACATCCAAAAGATGACGCCATCGAGAGGGCGAGCGCTATTCATTCGGAATAAAAAGCCGATGAAACCGAGCAACGCGGCGGCGGTGAAGACATAGGCCGGCCAGAGTCTGGCGTTGTACGTCACCAGCCGAGGATTCTTAATCAGGGCGTGCGCGCCGTCATCGGTCATGACGACTTCGCCGTCGTAGGGCGGCGTGTAAAACGGCGCGAAAAAAACAAGCGTTTTTTTGACCTGCAACATCAGACATTCGAAGGGGCGTTTTTGAATGTAATCCAACAATGCAGAGAACTTGAATCCGCCATACTTTTGATTAACGAATTTATCAAGATCGGAGTCGAGGTAATCGAGATCAATCCAAGGATAAATGCTTGTGGATAGCTCATTGTTGCCTTTTACCGCATTCAAGGCTCCATTGCCTGGAAACGGAGATAGCGATGGTTTTCCTTCATGTGAGATGATGACCGCCTGCCACGGCGAAGAAACCACGATGAAGATTGTCAGCGCGAGTGCGGCTTCTTTCAGGCGATCGGAGCAGGTTCCGCTCCGGCGCCAGGCGAACAGGATGATCCATGGAATGAACAGCACGCCTGTGGCGCGCGTCATCCAGCCCAACCCGGCGAAAAGCCCCATGCCCGCCGCACGACGCGATGAACGGGGCAGGCAGGCGGCGTAGACGAAACCCGCCATGCACGCGGTGAAGGGGATGGTGTCGCGAAGGGCGAAGACTTCGAAATGAAAGAGAATATGCGTCAGGAAGAACAGGTAAAAGATCGCGATCGGGAGATTGGAACTGGCCGCACGGCGAAGAACGGCCGCGCAGGCGGCGAAGGTGAACAGCGAGGCGAGAACATGAAAGACCAGCGGACCGTACAGCGTATGCGTGATTGAATACAACGCCCAGTTGACGACGTCGGCAAGCGGCGGGCGTCCGGGTTGCGGAGCTGGGGTCTGAAAGGCTTCGAGTGGAGGCGCGAGGTAAAACGGATCGCCGAATACCTTCCATAACAGCACGGCGATACCCGCGTAGGCCGCCAGCAGGGAGACGGTCAGCAGGACGATCAAGGACGTGGGGTTATATCGATCGATACGGCGGAGCGTTTCACGCAACGCGGCCATGTTCTTCTCGTTTTAGATCGAGTTGTTTTTTAGAAATACGTTCGCAAACTCATCCTGAAATCAGGCCGGGAGAAAATGAATCCATTTTCCCCCGAACGAGAAGATCACTATACCGGGAAATCGTTAGAAATGAAAACGCCTCGCGCGTTTATCCGGCGATTTCGCGTTTGAGTTGGGAGAGTTGGGCAATGGCGTTCCACTCGGGTTTGAGGCCGCGTAAAACCGGTTCGGCCTGGTTCAGACGGTCCGTCATCGCGGTGAGCGAGCGGTCGATGGTCAGCCAGAGCGCTTCCTGAAAGGGAATCGCGCCGTCACCGGAGTCGCGGGCGCTCTCAACGCGCAGCGCGCGGCGTGCGGTTTCATAGGCTTCGACGAAGCGTTCGCCGGATTGCAGCCGGATGATTTCCATTAGGGTTTTTACGCGATCCCACTGCCAACCGGAATCATGAAGATCATGCGGGAATTCTTCAGGCTGGCTGGATTGGGGCGGCGCGGTCCAGACCATGCCGGAGATCCAGGGGCGGCGTCCTTCGCAGATTTCTTCGATAATCCATACGATTTCCTCAACACCGTCCGCGCTCAGGGCTTCACTGAAATCGAGCTGGAAACCACCCGCCACGGCGCCGGATAAAGCGCTTTCCTTCGTCCAGCCCGGACGCTGGGGCGATGACATCACACAGCGATATCGTCCGCGAGGATTGAGGCCGTTGATGTGGATAGGGCCTTCTTCGGGATCAATGGCGGTGCAGAAGAGCGGATGAAACGCGGGGAGATCGGCGGCGGGCAACGACCGGCGCTGAGGAGGATACGCCATTCGGGTTGGAGCGGCGCCTCGATACGAAGGAGCGGGGACGAGACGGCCCGACAGAACGTCAAGCATGTCGCGCAGCGATTCGAGTTCACGGCGCACGGCGCCACCCGCTTTCTGGCCGAGGCGCTCGGCCATCGCCTGAGCCTGGGCGAACCAGTCGGGCCGGGGTGCGTTGAGAGACCAACTTTCGATCAGGGGAGACGCGGACCGGCTTTCACGCCAAGGATCAGCGGTGGCGGCGAAAAAGGCTTCGCGGTCGCGAGCTGAAGGGGAGGCCTCATCAAGGTGAGGTTCTGTGATGGCGGGTTCAGCCATTTCGCCCAGAACGCGGCGAATGAGCTGGTTCAATGTTTCGCGAAGCGAGGCGGCGCCGCGAGAGCGCCCTGAATCGTTCTTCATGTCGGTCCTGTCCTTAAATCTCGTCTCCGAAAATCAGTTGAATCTGATTTCGGCACTGGTTCCAGAGGTAATCCACGGTTCCACGCGGGACGCCGAGCGCTTCTCCGATTTCGGCGTTGGTTCCGCCCTCGGCTTTCAACCGGGCGAGTCGGTCGCATGGGATTCTCTGTTTCTTATACGTTATCGATACATTCCGTAATACGGCTAAAATTCTCTCCAGATCGTGTTCCTCACGCCAATCGTCCGTCTGACGGCTTGAATGGGTCACGGATTCTCCCGCCGACATATCGTCGATCGTCTTGTTGAACGAATAGACGCCCCAGGTCCGGGGAGCGGTTTCCGCTTCATCGGTTTGGGGTTGAGAACCGTCTACGCCGGGGGCGGCGGCGCTCTCGACGTGGATTTCTTTGCGGATGCGGTCGATGAGACGGCGGCGAAGGATGTAGTACACCGCGTTTTCAAAGCCGATATCGCACATCCAGCCCGGCATGAACCGTTCGATCTCACTGGCCGACGCCGCAAGGCGTTGATCTCCATCGCAGGCGGCGTGGTAGACCTGTTTGAGATAGTCAGGCCAGGAAAGCGATTCTTCTTTGCGGTTCATGACCTGATGGGGGAGCGTTTTCAGACGGGCTTCATCCGGCAGATAGGGCTGACCGAAACCGCGCCGGAAGTCATCGCGCCGGTCGCTGGTGAATGAATCGATGGATTCTTTGCCATTGAGATCGACAACGATGACGCAAGCGGCCGCCGTCTGGACGGCGATTCGTTCTCCATCCAGAGAAAAATAGGGTGCGCTCCAATGTTCGAATCCGGTGGAGTCGCCGAATTCAGCTAAGGATTGTTTTCGAAGCAACTCGCCGTCCGGAATGTTCCATATAGAGAGCATGCGATCTGACTGGAGAATGGCGATTCGATCGCCTGAAGGGTTGAGCGCCACGCGCGCGGCCAGCGCTTTTTTCCAGCCCCGGGCGCCTTCCGGCGGAAAGCAGACCGGTTCGCTGGATTCGGCGCGCCAGGCTCGTGCGGATAGATCGGAAAGGCAGCGGACGATTTCTTCCATCGCCGCGCTCCATAACTCCTCCTCAACCGATTCACGGTCAAGCATGGCGCGCTGGATTGAGTCGGCGTACCGGGTCGCCACGTTTCGGACGGCCCGGCGGATGAGCTGGCAATGGATGTCGACGCCGCGAACGATCAGCGGGTCGTCGGGGGCCGCATAGGGATCGTACAAAAAACGGACAAGTTCAGGCGTGTAAAACACCCCGCGCGCGGCTGAAGCGGCGGCTGATTCAATCCGTTTTTGCGCGGCGGAGGCCGTCAGGTTTTGCGATTTGAGATGTTCGATTTTACGGATCAGTGAAGCAGCCGCGCTTTGCGACGCGGGTTCGAACGTTTCTGACAGGGGATGGCTTGAAAAATCGGCGAAGGCGGAGGCGTGAATCCATTGCGCCATCCGGGTTTGAATACTGTTGCGGGCGTCATCATCAAGATCGTTTTCAAATATCTGTTTTATCAGGTTTTGGATTTTGTCCATTGAAAATGGGCGCCCGCCGCCGCTGGTTTTTCTTTTCTATATCGATTTAGTTTTCCGGTTGGGTGGCGCCAGTATCAGGAGCCAAGCCGGTGAAACATCGCAAGGTCAGTCATGAACAGACTTCGATGATAAACAAGCCCGAGGCTGGAGGCAAGAAGAGGCGGCTGGTTATTGACGCAGCCAGGAGGAAAAGGAGGAGGAAAATTCACCCAGAAGCGACATCAGGCTCGATTCCTGCTCTTTTTTCTGTTCGGGCGGCGCCTTGAAACGCGCGTCGGAAAATTCAACCACTTCATTCAGAAAGTCGGTGACGTCGCTGATCATCTTGATCTCGCCCGCGAGATTGTTCCGGTGGGTTTTCAACACATCGCCGACGGTTTTGACGAAGTCTCGAGACATTTTGGGTTGAAGTTCGGGGAGGTCGAGTCCGCGCTTGTCGAGCGCCTCAATGGTCTGCTTTAACGCCTTGACGAATGAGGCGTCGGTCTGCAATTTGCGCGCATGCGGGTTGTTTGGATCGGCGTCGATGAGGACGGCCAGATAGTCATTGAAAAATTCGACCAGTTTTCGTTCGCTGCGATAGACTTCTGCCTGAGCGTCAAGCAGGTCTTTAATCGCGAGAATGTAGCGCGAAACCAGTTTGACGATGGGCTCGTAAGTGGGGGTGATTTCTTCATCCCCCATTAAATCGATCAATTGTTTTTTGACGTTATAGGTCTCGACCGCTTTGTTGGGGCAGATGGCTTCAAGACGCCGGAGTTTTTCAGAGAAGTGGTTTCGTTCCGTAATCTGAAATTGCTCGAACCGGGAAATAAACAGGAAATACGCGATTTTTTTACAGCAACCGATCGAGTCGAGCGCGTCCTGATAACTTTCATCATCCGAAGTGGTGATATAGGCGGGCAGAAGTTCATTTTCTTCGAACCGCTTGCCTTTCACGCCACGGATCCGCTCGGAAAACAGTTTGTTTTTCGCCGAGTTACGGAAGAAAATATGGACATTATCCATTACCAGTTCGCCGTGCGGGAGTTTCGCGACGGATGCTTCCGGCGATTCAGAAGGCACGTCACGAAAGACCTCTTCCATGAGGTCGTCGCGAACTTGTAAGGCGGTCTGAATATATGCTTCCATGTTTCCTCAGTGATTTGTTTCGTACTCGTTCCCAATTGGTATAGCATAGCATAAATATTTGAATTTGATATTCATACAGTATTTCTCCTGCATGGATTTTTCAAGTACGCATTTCAAGCGTCATCGAATTTTTCTCTGATTTGTTTGATAATCGATATCGTGAATTGAAATACGGTTCAAGTCTGAATCAAGGCACGATGAGAGACAACTGGGGGAGCGGCGTTTGCCGCTTAACTTGCTACGAGCCGTCCAATAAAATCGACGACCGGATTCAAATCGTGATAAAAAAAGCCGGGTGATTTGCATTTTTCAGATGATTGCATGGATCATGTCTTGTATGCACTTAATAGAGGAGGAGCAACGATGAAGATATACAACAGATTGTGCGCCGTGATGATCGGCGTGGCGCTGACGGCGTCAGCAAGCGCCTGGGGTGCGAGGGGGGAGATCCGGTTCGATCACCCGTTACAGGAATGGGATGGATTTGGAGTGAATTACGTCGAGACCGCCCAGACTCGCGATTACGACGAATGGCCGCAGGATTACGGTGGATTGAGCACGTTATCGGAATCGGATAAACAGGCGGTGATCGACCTGATATTCGGCGATGACGGGCTGAAGCCGGGCGTCGTGAAACAGTTTATCGATCCTTTTCATGAAGGGATGACGGAAGCCGACAACGATAACGACGATCCAACCGTTATCAATCTGGACGGCTATACGCATACACGCACGACTGAAAACATGCGCTATTTCATTCGTGAGGGATTAAAACGAACCCGCGCGCGCGGCGGCGACCTGACGATCATCGATACGCTGTATGGTCCCGCGCCCTGGATGACGAAACAGAAAATGGTGCGCGGCCGCGATATGGACCCGGACATGAAGCTGGAGATCGGCGAATATATCGCCGCCTTCGCCAAGTTCATGCGCGACCGGGAAGGTTTTCCGGTTAAATTCGTCAGTCTTCATAATGAAGGGACGCACCCGATCCGGTATAACCAGGACGGGCGCGATGGCGATAACCTGCTTTCACACGATTACAACCTTCTCTGGCATCCCGATCAGATCGCCGATTTTATCAGTTTTCTACCCGACATCCTGAAGCGCAACGGGATGGAAGACGTTCGGGTGACGCCAGGCGAATGCACCTACTGGATGTTCATGCGGCCAGTGGCGGACGCGATCGCAGCCAATCCCCGCGCGATTCAGAACATTGGCCTGATCACCAGCCACGGTTTTCAGGGCGGGACGGACCCTTCGAAAGACTGGTACAGCCCGGTCGCTCAGGATTTCGTCCCGATCAATACGCTGAAGCGATTCCGGCCCGATCTGCACGTGTGGACGACCTCGGGATCGTGGGGAAACATGGACGTTAATTTCGTCGAGTTCGTGCGAGCTCATATTTATGAAAATCAACACAACGCATTCATCCCCTGGGCGGCGATTCAGCGGCACAGCCAGTGGACGGGCGGCGATCCGAATCCGGGATGCGCGATTCTGGTGACCGAGGATGGACATTTCGAGGTCAAACGCGGCTATCACCTGTACAAGCAATTGACGCGGGCGGGTTATGCCGGCATGCGGGTGGTGGAAGTGAATTCGGACGACCCCTACCTGGGGCTGATCGCCTTCGCGAAAGACGATACGGAAAATCCGGATTCATTCATCATCATGAACAGGTCGTGGTTTCCCATAGACGTGGAGATCGTTATTCGAGGGACGATGTCAAGCGAGTTTGAAATGCACCGGACAATCGCTGACACGTTTCCCAAAAAGTTCTGGACCGCGGAAAAACCCGAAATCGAAAATTACGCTCAACACCCCGACTTCAAACTGGATGATGGAGTCCTGCATTACACCGCGCCGCCGCTCTCCGTCGCAACCTTTTCAGGCAAGTGAATTCAGCAGTCGCTTCAAAAGAGGAGTATACGAGAACGGGGAGGCGAAACGCCTCCCCGATTACGTCATGCTATTTTGTTTTTGGCGCCGGAATCCAGCCAGGTTAATCCAGCATAGTTTGTTCGCCGCGCGACTGAACGTCGATGTGAAATAGTTTCTGCAGGTCGAACACCACGCTGAGTACCAGCGGGGCCAATACCAGCGTGAATAACGTCGAGACAAACAGGCCGCCGACCACCACGCTTCCCAGGCCGCGATACAGCTCCGAACCCGCGCCGGGCATCAATACCAGCGGAAGCATACCGCCTACTGAAGTCAACGAACTCATCATGATGGGGCGGACGCGCGATTCGACCGCTTTGGCGATGGCTTCTTTGGGGGACAGGGGTTCCGGATTGACGCCATCGCCGTCCGTCATGAAATTCAGCGACTGATGGACGATCAGGATGGCGTTATTAACCACCACGCCCGCCAGAATCACGAACCCGAGAATGGTTAACACGTCCATGTTCTGAATGGGCATGTGACGGTCGATCAGGCTCCAGTAATGTACGCCCGCCAGCGCCAACAGGCCTCCGAACGCCGCGAGCGGGACGCTCACCATAATGACCAGCGGGTAGATCCAACTCTGGAACAGAATACACATCAGCAAATATACGACCAGCAGGGCCAGGAAGATGGAACTCGAAAGAAATCCCGACCAAGTTCCATCGCCGGTAAGGGCTTTCTGCATGGCGTCGAGTTTGCTGGCCGAGCCGGCGAGGTTGACGTCGACGTCGGGCAGAATGGCGCCCGCCTGTTTCAGACCATCGATCGAGGACCCGATCTGAGTAATGGCGTCCTGAAGAGGCATGCCGACGGGAGGCGTGAATTGCAGGGTGACGGCGCGCTGCCGTCCGACACGTTTGATCTGGTCGGGGCGGGCGGTATTGACGAAGTCGGCGATGTCGGAAAGCGCCACGATCGAGCCATCCGGCGTCGCGATGGGCGATTGCCTGACGCTATCGAGCGTATTGCTCTGGCTTGACTCTCTGGTAATCAGAATCAGGTCGATGCGTTCGCCGCTGACTTCGTACTCGCCGATGAAAGCGCCGTCGCTGTTGACCTGAACCGCGAGCCCGAGGTCGCGGGCCGACATTCTCATGTCCGTGAGTTTATAGAGGTCGGGCACGATCTGCATTTCAGGGCTGGGGATGTTGAAATTGCTCGGTTCGGGCTGAATAGTCCGGGGGCCGTATTGCCCGGCCAGGGCGCCGTAGAGCGCTCCCGCCGACTGGCTCACATGATCGAGATCGGGCCCCGCGAGGTCGATGTTGACGGCGGATCCCGTCGTCCCGCCGATACGGAACAGGGGCAGCTGAAAAGCGAACGAGATGAAACCGGGCGCGACGTCAGGACCGGTGGCGTATTGCATCAGGGGGATGAGATCGACGACCTTTTCAGGATCATCGCTGACCGCGCCATGAAACATCATTCCGTTTCGCGCCACGAGAAAGTAGTTTTCGACCGGCGGCGGCTGAATCATGGGAGCGTCTGGCGCCGGGCTGGCGGGAACGAGCGGAATTTTGGACTCGTCACTGTGTTCAATGCCTTTTTCCTGCGCGAAGACGGTGTTTTCAGCTGCTTCCCACGCCGGGCGCATGCGTTCTTCGATTCGATCGCCGATTTTTGAAAGCGTTTCAAGGCTGTAACCCGGCGGGGAAATCAACATGCCGAGGATGATGTTGCGGTTTCCGGTTGGCAGGTAATCGATGGGCGGCGTCAGCAGCCATGCGCCGATGACCGTGGCGGAGATGAACAGGGCGATCGTCAATGCGCGAAGGATGCGGGTCCGCGACAGGTAATAGACCTGACCGCCGACGATCGACGGCATGTGAGTGAACAGATAAACCGGGTACAGAATGAAGGAAAGAATCGAGCGGAATACGCCGCGTTTGTGTTTCGGTTCATACGATACGGCGATGTGATTTCGCTCGTTCAACATCAATGACGACGCCGAGGGAATCACCGTAATCGAGACGATGTAACTCAAACCCACCGACGCGCAAATCGCCAGCGCGATATCGCGGAACAGCTGGCCGGCCTGTTCTTCGATCAACAGAATCGGAATAAAGACAACCAATGTGGTCAGGGTGGAGGCGAGGACGGCTCCCGCGACTTCGCGGGCGCCATCGAGCGAGGCCCGGGCGACGGATTTTCCCATTTCCAGATGGCGGTATATGTTCTCAAGAACCACAATCGAGTTGTCGACCACCATGCCGACAGAGAACGCCATGCCCGCCAGACTGATCACGTTGATGGTGCGGCCCAGGGCGTACATCACCACGATCGAGCTGATGATGGAGATGGGGATGGAGATGGCGATGATGCCGATCGCACGGGCCGAGCGCAAAAACAGCAACAGGGTAATCACCGCGAGCCCGCCGCCGAGATAGATGTTGTCACGAACCAGATTCAACGCCTGATCGATATACGAAGTCTGGTCGTAGACCTGAATCAGTTCCAACTTTCCATTGATGTGCTGTTCACGGGCGATGGCCTCAAGCAGGCCGCCTTCGCGGTTGACTCGTTCGATCTCTTTTTGAATACGTTGCATGACATCGAGAACGTTGGAGCCGATCTCCCGCTGAAAGTTGATCGCGATAACGGGGTATCCGCGCGAGCGAACAAAGCCGGACGGTTCCTTGAATGTTTTGACCACGTCGGCGACGTCATGAATGTAGACCGGGCCGTTTTCGGTATGCTCAATGACGGTGTTTTTAACTTGATCGATGTCGCTGAAGCGGGCGACGGTTCGAATCCGTACATCAGATTTGCCGTAGTTTAAGGCGCCGCCCGAGAAATTTTCATTTGTATTCTGGATGGCGGCGATCATGTCGGCGATGGTGACGCCGCGCTGAGCGAGCCGGACCGGATCGATGCGAATTTGAACTTCGCGCTCGCGCCCGCCGAGGATGTTTACTTCCGCCACGCCGGAGAGACGTTCGAATTGCGGCTTGAGCCGCTTGTCGAGCACGTCATACAGCGTGGTGACATCGAAATCGGGGTCCGTGCATGAAACCAGCAGCCAGGCGATATAATCGCGGCTTTGCGGATCCGTGTCGCTGATGACGGGCTCATCGACGTTGAGCGGATAGTCGGGTACTTCGCGCAGCTTGTCGCTGACTTCGCGCATGGACTCGTCTTTGTCGGCGCCGGGTTCGAATTCGAGCCGGATTTCGCCCTGACCGCGCTGGCTGATGCTTGTCATGAGTTTCAACTCAGCCACGCCCTGCAGGCGCTCTTCCTGCTCGTCGACGATTTCGGTTTCTACTTCCTGCGGGCTGGCGTTTTCCCACGTTGTGGTGACCGCGATAACGGGATCGTCGATCTCAGGAGTTAGCTGGATTGGCGAGCGATTCAACGCGACCACCCCGGCGAGAATGACGAGGATGACCAGCACGGTCACTGTGATCGGTTGTTTGATGGAGCCTTCAATCAAATTCATAGTGGGATCGTCCTGAACGGAGAGGCGTCGCGATGAGCGGGTTTACTTTGATGAGCCGTCGAGTAACTGGATGGGCGTCATGGGGCGAAGTCTTTCGTTGCCTTCAACCACGACGATATCGCCATCCGAGAGTCCAGCGGCTTCGACGACGACGCGGTCTCCCGTTTCAAAGCACCTGGTCACGCTGACTGGAACCGCGATGTGGCCTTCCTGAGCGGGCTGGGCTTTCATGACGTAAAAACCGGTTTCGCCGCGCAGCAGGGCATCTTTGTCGACGGTCAGACGCGGTTTGCGTTCGCCTGTGGGGAGCCATGCGGTCAGAGACATACCCGGCTTCAGCGCGGCTACATCCATCTGGAGATCGGCGACGATATAGATGGTTCGAACGCGAGGGTCGACCTGGGGAATCACGCGAACGCGTTGGGCCGGGAGCGTTTGATTCAACGCGGAAACCTGTATGCGGAGATCGCTCAGTTGATCTTCACTCAGCGCGGCGAATTCTTCAGGCGCTTCCATCCACGCCTCGATGATGTGCGTGGAGATCAGCGTTACCAGCGGGGCGCCGGGCGTGATCCATTCGCCGGGTTCGGCCTGGCGTTCCACCACCATCGCGTCGAACGGAGCGGTAACGCGGGTGTCGCCGATGCGGATGGTGAAGAGATCGATTTGACTATCGATGCGTTCCACTTCACGCCGAGCGGCGGCGAGGTCGTTTTCTTTGACCTGAACCTGCATTTCAGCCGCGCGGAGCGCCTGTTCGGTGGTCTGTTCCTGCTTGAAAAGCGGCCGCAGCCGATCGAGGTTCCATTGCGCATTTTCCAGTTCCGCCTTGCGCGCTTCGATCTGGGCGTCGTTGACGCGCTTTTGCGCTTGCAAGCCATCGAGCTGAGCCTTGAGACGGCGGTCATCGACGCGAGCGATCAGATCGCCTTTTTTGACGGAATCGGCTTCATCCACCGCGATTTCAACCAGCAGTCCTTCTTCCATGGCGGCGACTCGGGCGCGCGAGGATGCTCGAAGGCTGCCCGCAACCTCGCGTTTTTCCTGTACGTCTTCAATCCGCGCCGCATCTCCCCGGACCATTGAGGGCTGAGCGTTTTGGGGCTGGGTGGATGGGATTCCCACCAGGCTGAGTGTGATGATAAAAGCTGTGGTGACGCCTCGACTGAGGTGCGGCCTCATGAAACGAACTCCTTATGAAAATGGGGTCAATGATGAACGGATTCAGTGGCGGAAGCAAACTGATTTCGGATTATAGCCCTTGTTGACCGGATGCCGGAGGGCGTGATACATTTGCGCACCGCCTGTATTGAATCAACTGGAGCCTTCATCATGCCGCAACCCTCAAAGTCTATTTTTCATGTTTTCCGCTGTCCGCTTCTCTATTTTCTTCTATTCCTTTCAGTGTTTTCTGGTGTCACGCGATCGGTATTCGCGCAGATGGTAACCGGTTCAGGAATGGAGAATTTTGCTCAATCGTTCGACCTGACGAAAGAACAAAAGTCATCCACGCTCGAGGTGATTCAACTGGGCGTTGATACGGACGGCGATCGGAACGTCAACGTTTTGTGGCCTGGCGAAACGGGGCGTTTTCAATTCAGGATCAGTAATACGTCCGATCAGGCATTCAACGGGCCGATTCGCATCGACGTCTACCAGTACGGAACGAAGGGGCGGCTGGGCGACATCTGGAAACCGGAAGTCTTCATTATCAAGCGTCTCGAACCGGTGGAAACGAAAGTGGCGATCGACGCCAAGGCGAGCGTCGACGTCGAAATAGCCCCTCTCATTCCCGAGACGTTCGGCGGATATGCGCTGGTGTTTGATTTTGGCGAACGGGGCCGCGTTTTTGGAGCGTCGCTCGTTCGAGTGATAAAGCCTGACATGGGGCGAGTTCAGTATCCGACTTTTGCGCTTGATCTGCCGCGTGAGTATGAAATGCGGGCGGAGACGATGCGTTTTTTCAAACGCATCGGGGTGAAAGGGGCGCGAAGCGAAGCGGGGGCGTTTGCGTTTGACGACCGATTCGACAACCGTTACGCGGAATTCACGAAATATCTGAAATGGATGTACGAAAACGAGATTACCGTGATGTTGACGCTGGGCGCGAGCAGTCTGCCGCAACCATTGGCAAGACCCCGCCCTCACCTGAACGATCAAAATGAATGGCTGGATACCAAAAGCGATTACGCGTGGCTTCCTGAATACGATGAGACGTTTCAGCGATGGGTCGCGAAGGTTTGCCGCGATTATGGATGGCCCAAGGGGCCGATCAATGCGGTTGAGTTATGGAATGAGCCCTGGGAGGGCATTTCGATTTCAGGCTGGGGCGCCGATATGCTGCGTTATCGGAGGATATTCACTTATATGGCGCGGGGCGTTGAAGAGGCGCGCCGTGATGGTGCTGAAGTTCTGATCGGCGGGGCGTGTTCTTCGAGCAATACGCTTGACAAATTGTTCTGTGACGGGACGGGTGATTTTTTGCAATGGCTCGATTTCTGCAGCATCCACTACCAGCCACTGGCGGCGGCTCCATCGCTGATTAAAGACTGGCTGAACCGGGAAAGCCCGTATGGCCCGGTTCGCTGCTGGGATACGGAGAGCTGGGTCGCGAACAGCGAAGACCGCGTCGGCGTTGTTATCGCGTCGATGCGCGCCCAGGGACAAAGCCGGACCGTCGGGATTTACGGTGGAAACGTTTACGATCCCCAAGTGAAAAAAATCGACGGAAAAGAAAACTCACTGGTTCAGGCATGGGCTCCCGCGGCGGCGATCGCAGCGTCTCAGAAATTCATCGGTCAACGCGAATTCAGAGAAATCCTATTTAAAAACGGTCTTCCCTGGGTATTCATTTTCAATGGGAAAAACAGCCCCGATGATGGATCCGTCGTTGTCGTAGGCGATCTGGGCGACGTCTATTCACGCGATCAACTTTTGTTCCGTTCCGTGCAGGGCCTGTCTGACGCCGGGACGGACGCGCATGTTCTCCATGATGGAAAACTCACGCTGCCGGACGGAAACGGACGGTTTGTTTTGTGTGATTTTTATGGCAATCCTCTCCCATCAAACAACGGCCGCATTGAAATTCCGTTAAATCATTTGGGGTATTACCTTCGAACGGATCAGTCGAAAGGATCGTTTGACGCTCTGATTTCCGCATTGCGTGAATCGCAGATCGAGGGGTATGAGCCGCTGGATATCATCGCTCATGATTTTACGCGGCCCATCGAATCGAATCCGGAACTCCGCCTGACATTGACGAATGTTTTGAATCGTCCCGTAGAAGGGATGCTGAAAGCCACCATGCAGGGCGTGGCGCTTTCTCCTCCAGAACAAACGATTCGATTCGAACCGAATCAAACGAGAGAGGTCGTCTTGAAGGCCCGGGCGGAGACCCCATCACCCGCGAACGCGTATCCGGTCAGCGTAACATTTGACGCGGGCGCCGATGGAACCGCGATTCAGCAGGAGACGATGCGAGTCAACTGGATCGCCAGGCGATCGATCACGGTCGATGGAGAATTGAGCGATTGGCAAGGGGCGATTCCTCAACCGGTCAGCGGAGAGGGCGTCAGCGCGGCGAACCTGACGGAGCAAGCCTGGCTGCCGTTTAAACAATACGACTCTCAGACGAAGCCGGGACAGGCGGTTGGTTATCTGGCGTATGACGACCAGTATTTTTACTTCGCCGCCAAAATCGCCGATGAGTCACATGGCGTAGGCATGATGCGGTATGAAACGCCCGATTGGGACGGGTTTTTTTATCCTCAAACCAGTATTCGCATTGAAGGGGAGGGAAACAACGCAAAACGTGAGCCGATGAACTGGCCTGACGATGTTCGCCGCTTTTCCTATCGGCGGGATATTGATATTCCATCAGGGAATCATCCCGCGCACGACAATGTTCAGATCGCTTTTAACGTGATTGAAGATAGTGAGGAACCCTGGCTGACGCATCCGGCTGGGACCATGCCGAAATTCATGTGTTATCTCGATACCGATTATGAATACGCCTTGAATCCGGTGGCTGATCAATACGGCGGCGGCGTGGAAATCTGGCGGCTGCTGGTTTCGGGGATGCCGCGTAAACATTTTTATCCACGCCAGCCGAAGTCGCCGTACGACGGTCCGGTCAAAGACGGCCGGCTGGCGATTCGTCATGAAGGCTCGACCCGCGTCGTTGAATCGGCGCTGCCCTGGAGCGAGATTCCCAAGGTCAAGGAAAGAATCGACGCGGGCAAGACGATCAAATTTTCTTTTCGCGTCAATGACGATCGAGGGCCGGCGCTGGAACTGGCCGAGGGGCGAGGCGTTTCAAAAATCAACTTTCCCGCGTTTCACGCGGATTGGAGAACGCATTGGGCGAATGAACTAGAATTCGGCGTTGAGCGATAATTCTCACGACGGATCGGATGAGAGAGGCGGCTGCTTTTTACGTCCTGAATAACGCCTTTTCAATCGATTCGACTTGTGATACAAAATAGCTGACAGGGCATGCAGCGCCATCGGGAGAATCATCATGAGCAAGCCCAGACGACTTGGCCGCCGTACCTTTCTGCAAATCGCCGCCACGGTTTCCGCCGGTGGCTCTATTCTCGCATGCAAAGAACCCGTCACGGTCTGGAAATTTTTCACGCCCGAAGAAATCGCCACGCTGGACGCCGTCTGTGAGCGGATCATTCCCGCGGATGATTATCCCGGCGCTTCGTGGGCGGGCGTCGTCAATTATATCGACCGCAAAGTGACGTATGTGTTTCAGGATAAACAGAGTCAATACCGCAAGGGTCTCGCGGGCGTAAACGACACCAGTCAGGCGTTGTTCGAAGCGGATTTTACGGCGCTGTCAGCCGAACAGCAGGATTCCGTCCTCGAAACTCTATCGTCGGGCAAGGCTCCTGGTGAAGCATGGAAGACGCAGTCGCCCTCCTCGTTTTTTAACCTGGTGATCAGTCACGCCATGCAGGGCTTTTATGGAGACCCGCGTCACGGCGGAAACAAGGATTTCATCAGCTGGCGAATGCTGGGGATTCCACATCCACCGGTTCGCGCGCGGCGACCCGCCGCGCCGGTTGCGTAAGGAGAAAGCATCATGGCTCTACCTCACGTGAATGCGGTGGTGATCGGTTCCGGTGCGGGAGGCGGCGTCGCCGCCAAGGAACTCGCCGAAGCGGGGCTCAGCGTGGTTCTGCTCGAGCGCGGGCGCTGGCAAACGGCATTCGATTACCGCAAAGACGACCTGCAAAATCAGCGCACAACTCAGCTGGGGCCCGCGTTCGGGCCGCACGATCTCAAGAAGAATCCACGCGTGCGCGTCGATGACAACGGAAACGCCCGCGTCGTGTACGCCAACGGTTGGGATTATCAGAACAACGCCATGTGCGTGGGAGGCGGTACGCTGAGCTACGGCGCGATGGCATGGCGCTTTATGGAGCAGGACTTTCGCATGCGCTCGACCTACGGCGACGTGGAGAACAGCACGCTGGCCGACTGGCCGATCTCGTACGACGATCTGGAACCGTTTTATGAAAAGGCTGAGTGGGAGATCGGCGTTTCTGGCGACGACTCGGGCAATCCATTTAAAGCGCCCCGCAAAAAAGCGCTGCCCATGCCGGCATTGCCGCATAGCCGGGAATGCGAAATTCTGAAACCCGCCGCCTTGCGGCTGGGGTTGCATCCGTTCGATATCCCCATGTTGCGCAACACCGTTCCGTTTAATGAACGCCCGGCCTGTATGCGGTGCCGCTGGTGTGTGGGGTTCGCCTGTGAATGCAACGCCAAGTGCGGTACGCAGAACACGGTGATTCCCAAGGCGCTGGCGACCGGGAACTGTGAACTGCGCACTGAATGTCTGGCGAAGGAGGTCGTCATCGACGACCGAGGGCGCGCGAAAGCCGTGGCGTACTTCGATGAGAACGACCGCTTGCAGGAACAGCCCTGCGATCTGGTGGTGGTGAGTTGTTCGGCGATCGAGTCTGCGCGGCTGCTGCTCAATTCGAAAAGCAAACTGTTTCCTGAAGGCCTGGGGAACCGCTCGGATTGGGTGGGTCGCAACCTGCAGGGGCATTCTTATTGCGGCGCGATGGGTTTGTTTGACGAAGACGTCTACGACGATCTCGGGCCGGGCGCGCAGATCGCCATCTGTGACTACAACCACGGTAATCCCGGCATGAAGACGGGCGCCATGCTGGCCAATGAATTCATCCGCCTGCCGATCCAGTTCGCCGAAAGCAACTATGTTGGCGTGAAGCGCTGGGGAATCGATCACAAGAATTACATGCGCACTATGTTCCGCCGCACCATCCGCGTGATGGGGCCGGTGCAGGAGATTCCCGTGTTCGACGCGCGGGTGAGCGTCGATCCAGCGGTGAAGGATTTCTGGGGGATTCCCGTCGCACGCCTGTCTGGGTCGAAACACCCGCACTGCGTGGAGGTTTCGTATTACATCGCGGAACGGGCTGAAGCCTGGCTCAAGGAAGCGGGCGCGATTCAAACCTGGCGTCAGCCCTCGGGCATGGGGCTATCCGGGGGGCAACATCAGGCGGGGACCTGCCGCATGGGAGACGATCCGGCGACATCGGTGGTGAACAGGAACGGTCAGATTCACGACTGCGACAACGTATTCGTGGCGGATGGAAGTCTGCACGTCACCAACGGCGGCTTTAACCCTGTGTTGACCATACTGGCGAACGCCTACCGCATCAGCGATTACATCACGCGCGAATGGAAAGGCTCGAAGTTCCGTTAAAACTTCGGGGCGGGGAGAAGACCGAGATGCGTTTGAGATTGCCGAAATCGCCGTGGGCCATCGCCGCGTGCATCGTACTGGCGTCGTTTGTATTGGCCGTGCCGGCCGGCAGTATTTATTACGTCGCGGCGGGCGGGCGGGCCTGCGCGCGCTGTCATGAGATTCGAGGCGCGTATCACGACTGGACGGCGTCTTCTCACAAGGACGTGTCGTGTTCCAAGTGCCACGGCGGCTTATTCACCCCGGATTTAAGTTTTCATCTGCATAACCTCAGAATGGTGGTCAAACATTTTCGCGGCGAGGCCCCCGAGGCGATCCAACTGCGGGCCGAGACGATTCCCGCCATGATGGCACGGTGCGCCGGATGTCATAAGGAAGAACACGACGCCTGGCGGCAGGGGCCGCATTCCGTAACGTACAAAAAACTGTTTCTGAATGAAGATCACAACAAAAGCCGTGCGCTATCCGATAATTGTTTGCGTTGTCATGGCATGTATTTTAACGGACCGATTCGCGATCTGGTCGAGCCTCTCGATATGACGGGGCCGTGGCGTTTAAAGGAAGATGCCCTGCTCGATCAGCCCGCCATCCCCTGCCTGGCCTGTCACCAGATGCACCGCGACGCGGGCGAGATCGCCGAGCGAGCCAAGCAAGAAAATCCCCGTGAAAAGACCGTGGCGTCGACTTCGATATACGACCGGCGTTCGCGGCTGCACTACCACGCGCTCGATCTGCCGATTCCCGCGATGAAAGACAACGGAGCCGCGGTGAAAATGGCTTCGGAAAAGAACCAGGCGGTTTGTTATCAATGCCATTCGCCCGAGCCGGCCTTCGCGGTCAACTCCGGCGACGATCGTACCTGTGTAGGCGTACATGAAGGCATCGCCTGCAACAAATGCCACGTCGCGCACAGCATGGAGACGAAAACCACCTGCAAGGACTGTCATCCCCGCGACAGCAACTGCGGGCTTGACGTCGAAACGATGGATACGACCTTCCGCTCACCGGACAGCGCGCACAACATCCATTTCGTAAAGTGCGCGGATTGTCATAAAAACGGCGTCCCGGAGAAGAAAGTGAAAGTGGAGATGTAGCGGAAATTTCCGCAATAAAGAACGAAATAGAAATCGTTGACTGGTTCAACGATCATTACGCTTACTGAAGGGCGAGTCTGACTCGCCCTCTTTTTTTTCAGATTTTGCCGGTCAGGTATTTATTCCGTTTCGCTTCCGGAAATTTTTCGATCGCATAGCGCAGCATGGTGCGGGGCATGGTTTGATAGCGGGGTTTGAGAAACTCTTCTTCCGTATGGAGATCGCGCTTACCGATCTCACGCAACATCCATCCTACCGCTTTGTGGATCAGGTCTTCTTCATCATTCAAGAGGATGTCCGCGATGCGCAGAGCGTCTTCGAAATCATCCTGATGGATGAAATAAAACGGGGCGATGATGGCGATGCGGCGTTCCCACAAAACGGGAGATCGCGCCCATTCAAACAAAAGCGATCGGTCGCGCTGGAATAGATGAGGGCCTGGAACAAACGGGGCGCTGGAGTCGACGAGGTCCCAATTATTGATGTGATGAAGATTAGAGACAAATGCCTGAAACAGGCGCTCGCGGCGGTCTTCGCCGCCCTGCTCATATTGAATCCTCCAGATCAGCAACGCAAGCAGGCGCTCTTCATGAATTTTTGAGGCCAGCAGTTTCTTTGTTTCAGTCAGGGGCGCCTGACCGTATCGCCGGGCGACGGTACGCGTGTCGGGTACGGTGACGCCGATAAAGCGGTCGCCTTCACCATACTGACCGGGCGCGGTTTTAAAAAAACGCCGGTTCGATTCAGCCCGTTCGGGGGTTGCGTACAGAGAGAGTTCACGCTTCATCGCGAGCGCGGTGAGCAGGGAAGGCTCTGATAAAGTGGAACGAACAGCCGCTCGTTTCACGTTCATTTCGCTGCGAGCGGGCGATCGGGCGCCTCGTTGAACGCGGCTTCATAAAGCCGGTTCAAAAAGTCGCCGCGCGTGAGCTTCCCATCGGGAGGGATCATCCGCGCCGCGTCGGCGAGGTCAGGCGGCAACATGACCAGCCATTGGTTGTACAGCGCTTCATCAAGCGGTTTCGCTGGTTCGATCGCGTGATCGGGAAACGCCTGTTTCCATGACATTCTGGATGAAGCGAGCGGTTCCGCTCCACTGGTGGACGACGGATTCGTCATCTGCTGGAAAAGCCCGAGGTTTCCAAAATATTGAACCGCCATGAAACTGGATGAGCCCGGCGGGACGTCCGGCGCATAAAAGGTAAGCGCGCCTCGTTCATGCAGGCGGCGTTGCAGTTTGGTGACATCGAGCTCGCGCAATGAAACGCCGGTTTCGATCGATTGCGCGGCGGCGAGACCCGCCGCCTGACCGAGCGCGGTCCAAGCCGGCTCCGTGCGGATCGCACTGTATCCCACGTGACTGGCGGAGACCGCGACGGGGACGAGCAGCCCCTCCACCTCGCGCGGCAGCATGACCGCGTAGGGAACCTGCCAGGGCCGGGTGGGGCTGGAAAAGGCGCCGTCCGGCCGCGCTATCGCGTTTCCGATTACCGCGTGTGCATTCAGCGGAGAGTCTCCGATGGCGATTGAGTCGCGGCGGGCGGGCGCCCGGACGCTGCCTGGCGCGGCTTCGGCGTCGTGTTGAGTAAACACGGTGTCTCCCGTCATCCGGCGGCCTTCGCGGACATACAACGCGGGCGTCCAGTGCGCGGTGTCGACGTATTCATCGCGCGGGAGCCCATACTCCGCCGCCCGATCGCGGATTCGCGCGGGAACCTCGGGATTATTCAGTAAGGTATGAAATAAGCCGAGCGCCTGATCTCTGGCCAGTTGAAAGAGCCGGGCGCGATCTTCCGGAGAGCCGCCGGGCCATTCGCCGCTTTCCGAGATGAGTTCGATTCCGGCGGAAACGCCCGGCGCGCCATCAATGTCGAATTTGCGATTGGGGAGAGGCTGGGCCTCAATGATGTCGCTCAGGTCTTGAATATCGCCACGCCGGATCGATTCAAATAACGCGGAGTAATTTTGAGGATCGTAATTCTCCGGCTTGGGGATGGGCAGTTTGATAGCCGGGTCATCGGTGAGCGTCAGCCGGAAGTTGTACGCCATGACGCGCGAGTCCGACGCGTCCGGAGCCAGCGATTCGCCGTATTCGCTTTTCGATTCGCGGCCGATGCGGTATCGGCATCCCGCCGCCGCCATCAGATCGCCTTCATAGGTGGCGTCGATGAAGACTTTGCCGTCGAAATGATAGGGTTCTTCGCGTACGTCGAGATTGAGCGCGCGGACGGCGGTGATCCGTTTGCGGTCATCGGGCGTCGTAACCAGAACGGCTTCATGCAGGCGGTGGCGTAAAAAGAGCGTAACGCCGGGTTGTTCTTTCAGCATCGCTTCAAACACAGCGCGCGCGGCTTTGGGCTCGAAATTCGCGCCGTGCATGCAGTCTTTCACCTGTTGGGAATCGGCGCCGTACTGGTCGATGTAATGGCGTTCGATGCGATCCATGAACTCGCGCCAGGTTCCGCCTACCGATTCTTCAGTGAGAAAATCGGCGTGAGAGAGGCCCCCCGCCGTCATGCCGCCGATATGCCGCGATTCTTCAATCAGCGCGACTCGCTGACCTTCGCGGGCGGCGTTGAGCGCGGCGGCGATTCCCGCCGGCGTGGCGCCCACGACGACCACATCGAACTGGTACGCGGGGACGTAGGGCGGTCCAGCGTAAGGGCATGTGGTTTCACACGATGAAACCATGAAACAGACTGCGAGCAGGCACAACGACGGCCACAGGGCGGGGCGTACGGCGTTCACAAGTTATCTCCTCAACCATGCAATCAAATGAATTCCGGTCATTATACTCGAATATTTTACCGTAAGAAACATGAAAATCTCCGTTTTCAGAGCGATTCCGCTACCGCTTTGCGCCGATCGGCTTACAATTATCTGTACCTGATCCGCATTTTTTGAACTACACTGCCTGAATATGTGATCGCCGTACGGGGCCGGATGTGGGATGATTCGGCTTTCGAGGAGGCGTTTTTTTTATCCAGATGGATTCCGCCAACCACAATACCCGTATGTATACGGCTACGTTCGCGCTTGCGTTTCTGTACAACTTCTTCAACGGATTCATTTTCACCAACAACGCATTGTTTCCGCTCTACGTCAGCCAGGCCGGCGGCGGCCCTGACGCGGTCGGTCTGTTCATGGCTGCTTTTCCGCTGGCGGGCCTGTTGGGGCGTCCGCTGCATGGCGCCATGATCGATCGTTGGGGCGTACGCCGGGTGATGATGATCGGTTCGGGGATGATGGCGCTGTCGAGCCTGGGCTTTATCGGTCTGCTGGGCGATGGCCTGCCTCCGCTGGCGTGGGGATTGCGGTTGGTTCAGGGCTTTGGCTTCGGCGCGCATATGTCGGCGTTTTTTACGCTGGCGGGCCAGATGGCGCCGCGAGGCCGACGCAATGAAGCGATCATCATGTACGGAATATCGGGCATGGCGGCGGGCTTGATCGGGCCGGCGATCGGCGAATGGATCATCAGGCATTACGGGCTGGCTCCGTTTTTTATCCTGCTGGCCGTGATGGGATTATGCTCGATGAGTTCGGCCTGGCTGATGCGGGTTAAACCGCGCGACGCGATGCTGGAGCGTTTTACCTTTCGCGGCGTGTTGACCGTGTTATTGATGCCGTCGTTTCGCATCTGCTTTCTGCTGTCGTTTTGCGTGGCGATCTCATTCACCACCATGTCGGTGTTTATCGCGCCGCTGATGGAAGAGCGGGGCGTCAGTCACTTCGGCTTGTTCTTTACCAGTTACGCGGTATGCGGAATCGCCGTGCGTCTGGCGGGGCGCAAATGGGCCGACCGCTACGGATACATGAAAGTCATTGCGCCGGGATTTCTGTTTTACGGTCTCGGGCTGCTGGTCATTCAAGCCAGTTACAGTTTGCCGATGGTGATCGCGGCGGGCATGTTGTGCGGTCTGGGACACGGATTATCTTTTCCCGTCGCCACTACGCTGGGCTATATCCTGTCACCGGAGGCTTATCGCGGTGCGGGTGTGGCGCTGAACACGGGCATGATGGATCTGGGCAACGCCGTGACCGCGCTGGTTCTGGGCAAGGCGGCCGCGCTGCTCGGGTATCACGCGGTTTATCTGATTGGCGCGATCGGGCCGCTGTTCGCCTTCGCGTACATTGCGTTTCATGGCGAAAGCCTGACGGAAGCCGCCTGTGCGCAGGAAACCTGATTGACGACTACGGAGAGAGCGTATGAAACGGGCGATCGTGACTGAATTCGGCGGGCTCGATGTATTGCGCGTCGTGGAAGAACCCGATCCCGCGCCAGGAGCCGGCGAAGCGCGGGTGCGCGTGTCGAGCATCGGCATGAATCACGCCGACCTGATGGCGCGGCGCGGCGAGTACAAACTGCTATCCGGCGAGCCTCCCTTCACGCCGGGGCTGGAAGCGGGCGGCGTGGTTGACGCGGTGGGCGAGGGAGTGGACGCCGGGTTGATGAACCGCCGCGTCATACTCAGCGCGAACGCGCCACGCGCGAATGAGGATGAATTCAGGGGAACATACCGCTCGCATTACATCGCCAGCGTGAATGATCTCATCCCCGCTCCGTCTTCGATGAACGACGTGGAACTGGGGACGCTCTGGCTGTCTTATCTCACCGCGTGGGGCTGCCTGGTGTGGAAGCAGGATATTCAGCCCCGGCAAGTGGTCGCATTGCCCGCAGCCTCAAGCGGCGTCGCGCTGGCGGCGGCGCAGATCGCGCACGCGCGCGGCGCGAAAGTGATCGGCCTGACCACTCACGCGGAGAAAACAAAGGCGCTGCGTGAAATTCCCGAAGCCGATTTCGATCACCTCATCGTCACGCGGGACGATTCCGGCGCGGATAACGAGTGGCATCGGGAGTTGCGAGATCTCACCGATGGGCGGGGCGTCGACGTTTTCTTTGATCCTGTGGCGGCGGGCGACTATCTCAACAAAGAGATTCGCTCTCTCGCGCAAGGCGGAACCATCTGGGTGTATGGGCTGCTGGGGAATCCCGATACGGTCGACGTTACGCCGCTGATTCGTAAGGCGGGGGCGATTCGCGGCTGGCTGCTGAACGATTTGCTGGCGAACGCGTCGGCGGCGCGAAGCGGATATCACGAGATTCTGCATGGATTCGAGACGGGGGTCTATCGTCAGCTCATCGCTCGAACTTTTCCGCTGGACGAGGTTCGCGCCGCGCATGAAACGATGGAACGCGGCGATCACATCGGCAAACTGGTTCTGATTCCCTGATCGAACCGAATGGAGCTAGACTCGCCCGGGACGGATTCGGAGAGCGGGAGGGTTATGCTATTTTTAATCTTGCACACCATTCGATGAAGCATCCTGAGAAAGGCGGTACAGCGAAGAATGCGCAGCGACGTCATGAAAAAAGGGGTCGAAAAAGGCCCGCACCGCAGTTTGTGGTTCGCCACAGGCATGTCGAAACAATCCCTCAGCAAGCCGATTATCGGCATCGCCAATTCGTTCACCGAGATCGTGCCCGGACACGTGGAGCTCAACAAGATCGCGGCCGCGGTCAAGCGCGGCGTACTCATGGCGGGCGGTACGCCGGTCGAGTTTAACACCATCGCGGTCTGTGACGGCATCGCGATGAATCACCTCGGCATGCGCTATTCACTAGTCAGCCGCGAAGTCGTGGCCGACAGCGTTGAAATCATGGCGACGGCGCATCCCTTCGACGGCATGGTGCTGATTTCCAACTGCGACAAGATTACCCCCGGCATGCTGATGGCGGCGGCGCGGATGAATATCCCCACCGTGCTGGTGACCGGCGGCCCCATGCTGGCGGGATACGATCGAGGCGAGACGCTCGATCTGACCAGCCTGTTCGTCAAGATCGCGCCGGCCAAATCGGGCGAGCTGGGCGAAGCGGATTACGATTCGGCGTGCGGCTGCGCCTGTCCGGGACCGGGTTCATGCTCGGGGATGTTTACCGCCAACTCAATGAGTTGTCTGTCGGAAGGGCTGGGCATCGCCTTGCCCGGCAACGGGACGATTCCCGCAGTGTTCGCCGACCGTCAGCGGCTGGCCGAAGCGGCGGGGATGCAGATCATGCAGATGGTCGAGCGGGATATCAAACCACGCGATCTGTTCACGAAGCAGGCGTTTCTGAACGCGATCGCGCTCGACATGGCGTTCGGCGGTTCGACCAACACTTCACTTCACCTGCCCGCCATCGCGCATGAAGCCGGAGTGACGATCACGCTCGCCGATTTTAACCAGGTCAGCGCGAAAACGCCTCATATCTGTAATATGGCCCCTGCCGGTCCGTATCACCTTGAAGACCTCGACCGCGCGGGCGGCGTATCCGCGATCTTGAAAACCCTGCTTGACGGCGGGCTGCTCGACGGCGACGCCATGACGGTGACGGGATTGCCGCTGAAGGAAAACTTGGCGAGAGCGGCGGTGCGCGAACGCGACGTGATCAGGCCGCTCGACGATCCGTATCACGAAACCGGTGGCTTGTGTTGCCTGTTCGGCAACCTGGCGCCAGACGGCAGCGTGGTCAAAGCGGCGGGCGTATTACCGGAGATGATGAAGCACAGCGGGCCGGCGCGCATTTTCAATTCAGAGCATGAAGCGGTCGACGCGCTGCTCAACAAACGCGTACAGGCGGGCGACGTGGTTGTGATTCGCTATGAAGGCCCCAAGGGCGGCCCTGGCATGCCGGAAATGCTGACGCCGACATCGGTGGTGAAGGGAATCGGCCTCGCGGCAAAGGTCGCGTTGTTGACCGACGGGCGTTTTTCAGGCGCGACCACCGGGGCTTCCATTGGGCATATTTCACCGGAGGCGATGGAAGGCGGTCCGATCGGTCTGTTGAAGGAAGGGGACGTTATCGAGATTGATATCCCCGCGCGATCGCTGAACGTGAAACTCAGCGATGAGGAGTTGAACGCGCGCCGATCCGCGTGGAGCAAGCCGGAACCGAAGATCAAAACCGGCGTCATCGCCCGATATTCAGACCGCGTGTCATCGGCTGCGAGCGGAGCGGTTTACGCCTGACGCCGGGAAGACAAATCATTAAATTAAAAACAGAACGGGGAGCGAATTCGCTCCCCGTTTTTTGTTGATCGGAACGTCTGATTCAGTAGATCGAACGGACGATGTCCTGAATTGCGTTGGGATCGATCCCGGAATCAGGTTTGGACGCCATGCGGTTGACCAGTTCGTGCATCTGCTGAGTGGAATAAACCTGATGCGCGGCGTGGACGCGGTCGAGCGTGTGACATTTCGAGCAGAGTTTTTCAAAACTTGGATGATCTTCAGACATGGCGGCCGACATGTTTTCATGTGGAGCGGTCGCACAGCCGATCAGAAAAACAATTCCCAGAATCAAGGATGCAAAGAAGATTTCGATGCGTTTCATGTTGAGGCTCCTTCGGACAATTGAACTCCCCCACCTTTTGAATAGTATCGCATGAAAGGGAGAGGAGCGTCAAAGGTAAAAGCCGAAAATTAAAAACATTTGTTCGTTTGGAAAGTAAACGCTTTATTTTTTCCGCATCGCTTCGAACAACACTTTAAATGTGTTCACGGTCTCAATCGCCGAGCGGTTTGAGTTGTTTCCCCGGTTGGAGTTTCTACCTTCGTTGTAATAGGCATTCATGAATGGAACCGTTCCGCACCAGGTTGTATGCAGCATGCCTCGCAGGCGTTCGCCCGTCTTGTTGTTGGCATACATGCGCGCCGTATCCATCAATTGAAGCTGACCGAGAGCGACTTCAGGCTTGCGCCAGGGGCATGAGACGACCGGGAAACCCTTCACGGCGAAAAACATCGCGGTGGGATGGGCGGCCTCATAGTGCCAGTCGCACATCACGATGTCATTCGGCGCCATATCGATCGCGGCCGCTGTGCCGTTTTCACTGGCTTCCCACTCGCCGATACCGGTGACTTTTCCATCAATGAAGCGATCGCTCCACATCCACATCGTCAGGCCATTTGAGGCGAGATGATCGTGCAGCGTATTGATTTCATACGCGAACGCTTCGGCGGCGCTCTTGTCCTTGCAACGCGGGCAATCCTTATCGGCGAGAATAAATACTTCGTCCATGCCGACGTGAACCGCCTTGGCTTCGCAGGCGGCGGCCAGTTCATCGATCAGCTCGAATACGATCTTGTGTACTTCGGGATGATAAGGACACCAGCTGCGGCAATAGATGCCTTCGTTGTCGGGGTATTTGCCCGGCGTTTCGTCGAATTCAGGATATTTCGTCAGCAACGCGGAAGTCGTCTTCGACCAGGATTGATGCCCGAGGCAATTGATTTGAGGAATCAGTTCCACTTTCGCGTCGCGACAGGCCTCGACGATCTGCTTCACTTCCGCCTTCCCCAGCGCACCGGGGGAGGCGAGCTCGGGGTGAGATTCGAACTGGTATGAGTAATCGAACTCCAGAACGAGTGTGTTAACGCCTTCTTTGGGGAGCGCTTCACGAATGAACTTGAGGAAGAGCTCCAGATTGTCACGTCCCGGAGGGTTGGTGAGATGAAGGCCGCGAACGGGTTGCGCGCTGACGGAAGACGCCGCGGTAATGAGTGAGAAAACGAGCAGGATTGTAATGGAATTGAATCGATTCATGTCAACCTCACGATGTGGGATTCAGGGATTGGATATCCTTACAAAAAAACTGGAACAATGGTAGCGTAATTTTTGATTTTTCGCTTGAAAATCATCTCGATTTTCAGCCACTATCAGCGTTTTTTTACGCTGCTTTCGGGAGAGCAACTATGAGAACACACGGATTTACCCGGACGCCGCTGGCCTGTTTGTGCCTGATGGGCGTTTTTTGCGCGGGAATCGCCGCGTACGCATCGACGCAGTATGAACTTCAGTCGCCGAATAACAAAATCTCGATTACGTTTAACGCGGGCGACGCTCTTACGTATCAGATGAATTACGAAGGCAAGCCGGTGGTTGCGCCATCACGAATCGGGATGAAATTCGATGGTTCACCCGAACTGGGCGTAGCGGCCGAAGTGAAGAAAAGCGATCAGGGATCGGGCAAGGACGATATCGAAGGCGCGTTCGGCCCGCGTTCATCCATTCACGACGCGTATAACACCCTGCGCATCGAATTCGTGGGCGGCTACGCGCTGGAAGCACGCGCTTACAACGACGGCTGGGCCTATCGGCTTGAAACCAGCCGGGACGGCGAACTCATCGTGAAAAACGAGATCGCACAGCTGAACTTCGGCTCCGACCTCACTGCGTACGCCGCCTATTGCAACTCCAAGGATTTTCGGACGCCGTATGAAGAATTTTTCAAGCCCGCGCCCATCAGCAAGATGGACAAAGAGAAATATATCTTTCTACCTATCGTGGCGCGCGCCGATGACGGCGTTACGGTGGCGTATACCGAAGCGGACGTGCTCGATTATCCAGCCATGTATCTTCAACCCGATTCAACCCAGCCGGGAACCCTGACGGCGCTGTTTCCCCCGTACCCCGCCGAAATCGTGCGCGGAAGCTACAACAATTCGATGAATCTGGTCGGCAAGCAGGCTGACTACATCGCGAAAGTGAAGGGAAAGCGGTCTTTTCCGTGGAGAACCTTCATCGTCACGAAGAACGACGCGGATCTGCTTTCCAGCGATCTGGTATACCGCTTATCGACGCCGCCCGATCCGTCGATGGACTTTTCGTGGGTTCGCCCCGGTCTCGCGGCGTGGGAGTGGTATTGCAATCGCGATATCACTGGAGTCGACTTTAAAGTCGGCTTTAACACCGATACATACAAGTATTACGTCGATTTCGCGGCGAAGTACGGAATCCCTTATATCAGCGTCGACGAAGGCTGGTATGAAAACAACGATGTACTCGATATCGCTCCTGAACTCGATCTGCACGAGCTGTTCCGCTATGCCGATTCAAAAGGCGTGGGCGTGTTGTTGTGGTGTATGGGCGCGCTGTTGGAGGATAAACTGGATGAAGCTCTGCCGCTGTATGAAAAATGGGGCGTCAAAGGGTTGAAGGTCGATTTCTTCGAGCGCGACGATCAGGATATGATGCGGCATTTCGAACGGCTGGTGAGCGAGTGCGCCAAACATCACCTGATGGTGAATTTTCACGGCGTCACCAAGCCCACCGGGCTGCGCCGCACGTTTCCCAATCTGATTAACCGCGAAGCGGTGCGCGGCATGGAGTATAACAAGTTCAACGAAACGCCCGCCACGCCGACTCACATCTGCACATTGCCATACACGCGGATGTTGGCCGGACCGATGGATTTTACTCCCGGCGCTATGCGCAACGTGCCGCTGGGCGACTTCAAGACCGATTTTAACCTGCCGATGGCGGTGGGAACCCGGTGCCAGCAGCTGGCGCTTTATGTTTTATACAATGCGCCGTTGCAGATGGTCAGCGGATCGCCCACCGCGTATATGAAAGAGCCTGAGATCATCCAGTTCATCGCCAGCGTGCCGACGGTTTGGGATGAAACCGTTCCGCTTGAAGGCAAGATCGCGGAATGCGCGGTTATCGCGCGGCGAAAGGGATCAGACTGGTTCGTCGGCGGCGTGACCAATGAAGACGCGCGCGACATCACGGTCGATTTCTCGTTTCTCTCGAACGCGACGTATCGATCGGATGTTTTCGTTGACGGCGTGAACGCGGATCGCAATGGAATCGATTTCAAGCGGGAACATTATCTGGTGAAAAAGGGCGATACAAAGACTTTTCACCTGGCGCCCGGAGGCGGTTTCGCCATCCGGTTGGAACCCCGGTAAAAAAAGAGCCTGTCGAGATAAAAAAAAACGGCCCGGAAATTCCGGGCCGTTTCCTTTTTGAGGAATGAATTACGCTTAGCGGAACAGTTCCCAATTGGCGGAGCCGGAAACGCCGGTTGAGGTCAGTTCGATGTTGCTGAACGTACCCGTGGCGATTTGGCCAATGTCGTGGGCTGTGACGCCGAGACCGACGAAGATGGGATCGACCATCACAACGTCATGACGATCGACCTCGACCCATTCGCCATTGGCGTCCATGTACGAGGTGATGTACGTATTGCCCTGACGTTCGAGTTTTTCCTTGCTGGGATTCAACCCGGTCGGACGTTTGGCGCCATCGGTGCTGCCCTTGGAATCGGTATTTTCCTGTTCCGTGCGCCACTGCATACTGAACTGGCCATCGCGGCGGACGCGAGTGGTGACGTTCACCGAGCCTGGAGAGAGGTTCTGGCGAGCCATCAGCATTGACTTGATCCAGTCCTGCGTGGCAAGGCCGCCCTCAATCGCGACGTCGGCGATCAGGGTGAAGTTTCCGCGAACGCTGACGAAGGCGTAATGGAAATTGTCAATTTCGTTCCAGACGTCGTCGCCGCTGCCCATGACGGTGTAAACACCGTCCGCGTAGGTTGCGTCACCTTCCGCGCCCAGCCGATCGGCCACGCCGATGTCGCGATGGGCTTCCATGGGGCCGTCAATCGGCTTGCCCAGGCTGACGCCCGTGAAATGGCCGGTGGCGATCTCGCCGGTGTCGTGCGCGGTCACGCCGAGACCAACGTAGATCGGGTCGGTCATCGGGACATCGTGACGGTCGACTTCAACCCACTCGCGGTCCGCGTTCAGATACTCGGTGATGAAGGTGTCGCCAATGCGGGTCAGGCGCTGGCGTGACGGATTGAGACCGGTCGGACGTTTAGCACTATCCGTGCTACCCTTGGAGTTGGTATCGTCGGCTACGGTACGCCACTGCATGCTGAACTGACCGTCGCGGCGGACGCGAGTCGTGACGTTCACCGAGCCGGGTGTCAGATCCTGACGAGCCATCATCATCGACTTGATCCAGTCCTGAGTCGGCAGGCCGCCCTCAATGTCCACATCAGCGGAGAGAACAAAATCTCCACTCCACTCTACGTAGGCGTATTGGAAGGCGTCAGCTTCGTTCCATACGTCGTCACCGCTGCCTGAAACCGTGTATGTATCGGTTCCAGGATCCCATGTCGTACTGCCCGCCGCGCCGAGTCTGCCGTTATCGATGTCCATGTTGCCGGAGAAAATACCGACCTGGCTCCATCCGGCGGGAACCGCCAATGCACAGACAAGTACGGCGAATACCACGGTTGTGAGGCGCTTTCTGATCATATCGCATCTCCCCAATCTAGGTTTTAGTCGCTTGGGGTTTCCAAGCGCTCTTTAAATTCAAAAACAATCGATACATTGCGAAAAAAATATGAAAACAGACGGAGGTCCGCATATCGAGCCAAAGCAATGAATCGGATGACCTGTCTTTCCCCATTCAACAATTTACAGTGGGTAAAAAATATCCCGTCAATCAGTCATCTGATTAAAACATAAATTCAAGCGATACGTCAAGGATGTTTGACGAAAAATATGTTATTAACCGGCCATTATATTGAGATTGCAATTTTGTTTAATGTTATAAATAATTTATTTCCCTGCATTTCCTCGAAACCCGGGAAATTGAAACTATTTATATAATTTTATACTGATAGGATGAGTTTTTATCTTATGATTGTTACAGTGACACCTCTATTCGAAGCAGATTTTTCCGGGGAGAATGCATAATGGAAAATATTGTTTCTATATGAAAATAAATGAGTGGATTGTTGTCCCCCTTTCGTGATGCACGATATTTGGAATAGAATGCGTCATTCGATTTATTTATTCAAAAAAGGGGAGAATGGTTATGACAAGAATCTGGGTATTTACGGTAATGGCTGTACTCGTTTTGCCGATGGCGATGGCGCAAAATGTGTTCATCGTCACCGAACAGAATCAGCTGGAGAAGCCCGGAACGGGAAATCTGGCGGATTACCTCCGGGGAAAGGGATACAACGTAACGGTCGATGCGAATGACACGAGCGGGTCGAGCGATTATTCCGGCGATTTGACCGCGGAGGAAATATCCTACCTCGAGAGTTTCGACGTTGTTATCGTTCACCGCGCCGTCTCCAGTGGAAGTTACAACACGGCGACCTGCATAGCGCAGTGGAACAACCTGAACGTGCCATTGCTGAATGGCTCGGCTTACCTGGTGCGCAATTCGCGCTGGTTGTGGATCAACTCGGCCCAGGAACGCTCGGTTTGGGAAGGCGTCGACATCGTTCAACCCAATCACCCGATCGTGAAAGGTTTGACCGGCGTGTTTTTTGATACGCCGCTGGGGATCGATCACGTGGGACCCGGCGACGTGGGGCAGGGCACGATTGTCGCCACCATTCTCGATAATAACGGCGCGGACGCGCCGGCGATCGTAGCGTGGGAACCCGGTCAGTCGTTTTACTCCTCCGGCGGCCAGACCCACAAACAGGCGCGCGTCTTTCTGCCGATCTATCGCTATCACGAAAACACCACCGGGTCCGATCCGGCGGACGGCGACTTCCCCAACTACACACAGAACGGTCTGAGCCTGATCGATCAGGCGATAAAATGGCTAGCGACCTTCAAGGTGAAAAGTTCCAGCGCGCAAAACTGGGAATGCTACTGATTCAGGAAACGTATCGAACAACGCATTGTTGCATGGAACACATCTCAACCGGGCCGCTTGCCGGCCCGGTTTTGTTTATACGATCGAGCGAAAACTCGTATTCATGCGGTGGTAATGGTATGATGAAAGTATGATTTGGAATCAAAAGATCAATTTAGTTTTCATGGGAATGATGGCGAAACATGGACCGACTGGATGATTTACTTTCCCAGATCGATGATAATCTGAGCGGCGATTCATCGGAGCCGGAATCATCGCCTTCTGAATATTCCAGCGAATCTTCCGGGAGCCGCGGCGAGGTCAGGACGATCGCTCTCGCTGACGGGTTGAGCCTGCTGGTCAGTGAATCAGGGGCGAAAGCCTGGTTGCGGTATGAGCCTTCCGATTCGGTTTCTCCTACGAAATACGACTCTCGCTTTTTATCCAATCTTCTTGAGGAGAACGGCGTCAAGCATGGCGTCATTGAGAAAAATATTCTCAAAACGGCGCAATTGATCCGCGAACATCCCGACGCGTCGGTTGAGGCGCAAATCGCATCGGGCAGCGAAGCCAAGCCAGCCGAGTCATTCCGTCAAACCTATTGGATCGGCGATGAACCCTTCGCGCGCGACGCGGATGAATTGTTTGTACGGAAAAACGATCTGCTGTTGAAGCTGGAAGCGGGCGGCGAGGGCGTGGATGGAATCGACGTATTCGGCAAGCGGATTCCCGCGCCTGTGGTTGAATGCGACGCTCCTCGCGCCGGGGTCAATGTTACGCGTCGCGATGATGAATACTACGCGGAAACCGAAGGCGTGGTAGAACGCGAAGGCGGCGAGTTACGCGTCAAACCGATCGATCGAGACGCATTGATGGTATTGCACGTGAGCGACGACGGGATGCGGGTTTTTCTTTCCATTGAGCCCGCGCTGGGTGAAGGCCGGCCCGCCTCCCTGCAGGAAATCCGCATGGTGATGGAAGAAGAAGATATTCATCGCGGAGTCAGTCTGCGCGCGATTCAAGACGCCGTCCGTATCGCCAATGAAGACCGCCGCGCGGTCAGCGATGTTGTGATCGCGGAAGGCAAACCCCGGGAGCGAGGCGCGGACGCCGCGATCCACTGGTTTGAAAAACCGCAGACGGGTAAACGCCTTTTCACCATTAATGAAGGCGGGTCCGTCGATTTTCATAATCTGCAAACCTACGCGGTGGTGCAGGAGGGGGTGAAGCTCGCGCAAGTGAAGCCTCCCACTCGCGGCGGCGACGGCTATAACGTTTACGGCGAGATTCTGGACGGACAGTGGGGCCAGGAAGCGGATCTCAAGCCGGGAGAAAATATCCGCGTCAATGACAGGCACGAATGGTATTCCACCTGTGAAGGGCGATGTTTCATCGATGAAGGGCGTCTGCATGTCGTCCCCCTGCTGGAAGTAGACGGCGACGTCGACTACTCCGTCGGCAATATCAACTTCCGCGGCGACGTGATCGTTCAGGGCAGCGTGTTGGATGATTTCCGCGTATCGGCGAAAGGCTCCATTACCGTGTTCGGCGCGGTGGAAGCCGCGGCTCTGGAGGCGGGCGGCGACGTGATGATCAGGCGCGGCGTGTTTGGAAAAGAAAAAGGGTCCATCAAGGCCAGGCGGGATGTGGTGGCCGAATTTCTTCAGAACGCGCGGGTCTCCGCCGGTCGAGACCTGATCGTTGGAACGCAGATTCTCAACAGCCAGACCAGCGCCGCACGGACGATTAAACTCGTGTCAGGGAAAGGGACGCTGGTTGGAGGCCGTTCGATGGCCGGGCATGAGATTCAGGCGAAGATCATAGGAGCGGAATACGGAACGAAGACTGAAATCGAAGCGGGCATCGATTGCGAGGTTCTGGAAACCCTGACGGAACTGAAAAGGAAAATCGCGGCGAATCAGGATTTACTGGATAAACTGATCGAGATGATGCGCGTCCATGAAGAGAGCGGACAACTGGATGAGGCGACCCGCCGGCGAGCCGGAATCAAACAACGCCAGCTCGAACAGACCGTCGCCGCGCAGAAACAGGAGATTCAATCGATCGCGCCGCGATTATACTGCACCGACCGGCCGCTGATTCGTGCGGGCTTGATCATGCCGGATGTGATGGCCAAGATCCGCGATGCGAAGTATAAATTCCGCACGCCGGTTAAAAACTGCAAAATCACGTATGACGTGGAAGAACAGAAAATCGTTCTGTACTCAACCAGGAACGATTAATTACGATTCGGGTTTACCCAGCCGCGCTTCCAGCGTTTCAACCAGCGTTTTCAGCGTTTTGATGCGCGCGTGCAGTTTGCAGTCGCCCTCCACGATCACCCACGGCGCGTAGTTGGTGTTGGTGCGTTCAATCATTTCACTGACCGCGACGCGGTAATCGTCCCACTTTTCACGATTGCGCCAGTCTTCTTCGGTTAACTTGTACCGTTTGTGCGGATTCGCCTCGCGTTCTTCAAAACGCCGGAGTTGTTCTTCCTTGCTGATGTGCAGCCAGAACTTGATGATGACGGTTCCGAAATCGGCGAGGCATCGCTCAAACTCATTAATCTCGTAAAACGCGCGCTTCCATTCATCCTCGCGGCAGAATCCTTCGATGCGTTCCACCATCACACGTCCATACCAAGACCGATCAAATATGGCGAAGTGGCCCGCTTTGGGAATCTGACGCCAGAATCGCCAGAGATAATGATGGGTCGCTTCCGAGCCTTTGGGAGCAGCAATGGGGATCACCTCGTATCCTCGCGGATCGAGCTTCTGTGTCAGGCGCTTGATGTTGCCGCCCTTACCCGCCGCATCCCAGCCTTCATATACGAGAATGACGGGCAGGCGTTGCGCATAACAGGCGAACTCCAACTGGCGCAATCTCATTTGATATTGATCGAGTTCGTCACTGTATTCTTCGCGCGAGATGGTTTTGGCCGTGTCGATCCGGTCGAGAATTAGCGAGTCGTCCGCTGCGCCGACTATATACGGCAACGCGGGGGCGCTGGTCGCCGAAACAGGGGGCTGGGTTAAGGCGGTGTTGAGCGTCTCGACGATTGTTCGAAGAATTTGAACGCGGCGGAATCGCCGGTCGGTTGAAGGAACGAGATGCCAGGGGGCGTATGGCGTATCGGTTTCAACGATCAGTTCTTCGGCGGCGCTGGTGATTTCATTAAATTTTTTGTGTGATTTCCAATCCGATTTGCTGACGCGCCAACCTTCATAATCGCTTTTTTCCATGACCTTGAAGCGGGAGCGCTGTTCTTTCTTGCTGATGTGGAGCCAGAACTTGATCATGATCGCGCCATCGTCGACAAGTTGGCGCTCAAACTGTTTGATTTCATCTTTGCGAATGCTCCACTGAGATTCGCTGATTTCACCGTTGACTCTTTCTTCAATGGTGCGGTAATACCAGGATTGGTCGAATATCGCGATTTCTCCCCGGCCGGGGACGCGCAACCAGTAACGGCGCATGGCTGGGCGGAAAATCGTGTCTTCTGAATCGTCGCGCCGAAGCAGATGGACTTTAAAGCCTCGCGGATCGAGGTTGGAAACCGTCTGGCGGATGCTGTCTCCCTTGCCAGCCGCTTCGATGCCTTCGAAGACGATCATGACAGGGCGTTCGGCGTCGATAACGGCGCGCTGCAGTTCGGCCAGCCTGTCTTTGAGGGGAGAGATGATTTCGCGGTAGTGTTCTTTAGGCAATGACTGATCGAGGTCGATCGCATTCAGCATGGCGTTTCTCCGGGAGGCGTTAAAGCGAGCGATTTAGTATCATCAGGAAAAAAACACGGATACTCCATCCGTTTATCGAAATCGAACCGTCATTGTCAACGTAATTCTTTATGAAAGAAGACGGCTTGTCAAATGAAAAATTTGAAGATGATCTCTATTATTCATCGTCAAATAGAATCAGATGAACATCTTGGAAACAATCGAATGAGAATGGATATCTGATTGTGCAGTGAAAGGAAAAACCAAGTGCCATGGAATCTGAATCTTTTTTATGAATTACATGAGTCGTTGTTAAACTTTGTGGGTAGAATTATTAAATATAGTGGTGATAAAATCGATTTCCGTGTAACGTAACGTTGCGCAAGAGGATTATTAATGGTTGAGGCATCGGATATTAAAAAATCAACAATCCTGATCATTGATGATGAAATCAACAATCTGGAGTTGATTGAAGCGATTCTCGCGCACGAAGGTTACCGTCATATCATCACTCTGAACGATCCTCGGCAAGCCCTGCAAATTTACCGCGATTATCACCCCGAATTGGTATTGCTCGATCTCCAAATGCCTCACCTCTCCGGATTTCAGGTGATGGATCAGTTGCGCAACGAAGAACCGGACGGGATGGCTCCCATCCTGATCCTGACCGGGATGATCGACCGCGAAGTGAGGCTGCGCTCGCTGGCGGGCGGAGCCCGGGATTTTCTGACGAAACCATTCGACCCATCAGAGGCTCTGAGCCGCATACGAAACCTCATCGAAATGCGGCTGATGAACAAACAACTCAAAAATCAGAACCGCTGGCTCGATGAAAAGGTATCGGAACGGACGGAGGAATTACACACCGCCCAGCTGGAAATGGTCCAACGTCTGGCCCGGGCTGCTGAATACCGCGACGACGTGACCGGGTTTCATATCATCCGTATGAGTCTTTACTGCAAACTGCTGGCGAAAGCGGTTGGATTTTCAGATCAGGAAAGCCAGGAATTTCAACTCGCCGCAACTGTGCATGACATCGGAAAGATCGGTATCCGCGATGAAATTCTGTTGAAGCCGGGTAAACTGACACCCGAAGAATGGGAGCAGATGAAGCAGCACACGCTGATTGGCGCCGATATGCTGGCGGATGGCCGTTCTCGCGTGTTGCAGACCGCCCATCTGATTGCATTGACTCACCATGAAAAATGGGATGGAAGCGGTTATCCCTGCGGGCTGAAAGGGGAAGAGATTCCGCTTGCGGGGCGTATCTGCGCGATCGCCGACGTGTTTGACGCGTTGACCTCTCCGCGCCCCTACAAGGAAGCCTGGACTGTCGAAGCGACCCTCGATCATATTGTTTCGAAAAAAGGGGAACATTTCGATCCCGATCTGGTCGATCAGTTCATCCAGGTTCTGCCGGAAATTCTGGAAATCAAAGAGAAATACACCGATCTGTCTTTCAGCCCCATCCCCTCTGAATCAAAGACCGCCTGTTAGTTTTTCTCCAACGGAATTCCGATTGTTACCTGTCGCTTGATTTACCCGCATTGCATGTGCGAATCTGGTTTGTTTTGACCTCGGCGCGATTTCACGCGCCTGATTGAACTGAAGGGGAAGATCATGACTCAATTATCCAGAAGACTGTTCACCAGGGCCGCCGGTCTCGCGGCGGTAACCGCTCCCGCGCTGAACGCGCTCGGCGCGAACGACGCGATCAACCTTGGCGTGATCGGTTGTGGCGGACGCGGACAGTACGATCTCAGTATGTTTCTCCGCCGTGACGATATCCGCGTGACGGCATTGTGCGACGCCTGCCAGTACCGCATTGATGAAACCCTGGATCGCCAGTTCAAAGATCGCCAGAAGCCACAGACCTTTCGCGACTTTCGCCAGCTTCTCGACAAAGCCGACGTCCACGCCGTGCTGATCGCGACGCCCGATCACTGGCACGCCATCCCGTTCATTCACGCCTGCGAAGCGGGGAAAGACGTCTATAGCGAAAAGCCGTTGTCGCTGACCATCGTCGAAGGCCGCAAAATGGTTGAAGCCGCGCATAAAAACAATCGCGTCACCCAGATCGGCACCCAGCAGCGCACGATCCCTCATTTTCGCGAGGCGGTTGGCCGCATTCATGCCGGCGAACTGGGCCAGATCACGCACGTTGAATGCTGGAACGTCGATCATCGCCTGCCCAGCGGGCTGGGCAACCCGCCTGACGGTGAACCGCCGGAAGGCGTCGACTGGGATCTGTGGCTCGGGCCCGCGCCCAACCACGCGTTCAATCCCAACCGGCTTGGACACTGGCGCTGGTTCTGGGACTACTCCGGCGGGCAGATGACCGACTGGGGAACGCATCACATGGACGTCGTGCAATGGGCGTTACAACGCGATTACCCGATTCGGGTAACCTCGGCGGGCGGCAAGTACGCGTTGCCCGACAATACCGAAACGCCGGATACATTCGACGCCTTGTTTGAATATGAAGGCGGCGTATCGGCGAAATATTTTTTCCGCATGTGCAGCAACAGCGAATCGAACGGACGCGGCTATGGAATGCTGTTTTACGGTACGGACGCGGTGATGTTTCTCAATCGCGGAGGGTATGAGATCACCCCCATCGACGCAAAAAAACCGGCGATCAAAGAAGGGGGAAGCGACGATACGTTCGTTCACGTCGTCAATTTTATCGAAAACGTTCGTTCGCGGGGCCGCTGTAACGCCGACGTCTCTATCACGCATCGCTCAACCAGCGCGACTCATCTCGCCAACATCTCGCACTGGACGCAGGAGAAACTGGAGTGGGACGGTGAAAAGGAGCGAATAACCAACCATCGTGAATGCAATAAACACCTCAACCGGCGTCATCGCTCGCCCTGGAAAGTATGAGCGTATTGATATTAGAAAATGAGAGAACGGGACGGCCGGCGCCGTCCCGTTTTTTGTTGCTTTCACCGTCCGGTTTGCGCGGGTGGGGTGGATTCAGTAAGATGAAACGCGGCTTTTGGGCCGACTATTTCGATTCCTCGGGGGGATCATGATGAAATCGGTTGTATCTTCGTGCGCATTTTTTCTGTTCGCCACATTGATCGTTTGCGCTCAAAACGGCGTGAATGATTGGGAAAATCCTCACGTCATCGGGAAAAACAAGGAACCGGGGCACGCGAGTTTTATTCCGTTTCCCGGCGCGGTCGGCGCGCTCGATCAAAGCGATCAATCGTCGCCGTATTATCAGTCGCTCAACGGCGTGTGGAAATTCAACTGGGTGCGTAAACCCGCCGATATGCCAGGCGATTTTTTCAAATCGTCCTTTGATGCGTCGAGCTGGGATGACATCGACGTGCCGGGCAACTGGCAATTGATGGGATACGGCATCCCGATCTACATGAACATAACGCATCCTTTCGTTCCCGCCGATCCGCCGCGTATTCCTCATCATTACAACCCGGTGGGGTCTTATCTCCGCGCGTTTTCAATTCCTGACGCATGGGACGGCCGCCGGATTCTATTGCATTTCGACGGCGTACAGTCAGCGTTTTATGTTTGGGTGAATGGAAAGGAAGTGGGCTACAGTCAGGATAGCATGACGCCCGCCGAATTCGACGTGACGCCGTTCGTTCATAAGGGAGAAAACAGCATCGCGGTTCGCGTCTACCGCTGGTCGGACGGCAGTTATCTGGAAGATCAGGATTTCTGGCGCGTGTCGGGCATTTTCCGCGACGTGTATCTCGTCGCGCCGCCCGCGTTGCATATCCGCGACTTTTCCGTGACCACCGATCTGGACGAAGCGTACCGCGACGCGACGCTGAACGTGAGCGTCGAGTTACAGAACACCACGGCGAAAAGCGAAAATCGTCAGGTCCGGCTGCAATTGTTCCGCAAGGACGCTCCAGTGTTCGCCACGCCGTGGGTGAAACAGGTCTCCGTGGAGAAAAACGCCGAATCACAGACCGCGTTTTCGATTCCAGTCAATAATCCAGACAAGTGGTCGGCGGAGCATCCTGAGCTGTACACGCTGGTGATTGAGTTGCTCGACGGCGACGGAAACGCGCTGGAAGCGGTTCGCCACAAGATCGGTTTCCGCGAAGTCGAGATCAAGGACGGGAACTTTTATCTGAACGGCGAGCCCATCTATCTCAAGGGTGTCAATCGCCATGAGGTCGATCCCGATCACGGGCGCGTGGTTTCTGAAGCGCGCATGATAGAAGACATCCGGCTGATGAAACAGTTCAACATCAACGCGGTGCGCACTTCGCATTACCCCAACCACCCGCGCTGGTATGAACTCTGCGACGAATACGGCATTTATCTGATCGATGAAACCAATCTGGAATCGCACCACTTCTGGGGGCGTTTCAGCAACGATCCCGAATGGCATGACGCCTTTCTGGCGCGCGCGCAGGCGATGGTTCAGCGTGATAAAAATCATCCCTGCATCCTGATCTGGTCGCTGGGGAATGAGTCGGGATTCGGCCCGAATCACGTCGCGATGGCGGACTGGATTCACGCGAACGACAAGACGCGCCCTGTTTTCTATAACCCTGCCGACGACGATCCATCCGTCGATTTCTCTTCGCCGATGTACGCCCGGCCGTGGGACGTCGCGCGTCTCGCGGAAAAGAACCCGAAGCGTCCGGTGTTTCTCTGTGAGTACGCCCACGCGATGGGCAACAGCGTTGGAAACCTTCAGGAATACTGGGATGTGTTCGAGTCGCACGATAACGCCATCGGCGGCTTTATCTGGGACTGGGTCGATCAGGGGCTGTGGAAGACGACGCGCGATGGAGAGAAGTACCTCGCTTACGGCGGCGACTTCGGCGATCACCCGAACGACGGCGATTTTCTCATCAATGGTCTGATCACCGCCGACCGCAAGCCGCAGCCGGAGTTGTGGGAATACAAGAAAGTGCTCCAGCCCGTCGCGGTGCGCCCCTCCGATCTGGAAAAGGGCGAACTGGAAATCGAAAACAAGTACGACTTCACCAATCTCAAGACGCTGACGCCTTCCTGGTCGTTGCTGGAAGACGGCCGCGCGATTCAGCAGGGGTTTCTGGCGCCCATCGATCTGGAACCCAATCGGAAAACCACGATCCATGTTCCGTTCGTCAAGCCCGCGTTGAAGGCCGGCGCGGAATACTACCTGACGGTTTCGTTCACGCTCTCCAGCGATCGACCCTGGGCGAAGAGCGGTCATGAAGTCGCGTTCGAGCAGATTCAGTTACCGTATGAAACTGAAACGGCGCCAATGCTCGATCCGGGTAAAACCGCCAAACTCGAATTGTTTGAGTCGGACAAATACGCCGTGATCGAAGGCGAATCGATTTATCTGTTCTTCAACAAACAGAGCGGTACGATCGATACCGTGCGGTATCACGATCGGGAACTGATCGAAAAAGGTCCGTTGTTCAACGCGTGGCGCGCGCCCACCGACAATGACGACGGCGGCGGAGGCCGCGGCAACACCAACGTGTGGAAAGCCGCGGGACTCGATCGGCTGGAGTTGCGATCCAAACACGCCAGCGCTCATCAGGTCAACGATCACGTCATCCGGCTGTTCGTCGATGGAACCTACGTGGCGCCGGGTAATGACGATGGATTCCACGTGCTTACGACGTATACCGTCTTCGGCGGTGGAGATATTCTCGCCGAAGTCAGTATCGACCCCATCGGTTCGATTCCTCATCTTCCCAAGTGGGGGCTGGCGCTGACCATGCCGGGTGAATACGACCGGATCGATTGGTATGGACGCGGTCCGCTGGAAAGTTATCCAGACCGCAAAAGCAGCCAGCGTATCGGAAAATACGGCGGGCTGGTCAGCGATCAACACGTCGATTACGTCATGCCGCAGGAGAACGGAAACAAGACTGATTTGCGAAACGCCGTCATCGTCAATAAAAACGGCGCCGGTCTGCTGGTGGAGGGCGATCCGCTCATCAATTTCAACGTGCATGATTACGACGCCATCGATTTGACCCGCGCCAAACACGGGCCGGAGATTCTTCATCGTGACGGGACGTACGTCAGTCTCGATTTCGCCATGCTGGGGCTGGGCGGCGATGACAGCTGGACGCCCATGACCGTGCATCGCCCATACCGCCTGGTTCCGCATATCGCGCAATACCGGGTGCGCATGCGGCCTATCGACCTCGCCCGCGAAGATCGTGACGCGATCGCGCGGGAGAAACTGCCGGTGACGCCGATGCCGTCGATTCAGCCGGAATCGGGCAAGATCAAATCGGGCGAGACGGTCACGCTTTCCTGCTCAGAGCCGGACGCGGTTATCCGGTTTACGCTCGATGGCTCCGAACCCACCGCCGACTCGCCGGTGTATGAAAAGCCGATTGAGCTAACGCGGGATGCGGTGATTCGCGCCGTGGCCAGCAAGGATGGGTTGTTGCCCAGCCAGGCGGTCATCGGAACGGTGCAAGTGAAATAACGGATTGTTCGTTGGAAGGGAATAAGAAAAGAGCGGCGAATTTTCGCCGCTCTTTTTCGTTTCGAGAGAATGAAAGATCAGCCTCAGGGCATGAACTGGCTGAAGATTTCCTGAATGGTGTTCTTGCCTTTGGCTTTGGCTTTTTCGCTCAGGATATCGGCGTTTTCAACCAGCGTCGCGCGTTCTTCACGGAAAAACACGCCCAGCGATATTTTGCCGTCCGTTCGAGACGCCGCGGTAAATGCCGCGTTGCGCTCGTCTGTTTTGTAGTCATCCGGCAGAAATTCGATATGCTGACGGATCTCCTTGAATTCATCCACGCCGCGGAAGGTCGGGCAGGGCGACAGGATGTGGACGAAAGCGAAACCGGGGTGACGTATCGCTTCGGTGATGGTCTGGACGAGATGAGCGCCTTCACCGACAAAACAGCGCGCCACGAACGAGACATTGTACGCCAGCGCCAGCGAAGCGGCGTCGAGCGGGCGGTCCATCGAGCCATACGGCGTCGTTTTCGTGAGGTCGCCGACCGGAGTGGACGGAGAAGCCTGACCCTTGGTGAGGCCATAGATTTCGTTATCCATCATGATGTAGGTGATGTCGACGTTCCGGCGTCCGGCGTGGGGAAAATGTCCGCCGCCGATGGAGAGACCGTCGCCGTCGCCACCCGCCGCGATGACCGTCATGTGAGGCTTGGCGAGTTTAACGCCGGTCGCGATGGGGAGCGCGCGTCCGTGGATGGAGTTGAAACCGTAAGTCGCACAATAGCCGGGGATACGGCTGCTGCATCCGATGCCGGAGATGACGGCGACTTCATGAGGCGGAACGCCGACTTCGGCGAGCGCCTTGTGAATCGGTGTAAGTACCGCGTAGTTTCCGCAGCCTTTACACCAGATGGGTTTTAATTCGCTTTTGAAACTGGCAGGGACGAATTCAGGCCTGAGAGGTTGTGTTGCGGCGGTTACCATGGTCATTTCGCTCCAATCCATTAAGCCAACACGGTTTCTTGTCGTTGTTGAATCGCGTGGACGATTTCTTCGGCGGTCAGGGTTTTGGCCCCACTTCGCGCATACGAGGTCATTCGATCCGTATGGTTCAGCATGCTCTTCAGATAACGGAAAAACTGGGCCTGATACGAGAGTTCAACGACCAGCACATGTTGTTTGCCGTCGATGAACGACTGAACCGCCTCGGCGGGCAGGGGGTGAATCATCTCGGGAACCAGCCCCGCCGCTTTAAAGCCGAGTTTGTTGCAGCGCTCGACCGCTTCTTCCAGAACGCCAAGGCTCGAACCCCAGCCAATCAGTCCGATTTCAGCGTCATCGGCGCCGAATTCATGTACGCGGCCGAATTGCATCATCGCCTCGTACATTTTCGTATGGCGCTTGCGGTTCATCTCTTCATGAATCGAGTAGGATGAAACTGGGCGGCCCGTCTCATCGTGTTCGATGCCGCTGACGAGGTGTTCGCCTCCCTGAGTGGAAAGCGTCACCGCGGGAGAGACGCCGTTGGGGTTTTCAAGAGAATAGCGTTTAAAGTTTTCAAGCTGTCCATTTTCAGCCAGCGTCCGATGTGGAACGGGGGGCAGATTGGGATCGAATGGATCGATCGTTTCCGAGCGATGGCCGATGAACTGATCGGACAGCACGAGTACCGGCAGCTGATACGCTTCCGCGATTTCAAACGCCTTACGAATGACATGGAAACAATCAGGGACGCTGTTGGGGGCGAGAACGACCTTTACGCCGTCGCCGTGGGTTCCATAAATTGCGGCCATCAGGTCGGATTGTTCCGACTTGGTCGGGACGCCCGTGCTGGGACCGCAACGCTGAACGTCGAGAATCACGCAGGGCACTTCCGCCATTCCAGCCAGTCCGATGGCTTCCTGTTTAAGGGAAAGGCCCGGGCCTGAAGTCGCGGTCATTGCCATATCGCCCGCGTAACCGGCGCCGATGACCATGTTCATCGCGGATATTTCATCTTCGGTCTGAACGACTTTGCCGCCGACCTTGGGGAGTTCTTTCATCAGCCATTCCATCACTTCGGTGGATGGCGTAATGGGATACCCCGCGAAAAAGCGGCAGCCCGCCGTTAACGCGCCGCACGCAGCGGCGTCGTTGCCGGAGATGACCATCTTGGCGGGGCGGGGGGACCAGTCGAGCGTGGGAACTTCGCTTGAGATATTCAGTTTGGCTGCGTATTCCGCGCCTGCTTCGGTGGCTTTATGATTCGCCTGAGCGACTTCGTCGCCTTTTTTGCTGAATTTGGCGTAAATGATTTTTTCCAGGTCGTCGAGAGGGAGGTTTAACATGCGGGAGATCATGCCCAGCATGACCATGTTTTTCGCCAGTTTGTCTCCCGCGCTTTGCTCCGCCAGTTCGCGAAATGGGACGTGGATGTAGCGCGCTTCCATAGATGGATCGAGCGGCGCTTTTTCCGAGTAATCCGGCTCGGCGGTTTCGTCATGGATAACCAGCGCGCCGGTTTTTAAAGCGAGGACGTCCTGAAACTTGAGATATTCGTTCCAGGAGAAGACGACCAAGGCGTCGAGACGATCGCCCTGATAGGAGATGGGGTGAGTGCTGATTCGCAGGCGGACGGAAGATTCGCCGCCGCGGATCTGCGGCCCAAACGATTTCAGCAACAGGGCGTACAGCCCCACGCGCGCCGCTGCTTTGGTGAGTAACTCGCCGCACGTGATGCTACCGTCTCCACCGCTTCCGACAATGCCGATGGTAATCTCGTTGACATTCATGAAATGCGCCTCTTCGCTCCCCCGTCAATTGGCGGGTTGATTCAATGTAATATAAAACTCCAAAGCAAAACAATTAAAGCAAGTGTATGTCAAAAATCAAATGCGAGTTTTCGCTTTTTAAACTGAATCGTTTACTACCTGATAATGCTGACTTTTTTTATCAACATTTGATTCTTTCCATAGATGTTTAGCTATACAACTAAATAGTAAATGAAGGCAACATAATTTCAAGAGAGATTTTATTTTTTTTAATAAAAACTTACATTTACATATCTTTTTCTTTTTATATACAATCAGTTTTGTCATGTATGGCCCAACGGTTGGGTATAGATGTTGGCGCTTTATATGGCCAGGTTTTTTTGCCATGATGGGGGAGACGTTTCCCCCGAAGGGAACGTGACGCTATGGGAGCGGGAGGGAATGATGCGCAAATCAACTCATGACGATCGGCTGGCGGGCATTGATGCCGATACAGGAGAAGTGAAAAAATGTTCACTGGGCGCGGCGTTAAGAACACCGAGCGGCCGGCGTGAATTTTTGCAGACCGCTGGAGCGCTGGCGATCGGGACGAGCGGCGTATTGTCACCCTTGCGGGTGAGTGCGGACGCCAATCAGCCCAACGTTCTGCTGGTTATGACCGACGATCAGGGATTCGGCGATCTGGGCGTTCATGGCAACGATAAGGTCCGAACGCCCAATATAGACGCCTTCGCCCGGCAGAGCGTCGAGTTCACGCAGTTCTATGTCTGTCCGGTTTGCGCGCCAACCCGTTCAAGCCTGATGACAGGCCGCTACAACTACCGGACCGGCGTGGTCGATACCTGGATCGGGCGCGCGATGATGCACGGCGATGAAGTCACCATGGCGGAAATGTTCGGTGGGGCGGGGTATCGAACCGGCATCTTCGGCAAGTGGCATCTGGGCGACTGTGCGCCGATGCGCAGCATCGATCAGGGCTTTCAGGAATCGCTGGTGCATTACGGAGGCGGGATGACTCAACCCTCGGATGCGCCCGGCGCCTCATACTTCGATCCGGTGCTCGTCCATAACGGCGAGCAACAACAATATAAGGGATACTGCACCGACATTTTCGCCACCGCCTGCCGCCAGTTTATGGAAGCGAAATCCGGCAAACCCTTCTTCGCGTACCTGGCGACGAACGCGCCTCATGTTCCTTTACAGATCGAAGAGCGGTACATGAAGCCGTATCTCAGCATGGGACTCGATGAGACCACCGCGCGAGTGTACGGCATGGAAGAAAATATCGATGAAAACTTCGGCATGCTGATGAAAACGCTCGACGATTTGGGCATTTCCGATAATACCATCGTGATCTTCATGACGGATAACGGTCCACAGCAGCAGCGCTATAACGCGGGGATGCGGGGACGCAAAGGGATGGTGTATGAAGGCGGAATCCGCGTACCGTTTTATATCCGCTGGCCCAAGCGATTTCAGGCGGGCGAATCGGTCGCCACGCCGGCGGCGCATATCGACGTCGCGCCAACGCTGCTCGCGGCGTGCGGCATCGAAAAGCCGGATGCCGTTCATTTTGATGGACGCAATCTGCTGCCTCTGATTGAGGAGTCCTCGCCGGATTGGTCCGACCGTTATCTGTTCTTCCAGTGGCATCGCGGCGACAAGCCCGAGCGGTTTCGCGACTGCGCCGTTCGCGGACCGCGTTATAAGCTGGTAAACGGCAAAGAACTCTACGATCTGAAGGACGATCCGGCCGAGAGCACTGATATCGCCGCGAAACATCCTGATATCGTCGAGGAGATGAGAAAAGC
>WGLV01000033.1:0-90000 GCA_016125385.1 bacterium
CACGAGTCCCTTGGACAAGCCTCCGGTTTGTCCACAGCCGCTTGAGGAAACGAGCGCGCTCGTTTCCTCACAGGATTCACAAGCATAAGAACAACGCAAAAACTCTCACTTCAACTGGATCAAAAAAACGGGGCTAGACACGCTATCTCTGCACATTTTGTGTTCGTGTTCGGCGATGACGGCTTCCGCCATGCGCCGGACGCTCTGGCGAACAAACTTGCTTTTGTCCAGATTCAGGTAGGCACGCGCCTGTTCCATCAGCGCAAAGGTATCCGGATCAATGCAAACTTTGAGCGAGTAATCCATTCTATTTCTCATCAGCATTCACCATCTTTTACGCATGCGATGATTCGCATTATATTCACAATCATAATCATGCGTCAATTCGGGATTTCACATTCTTTTCCGCTTCGCCGCTCAACTCTTGTTTTTTCGTGACGATAAATAAATCGACGGACTGAATTGGCTGTAAACTATGCCTGTGGAACAGGGTTGAGCGACTATGGCTGGGGCCAGCGAACCGATTCGAACCATCACCCCCGGCGCGGACGACGCGCCGCGGGACATCGCCGTTGACGCGGATTCCAATCCGCCCGGCGGCGGCGGGAGCCAGGACATGCCGTTGAAAAAACTCGCTCATATTCATCCACGCGGCGCCGGCGCCCCCGGCGAACTCGACCAGATCCCCGTATTCCGCCCCTCGATCACGCAGGAAGAGATCGACGCGGTGACGGAGGTCATGCGTTCGGGCTGGCTCGGGCTGGGGCCGGTCACGGAAAAATTTGAAAACGAACTGGCCGAGTTTCTCGGCGTGGATCACGTCATCGCGCTCAACTCAGGCACCGCCGCGCTGCATCTGGCGATCCGCCTGCTCGATCTCAACCCCGGCGACGAAGTCATCGTTCCTTCGATCACCTTTATCTCGACCGCCCACGCCGTCGAATATTGCGGCGCGCGGGCGGTGTTCGCCGACGTGTGCGAAGACACCCTCTGCATCAGCCCCGACGACGTCCGCCGCAAGATCACCAAAAAGACGCGCGCGATTCTGCCAGTGCATTACGGCGGTCACCCCGCCGACCTCGACGCGTTACGCGCGGCCATCGCCGACAGACCCATCACCCTCGTCGAAGACGCGGCGCACGCCTGCGGCGCGTATTACAAGGGCAAGCGTGTGGGCGGCCTCTCGCCCATGACCTGCTTCTCGTTCCACGCGGTGAAAAACCTCACCTGCGGCGAAGGCGGCGCCATCTCGACTCACAACGCCGCCTGGGCGAAAAAACTGCGCGAGCTGCGCTGGATGGGCATCTCGAAAGACACCTACGAACGCACCGCCAAAGAAAGCGTCTACGCCTGGCAGTATTGGGTGCATGACCTGGGCTTCAAGTATCACATGCACGATCTGGCCGCCGCGATGGGCCGCGTGCAGCTGCGCCGCCTCGATGAAAACAACGCCAAACGCCGCCGCATCGCCGAGCGCTATAACGACGCCTTCAGCGGCGCCGCCTGGATCGAAACGCCGCCTGAACACGACGACGTCTTCTCCTCATGGCATATCTACCCGATCAAGACGCTGGAACGCGACCGCCTGATCGCCCACCTGAAGGCGAACGGAATCGCCCCCGGCGTACATTACTACCCGCTGCACATGCACCCGTATTACGCCGATCGCGGCGCCAAGTGCCCCATCGCCGAAGAGCTGTGGAAGCGCATGATCAGCCTGCCCATGTTCCCCGACATGAGCGACGCGCAGGTCGACCGCGTCATCCAGACCGTGCTGGCGTTCGACGCGGCCGGTTCGTAACTGAAGCGAGGCGTCATCATGATCTGCGGAGAACGCGTCACCCTGCGCGCCCTGGAAGAACGCGACGTTGAACTGTTGCGCGGCTGGCGCAATCATCCCGAGTTGTTCGGACTGCATTTCGGCGTGCTGCCGCTCTCTCAGACCGAACAACGCCGCTGGTACGATTCATACAGCGGCCAGAGCGCGACAAAAGTATTCATCATCGATAACGAAGAGGCCGAACCCGTCGGTTATACCCTGCTCAAGGATCTCGACCACAAAAACCGCCAGGCTGAGATCGGCATCCACCTCGATCCGCACGCCCAGGGCCAGGGTTATGGCAAAGACGCCTTTCTCACCCTGATCCGCTTCTGTTTTCAAGAACTCAACCTGCATCGCGTCTACTTACAGGTCTTCGACTTCAACGAGCGCGCCGCCGCGCTCTACCGCAAACTGGGTTTTGTGGAAGAAGGCCGCCTGCGTGAGTGTTTCTTCACTCAAAACGCCTACCATGACGTCATCCAGATGTCGCTGCTCGAAAACGAATTCAAACGCTGAGTTTTCATTTTCACGGTTCAATAAAAAAAAACGGCGCGATGATTAAACTCACCGCGCCGTTCGTCATTTTATGGTTTTCGCGTCAGGGTCTGGAGCGCAGATACTCAGCCGGCACGCTGACGCCGGACGGGACGCGATACACCTCAACGCGATCGATAAAGACGGTCACGTCGCCCGCGCTCCCGAGGTTGGCCGCCTGGAGGAGCGGGTCAATCGTCGCGCCCTGATCGGGCTCGTATAACACGGTTACCCAGCGGGCTTCGTCCTGCAAAAACGCCGTCGTCTGGGGAAAATTCAACCCGATAGAGCCATCGGCGGTTCCATTGAGAAAACCGCCGCGCACCGCGCCCACCGCCAGCGACGCGGTGGAGCCGTCGGCGCGAACGCGCGCCCGGATAATCGCCGGGTCGCCGCCCGTGTCGATCGGCTGAGTGATGAACATAAACGCCACCTGCCCCGGCGAGATCAGCGCGGCGAAGCCCTTGCGGTCGAGCGTGCCAGGCATGAACGACTCCGTGAGAATGGTCGGCGCGAACAGCCCGGCCTCGGCGCCGCCGAAGCCGCCCGGCAGCTCAGTCCAGCCGTTGGCGGCGAGCGATGACTGGTCGAAATTATATTCCTTTAACAGGGTCACGCCCGCGCCCGCAGGTACGGTCGGGGTCGGCGTTTTCGCCGCAACGACGGTCGGCGTCGGAGTGGGCATCGATGGAGGCGTCGTCGGAGTCGAAGTCGCCGGAGCTAATGGAGTCGGGGACAATGTCGGGGTCGAAGTGGGGCGCGGCGTGGCGGTGGCCAGCGGGGTGGGCGTGTTGACCGGGCCGATCACCGGTGGCGTGTTGGTGGGCGTCGGCGTGACGGTCGGCGTCCGTGTGGCGGTAGGCTGAATCGGCGTCGAGGTGGGCCTGACGCCTGCCGGTCCGTGTTTAAACACGCGCACTGAACCGTTGCAAGCCAGGTAGACGTACCCATCAAAGGCGATCACATCCCATGCTTCTCGCGCCTGATCGTCGGAAAGGATCAGGTTGATATTCGACAGGTTCTCAAAGTCGTACACTCGCAGGCCGCCGTTAAAATCAAGAAACTGCCCTACGCCGGGGTCGTACAGCAGCGCCGCGTAACAGAAGCCCTCGCGCAGATCGACCGACCAGGTTTCGTTTTCGTGACGGCCGAACTTGCTGACCACATGCACGGGATTATCGGGATCGGAAACGTCGAAGAAATCGATGCCGGTTACGCCCACCGCGATCGCCATCAGGTTTCCATAAACCGATACGCCGTTGTTGAAATCAACGTCGTTGATAACGTTGAGAAATGATTTGATCCGCGTGGGATGAGCCGCGTCGCTGATGTCGAGAATCTGGATATCGGAAGCCGTGGTGACGTACGCCCGATCGTTGACGATCTCGACGTCGGTTACATCATCGCCCGTGTTAAAAGAGCCCACCAATTCAATATTGGTTCCACTCAGCGAGAGAATCAGAACACTGCGGTTTTCGCCGACATATAAATAATTTCCCACCGGCTTGACGAACGTGATGATGCCCGCGTCGGGAGTCCGGCGTTCGATGGGCGAGACTGACGAAGGATTGCTGACGTCAGCCACAAGAAGATTATTTTCACCGCTGCGGTCCATCCCGACCACTAAAATATTCCCCAGGTTGGCGAGGCCCGCCACCGGAAACGGCGTACTGAACGCGCCTGATACGCTGGGGTTGGCCGGATCGGCGATATTCAATATCGTCACCGAATCGGTTCCACCAACGAACATTCTTGAACCGTCCAGATGAAGCGCCAGCGCCCCGACCGGCAGTTCTTTCACCGGCGAAATCGATTCCTGCGCCAGCACGGCGGAAGCGGCGATCGCCGCGAACCATAGTATTACCGCGAATTGTCTGATCATTCTCTCCCTCCTGATTCCGTCAAACCCGCATTATCGAGCGAGCACGTCTTGCGTCATTTTCAGAATTTGTTCGTAAGGCAGGTCCAGCTTGTCGCCTTTATTGATTCCATGCGATTCAAACCAGCCCTGATTCATCTCGAGCGCATACTGACATTGATACGTCGATCGGTAATGCGTTTCCGGATCGAACGGTCCGGTATGCGGCGTCATTTTCAACACGTCGCTGACGATTCCGTCCTGGCGGATGAAAGCGATAGAGAGTGGGATCCGGGTGTTTTTCATCCAGAACGACATGAAATGGGGTTCGGCGTATACGAACAGCATCCCGCGATTTTCTGGCAGGGCTTCCCGGTACATCAATCCCTGTTCCTGTTCGCGCTGAGTGATCGCGACTTCGAGCGTAACGCGTTCATAGGCGAGATCGACATCCAGCGTGCGCAACTCGCCCAGCGCGCCCTCTGGCGGAAAATCGGGATCGAGCGCAACCGGCTTTTCACACCCCGCCAGGCCCAGCGCGGCGGCGAACAAAACACAGACGGTCAGCTTCAAAGACCGGTTAACCAGCCGAATCAATCGCGCGGAGAATTTCGTGCGCGCGATGCGCATAGGCGCATCGTTCAAACACGCGGCGCTGTCCAGCGCGGGCGATCGCTTCTCTTTCCCCATCATGGCTCAGATAATACTCCGTCAGTTCACGCAATTCGTCTTCGTTCCGATAACAGACCAGATGTTCACCCGGGATGAATTCATCTTCGATGGCGGGCCGGTACTCGGTCAGAAGAAAGCCGCCCGCCGCAAGCACGTCATAGACGCGCGGATTGGTGGAGTCGGCGCACTGCGCGTGAAACACATTCACGTTCACCTTGGTATGATAATACACCGAAGGCAAATCTTCACGGTATTTCGGCGCGAAGCCGGCGTAACAGGGCGTGAGCTCACAAGCCCACTCCTCACGCCCCCACTCCGGCGCACCGTAGGTTTTGAGACCCAGATCCACGACGCGCCGTAAAGCGTTAAGGCGTTTAAGGTAGGTTACACGCTCTTCGAGATACAGTGTGACAAAACCTTCATACGGCGGCCGTTCGTCTCCCGCCTCCGCGAGATAACGCGCCTCAAGCGTCACGCTCTCATCCGCCATGTACGCTTCGACCACGCCATCCAGCAGATCGACGAAAGCCGGATCGCGCTCCTGCCAGAATGCGCGGACGTCCTGATAACGCTGCACCGCCAGCGCGCCCATAAAGCCCACGTCCGGGCCCTCGCGGCGCGGCCAGTCTTTTTCAGGTTCGCATTCAGGCATTGGCTGAATTCCCGCGGCGGTGGGCAGATAGAGACAGGGTTTGCCGCTCAATTCACTTAAATACCCGACATAACTTTTATCGAACGAAAAAATCGCGTCGATGCCCGCCAGCTCTTCCCGCGTGGTTTTCACCCGCTTAGGGCTGTCGAGAAACCAGAGCGCCTTTTTGATCGGCAATGCGGAGAGCGTTTCAGCGCCTTCGGGAGACAACGTGTTGCGGTTCATCCACAACATCACGTCGGGAAAGTTTTCACGAGTATATACCAGCCACACGTAGGGGTTCAGAAAACTCACCAGGCGGGGATTCGCCTTGAACGACGCGGTCTCGCAGCCTTCCGCGATAAAGCCTTCGCTCATCGAATCCGCCAGATAGTCGTGTTCCGGCTCGACGAACAGGACGCGCCGTTTATGCGCGGGATCGCCGCCCGCGCGGCGGTAATGCTGGTGAAGGTCGTTCAGGTATTGCCGTGACGCCGCGAATATCTGATCGGCCATCGGAGGAAAACGCTGTTGCAGGTCGCCGATAATGTGCTGTTCTTCATTCGTCCACTCGACGCCGCATAACACCGAGATCGGCGTCAACGCCGCGGACGGGTTGGTCTGAAAGAAATTCATGGCCGCATCGGCGGGAAAACGATCGATCGAGAGGATGACGCGGTCCGACCGCAACAGATCGGTCCAGTCAAACAGCTCCAGACCCAGCCGCAAAAGGCCGGTGCGGTCTTCGATAATCAGCATCCGTTGCGCGAAGCGCCCCTTGCGCATCCGGGAATACAGTTCGAGCGGCAGATACCCCAGCCCGGGCCGGAGAACGACGAACAGCCGCTGTTCTTCCCAGCGGGCGTGATGGAGCGCCGATCGCGCCGTCAACCACGGATCGGCGGGCCCGTGCAGCCACCGCTCGCCATCGGGCGCATCCGCCTTGCAGGTCCATGCGCCGCCTTCCACGGCGGCAAGGCGATAGCCGCTCACGCTGGAGGAGGCGTTTTGTAATATGGGAACGTATTGAGGGTAGAGCCGTTCGATCAGCGCCAGATTGCGCGCGAATGTTTCGTTGCGTTTCGACTCATTCATGGGCTCTCGATGGAACGCGGCGGCGGATGGGCAAAACGGCCCTCGCGCGCTATCTTGTATAGGTGACGCGGCCGGGCGAACCTTCAGCCCACGACCGGCGTTTTGCATCATATCACGAATCAAACAGGGAACGAACGTGAAACGGTATCTGATCGCTCTGCTTTTGTGCCTGACCATCCCCGCGCTGGCCGCCGAGCCGCCAGCCAGCGGTTACCCCGTTACGGAATGTCAATCGCCCGCCGAGGTTCAACAGGCGCGCGCCCAGGGAGCGGTGTTGATCAAAACCGGAGGGCGCTATTTCGTGCGCATCGGCGCCGATTACAAAGGCCCTTACGCCAGCCTCGAAACCGCCGTCAAGCTGCGCAAGGATTACGAGGCGAAAGCAAAAGCATCCGGCATGATTCTCCCTACCACCGGCGCGGGGGAGGATGCGTCGATGAGCGGCGCGTATTTCAACCCCGAGCTGATGCTGTTTCCCTTTGTGGACTTCAAGCCGAAAGAAGGCATGTATTTCACCGCGCCCGAGAACACGGTGGTGAAGACCTCGCAAGTCATGATTCATCCCGAGCCATTTCTGTTCGACTCGGTTTCGTTCGGCCGCATCGTTTTGCCCGTACCCGGTTCACGTCCGGCGGGCGCGCCCGTCAGCCCCACTCAGGCGTTGGACCCGCGCGTACGCATGCAGGGCAAGCCCTATTTCGCCGTAGCGGGCAACGTCGCGGCCAAGGCGAGCGTCGCATGGCCCTCCGGCGTGGAGATGTGGGTGGGCGCCGCCGTCATCGACAACAACGGCGACACGCTCTGGCGTCAGTACGGGCCGGTCGACGCCCAGCGCGTCTTCAAGTGCATCGCCCCCATGCCCACGGCGCCCGGCCCCGCCGCCTTTCTGACGCTGTTCACCTGTGCGAAAGGGAGCATCCCTCAAACCATGCGCCCCAGCGCAAGTTTTCCGTCGATCGATTCAGCCACGTATGAGTACCACATTCTCTGTTCGGCTGGACTGGAAATGGGGGCGGACTGGTTTCCACCTATCGATCAGGCGACGCAGGAGGAATTCAACTCGATGCAGCAGGAACAGATGAAACAACGCCAGGAGCGCCTCAAAGAGATCGAATCGCGGAAGTAAGAGAAGGGCAGTACGGTGGCCCGTTGCTTTATTTATTTTAGTGACGGGTTTAAAAAGCCACATCCAATCTGGCTGATTCGCAATAAACAAAACAAACCGGGCGGCTATATAGCCGCTTGGGAATAAATACATGAAAAACAACGTGAAAAGCAGGTTGTCAAGAAATTACTGATAATCCTTATAATTCTTCACCGCCGCCTCTTCATAAATTTTTTTCCACACATCTACATTATAAAGCAAGTAACCCTTATACTCATCGTTATCATTAAAATTAGTGACTTTTTGCTCAATGACAGAGAGCAATTCTTTCCCTTTTTCATCCTGTGGTTGCAAAAGCGCTCCCATCGCAGCCTCGCGGAGATCTTTGATTAATTGATTTTTATTCCCTGGTTTTAATACATTTACTCGAAAAGATTCCGGCCAGTTTTCAATCGGCTCCATCATCCCCAGCAGAAATTCAATGGAGAGATCCGTTCGAGTGATTCCCAGCGAGTACATCGCGTGAAACAGGTTCCCGCCATCAACGAAGTAATCAAGCGACAGGGTTCGCGATTCGATTTCATCGACGAAACGTTCGACTAGAATATGATCGAAATACGTTCGATGTTTGTCAGACATCCTATAAACCAGCTTACATCCGTTGAAGATATCCAAATCGGATGTCCCATTTTCAATTTTATTGGCGATGTAACTGATAATGGGGACGTCCTCAATGGCGTTGTTGAAGTCATTTTCCAGATACTCATCCAACATGCGTTGATCTTCCGGCGTATAAGTGATGACAATACTCGAAGCCTGCACACTTGAGGACAACACCAAACAGGCCAAAAGAAGCGAACCGACAACTTGAACGAAATATTTCATTTCAAGACACTCCTTTCCTCTCGCCAGAATTATCGTTCATATGCGATCTCATCATCTGACCTCAATAGCAGCGCGGGTCGCTTATTCGCCCCATCGAAGCGTTTCCATTGCTGCACATCAACAAACGCACCGGGAGCGGAGATTGATCATCACAAAAAATCTAAATAAATAGAGAAAAAACGTCAACAAAAAATCCATCCAAAAGAAATGAGTTTCACAGGCAGGCTCAAAGTAATACGGGGAAGAGCGGCACGGGCGGAATGTTTGGATTTCACGATTACCGCGGTGGGTTGTTTTATTCTCCGCGCAGGCCGTAGCGTTTCATCTTACGTTGCAGGGTGCGGCGGTCGATACCCAGCACGTCCGAGGCGCGCGACACGTTGCGCTCGACCATGCGCAGGGTGTTTTCGATGTGCTCCTTCTCGACGTCTTCCAGGCTGCGCAGGCGCGCGGGCGCCGGCCGCGCAGGCGCGCCTGCCGTTTCATGCGCGGGCGCACCGGGCGCGCGTAACGGAAAACTCATCGACAACAGCGAGCGCACCGCCTCCGCGCTGATGACCGGATCGTTATTGAGCAGCACCGCGCGTTCGCAGATATTGAACAGTTCGCGAACGTTGCCCGGCCAGTGATAGGCCTCCAGCGCGCCGATCGCCTCAGGCGAGAAGCGCACGCCGCGCCGCCCGGCGGGCGAGCGTTTGAGATATTCCTCCACCAGCAGCGGGATGTCTTCGGCGTGATCGCGTAATGGGGGAGTGACGATGGTGATGACATTGAGCCGGTAATAAAGGTCCTCGCGGAAGCGCCCTTTGGCCACTTCGGCGCCGAGGTCGCGGTTGGCGGCGGCGATGACGCGCGTCTGGGTTGAGCGCACTTTCGTCGAACCGAGCGGGCGGTACTCGCCGGTCTCGATTACTCGCAGCAGGCTGGCCTGCACGTTGGGGTCCATGTCGGCGATTTCATCGATGAAGAGCGACCCCTTGTCGGCGACGCCGAAGAGGCCTTCTTTCTGGCTGACCGCACCGGTGAACGCGCCCGAAACGTGGCCGAACAGTTCGTTTTCAAGTAGTTCGGGTTTGAGGGTGGCGCAGTTGATGTCGATAAACGGGTGTTCGCGCCGCTGGCTCTGAAAATGAAGCGCGCGCGCCACCAGTTCCTTCCCGGCGCCGCTCTCGCCGAGAATCAACGCGGGCGAGTCAGCGTCTTTGACGCGGCCGATGGTATCGAGCAGTTGCTGAATGGCGCGGCTTCCACCCACGATGCCGGGGTGATCCTGCGTGCGGCGCATGGCGTTGCGCAGGTGGATGTTTTCTTTCTGGATCTCGTTCTGTTCGACCGCCTTATTCAGATAAATTTCCAGTTCCTGAATGTCGCAAGGCTTGGTCATGTAATGAAAGGCGCCGCGTTTCATCGCTTCGATGGCGGTGGTAATGTCGCCGTGACCGGTCAGCATAATGACCGGCAGGCTGGGCAGGCGCTGATGGAGTTGGTTGAGCAGCTCAAGCCCGTCCATGCCGGGCATGCGCATATCGACCACGGCGGCCGAACACTCGGGCAACGCCATCAGATTCAGCGCTTCTTCTCCGCAGGAGGCGTCCAGCACGGAGAAGCCGCGCCGCTGCAAGGCGCGCCCCGCCGTGCGGCGGAACACGTCGTCATCGTCAACGAATAAAATAGTGGATATCGGATTATCGTTCATGCTGAATGGGCAGCGTAATCGTCGCCGCGGCCCCCTCGTCCGGTTGATTTTCGATCTCGAGACGGCCGCCCAGATCGCGGATCGCGCCGTAGGATATATATAACCCCAGCCCGGTCCCCTTGCCTACCGGCTTGGTCGTGTAAAACGGTTCAAAAATATGCGGCAGGCTTTCCACCGGAACGCCCGGGCCGTTGTCGATCACCCGGATGATCGCCACCCCGTTTTCATGGCGGGTCTCGACGCGAATGCACCCGCCGTCTTCACGCCCTTCCAGCGCATCGGCGGCGTTAATCAGCAGGTTGCACAGCGCCTGCTTGACCTGGTTGGGATCGGTGCGAATCACCGGCGATTCACTTTCAAAACACCGTTTGACTTCGATGCGCCCGATCTTTGGACGCACCAGCTCGATCGACTGCGCGGCCAGTTCATTGACCGAACACTCATCAAACGCGGGCCCGGGATTCCGTGAAAAATTCAACAATCCCTGCGTAATGTTTTTGCATCGGGTGGTCTGTTCGTGAATCGTGCGCAACGATTCATCCAGATCGCCGCGCGACTCAGCCGAGGCGAGCGAGGCGTCATGATCGAGGATGTCGCGGGCTTCTTCAGCGAGAATGCGGATGGTGCCCAGCGGCGTATTGATCTCGTGAGCCACGCCCGCCGCCAGCTGACCGATGGCGGCGAGTTTTTCAGCCCGCGCCCATTGATCGATGCGCCGCTTGTGATCGGTCACGTCGAGAATCAATTCGATCACCTGCAGCGGTTCGCCGCGTTCGCTGTAAATCGGCGAGACGATCACCTCAAAATCGCGCGTTCCGCTCGCCAGAGTCGGCAGCCGCGCCTCAATATAAGGCGTCGCGTCGGCGCGCTCGTTTTTTTCAAGCAGCCCGTCACGCTTGCCGCGCGCGGCGGCGGCGATACGGTAACAGGCGAGATCTTCGCGCTCTCCTTCGGGGCCAAACCAGTCTCGCACTCGGTCGTTAACCCATTCAAGCCGCCCTTCGCGATCGAAGACCACCAGACCCGTCTCCAGCCGCCGCAAAATATTGTCGAGTTTGTTGAGATCGAGTTCGGCGCGCTGGCGCGCGTCGCGAAGTTCTAACTCACGCAGGCGAAGATCGCGCATGATCACGTGAACAAAGTACGCCGTGATCGCTGAGGTCGCGACGAAACTGATGGGCGCGCCGACGAAGTGAAACGGGACGCGTCCCAGCGACAGCAGCCCCTCGTCGCTGATATCCATGTCGACGGGGATGACGTACGAAGCCCAACCCTGCAGCGCGAAGCACAGCGTGATAAAACACGCCATCGCGACGCTCTGGCGAGGCGGCAGCAGAATCCAGGCGAGTATGATCTGGAAGAAATAAAAAGTAAAAAATGGATTTTTGAATCCGCCGGTAATGAACAGAATCAGCGTGAGCGAAAGGACGTCGAAAATCACCTGTCTCAGCGGCGCCCAGCGATCGAAGCGGATCGTCTTCAGGCGAATCGTTTCATAGGCGTTGAACGAGGCCATACAGGCGGCGACGGCCAGCAGCGCGGGAACCGAAAAATGAATCCCCAGAAGAAAGCGGCCGATCAGCGCGGAAAACACCAGGGCGCCTGTACCGTGCCAGCGCAGCCCGATCAGCCAGTTCAGGCGATGCCGTTGCAGTTCGATATCATCTTGTGGAAGTACGGGTCCCGCCATGCCTTCGCCTCGATCCGTAAGAGCCGGGGTGGTTTACAGGATTATTGTACCATCCCGGCCCCGTCGGCGAGACACGCGCGTCACGATTGATTCTCCGCCTCATGAAGGCGCTTGACCGCCGCGCGCAGAGCGTCCATCTCGACTCCCAATTCCCGCAGGGCGCGGCCCGCGCGTTGCTGGTACAGCGCGGGATCAGGTTGAAGCCCCAGCTCATTCATCAATACATCAAATGGAACGCCATACGCCGTCTCGATGTCGGCGAACGTCATATATCCTTTGATCTCGCTATCTTCCTGCTGTTGGGTGGTTGAACCAGCATTCGCCTCAAACCGCCGTCCGCCGCGCGGACCGGATTCTTCCTCCACCCCTCGCTCAATCGGCGCGTAAAGTGGAAACGCCAGCGCCGCCACGCTGATGAGGGCGACCACACTCAGCGCAGCCGTATTGCGCGGCGTTATAAATCGGCGGAACGTCGAGAGAATCCATTCCCAATGCAGATAGAGGTGGAGTAATAACGCCGTCATGAAACCCAGCGAAATATAAAAGTGAATATCGCCCCAGTCGTGCCGCGTCATCCCCCAAACCGCCATCCCCTGCCCTCCGCGCGAGCCGGGAAGCAGCGTGAATTCCATCAGCAAACCAGTTGAAATCAGGCCCAGTAACAAGACATACGCGGCCAGATTCAGATACAGATTGAGTTGAACCCGTTTCATAATGAACTCTCCGTTGATGTAAAACGCTCAAGGCGCGAGTTTGATATTCATCCTATTGGATTACTGCCATACGCTCATATCAAAAACGCCGATCCACTCCCGTTTATTGAATTTTTTTTACTTTGGCTTTTGAATGTATCGAATCTCGATCCATCCAAATGACGCCGGACTCTCCCGGCGCGGGGTTTGAATGACTCAAGCATCTTCGAATTTTCACGTAGGCGTATTGGGCGCGGGTTCATGGGGCGGCGCTCTTTCCATCGTACTGGCGCGCAACAACGTCGATGTATCGCTGTGGTCGAACGATCCCGGCGAGATCGACAAAATCAAACGCACCCGGCGCCTGGTTCACAAACTGCCCGGCGTGGTGTTACCTGAAACGGTCACGCCGAGAGTCGAGCTCGATTCGTTTATCGAAGACGCCGACCTGCTGCTGGTCGCCGTCCCCTCCAAATTCATTCGGCCGTTCGCACGCGGCGTCGCCCCTCTATTGAAAGGGAAACCCAAAATCGTCGTCAGCGCGACCAAAGGTCTTGAAGCCGGCTCATTGAAAACCATGACCCAGGTTTTGGAAGAAGAATGGCGCGGTGCGATCGTGTCGGGCGTGGTGCGCGGCGTGGCGGCTCTTTCCGGCCCCAGTCACGCCGAGGAAGTCGCGGTGGGCATGCCGACAGCCATCGTGGCGGCGCACGCTGACGAAGCCATCGCTCACACCGTACAGGAAACGTTTCAGAATCCATCGTTTCGCGTATACCGCAACGCAGACCCATTCGGCGTCGAGATCGGCGCCGCGCTGAAGAACGTGCTGGCCATCGCGGTTGGCGTGTCGGATGGACTGGGCTTTGGCGATAACGCCCGCGCCGCGTTGATCTCGCGCGGGCTGAACGAACTGAGCGTGGCGGGGGTCCGCCTCGGCGCGCGTCAGGAAACCTTCATGGGCCTATCCGGTCTGGGCGATCTGGTGGTGACATGCACCAGCCGTCACAGCCGCAACCGGAAATTCGGCGAACTCATCGCCCGGGGCTTCTCACCCGACGACGCGGAAGAAGAAATCGGCATGGTGGTTGAAGGCCGCACCACGGTGCGCGCCGTACCCGATCTGAAAACGCGTTGCCAGTATGAGTTGCCTATCTCACAGGAAGTGTTCTCAATCGTGGAAGAAGGCCAGAATCCACAGCAGGCGGTCGAAAATCTGATGATGCGCGAAATCAAGCCCGAATAACATGACGTCAACTCCTCAACGCATCCTGGGCGTCGACCCCGGTCTGCGGTTTACGGGCTTCGGCGTCGTCGAAACCGCCGGCGCGGGGCGACAGGCGCGTCTGATCGAGTGCGGCGAGATCAAAACCCGAGCCGAACAGTCGTTGCCCGAACGTCTGCAAATCATCCACGATGGAATCGAAGCAGTCGTCATGCGCACTCATCCAGACCGTATGGCGTTCGAGCAGCTGGTGTACTGCAAAAACGTCCAGATCGCTCTCTTGCTCGGTCAGGCCCGCGCCGCCACCATACTGGCCGGCGCGAAGCTCGCCCTGCCCATGTCGGAATACACACCCGCCGAAATCAAACAGGCGGTGGTCGGCCGGGGCCGCGCCAGTAAAGATCAGGTGCAGAAGATGGTGCGGGTTCTGCTTGCGATGAACCAGCCGCCCGAGTCGGAACACGCTGCCGACGCGCTCGCCGCCGCGTTGACCTACATTCACGCCAAACCGGTGCATGATCTCTTACGCGGAGCACTGAAGCGTTGACATTCGATTGCGGCATACCGCTTTTCATTCCATCGCCGCCGGTTGCGCCGAAATCCGATCCGAACATAATCATCACCAATGGCGCGAACCAGCCACACAGGGCCCGATACATTACGGAAGGCGCGAACGACCGATGATTCACCACCTGTCGGGTACGTTACAGGACAAGCGGGATAACTACGCCGTGATTGATGTGGGAGGCGTGGGGTTCCGCGTCAACATCCCGCTTTCCACCTACCGCGAGTTGCCATCGCGCGGCGAAACGGCGTTTCTTCATACCGTGATGTTGTTGCGGGAAGACGACGTTCAGCTCTACGGCTTCGCGACCGAAGCCGAGCGCGATCTCTTCAATCTCTTTCTCGGCCTGTCGGGCGTGGGGGGCAAGGTTGCGCTCGATATTCTCTCCCACCTCTCCGTATCACTCATCGTACAGGCGGTTCAGAAAGACGAGCCCGGCCTGCTCTGTCAGGCGCCAGGCATCGGTAAAAAACGGGCGGAAAAATTAATCTTCGAACTGAAGCGTGTAAAGAGTCCCCTGCTCACCGCGCCGGTTCGAGAAGGCAAAACGGCGGATGAGACAAGCGCGCCTCCGGCGCCCGCCGCTCAGGAAGCGCTGGACGCCCTGATGGCGCTTGGACTCAAGCCCGATGCCGCCCAGCGAGCCCTTAACAAGGCGCTTGACGCCGTCAGTGAAGAAGCGGACGCCTCAACCCTCATTAAAGAGGCTCTTAAACACCGCTGAGCAGCGTTTTTTTATACGCATGGTTCTCTCTATGGTAAAATGAAAGTAAAACCAATGGAGGAGCGCAAATCATGAAATGCCAGCAATGTAATACGAAAAACGATCCATACGCCATGTACTGCATCCGATGCGGGGCCGCGCTCGCGTGGCATTCAGATAATGAGTTGACCCCAGTTAATAGCCAGGAAACCATCTTCGGTCAGAATGCGGAGAATCTTCATATCGAAGAAGATGAAGATTCAGCTTGATCCAGAATCATAATTCAGTGGAATTCCAACCACAGCGACACCGATGCAATATTTATATGCAATTCAGAAACGGATTGCTTTGTTTTTTATCTGTTCGCATTATGATAAATTAGTAAATCTCCTGCATGGGGCGGATTGCATTATGCACAATCCGGTAATCGGAAATGAGAAAAGTAGCATTTCCGATTACATCCTCCCTGAAACCTATCTAGCCTGAACCCACCAATCGAAACAAACACAACCACTTGATTTATTTGAAGATACTAAAACAAATCTTTGAGTGGGCATTTTTTTATGTATCGAAAATCATGCTGGTACGAGATTTGAATATGAGTAGTGCGTGTCGAAACGGGAAACTGGTTCCCGGCCTGACGATTACCCAAAATGAAAACGTTTTCATCAGCAAGGAAGGAGTCTTACGGTGGGAAATTCCGTGATGATTGTAGATGACGCCGCGTTCATGCGTGCGACCCTGAAGGATCTGATCACCAAGGGCGGCTACGAAGTCGTGGCCGAAGCGATCAATGGTCAGGAAGCCGTTGAAAAGTACAAAACGTTCAAACCGGACGTGGTCACGATGGATATCACCATGCCGGAAATGGACGGTCTCGAATCGCTGAAACGCATTCGCGAGATCGAACCGGCCGCGAAAGTAATCATGTGCAGCGCGATCGGCCAGCAGGCCAACGTGCTCGAAGCCATCAAGTGCGGCGCGAAAGACTTTATCGTCAAACCGTTCCAGCCCGATCGAGTGTTGGAAGCGTTGAAAAAAGTCATCGCCGGCTGATCGCAAAGTCCACCGCGCACCCAATGAAAAGGTAAGGAGACCCCGGTGAAAGTTGAATATATCAATCCATTTATTGAATCGGCTTCTGAAGTTCTGGAGGAGATCGCCCAACTGCATTCCGATCGTGGCAATCTCCGCCTCAAACAGACCAACGAGCCGTTTCGCGACGTCTGCGCCATCATCGGCGTGGTCGGCGACATTCAGGGGCAGGTGATCTACGGATTTGACCAGTCAACCGCGCGCAACGTAGTGTCGCGCATGATGATGGGCGCCGAAGTCACCGAATTTGACGAAATGGCGCGCAGCGCCCTGGGCGAACTGGGAAACATCGTCTCTGGCCGCGCCTCGATCAAATTGGAAAAACTGGGCAAAAACATCGACCTGTCTCCTCCCACGCTGGTCATGGCCACCAACGTTCATATCTCGTCATTGAAGATTGGTATGATCGTCGTCCCGCTTGGTACCGATTGCGGCGTGATCGATCTCTATGTCGGACTGGAAGAGTCAAAGAAATGAGCCTGGCGAATCTCATGTCCCGACAATCATCCACCAATTCGGGCGGCGATGCTCCCGGCCAGAAAACGACGATGTTCTTCACGCCGCCGATGACCGACCGCGAGTTTCAAGAACTGCGCCGCCGGATCTTTGATGAAATCGGCATTGAGATTCGTGAGCATAAAAAACATTTGTTGATCAATCGCCTGTCAAAGCGCTTGCGCCACCTGGGCTTGCAGACGTTTTCAGATTACCTGAAATTCATTGAGCAGAGCCCCCAGCGGCGCCAGGAGATGATTGAACTGGTCGACGCGGTTACGACCAACAAGACAGACTTTTTCCGCGAACCCAAGCATTTCGAGATTCTGGAACGGCAGGTACTGCCCGACCTGATGTCAGACCGGCGGCGGAGTTCACGAACGCTCCGAGTTTGGTCCGCGGCTTCTTCGTCAGGAGAAGAACCCTATTCGCTCGCCATCTGCCTGGCGGAGTATCTAGCCCGTCAAGCAGGATGGAAATACGAACTGCTGGCGTCGGACATCTCCGAAACGATTTTGCGCGCTGCCGTAACGGGCATTTATGCGGAAGAGAAGGTGCGCCCCGTTCCCGCGCCGCTACTGAGAAAATATTTTCTGAAGGGCGACGGGCGTTTCAAAGTCAAACCCGAGCTCGCCCAGACAGTCACGTTTAAAAAGATCAACTTGAAACTGGATTTTCAACGGGCGTTGTCAGGCTTTGACGTCATCTTCTGCCGCAACGTTCTGATTTACTTTAACCGGGAATCGCAACACGAGATCATCGCCAAACACTGGCACGTCTTAAGGCCGGGAGGCTATCTGTTCCTCGGCCATAGCGAAACGCTGCACGGTTGCTCTATTCCCTTCGAATACATCGCGCCGTCGGTTTACCGCAAACCCGTAGACGCCTGACGCCGCCGCGCGGCCCGGCCGCGCAACCTGAGTCGCCCCGCGCGACCCCATAATCTGGAGGAAGACCATGTCGTTCGACTCGCAAGCCTACATCGATCTGTTTTACCAGGACGCCGACGAACATCTTCAACTCATGAACGATTCGTTGCTCGATCTGGAAAAAAATCCCGCCAACCGTGAGGCGCTGGGCGCGCTGTTCCGGTCGGCTCATACGCTGAAATCGTCTTCCGCCATGGTCGGGTTCATGCACGTCAGTGAATTCACGCACAAGATGGAAGACCTGATCGGGTTTCTGCGCGACAAAAACGCCGACATCGACAACGACACTTTCAACCTCCTGTTCCAGGCTTTTGACGTCCTCAAGGACATGTTGGCTCATCTTCAGGAATCGTCTTCCGAAGCGGAACGCAACCAGATCAAACATCGCTCGCAAGACCTGATCACTTCATTTCAGAAGATCGTGAAAGGCGAGGCCGCGGCCTCCGCGGCGAAAAAACCCGCCCCGCTTCGTCTGCGGTTGAACGAAGAACTGCGCAGCCGGGTTGAAGAGTTCCGCCTTTCAGGCGAAAAGATTTATGAGATCTACGTCGAATTCAACGACGACGTTCAAATGGCGATGACGCGCGCGTACCTGATCGCCTCCAACCTGGAAAAAGCGGGCAGCTCCATCACGACCTCTCCTTCGCTGGAAGAAGAAGTGGAAGATTTTGGCACCCAGTTCGCCGTGCTGTTCGCATCTCACGAAGACGCTGACGCGGTCAAAAAAGCCTGCGACACCACCGACGTCAAAGTGCTGAACGTGCGCGAAGTCACAGACATCGATCAATTTGAATGGCCTGACGCCAAGGCGCAGGCTCAAGCCGCCGCACTGGAAACCGCCTCCGCCAATCAAGACTCTTCAGAAAAATCAGGCGAGAAAGGCGTCGAGACCTCGTTTGAGCGCCGCGAAGACCGTTCGAAAACCCAGACGGTGCGCGTCAATATCGAAAAACTGGATCGCCTGTTGAACCTCGCCGCCGAACTGGTGATTCAGCGTGGGCGCGCCTATGAACTGAGCCAGCGCCTCGTCGGCAAGTACGGCAAAGGCGGGGTTGAAGAAGAACTGATGGACGTCATCACCCAACAGGGCATGTTCCTCTCTCAGCTGCAGGAAACCATCATGGATTCACGCATGGTCCCGATGGGCATGGTGTTCTCCCGTTTCCGCCGGGTCGTGCGAGATCTCGCGCAGACGCGCGGCAAGCAGGTCAATCTGGTCATCGAAGGCGAGGAGACCGAACTCGACAAGAAAATCATCGACCAGATCGGCGATCCGCTCATGCACATGGTACGAAACTCGGTCGACCACGGCATCGAATCTCCGGAAGAACGCAAGGCGGCGGGTAAGCCTGAACAAGGCCTGCTCCATCTCAACGCGGTTCATCAGGGCAACAGCATCGTCGTCACCGTCAGAGATGATGGACATGGCCTCGACCCAGCTAAATTGAAGAACAAGGCGATCGAAAAAGGTTTGATCACCCCTGATGAAGCCGCCTCCATGAGCGACAAGGAAGCCTGGAAGCTGATCTTCAGGGCGGGCTTTTCCACTGCGGCGCAGGTCACCGATATCTCCGGACGCGGCGTTGGAATGGACGTGGTTCGCCGCTCTCTGGAACAACTGGGCGGTTCGGTCGATATCGAATCTCAGATCGGCGCGGGCACGACGTTCTTCCTCAAACTGCCTCTGACGCTCGCCATTATTCAGGCGCTGCTGGTTGAAACCAGCGATGAAATGTACGCGTTGCCGATTTCAAACGTGTCGGAAACCATCCGTATCACCCGAGACGATATTTTCTCGGTAAAGGGTCAGGGCAACGTCATTCGGCTTCGCGATCAGGTGGTTCCGCTCTTGAACCTGAAGACCGTCGTCGGAGGTCAGGCCCCGGAAAACGGCGACGACCGGTTTTACGTCGCGGTCATCCGCCAGGGGAACCATCACGTCGGTCTGATCGTCGACCGCATGGTGAATGAACAGGAAATCGTGATTAAATCGCTTAACGGAAACGTGTCGGGCGCGGGTTACATCGCGGGCGCCGCGATTCTGGGCGATGGGCGAGTCATTCTGATTCTCGACACCGCTTCATTGATTCAAACAACGCTCGGCACAGCCGCGTAATTCGATAGAAAAAATTGCTTTGTGAAAGCTCCACTCAGTGGAAGGGTTGAAATGAATAGTAAAGTAAAAGTTCTTGTCGTAGACGATTCCGCCTTGATCCGCAAGATGCTGTCGGATCTGCTCAACCAGCATCCCGAGATCGAGGTCGTCGGCGCCGCGCCGGATGGCGCGTTCGTCGCCCGGAAAATCGAACAGCTTCAACCGGACGTGGTAACGCCGGACGTCGAAATGCCCAACAAAAGTGGACTCGACGTGTTACCCGAGATCGTTCAAAAATACAATCTGCCGGTCATCATGGTCAGCGCTCACACCGATCAGGGCGCGCAGGCGACTCTGAAAGCGCTTGAGCTCGGCGCTGTCGATTTCGTAACGAAACCCCAGGCGGGCGGCTTCAGCGTGCAGGAGATCGTCGACGCGCTCGCCCAGAAAATCGTCGCGGTAGGCCGATCGAAACCACGCCGATTCGTTCCCCGGCCCGCCGCGCCCCGCACAACGCCCAAACCGACGGCGCCCCGGCCCATGATGATTCCCGCTTCGGGTCAGATCGACCTGATTGCGGTGGGCGCATCAACCGGCGGCCCGGAAGCGATCCGTGAGTTCCTGGTCAATCTGCCCGCCACATTACCAGGCATCGTCATCGTACAACACATGCCGGCCGGCTTCACCAAAGCGTTCAGCGATCGCCTTAACACCTTGTGCGACATTTATGTTAAAGAAGCCGAAGAGGGCGACCCCGTGTCGCCGGGTACGGCGCTGATCGCTCCCGGAAGCCTACACATGGAAGTCGTCCGCTCGGGCGCCGGATATCGCGTCCGGTTGCTCGATACGCCTCCGGTCAACCGGCACCGCCCATCGGTGGACGTCTTATTCGATTCGGTAGCCTCACGTGTGGGACGCCGAGCGATCGGCGTCATCATGACCGGCATGGGTGGAGACGGTTCACGCGGCATGCTCGCCATGCATGAAACCGGCGCCCTGACCATCGCGCAGGATCAGGCTTCCTGCGTCGTCTTCGGAATGCCGAAAGAGGCGATCAAGCTGGGCGGCGCGTCTCACGTCATGCCCCTCGATCAGATCGCTCCATTTCTGGTGAGATCGGTCGACCGCCCCCGAACCGTAGCCGCCGCACGGTAAGAGAGAGACTGAACGTTCGGCCTGTTTTCACAAATCAAGACGAACCAACTGGTTAAAAAATATCCCCGCAGCGATGGACGTCCTGACGCAGCGGGGATATTTTTGTGCGCGCTGTTTCTCTAACATAGTACGCACACATACTGTGCGACATCTGCAATATTCTCGCTTAAGTCTATAAAATCAATCATTAATGACTGGTTTAATATTTTTATATTTTTTTAATTATTTCTATTCAAAAACTCTTCACCTGTTCTGAAACTTATGCTCTAATCCAAATCTAACAAATTAATACGAAACACCAGTAATACGGTTTCCCATTATTCCGATTCAATCTATTCACCCCGATACGGGTGAATTCATTCCGCCTCCCCACACCGGGGAGGTATTTGCCTATGGAGGAAGAATGATGTCAAGCAAACGTTTGTGCGCGAGTATCGCGGTGTTCGCCGCGCTGCTCATGGCCGCGCCGTCATGGTCGCAACAGGTAATCAGTTATCCTGTCGACCTCACGGCGTTCTGGAACGTGGATGGCTACAACGCCGGTAATGGCGATGACGCCGGCGACCCCATCCTCGGTACGATGTTTCTCGATGACGGCGGAAAGCGCATCCGCTCGTGGACGTTCCCGGACACGTTCGTGGACGGGCAGCCGAATTATACCGAAGATGGACTGACCCAGTTTCTGCTTGGCCCCGTTTATGAGCAGCAGGCGATGGACGCTTACCGGCCTGACGGCTCCACCATCCCGGCTCCGGAGCAACGTTCTTACGATCGTCTGTATCTGGCTCTGATGTCAGGCAACGGCGAGTTTCCGGGAACGGCGTGGAAAGATAAAGACGTCATGACCGTGAATTACGCCGACGGTTCTTCGGAATCAATCAGCATTGGCGTGGTAAACGACTGGTTCTGGAAGCCGCCGGAATGGTACAAACCCGCCAGCGGCAACCCCAGTGAAATACTCGCCGACATTCTCTGCCATGCGAGCGACCCCGATGAGTTCGATCTGTATCTATGGGACTGGTCAGGCACGGAACCGACCGCGCATGATTACGGCCAGTACCGCTGGGTCGACGGCGAAGGCGAATTTCTCACCTACCAGCTTCCTTACGCGGCTGGCGCGAAACTCTACATGGAAATGTGGGGTAACATTCAGGTTCTGGTCAGCACGGACGACCCGGCTTTCGATCCTGATTTCCCCATGACTGAAATTTACAACAGCGCCACCGCGGACCAGGTTTATCCCGGCGGCGGCGACGGCTATACGCCCAACCGCAAGAAATATGAATTCGATTTGTCGAGCGTTCTGCCTTCCGGCACGACGGAATTCTACCTTCGCTTTAAAGACGCGGCTCCCGGTCAGGCCACTGCGGTTGATAGCGGCAACTGGGGCGCTCGCATCCACCGCATCGGTCTCTTCACCGGCCCGGTCGTGCTCTCATCGGCTGGCGCTCGTCTGTTCTCCGGCCTGGTGCGCGACGGCGACGGCGCGGCTCCGTCCGGCGGTCTGATTCTCATCCGCAAAGCCTATGCGCTGAATGGCGACAAGGCGCTGAAATCGATCACCATGCCCTCATTGCTTCCGAACGCGGCGCCGTTCCTGACCTGCTTCGGCATGACGCTGGGCGTGATTGGCGAAGGCACGGGTATCAGCGAGTTCAGCCTGTACTGAGTCCAAGTCGAATTCGATTTCCCTGAATACGAAATTCCCGCTCTCTCATGGTGAGAGAGCGGGATATTTTTTTCAAATCACGATCTTGCGTTGATACCGTCAGGAGTCGCGAAACTCGCTGGCGGAAAGATTGCATCGAGACATCACCCGATACATGGCCTCGCGGGTCAAACCGGCCTTTTGCGCGGCCAGACGCACATCGCCATTGGTGGATTCAAGCAGCTGTTTTATGTACGCCGTCTCCGCTTGCAGAATCGCGTCGTCGCGAAACGATTTGAAATCCTGATCGACGTCAACCGCCGACTGAATCGAATCGGTCATCGAAACCGGCTCGTTCTCAATGGAGAGGTGTTCAGCGCCGATTTTCCCTTCGACCGTCTGGAAGAAGGCGGATTCAACAACGAATCGAAGCTGGCGAATATTGCCCGGCCAGGCGTATTGAGCGATCACGCGTAACGCTTCCGGCGTAAAGTCGGCATCGGTGCGGTTATATTCATTCGCGATCCGTGTCAGGAAAAACCGCGCCAGGACGGGAATATCGGCGGCGCGCTCGCGCAACGGCGGAATCACAATACGTTGAGCGGAAATCCGGTAAAACAGATCGGTACGAAACGAACCGGCTTTGGTTTCAGCCATCAGGTCGCGATTCGTCGCGCAGATGATACGAAAATCGCTGCCGGTTTCCTTTGTGCTTCCCACGGGCCGGAATCGTCCGGTTTCGAGGCAGCGCAACAGTTTGGGTTGAATGTCGATTTCGATCTCGCCCACTTCATCGAGAAAGATGCTGCCGCCGTCGGCCGCTTCGAGCAGCCCCTTACGCTCGACCGCGCCGGTAAATGCCCCTTTGGTCGAACCGAACAGCGTGGCTTCGATCAGCGAATTGGGCGTGGCGGTGCAATCCATAATGACGTAGGGCTTTTTTGAACGGGTGCTGTTGAGGTGAATCGCCTCGGCCAGATACTCTTTGCCTGAGCCGGTTTCGCCTTCAATCAACACGGGCAGCGAACTCTGCGCCGCGCGTAAAACCGCCTCGTATATTGGCGTCATGACAGGCGAAGGACCGATCATGCCGGAATAAGCGAAATCACGATCGATTACTTTACGCCGAAAGTCCTGTTCACGCCGCAGCATGCAGATTTCTTCTATCCGGTCCAGTTTCTCAAACAGCATTCCCGACGTGACCGGCTTGGTGAGAAAATCCCACGCCCCCTGGTGCATGGCTTCAACCGCTTTTTCGATGGTGCCATACCCCGTGACGATAATGGTCATCACGCTGGGTACGATCTCACGCAACCGGCCCATCAGCTCGATACCGTTTCCCTCTCCCAACATCAAATCAAGCATGGCGATATCGATCTGCTTTTTTGACGCCGCTTCAAGCGCGTCTTTTTCATTCGATACGGCGATCGCGTCATAGCCTTTGCTTTTCAGCAATGAGTGAAGCGTCTTCAAAACCAATTCATCATCATCGACGACTAGTACAGAAAGACGCCTGGCTTCCGCATTCGGTTGAGATGATTGGTTCATTGCGCACCTGTTTGTGATTCAGATTGCATCAAAAAATGATCCTGTAACCGTAGCAGTTACACATTATGAGAAATTATTCTCTCACCAATCCACAAACAATGCAAAACAATAAAAAGATCGATAAAGTGAGCATACATCCCAAATCAATAAATCCGAACACGTTAAGCAGTCCATTTCATTCGTTTCACATGCTGAAAACAAAAAACAAGACTCCTCCCCAAATTTGGTATCAAGTTTGCTTTTGAAACAGACAACCAGATTGAAGACTTAACGGAGATTATCATGGCTGAACAGTCAACGCACGATATCCAGATTAATCAGTTCGTCAGTTTCGTCCTGCATGGTGAAGAGTACGGCGTTCCCATTCTTTGCGTACAGGAAATCATCCGCTACGAAACGCTGACCCGCGTACCGCAGAGCCCCATTTTTGTTGACGGCGTGTTGAACCTGCGCGGCCAGGTGATCCCGGTTATCAATCTGCGCCGCAAGTTCGGCCTGCCCGAACAGGAAATCGACAAAGCCACCCGCATCGTCGTGGTGGAAGTCGGCGGCCGCGTGATGGGCATTGTGGTTGATGAAGTGTCGGAAGTCTTGCAGGTCAACCCCGAAGACGTGTCGCCCGCGCCTCCGATGGGTACGCAACTCAAAACCGACTTCATCACCGGCATGGCCAAAATGAACGAATCGCTCGTCATCCTGCTCGACATCGACAAGATTCTTTCGTCGGAAGAAAAGGTTCTCGTCGAAGAAGCCGCGATCGCGTAACGAAATCGATAATAAGATCGGCATCAACCCCGGCGCATTTCACGGATGAATCGCCGGGTTAACAACAGCCCAACCATCATGACGCAATCGTCATTTTCTCCTTCCAGCAGGAGGCGGCAACGCCTCCTCTTTTTTTTTGCACGCGATCAGGGAGGCGTCATCGATGGACTCGCCGGTTGATTGACGATGCGGAAATCATCGGCGAGAATGTGCCCCCATGCGCCGCTGGACTGGTCTCGAATCACCAGACGTACGGTGCGCCCGCGCAATGACGAAATGTTCCACGTCACACGGCGAAGCGTTTCATCGCGCCGTCCCGCCGTTTTGATGACAAGATCGCCGCCAGCCAACAGCCCAACATATACCTGCTCCACATCGTCGCCGCCGCCAACCAGAAAATTGATCGAATCGCCTTGAAGCGTGAATTCAGGAGACAGTAACGCGCCAGTCGCGGCGTCGCCGCCATGATAAAAACTGTTAATGAAATAATTGCCCTCGTATCCTTTGACGGGCAATTGCGTTCCAAACGGACCACTCGCGGGAGCGTCGCCAAACGCCTCGCCTTCGGCGATCCAGTCACGATATGCTCCCCATTCAAAGTTCCAGTACAGCCCGGGGGGGCGCTTCCATTGCCGGATGTCATCAAGCCCCATGTTCGCTCGCGGATCGCGGTCAGCGGCCAGCCAGATCGCTTTGCTTCCGCGCCAGGGGTCGAGCGACCAGCCGATCATTTTCCAGCTTCCGTCGCCGCCGCCTTGCAGGGCTCTGACCACGCGCCAGCCCCGGATGGAGTTTTCCTCATACCGTAATCCTTGCGGCCGAACGTAAACAAACTGGTTCATCAGGGATTCGTTCGGTTTGTGGTCGAACAAATGCTGAACCGGGGGCGCCGAACGCCCTTCGCTCCAGGGATAATCCGAATAAACCGCCAGAGCGAAAAACGACTGGGTCGAGTCTTGGGGGATGGAAGCGTAAAAGCGCAGGTCGTCGCCCTCTATCACGAAGGGCTTCGATTCAAGCGCGCCGATCTCATTTTTCGTATCGGGAGAGGAAGACCCCGCCGCGCCCGCTCCCTGTGTGGGGCGAATGCCGCCGCCGTCTCCAAACGCCACGCCCAGTTGACCGTCGAAATCCTCTCGATCTTCAAATGTCCATCGCTCGCCGACGGGCTCTCCGATAATCGCGGATTCCAAAGCGATCGACGAATCAGCCGTTTGATCGGGAAGCGTTTCCCCCGGTTCAAGCCGCTCCCAGGTTTGCAGGTTGCGGCTCCAACTCACCTTGTATTCGGGCGCCAGCGATCGCAATACCGGGTCCATATCTCCCGCCACGCGAACATCCACGTCGTCAAAAATCGCATAAAACGCCATCGCTTGAGGTGGATCGGCGAGCGGAGACGCGATACGCCCGCGCTGGTCTCCCTCCACCGAATGGAGACGCCCCAACGCCGCGTATTCAAATGGAATCACTGAATCGTCATCGGACAGGCATAAAAACAACGAGGGCGAGAACTGAATAAAAACCGGGCTTATCCCCTCTCGGCGGTCGAGCCACTCTCGGGTGGTTTGATATAGCGTCTCGCGATAGAGGGCGCGTTCCAACAGCGGTCTGAACTCAAAATACGCCGCACTGAGAAACATTACGCCCAGCGCCGTGATGAGACTCCAGGCCGTCGTTGTGGATTGAAACCGGCGCGCCGCCCACACCACGCCGTGTGCGGCGAAAAGCGTTTCAATCAATAAAACCGGAGCCGCCAAACGCCATGCGGTTTCAGGCGGTAAAAACGACGCGGTAAATACAAATTGGCCTGTGATCACCAGCAACAATACGCCGCGTTCGCGCATTTCGCGCGGGCTCTCTCTCATCCACTCCGCGACGCCGAGCAGAGCGAGAAATCCGAACGCAACGAGTGGAAACGGGAGCGTCACGCCTTCGCCCATGCGCAGCAATAACGTCTGTGCGTTTCGCGTCCATTCGCCGTTCAGCAGGGGGATCCACGAGAACGGCTGCGCTACCGGGCCGCTTGCGTTCCATTGCACTCCCCCCAGAACACCCCATCGCCAGCTGAGCCCGGTGAAGAACACTACCGAAGGCGCCACGGCGAGCAGCGGTAGCAAAGCCTCAATTTGGCGTTCTTTGCGCGACAACAACACGGCGCCATATATAGAAACAATACAGGAAAGCGCCAGCCCCAGGGCGCCGCTCAGGCTGAGTGCAAACAGAGCGATCATCACCAACGCCCACCGGGGATGCGATTCAAACCGGACTCGTTCAATCGCCAGCATGGACTCAACCAACAACCAGACGGTTAGCGTGACCGACGGCGCCCACAGCATCGACGCCCACCAGGCGGGCTGAACCAGCAACAGCGCAAAAAACCAACTCGCGTCTGATAACAATCCAAAACGACGGCTCCACCGCACGGCGCGAAACAGCAGGACCGCGGCGAGCATGGATTGCGCCAGCCACCCGGCCACGTACCGCCATTCGCCCAACACGCCGGCGGCGCGCATCAACCCCGCCAACAGAAGGTTTATCTGAATAAAGGGCGTCATGCCATCGGAGACGACGCTGGAACTTGAGAAGAACCCCCGCGAGTAGAGCGCGCTCATCGCGGTCGAGTCATCCAGCGCGTGAATCCATCCCGGCCAGGCGGCCATCAACACCCCCAGAACAAGGGCGTAAACGAGCAACGCGGCGAGCGCCATTCGCGTTTCAAGCCGGGATGGTGAGGAAGGCTGTTGGTTCATTGGATCAGGACCGTAGCGAAGCAATAAGATTCGCCGTGTTTTCGGCGGTTCGCTCGCGATCGACTTCATTGAATCGAAGGGGGCTTCTCTTGGCAAGCCAATGAGCCTTATGAATCGACAAGCCGGTGATTTATGCCTACTATACAACTCGACCGACTTGAAATCGCATCGCCGGCCTTGAAGCCCCCTCATGCAAAGGAATCATCCATGCAGAACTTCGCCATAAACCGCCGATCGCTGCTTCGCCTGACGCCGGGCCTCCTGCTTCCGGGCGCGCTGGGCTGCACCTCCGCAAAATTTTTTGAAGAAATGGGCACGATCGATGTAAACCAGAAAGCGCTGGCGGCGAGGCGAGCCGACTGGAAGGGGCCGGAGATGGCCTTCGCGGTGGTGTCGTACGGCGGCGGTTTTGTGATGGTCAAACATAACTCTCCGCTGGGCTGGGCGTTTCCCGGCGGTGACGTCGACCCCGCCCGCCACGGCAGCAACGTCGCCAACGGCGATCTGGTCTCGGCGGCGACCAATTACGCCCACTCTCAGGCGCTGTTGCCTATTCAGGTCAGCAAGACCACCCTGTTCGCCTACGGCTACGGCATCGACAAGACGCAGGATCGCATGGTGATGGCCTACTGGTTCCAGATCGGCCTGCCCACCGATTTCCCCCCCACGCCGCAAGCCAATCTGCAGGATTCGCTTGACGCCAAATGGGTCGCGCCCGATGATTCGAAGCTCTCGCCCTGTCTGGAAGAACGCATACATGAATACGAAACCGCTGGAGAAGGCGGTACGACCATCATCGATACCTGCTCGATGATATAACGGGCGCCGGGACACAATTCACAATGGACATCGGCGAATACCATGACCGATAACGCCCCTGATTTTTCACGGATCATGACGATCATGCGCGGCGTTTTGGCCGTGCTCGTCGGTTTCATGGTCATCAACATCGCCGTGATGGCGTTTTTCGTCATCGCTTTTTACGATCAACTTGGGAAATCGGAGCCCCCCGACCCCTCGGCAATCAGCGCGGCCTTCATGGCGGGTAGCATCGCATTTGGATTCATCGCGGCGGCGGTTGGCGGCTTTTTGACCGCCCTGATCGCAGGTCGCGACGAATGGAAATACGCCTGCGTCATCATTGGCGTGTTTCTGGCCCTTTCGATCATGAATATCTATTCGGCCAGGAGCCAGGAACCGCTCTGGGCGCAAATCGGCAACACCCTCGCTATGATCGGCGGAATCGGCCTCGGGACGTTTCTCCGCGTACGGTTCAAAGCGACCTCTCCAGAGAATGCTACCCTCTCGGACAAATCTTCTCCGCAATAAAAAAACGCCTCACCGGAGAAACCATCCGATGCGGCGCCACGAATTCTATTTTCCGTTTTTTTCAAACACGGTCAGGGGCCGAAGCGAACCAGATCGCCCGCGCTGACGACGCCGTTGCTTACGTCATACGGAAACTCGGCTTCATTGTCCCATTGGTCGGGCCCGTGGCTGAATGAAAACCACTCAACCGGGACGCTCGATCCTTCCGGTTTGTGGTTATACGCATAATAGGTTTCCGTCACGATAACCGGACTCTGCTTTTTGTTGAAGTAATGATATTCGTGCTGTGGAGGAATACCCGCCGGCGCGTTTTGCGCGGGAAAGACCTCGTTAAACAACGAAGACAGATACGACACCGGCGTTGTCAACCGCAACGGCAGAAAATGAGGTTCGGGAACCAGGTCTTTCGGGTTGTTATACGAGGGATAATAGCCTCGGTCCGCGCGGTACATTTCCATGGCGGTTGAAATCGTACGTAACTCGGCCTCGACGCGCGCGACCTTGGCTTTCATCTGAGCGTTCAGAAAATTCGGCACGGCGATAGCCGCCAGAATTCCGATAATCGCGACGACGATCAACAATTCGATCAACGTAAATCCATACGGAGTTTTCCGCATTCTTTTTTTCCTTTCCATGACAAACAGGAATTCCCGCCGAGCGAACCGCACGGCGAGGCGATGGAGCGTGGCTCCATGAGATAAAACTCAGCGATTGATCTGGAGAGATTTCGTCAGGAAAAAAGCGGAGGCGCCCGGATGGATAACGCGCCCGGCGCGCGGTTTTGAAGACCTGTCTGAGCGACCGCCGAGCGGAGAACGCATTGCGCGGGCTCCGAGCCGATGAACGCCTTGATCGCGGGCGAATTGCTTACGCGTTCAAAGTGACAGAGGACGCATTCTTCACGCGATTGCGTCCACGCGGCGTGAACCTGCTTGGAGTCTCGCTGGATCGATGGATCGGCGCCGGGATGAAAATGGACATGGGTATGCGCTCCGCCGAATATCGCGGCGAAGGCGTATACCGCCAGAAACCATTTTCTCAAACACCGGTTCATATCAGCAGTGCCTTAGTATATCGAAGCCAAAAGACGACTTATTCTATCCATTTTTCTAATAATAAAAAGCCGCTTCGCGATTCACGAAGCGGCGTCTGATATTTTATCGGCGATCGCCGGGTTACATCATGCTTTTCATCCACGCGTCCGTCGGACGAATGCGGCGAACTTCAAGAAATTCCTCCTGCTCGGCGTCCCATTTCACGCGGCGGCCGGTGCGATACGAAATATTGCCCAGGTGAGCGGCGTTGATAACCTGATGTCCAACCTCGACCGGCGAATTGGGTTCCTTGCGTGTTTTGACGCATTCGAGGAAGTTGGCGACGTGATCGCCGCCCTCGTAAGTGCGCGGCCATGAATCGATGGGCTCATCCATCTTTTCGCCCTGCGGAAATACGCGGAAACCGTTACGGTCATCAACCGTAAGTGATCCTTCCGAGCCGCAGAACATCGCGCCCACACTGTCACGGTCGTTAATGAATTCAACGGTGAACAGCGTGGTGAAGTCGCCGTAATTCAGAATCGAGTGAACCACGTCGGGCGTTTCCCAATGAGGGAAATAGTGGTTGCCGCCGTTGGCCGCGACCGTTTTGGGGCCGGTGACGTCCATCAGCCACTGGTTTACGTCGAGCTGGTGAGCGCCGATATCGGTCATCAGGCCGCCGGCGTAATCCCAATACCAGCGCCAGGCGTAATAGCGGTATGGGTCGAAGGCGCGCTTGGGCGCCTTGCCAAGAAAGCGGTCCCAATCGAGCCGGCCTCGCACTTCCAGATTGGCGGCGAAGGGGTCGCCCGCCGACCAGTTGCGGGTATCCCAGACTTTTACCATGACCACCTTGCCCAGTTTGCCCGACTGAATCACTTCACGGGCGCGTTTCCAGTGTTCGCCGCTGCGGCGATGGTTGCCCACCTGAACGACGCGATCGGTCGAGCGGACGGCTTTGATCATTTCCTGCCCCTCTTCGATGGTGTGAGAGAAGGGTTTTTCGGTATAGGCGTCTTTGCCCGCGTTGACCGTGTCGATCAACACGTCGTGGTGCCAGTGATCGGGCGTGGCGATGTAGACCGCATCAATATCAGGGCGTTCGAGCAGTTTTTCATGCTCGTAGTACATATCCGCCAGTTTGCCGTCATCGGTTTCAGACAACGCGCGAGCCTGATTGAGGCGCTCTTCATAGACGTCGCAAACCGCCGCGATGCGCGCGCCGCGTTGTTTCGCTTCTCTCAGCCCCCACTGACCGCGTCCACCGGTTCCGATCACGCCCATGCGGATGGTTTCATTCGCCCCCAGCACGCTCGCCGGAGCGATTCCATTCAGCGACGCCATCGCGACGCCGGCCGCAGCGCCTTTTAAAATCGTTCGTCTGGATTGATCCGTCTTCTCTTTCATCATGATCCCCTTTACCGTTAGAGTGCTCAAAGAATCGATGCGGATTATTAACGCTATTTACTAACGAGTCTCTCAGATTTTTCGTCTCGCTTCCAGTGTGATAAAGTGGAGAATCTCCTTTCACGCAGGTTTCGCGGCGCCATCCGAGCCGGTTTCTTTTCCTTGTTCACCGGGTAGCGCGCTGATACACTGGCAACGGTTTTGGACGCATGGGGCGTAAAACGCCGGCCCGGCGTGTAAAACCGGACAATTCATCCCATTGAGCCGCAAGCATAAAGGCCCAGGCATGGCGTGGTATCATTTTTTTCTCCTGTTTTTTGAGGGGTTCTTACTCTCGCTGGTCTTGACGCGCGTCATGCGATCGATCGCGCCCCGGCTCGGCTATCTCGATCAGCCGGGACACCGCAAGGTTCATCACAATCCCAAGCCACTGCTGGGCGGCGCCGCGATTTATCTCTCATTCATCATCTGCGTTCTTGGCGACCTAGCCGTTCTATACTGGATCTTCACCGCCCGCCCCGATCTGCCCGGCGGGCTGGGCGAACACCTCGAACAGCTCGCGTTGTACGCGGCGGGCATCCAGCGAGTGTGGGATCAGCTGGCCGGTCTGCTGGCGGGTTCAACGATGTTGTTCGTGCTCGGCCTGATCGACGACCGATTCGGCATGTCACCCTATATCAAACTGGGCGGCCAGATATTCGCGACGTTGATTCTGTATGTGGTCGGCATCCGCATCGCGCTGTTCATCGATTACCCCATCGTCAATTTCGCCCTGACGCTTTCATGGATCGTGTTGATCAGCAACTCGTTCAACCTGCTCGATAACATGGACGGTCTCTCGGGCGGCGTGGCCATGATCGCCCTGCTGCTGCTGGGTCTGGCGACGCACATGGTCAGCAATCAGGCGTTCATGTCGTCGATGTCGTTCGTGCTGGCGGGGTGCATCGCGGGCTTTTTGCGGTACAACCTCAACCCGTCCACCATCTTCATGGGCGACGCGGGCTCGCTTATTCTGGGCTATCTGGTTTCAGCCCTGACCATTCAGTCGACCTTTTATCAGACCGGCACTGAAAACGCCACCGCGTGGTCGGTTGTGATGCCGTTCGTGATTCTGGCGGTACCGATCTTCGACACGTTGTCGGTCATCTTTATCCGCCTGAAGAATGGAAAACCCATCTTTGAAGGCGACAAAAACCACTTTTCTCACCGGCTGGTGGCGCTGGGTATGAGCCATCGCCGCGCGGTGTTTTTTATTCATCTGCTGACGTTGTCGGTGGGGAGTTCAGCGTTGATTCTTCCGCTGATGCGCAAGCCGTTCGGCGCGTACGTCGTGTTTTCTCAAACCATCATCATCTTTATTCTGATCGCCATGTTGGAGGCGATCAGCATCCAGAACCGGAAAGACTGATTTCAACGGTCATCACTCTTCATCGTCTCCACCTTCGTTATTTCTGTTTCTCAACTCATACCGCATTCCCTGTGCGATAAAGGCCAACAGCAGCGCCAGGCTGATCATCTGGTAGATGACGTGCACCAGCGGATCGCTCCACCCCCACTCGCCGAACCATAAAAAACGCAAGCCCGTCATAAAGAATACCGCGCCCACGATTAACCCGCCCTGAAACAGCAGCCGTTCCGAATCGTTCCACCCTCCGGTCTCCACGCCCTGTTGCAGAGCCGATCCGGCCGCCATGACGCAAGTGAGCCCCGCCAGGCAGTAGGTCGTCATACCGAAATTGTTGAAGAAATGGATGGAAGCCAGCGTGGACGAAGCGGCGGTTTGGCCCAGTTCAAAATAGACGCCCCATAAAAACGCGTCCGCCGCCGCCGCCCAGGCGGCGCAGGTCAGCCACGAAATCCGGCGCCACAAAGGCGGCCGAAGTCCGGAGGGATTATGGTTGTCATGCAGCTGCGTCATTGCATTACTCATCCGATCAAGCTCGCTATACGATAGGCGCGAGTGAGTGGCAGACCAAGGCGGAAGATACCGCGCAAACGGTCGTCCATCAAACGCTTGCCTTATTTAAATCCGTACATTATCGTTCTTCAGATTCAGAAAATAAAAACGTTGGGATTTAATTTCATTCATGATATGGTAAACTTATAGGTTGACTCAAATGCGTGTCACTCCCTTATATGAAGGGAAGCGATTTGAAATCGTCATGCTGGAGACAAACCGGGACGACACATTGATCGCTTTTCTTGAACGCTTTAAAAAAATGACAAGAACGAAGCGGATCATTGAGACGTCTCAACAGTTTCGTTTGAAATATCTGCAGGAGCACGGGTCATGAGCGATACCAGCAACGCAAAAGCCCTGTTTCAGGCGTTTTTATCTGCAGCCCGTCAGAATGATGAGTTTCACGTTGAAAAAGCAAAAATCCTGTTTTCCGATCTGGTTTCCTCGCTGATGGAAAATCAGGGAGTAAGCAACACGGAACTGGCGGAACGTCTGAACACGTCCAAACAATACATATCAAAAGTCCTGAACGGGCACGCGAACGTAACCATCTCGACCATGGTTAAAATTTCACGCGCGCTCAACGCGGATTTTTCCATATCGATTCACCCCTCGATGAATTCCTCTCAGGCGCGCGGGGAAAATATACATCGTGTGAATGGTCATGCTCAATATAAAACATCGAGCCTTCATCCTCAAAAGAGCAAAGCTCAGAACAACGGACGAAAATCTCAGCCCTCAGTCGGGCGCGCTAAACAAAAATCCAAATAACAATTCCAGGAGACATCGACATGCTCATTCTGGTCGCCAACGTGGGCAGCACCTCGTTCAAATACCGTCTGTTTCAATACCCCGGCGAGACGCTTGCCGCACAGGGCCGCATCGAACGCATCGGAGCCGGCGCGGGAACCGCTTCATGGAAACACGGCGATTCAACAGGCGGCGCCGAGGCGGAGTTCCCCACCCATCGTGAAGCCATCCAGTTTACGCTCGCCCAGCTCGAACGCGACGGCGCGCTCGGTGGAGAGGGATTGGGATGCGTGGCCTTTAAAACCGTCATCGCGAAAGGCCTTGTCGGATGCGAACTGCTTGATGAACGCGTTCTCAAGGCGATGGAAGACTACGTCTTTCTGGCGCCAGCGCATAACCCGCCGTACATCGCCGCGATCCGCCTGTTTCGCGAGCTGCTTCCCGAAACGCCGCTGGTCGGTCTGTTCGAGCCCGCTTTTCATCTGACGATGCCCGATTACGCACGCGTCTATCCCATCCCGAAGGAGTGGCGCGAAAAACACGCCATTCAGCGATACGGCTTCCACGGCGCGTCGCATCGGTACGTGTCGCAACGCGTGCCGCAACTGATGAACCGCGAGCCGGATGAGATCAACATCATCTCCTGTCACCTGGGCGGCAGCTCATCGATGTGCGCCATTCAGAGCGGGCGCTCGATCGACACCACGATGGGCTTCACCCCTCAGACCGGGCTCTTTCACGCCACGCGCGTGGGCGACTTCGACCCGTTCGCCGTGTTGTACATGATGAAGGTGGAAGGGCTCAGCGTGGATGACGCCGTCGAGCAGTTGACGCGTGAAAGCGGCCTCAAGGGTTTGTCGGGCGGCTCAGACGACATGCGCGATATCGAAGAAGCGATGGACGCGGGCGACGATAACGCGCGTCTGGCTTTTGAAGCGCTCTGTTACGCCATCAAAAAATATATTGGCGCCTATGTAGCGGTTTTGGGCCGTGTCGATTGCGTCGCGTTCGCCGGCGGCATCGGCGAGCGGGGCTGGAGAGTAAGAGAAAAGGCCCTTTCCGGCCTGGAGCACTTGGGGATTTACCTGGACGAAGATAAAAATAAACAGTGCGTTGGCGACGAAGGCGCCATTCACGGCGTCACCGCCCCCACCGCCATCTGGGTGGTCCCCACCAATGAAGAGCTCATCGTGGCCCGAGCGGCGTATGAACGGCTTCAAACCGCCTGAATCCCGCCACGGCTGAAGCCCTGATCACGCGGCTTTCAAAGCCAGTGCAATTCCCTATCGGAAGGTACAACCGTGCGCGCGAATTATAAAATGCTGAAGGTCTTCGCCGGGCTCTCCAACCGGCCCCTCGCCCGTGAAATCTGCCAGTTTCTCGATATCCCTCTCGGCGAAGTCGAAATCATCGAGTTTAAAAATGAAAACCTGTTCGTGAAGATCGCGGAGAACGTCCGCGAGTGCGACGTGTTCGTCATTCAAACCTCGACCTCGCCGGTGAACACTCGGCTGATCGAGATGCTGTTGATGATCGACGCGCTCAAACACGCCTCCGCCGCGCGCATCACCGCCGTTCTGCCGTATTTCCCCTACGTCCGATCCGATAAAAAAGACCAGCCGAGAATTTCCATCGCGGCGCGCCTCATGGCCGACCTGCTCGACGCCGCCGGGGCCGACCGCATTCTGACCATGAACCTGCACTCGTTTCAGATTCAGGGTTTTTTCCGCATGCCGGCCGATCACCTGCTGGCCACGCCCGTTCTGATCGATTATTTCCGTAAAACCGACCTGGAAAACACCGTGGTGGTCGCCCCCGACGCGGGCAGCGCCAAGCGCGCCGAAAAATACGCCACGCTGCTCGACCTGCCGATGGCGATCGTCGACAAACGCCGCATCGGCAATCAGGATCACGCCGTCGCCAAACACATCATCGGCGAAGTCAAAGGCAAACGCGCCCTCATTTTCGACGATGAAATCAGCACCGGCGGCTCGCTGGTCAACACCGCCGACATTCTCGCGGAACAGGGCGTCACCGACATCCGCGCGGGCGTGATTCATCCCGTGTTGTGCGGCGAAGCCGTCGAGCGCATTCAAAACTCGAATATCAGCGAAGTAATCGTCACTAACACCATCCCGGTGGAGGGCGAAAAAAAGATCGACAAGATCAAGGTGCTTTCGGTGGCCAAGATGTTCGCCAAGGCGATCAACCGCATCCACAACGGCGAGTCGGTCAGCGTCTTGTTCTCGCCCTTTGAAAACTTTTAACCCCGGCGTGTGGAGTCAGATTCATTCATGAGTAAACGTAAACAGGAATACGAAGAGGGCTTTGAACGGTTGTGCGGCTTCATGGAAGAGCTCATGCGCATCCGTATGCTGCCCGACCGGGGCGACATCGACGCCGAACTCAAGGCGATTCCCGCGGTACGCGCGGCGGGCGTCGATTACGTGTTGCGCGACGCCGCCAAAGACGCCTTTTTCGTCATTGTTGAAGAAACGTACAGGCGGCATGACGACGTCATGCCCGAACACGTTCATTTTGAATTGCTACCCTCCAGCATGGACGAACCCAAGACGCTCGACCGCATGCTGACGATGGGATTGCCTCCTGAGGAGCCGAAAGAGGAATCCTCCACAAAACCCGCAACCCGCCGTAAAACCTGACGGTTCCCTGAGCCTGCTCACCACATCAGGGAACCAGCACGCAGGCATGCGCCCCCGCCGGCAGCGTCTCCAGCAGCGAAACCAGTTCACCAAACATCGCGGGGCCGTATTTCAGAAAGAGCGTAACGACTCCGTGGCAGCGTTCCTGCGGGGAATGTTCGGGCGCCAGCGCGGCCTGAACCGCTTCGATCTGTTCGCGCGCCTGGCTCTCCTTATCAGCCTGACGGCGCAATAGCAGGTTTTCGCTGTTTTCAATTTCTTTTTCAATTTTGCCGATGTTTTTTTCGAGCGGTTTGACGATGGTCGGGTCCGCTTCATTCGCGGCGGCTCGCAGGCTTTCAGCCCACTGGCGTAACGCCGCCCGCAGAGGCTCCGCATCGGGCGCGGCGCCCCGCTCTCCCACGATCCGCTTGAGCAACGCGGCGGGATCACGCCCCAGATCGTCGAACGCGAGGTTGTATTTTTCGATGGCGCGGCGGTCGCGCGATTCGATCAGCGTCAGCCCCGTGCGAGGCGCCAGGGCTGGACGTTCGACGCCGTGGCGGCGATACAATCCGTCGAGCAGAAAATGATACGCGGTCTCGCCAGGCCCCAGCACGGATGCGGCGACGGGCAGAATCGCGTCCTGAACCACCGGCCGCAGAATAGCGGAAGGTGAAAACGCTCCGGGGGTTTGTTCGAGAAGATTCATCATCGTTTCCGCTTCAACGGCGCCATCGCCGGTTTCGAAACGCCCCTCGCGAAAATAAACCGCCAACCGGCGCGAATCGCGAATCAGAAAAAACGAGGTGCGGTCTTCGGCTTTGTGTAACTGCGGTTCCAGCCCGGCCTCTCGCACCCGTTCGGCGGCGGCTTCGACCTCCCGCGACGCGGCGGACGGTTCCCGCAACTCGCGGCGCATGATCGGAACGGCGGCGCGGCGCATGAAGCCGTCTTCAGGCCTGAAGATCAGCAATCCTTCGTCCGCGAACAGCGTCCACAGCAGCGCGTCGAACGCGTCGGGATACGGCGCTGCGCTGCTTGCGCATTCGCGGATCGTTTCCAGCAGCGGCGCCTTCCATTCGGAAGGATGCGTGCTTTGATCCAGTGAGCCGGTCAGATCGCCGAGCGGGAAATCAGCGGCGGGGATCGTGTACAGCGGTTGGCGGTCGTGTTCACGCGGCCAGGTATACGTCACCGGCGCACGGTCTTTCGACAGCCAGTGAATGCTTGCGATCTCCTCAAAATCATGGTCTTCGGAGGCGGTCCAGAATGCGGGAAGAAACACGCCGCGTCCCTCGTTCGTCCAGCGCCGGGCCAGCGCGATCGCCTGCGCCGCCTTGTAAACGGTCAGCAGCGGCCCGCCCATCGCGCCGGGCTGCTGCCCCGCGATGACCAGCATGACGCCGGGCTCGCGCAGACGATCCACGGCCTCCAGCGCCGAGGCGGGGGCGCGGCGGCGGCGCATGGATTCACTCAGTCCATCGGCCAGCGCGGCGCGATCGATCGAAGCGTCCGCGTAACGGCGCCGCGCGGCGATCGCGTCATCCAACCGGCTCATCGACGGCGGAGCGAGTTCGCGCAACGCCTCGGGCGGCTCGAGCAGCGCTTTATAATAAGGATAAACCGACTCCGCCCTACGAAGCGGCCAGTTCGAATACAATTCCATAAAGAGACTCCAACGCCATGACTGAAATACTGAGTGAAGCCATTCTGATTAAACCCCGTCAGGGCCGCCGCGCCAAGAGCGGACACCCCTGGCTGTTCAGTAACGAGATCGGTCACCCATCACCGCGCCCTGAAGCGGGGGTCATCGCCCCCGTCCGGGATGAATCGGGCCATTTCATCGGTTGGGGGACCTATAATCCGCACAGTCTGGTGGCGGTCAGGTTGCTCTCACGCGATGCGAACGACGAACCCGGAAGCGTCGAATGGTTCGCGCGGCGCATCGAACGCGCCGCCGCCCTGCGCGAGCGCGTGTATCCGAGCCGCGATTCATACCGGCTGGTTTATGGCGAATCGGATGGCTTGCCCGGCGTGGTGATTGACCGCTATGGCGGCGCGCTCGCCGTCCAGACGCTGTCGGCGGGTATGGAACGCCTGATCGAGCCATTGATTGAAGCGCTGAAAAAGACGCTCTCTCCCAAAGTCATCGTATTACGCAACGATAACGACAAGCGCGAGCTCGAAAACCTGCCGTCATACGTCCGCGTGGCGCATGGCGATATCGGCGGTCCCATCAAGTTTGATGAAAACGGTTCCATACTCGCCGCCGATCTATTGGGCGGACAGAAAACCGGACACTTTTTCGATCAGGCCGATAACCGCGAAGCGCTGGCGGCCTTCGCCGAGGGCGCGCGCGTGCTGGACGTATTTTCTCATTCAGGAGCGTGGGCGATCCGAATGTTGAAGGCGGGAGCCCGATCGGCGGTGGCGATCGATTCGTCTCAACCCGCTCTCGACCTCGCCCGGCTCAACGCCGAGCGCAACGGGTTTTCAGGCCGGTTATTGTGTGAACAGGGCGACGCGTTCAAGTGGTTCACCGAGCAGCGGCGGGACGGAGAACCTTTCGATATCGTCATCACCGACCCGCCCGCCTTCGCCAGGAGCGCCAAACAGGCCAACAAGGCGTTGCGCGGGTATGAAGACATCAACCGGCAGGCGATTCATGGCGTCCGTCCCGGCGGCATTCTCTGCGCGTGTTCGTGTTCGTATTTCGTCAACGAAGACATGTTCCTCAACGCTCTGTTCAGCGCCGCCGCGCGCGAACGGCGTCATCTCAAGATTCTTGAAATCCGGGGACAGGCCAAAGACCACCCGGTGTTGGCTTCGATGCCCGAATCGCGCTATCTCAAGTGCGTGATCGCGGTTGTGGAGCCGTGGTAAGTTCACCAGCCGCCGCTGGCGCCGCCGCCGCCGGATGAGCCGCCTCCAAAACCGCCGAAGCCTCCGCCGCTGAAACCGCCTCCGCCGAACCCCCCGCCAAAGTGCGAGCCGCCGTCCCAGTGCGACCGGCGTCCGCCGCCATTCATCATCATCATGAGAATCAACAGGCGGGGATGACGGATGAACATATAGACGAAGAAGATCATCATCAGGATCCCGAAGATGCCGCCGAATGGATTTCCCCCGGCATGCGATCGGGATGACCGGCGTTGCGGTTGCGCCTGGCGCTCCACCGCAGCGGCGCCCTGGAAAGAGGAAAGGTCTATGCCACGCTCGGCGGCGATGGCGGAGATCGCCGCCTGAGAGAACGCCAGCAGTCCGCCGCCGAAGTCGCCCCGCCGAAACGCGGGGACCATGTTGTCTTCAGCCAGTTTGTAGGCGCGCAGGTCGGGCATGTCGCCTTCCATGCCATACCCCACCTCGACTCGCCAGCGCCGGTCCTGAACCGAAACCAGCACCAGCATCCCGTTATTTTTCCCCTTCTGTCCGATCCCCCACTGGGTAAACAGGTCGTTGGCGGCGTCCTCCACCGTCGCGAAGCCATATTCGCTCAGATTGTTGATGGTGACGAACGCTAACTGATCGCTCGTCAGTTCCTGAAACCGCTTTGACATCGCGTTGATACGATTCTCGTTTTGCGGATCGATCGCATTCGCGAAATCGGAGACGTAATTCCCGGGTTTGGGCCACGGCTTTGACGCGGCGGCGGCGTACAGCGAGCCCAGTATGACCAGACTCGCAAGAAGCGTGGTTCTGATCGCGGCGCGCATCATGCCGTCACCCGATCGATCAACGCGGCCAGTTGCAGCAGCATGGCGACGTAATCGGCGTAGACGGCGGCCGCGTCGGCTTTCGCTATGGGCGCGCGCCCCGTAGCGTGGTCGAATACGCGAATCGCGGGCGCCAGGGTCACTCCATCATGCCCGTCGAGCGCTTTCAGCGCGTCCTCGCGGTTGACTGGGGGCTTCTCTTCCCCCATAAACCGCAGCAGGTTGCGATAGACCGGCATGAGCTGCTTCTGCGCGTCCGTCAGGATGTCGAGCAGAGCGATCTGTTCGCTCTCCCGCTCGATGTACGCCTGGCGCATGCGAATCAGCTTGCCCTTGATCTGTTCTTCCAACTTGGTGCGCAGTTCGGGCAGGGGAATAACCAGCCCCGCCACGCGATCGGTCTCGCCATATACGAAACTGTGCTTGTCCTGAATCTCGATGAACTCAAGCGGAAAGGTGTCGGCGGAACGCTCAAAGGTCTCCACGCCCAGGCAGAGCGGGGCGATAATGCGCCGTTTGAGCGCGCTTTTGACGGCGGGGTGAAGCCGCCGCGCCTTATCGAGGTCGAACGACTTGAACAGGATCAGCGAGTTCACGTCCGACGTTTTGGGATTGTAATCAGCGGTAATTACGCTGCCGTACAGGTAAATTGAATCGATTTCATCTCCGAACGTCTCGATGGCCCGATCGAAAAATGTTTTTATATGGGGCCTGATCGCTTCGTGCGCCGCGTCAACAGAAAAAGTCATTCGCCATCTCCTGATTGAATGGATAAAACTACGGAACAATCCGGCGGAAAGTTGCGTCTTACCTCTTATGCGCCGGATTTTTCATTCATTTCCCGGCTTAAAATGCCGAAACTACCAATTAGTAAAGCGTTTGTCAAAACCGGTTCGTTATGAACTCTGACACAATTGGTGAAAATCACAAGGAAACGTGATTTTCGCCACGGTGAATCCGAACATTACGTTGGCGTCAAAAATAATATAATCTTCAACCGCAGGGGAGTAAAATTTGCGAATGTTTTGTCGTTTAGCGCCTTCCTGAATACTATTCCAAATTAAAACCCTGCGTGTATCGATTTTGATTCCGCCCGTTCGGGCGTCTGATAAGGATTACGAATATGACCCGGGGAATATTTCTCAGCCTGCTGATTGTTTTCGCCGCCACGTCTCCCGCATGGTCCGCCGATGAAAAACAAACCGTCGAACAACGGTTGCAGAAGTTGGAAGAAGAGAACGCTCAGCTTCGTTCGATGATTGAAAAACTTCAGGAACGCCTGAATGGTTCCGCCAATCAGAACGAAAAAGCCGCGGATGAAAGCGGCAAGAAGAAAAAGAAAAAAGACGGCGCCCAAGAGGACGCGGATTCAGGCAAGAAGGATGACGCCTCGAAAAAAGACGAGCCAGCCAAAGACGAATCGAAGAAAGACGCGAAAGAAGAAGAACGCAAGGACTTTCCCTGGCTGCCCTCGCTCGATAACGAATATTTCCAACTCGGCGGACGCCTGCGCTTTGGTTATTTTGACGTGGAAAACGAAAAGCGCATCCCCTCCGCGATCCCCGAAAACCCCGGCGGAACCTTCGATCTCGACGAATTCCGCCTGGAGCTGGAAGCCGACTTTTCTGAAAAAATCCGGCTTTACACAAAATTCGACGCCGTGCATGAAAGCAGCGGCAGCGAATTAACCGAAGCGTACGTCGAATTCAGCGATCTGCCATTTTCATCAACCTTCACCGCCGGTCTTCAGGAACCGTTTTACCGGCCTTCACGCGATACGCGGTATTACCCGCTGGCGGGACGCGCCTTCTGGCGCGACCGCGACCTGGGCGTGATCTGGAAAAGCGAATTCGACCCCGTCTACGTATACGGTTCGTTCACCAACGGCCTCTCAATGGATGATCAGGAGCTCGGGCAAGATGATTCAGCCCCCATGATCAGCATCGACCGGAGCGATTATGACTTCGACAACAACCGCGAATTCAGCGGCGGCGTTGGAGTGAAGTGGGACTTCGGCGACTGGGGCGACGTCGACCTGATGGGCTTCGGGGTATTCGGCCGCCTGGGACGCGACGATATCAGTTTTCTTCAAAACGAAGTGCCGGGGTACGGCGTGTCACGCAACGCCAGCCGCCGCTGGGCCGGCGTCAATCTTGAATACGACATCAGCCATTGGGATTTCTTCGCGCAGGCCATTCATGGCCGTGACGGCGAGTTGCAACGCTTCGCCTGGTACCTGGAAGGCTCATACAAATTCGACATCGAGAATATCAAATATCTGAAGTCGCTGCGCCCGCTGGTTCGCTACGGCGAATACGACACCAACCTGACGGCGTTGCCCTACGCCTTTACCGGCTCACTGACCTGGAACCGTCAGCAGTGGCTCTTCGCATTGATTACCGAAATTACCAATGACGTCTACTTCCACACCGAATACGCATGGAATCTGGAAGATACCGGCGGACCGGACGTCGATAACAACGAAGTTCTCTTCCTGTTGGAGGTCGAGTTTTAGCGAGGCTTAACAAAAGTTGGATATTTGCTGACAATAGGTTGAGTTTGCCCTAATGTTAGAAAGGATCATTATCGACTGAGGTATTGTTGCTATCACAATGAGCGTTCACTCGTTTTTCAACCATCCGGTCATGGTCGCGGCTCAGTCCAGCGTATGGCAATGGATGCAGGATTTCGCTAATGGAGATTCTCCTCACGTCGTCGGCCCCAAAGGCGGCGTCAATTACGCGGATACGTTTCCGAAACTTTTTCTGGCGATGAGCGTGGCCGCGCTTCTGGGGGCGATGCTTGCCTATCACCCCAAGCGCAGACACGACCCCAATGGAGGCATTAGCGATACCGAAGTTAAAAAGACGCAAATTCTGATCTGCGTCGCGGGCGCCATCATTTTCCCTCTGATTCGCGGAGACCTGGCGCTGGCGTTCGGTCTGGCGGGCATGGGCGGCTTTGTCCGCTACCGCACCGCGCTCAGCAACCCGGTCGATCTGTCGATGCTGTTTATCCTGATCGGGCTGGGCATGGCCTGCGGGCTTCAATATTACCCCGTCGCCTTCGCCATTACGGCGTTTATCTACATGCTGTTGTATATACTCGAACTGCCCAATGGCGCGCGTCAATACAAATGGGATCTGCGGATCTACACCAACGACCCCAAAGCGACTCAGGAAGCCTTCCTGAAAATGGCCAAACAGAGCAAATACAACGTCGTTAAAAAGCGCACCAGCGAAGAGCAGAATCGATTCATCTGCAAATTCATCACCAATTCCGCGCTCAACACCGAAGAAATCGCCAAAAAGTTACAAGCCAACCTCCCGGAAGGCGTCCAGATCACCAATATCGACTGGTCCAAGGGATAAGGAATCTTTGAAGGATTTAACAGAGCCAAACGACCAGCGCCCCCTTGCGGGGCGCTTTTTTATTTTGACTTTAATCCCACGGAATCAATCACCCGTGAATTGAGCGGCGGTTCTTCACACGCCGACGCCATGCGAACCATCACGGCGTGTTACAAACATTTCTGATGTTCCACCACCGCGCGCCTGACAATAAGCGGCCATCAAGGCGGAAGATTCGTTCATCGGCCTCTTCCATCCTTCTGGAGTCGACCTACATTAAAAAGATCACCGGCGCCGGTTAATAACCGCGCCGTGAAGCCGTCTGGAGGACATCCGCCGTGAAATCGCCGCACTCGTCAGAATCGTCTCCCATCGTGTTGCATGAAGTGATTCCCTGGGGCCGGACGCTGAACGAATACCGCCGCATGTTCGCCTTGAGCGACGCCGATCTGAAAAAACGCATCGCCGGTTGCGGAGACGGCCCCGCCAGTTTCAACGCAGAAGTCACCACGCTGGGCGGGCGCGTGGTTTCCATCGATCCGATCTACGTCCTATCGGCCGACGACATCAAACTTCGCTTCGAGCAGGTATATAGCCAGATCGTGGAAGGTGCGCGAGCCAATCTGGAGAAGTACGTGTGGACGGATATTGCTTCGCCGGATGAGATGGGCGAGCGCCGCCGCCGCGCGATCGAGATGTTTCTGCCCGATTACCCGGCCGGACTGAGCGAAGGCCGTTACGTCAGCGCATCGCTGCCCGACCTGCCATTCGATGACGGCGCGTTCGAGCTGGCGCTATGTTCGCACCTGCTCTTCACCTACAGCCATCTGCTATCGACGGAGATGCACCTTGAGGCGGTCATCGAGATGATGCGCGTAGCGGATGAGACGCGCGTGTTTCCGCTTCTGACGTTGAACGGCCGACCTTCGCCGCATCTCGACCCCGTGCTCGACGGCCTGCGCCAACGCGGCTTCACCGCCGCGACGGAGCGCGTTCCCTACGAATTTCAGGCCGGTGGAAACGAAATGCTGCGGGTGACGAAATAAGTTTCAAACGCCTCCCCACACCTTGTTGATGAACTCGTCCTTCGTCAGGTCTTCTCCGATTTCATAGACGTTTCTTCCGGGTTCACGCTCATCGCTGATTACGTCGCCATCCCGAATATCCGGGATGAAATCGTCTTGAGAGAATGTGGGATTCACGTCGATCGAATCGATCTCGAATGTCGTTGAACTTACGGCGTCATTCGCGCTCCGCATCAATTTTTCCTGAACGAAACACGGGATTGAGATCTCGCCGAAATTTCGGTAATTCGCAAACGTGATTTCCATATACATGTCGCTATCGAAATTCTTGCGGCGAACGAAAACAAGTTGCTTGTTTGAGACATCGATCACGAACTCGTATGAGGCTTTGGCGTCTTCCATTTTGACGTTTAAAACGGATTCACCATCCAGCGTTTGATCGGTTTGCGAGATTAATTGAAGCGGGTTGTCATTACCCGCGGCGGATTCTCTCAACCGTTCGATGATCTTTGAAAGCATTGTGTCCCGGAATCCGATAAACTGATCGGGGCGGATGATTGAAGCGATGTCATTGCCATCAGACAATGAATATTCCTTGGTATGTTTTTCAGGATTTTTGCCCACTTCTTCTAGCTGCGCTCTGCCAGTCCAGTAGCTGTTCATTGCATTACCCAGCATCGCCGACGCAGCCTGATCGCCCGGATCTTCAAATTGAAAAACAGCGTCTTGCGAGAAATACATCCTGCCGTTGATTTCATATTTCCACGCCATCGTACCGCTTCGGATATAAGGTCCATTGAACTTCATCCCCATCGCTTTGGGGAAATCCGGCATCTTGTCACCGTAATTCACAAAGCGAGACAGCGCGGAGGCGGAGTAGATATTCTCTTTAGCGATCTGCTGTAACCGGCTCGCCTGGATGAATTCATCGCGTAACGGCTCCGCCAACGCGGCGTTGACTCCCACGAATAAAGCCACCGCAACAGCAATCAATATCATGGTTCACCCTCGCCTTTTCCTGATCAGATCGTTTTCAAATCAATTTGGGCTAACCGGTTCGATTTGGACCGGTGATTCGGGAGCGATTATCCCACGAAAATCAGTGCATGTAAACAAAATTATTTACACGAAAAATAAAGAAGTGGCGGAGGGAAAGACGCCCCTCACTGGGGAGGGGCGTCTTCCTTGCGGTTCAGTTCGAAGAGCAACGCCGTGCGGGCGCTGATATAACCGGAGAGGATTCCATCTTCAAAGTTAAAGCGGCCATTGTCGCGCAGGGCGTCGAAATCGTCTGAGTTGCGCGCGTCTTCCGGCGTTATGCCCGGCACGGACTTGCGGGCGATCTCAAGCACTTTCTTCTGCTGCTGCTCGATCATCCCGTCCAGCAGGGCGATGATCTCGTCCCGGTTCAGCATCGCGACCGTCAGTTCAACACGCGGCGCAGTACGCCGGAGCGATCGATCCACGAATTGCGGACGATATCGAACTGCGAGCGCGGGATGTTCCAGCGCGGGTCGTTCTCCGACAACTCGTTGGGCAGCGTCTTGACGTAATCGGAAAACATTTCCGAGAGAAAACCGAACGCATAGCGCGGCGTGCCAAGCGTGTTAAGCGTCTCTTTCAGGTAACCGATATCGAAATCCTCGGCGAAAAAGTCGCTCAGCGCGACGGCCTTCGAGCCGGTCTTGATGCTCGACTGTAAGCGCTGGTTGGCGATTTCATACAGTTCCTGACCCGACCATTTCAGTTCGGGGATGAGGTTCGATTTGTCGAGCCGCATACGCTTGAGCTGTTCGGGCGGCGCGTTGCGGTGAATCTTGTCGAGTTCGATGGGGAGAAACAGTTTCAGCCCCACGTTGGGGAACTGAAGCAGCTTGATATCGAGCAGTTTTTCAACGAAGGCGCGCATGGCGTCTTCGCGCGCGCTGATGAGGGTCGGCTCATCGATGCGATCCATCACGATGTAGACGCCTTCATAGCCGAATTCCTTGAGGATCTCCGTAAAGCGCTGGAGCAGCTGATAGCGCGGCGATTCATCCGACCCGCGCGGCAGGTTGTATTCTTTGCGTTCTTTCGGCGTCAGGCGATTTAACACCTCGCGCAACGCGGCGGTGTTTTTGGGCAGCGCCTTGACCGCGCGGTCGGCGCGCGCCGCCATTGAGGCGGCGGTCATGGTGAACCACGCGAAGGGCAGCCATGTCCCCGCCAGAACGAGCCCGCCCAGCGCCAGCCAGAGCCATTTGGGCCCCGGCGCGGAGAACGACAACGGCAGCCAGGGCAACAGCATCAGCACCAGTCCGGCGAAACTCGCCACCGCGGCCGACGCCCAGCACAGGAACACGCGAAACTTGCCCAGCCCGAACTGTTTCATCAGGGTTTCGACGGTTTCAATCTGAGTGCGCTGGTTGGAGTTGTAATACATCGCGGCCAGCAGAATCAGATACACCTTTAATTTCTTGCTTAATCCGGAAGCGTTTTTCTTTCCATCGACGATCTGGTCGACCAGTTGAGACACGCCCAGCGAGAGGATGCAATCGAGATGCTCGGCGATGCCCCAGCGCTGTATGACCTTGTCGGCGGCGTGGTCGTCGTTGCGCACGCCGATCGCGCGGCGGAACTGCGACATGTAGGGGTTGTAATCGATGTATTCAATCAGAAAGACGCGGTTGTCGGGGTTCTCCTGATTGTGCTGTTCCAGACGGCGGCGCATCATTAACCGCAAAGCGCTCTTTCCGCTGCCCTTCTCGCCGAAGATGATCGCCGGCGCCGGAATGCGCGGCGAACCGTACAACCGGTCAAAACTCCAGTGAACCGCCGTCGGCTTCAGGTCGCTCAGGATGCCGTCCTTGTCGGCGTCCTCGCAGGTGAACGGATCTTCTTGAAGGCCCCAAAAATCTCGCCAGGTTTGCGTAAACATATTCCCTCGTCTGTTTGCGTTGTATTGGCCGTATTCATGAACTCGCCGTGAATACTATATTGCGTTATCACGGCATGGGAAGAAAGTCCCTCGGCGCGCCCGATCGAACCTGTTGCTCATATTCTCTCATCAGCGCCTGAGAGAGCAGCTGATCGTAATAGGCGGACAGGTTGCGTGAAAATTCTGATTCCGCGCCATAGTAGGTAAACGACCGCGTCTCCTTCCAGGAGAACGGTGCGCCGGGTATTCCCTGTTGGCTGGGGCCACGGCGAATCAATGAGGCGTGTCGGCTTATCCAGTTTCCATACGGGTCGTTTTCGGTAATCACGCCGCGCTGAAAAAATTCGATGTGCTCACGGTCTTCAACAGGAACCTCGGGCATCAGGATCGGCGTCAGCGATTCGCCATTCTCATCGCGCATTGATACCGGCTCGCCGTTGGTCATCAGGTTCCAATCGGTCAAATCTCCGTTTTCATCGAACTCATAATGCGCGACGGTGGTTCCATTCAACGCCAGCGTAAATTGATGGATAGGGCCTTTCAGGCCCAGCATCGCCAAATCGTTCGCGGGTGGATGCGGCTTATCGACGCGGCTGGCGGCGAAGGTGACGGCGGCTCCCACTACAAGAATCACTACGATCAGCTTCAGAAACGCAAAGGCTCGTCTCATGATTCCGCTCTCCCAGATGAACCGGCATGATTCCATCATACACAATCGGTATCCGATTATAAACGATTGATTTCCCGACAGGGAACGCCTGATTTTTACAACCGTGCATCCACGATGGATTTCATCAAGGTCACTTCGGCTTCAGCCACCCGAACTATATACTACATGGTCTAACCCAATTCGGCGGTTGGAGACCGCCGGGCAGAGAGGAAAGCGTAATGGCGAAAAACATCTACGAGAAAATCTGGGACGCCCACGCCGTCCATGAAGAGGAAGGCAAGGAATCGATCCTCTACATCGACCGGCACTATATTCATGAAGTCACCTCGCCGCAGGCCTTTGAAGGCCTTCGACTGGCGGGGCGCAAGGTTCGGCGCCCTGAACTGACCTTCGCGACCATGGATCACAACATTCCGACCACGGATCGCACCGTGCCGATTCAAGACCCGCTTTCCCGCCAGCAGGTGGAAACACTCAGCAAAAACTGCGCGGAAAACGGCATCGCCTGTTTCGACATGGCCGACCGCCGCAACGGCATCGTCCACATCATCGGCCCCGAACTGGGGCTGACCCAGCCCGGCATGACCATCGTCTGCGGCGACTCGCATACCGCGACTCACGGCGCCTTCGGCGCGCTGGCCTTCGGCATCGGCACCAGCGAGGTCGAACATGTGCTGGCCACCCAGACCCTGTTGCAGAAAAAATCGAAGACGATGCAGGTTCACGTCACCGGATCGCTGCCGGTGGGCATCACCGCCAAAGACGTCATCCTCGCCATCATCGGAAAAATCGGCACGGCGGGCGGTACGGGTTACGTCATCGAATACACCGGCGACGTGTTTCGCTCGATGTCGATGGAAGGCCGCATGACGGTCTGTAACATGACCATCGAAGCCGGCGCCCGGGCGGGTCTGATTTCGCCCGACGGCAAAACCGTCGAGTATCTCAAGGGCCGTCCTTACCTGCCCAAGGACGTTTCATTCGACGACCTGTCAAAACAGTGGTTGAGCTGGGCCTCTGATGAAGGCTGCCAGTATGACGCGCGCGTCGAGCTCAACGCCTCTGAAATCGAACCGCAGGTCACCTGGGGCACCTCGCCCGGCATGGTCACCCATATCAATGGCAAGACGCCGGCGCTGAATGAATTGAACGACGACAACGAACGCCTCTCCGCGGCCAAGGCTCTGGATTACATGGATCTGGCCGAGAGCCTGCCCATGACCGAGGTCAAAATCAATAAAGTCTTTATCGGCTCCTGCACCAACGGGCGCATCGAAGACCTCCGCGAAGCGGCGAAAACGGTAAAAGGCTACAAGAAAAGCGCTTCCATCGAACAGGCGCTCATCGTGCCCGGCTCGATGGCGGTGAAAGAACAGGCCGAAGCGGAAGGCCTGCACAAAATTTTCGTGGAAGCGGGTTTTGAATGGCGCGAACCGGATTGCTCAATGTGTCTCGCGATGAACGACGACATCTTGAACCCCGGCGACCGATGCGCCTCGACCTCAAACCGCAACTTTGAAGGACGACAGGGCAAGGGCGGACGTACCCACCTGGTCAGCCCCGCGATGGCCGCCGCCGCCGCCGTGACCGGTCATTTCGTCGATATCCGCCGATGGGAGTTTAAATAATGGAACCTTTTGTCAAACACACCGGCGTCGTCGCCCCGCTGGAAGCGTTGAACGTCGACACCGACCAGATCATTCCGAAACAGTTTCTCAAACGCATTGAGCGCACCGGCTACGGAGACGTGCTGTTTTTCGACTGGCGTTATACCGCCGACGGCAAGCCCGATGCGAAATTCGAGATGAACGCGCCGCGCTATCAGGGCGCGAGCATCCTGCTCACCAAAGACAACTTCGGCTGCGGCTCATCGCGTGAACACGCCCCCTGGGCGCTGCATGATTACGGAATCCGCGCCATTCTCGCCATCTCATACGCCGACATCTTTTTCAACAACTGTTTCAACAACGGCATGTTGCCCATCGTGTTGCCGCGTGAGGTCATCGAGCAGTTGTTCGTTGAAACGCGGGCGACGGAGGGCTACTCGCTCACCATTGACCTGCCCGAACAGAAGATCATCAAACCCGATGGCTCAACGATTCCGTTCGAGGTTAACGACTTCAAAAAATACCGCCTGCTGAACGGGCTCGATCAGATCGGTTTGACGCTGCAGCATGAAGAGAAGATCTCCGCATACGAAACCAAGCGCGGCATCGCCTGATATTCGCGTATACCGGGGGCGGACCAGGGTCCGCCCCCTTCTCATAACCCACCACCATCAAAAGTCATTCCCCATCGCCCGCATCAACGGTTTTCTTTTTGGCCTTTCCTCCGAATTCTGATATTCTCTCTCTACAATCCTCACCTTCGCTTTGACCGTGATTCAACGATTTCACACCATTTGAAGAATGGAATCAGGGAGGATGGAACGATGACGTCACCGATTCTGTCTCGAAGAAACGCGCTTCGCCTTTGTGGATGCGCGGCGGCGGGTGCTCTGGCCGCGCGGGTTTCCACGCCGAAAACGGCTCACGCGCAAAGCGATCTCGTCTCACGCGTGCTGGGCGGGCTGACCTGGATCAAGCAATCGGGATTCCGCATTCAAAACGGTGAGCAGGTTATTTATATCGACCCGTATCAGGTTCCCAATTCGCCGCGCGACGGCGATCTGGTGCTGATTACACATCCACATAACGACCATTGCGAAGCCGCCAGTGTTTTGAAGGTCGCAAAAAACGGCGCCGCCATCGCCGGGGAAGAAGACAGCGTGGCGAAGCTGGGCGCGGGCGTCTCAAACAAAACCGTCATTCGCCTTGGCGATGAAATGACCATCGGCGATCTTCACGTCTCCACAGTTCCGGCGTACAACCTGAACAAGTCCTACCATCCCCGAACAAACGAATGGTTGGGGTTTATTCTCACTTTGAAAGACGGCCGCGTGTTTTATCACGCGGGCGATACCGATTTCATTCCCGAAATGAACGGTCTCCAGCCAGACGCCGCGTTTCTGCCGGCGGGAGGCACGTATACCATGGACGCGCAGGAAGCGGTACAGGCGGCGAAAGCGATGAATCCCAAAATCGCCGTCCTCATGCACTATTTCAGCGCCAGCGACGCGACGCGGTTCGAGCAAGGCCTTGCGGGAAGCGTCCCCGTGCTGGTAATGGCGAACGGTCAGTCGATTCCCCCCTCGGAAACAGCGATTGAACACTGGACGGAATCATAAGCGGGCGGGGACTTTACTCCTCTATCGCCAGCGCCCAGCGTGGAGTAAACATACGGCGCACTTCAAGAAAGATCGCGATCTGACAGGCCAGCGAGACGGCCCCCGCCAGCATGTATACCACGATAATCTGATAGCGCACCGCCTCCTCGGGTACGGCGCCCGCGATCAACTGCCCGGTCAAAATGCCCGGCAGTTGAACGATGCCCATCAGCATCATGCTGTTCATCATGGGTATCATCGCGTTGCGAAGCGTCAATGCAGCGTAAGGCTCCATCGCCCTGGATGGCGAAGCGCCCAGGGCCAGCGCCGCCTCAATCTCGCCACGGCGGCTTTTCAACTCGCCGCGCAACCGGTTGACCGCCAGCGCCGCGCCGCTGGCGCTGTTGCCGATCATCATCCCCATCAATGGAATAAACACGTTGGGCGCTTCCAGCGGATGAGCGCGCAGCACCACGTAGAAGAGAAACGCCGCGACCACGAGAATCGACGCGTGCAAAGCCAGCCACAATGAGACGATGACACGCCACGAAAACGTCTCCTGCCGCTTGCCGGCGGTGTACGCTCCCGCACAGATCATAAACTCGACCACCAGCCCGTATACCCACCACGAATTCTGGTGAAACAACCAGAGCAATACATACCCCACCAGCCACAACTGAACGAAACTTCGCGTCGCGCCCCAGAGAAAGGTTTTCTCCAGACCGCTGCGGCTCCACCAGAGCAACGCCACCGCGCTCAACACCAGCAGCGCGGATACGCCGACCTGCGCCAGACTGACGGACAGATAATCAGGCGTCATCGGCTTCCTCCGCGAGAATCTTGCGCAACGCGGGATGTCCCGCCGCCAGCAATTCATCAAGAGCGCCCTGCGCGCATACGCGGCCTTCATCCATCACCGCCACGCGCCCGCCCAGCCGCCGGGCGGCTTCGAACTGATGCGTCACGACGAGCATCGCGACGCCATCATCGCGATTGAGGCGTTCGATCGCGTCGAAGATGCGGCCCGCGCTGGCCCGGTCAAGCGAAGCGGTGGGTTCATCCAGCAGCAATAACTCCGGCTGATTGGCCAGGGCGCGCGCGAATGAAACGCGCATCTGCTGGCCTACCGAGAGTTCGCTGGCCGGCCGCGAGGCGAGTTCGGCTGACAATCCGGCGCGGGTGAGCAGATCGGCGGCGAAGCGAGGCGGGTCGGCGGGACGGCGGTGATGAAGCGTGGGACCATAGAGCAGGTTATCCATCACCGTCCCGGTGAAAAGAAATGGGAGTTGCTGTACGAAACCAATGCGGCGGCGCAGGTCGTGAACGGCGAATTCAATCACATCGCGGCCCTGAAACAGAATTCGCCCTTCGCTGATTTCATCGAGCCCCACGATACATCGAAGCAGAGTCGATTTTCCGCAGCCGGAGGGACCGATAACGCATTGCACGCCGTTTTTTTCGAGCGTGAAGTCGAGCGAACGCAGAATTGGACGCGAACGTCCCTCGGCGCGTTTCAGGCAGGTGACCGATTCAAGGCGGAGAATATCCGTCATGCGCTCAACTCAGTGGGAGACTGGTCTATACCTTACACGTGATAAAACGCTCGCGCGTTTCAGGTCATGGGATGAAAAAACCAGAGCCGCCCGATCATCTTTTCATCATGATCGAGAATCGGCGCCGTTCGGCATTGCAGCCGGATGGCGGGGTCGGTGGAACGGAAATGATATTCAAATTCAGACTTGGGGTTTTGATCGAGTTCGTTACAGAGTTTCAACCAGGCGTTCGCGTCCGCTTCATCGCCATGCTTACCCAGCAAGCCCAGCCAGTCCGCCTTTCCAACGCCGACCACCTCATCTTCTTTCACCCCAAACCAGCAGAACAGCCTGGAATTGGCGTGCGTCACCACACCCGAGCGATCGGTGATCGCAACGCCCTCGGTCATCTGTTTGAGAACGGCGGTGAACCGGCGGTTCTGCGATTCGAGTTCTGAAGTCCGGTCGCCGAGCGAGAGCAGCGCGTCCTGCAGTTCAGACGTGCGCTGCTGGAGTTCATCGTTCGATTTTTCGAGTTCCTGCTTGAGTTCAAGCAGTTTCTGATTGGTTTCCTGAAGCTCTTCGTTTTTTTCTTCGAATAATGAAAGGGTCTGAACGAGATTCTGGTTTTGAACGCGCAGTTCCTCCGAAATGGTCGGACTTTTTCGTGAGGAAAATTTTTTGTTAAAAAAACTGACGATGTTACGAGCCAGATTTTTGCTCGATTCCGGCTTCTTCTTGATCATCTTGATGGTGGTTCCGGAGCCGGGTTCGGTTTCGATCTCCACCTTGTCCATCATGCGTTTCATCGCGGCCACGCCGCGCAACGCGGTAGAAGAGGAAGGCGCGCTCAACAGCTCTTCCACCCGCTCATCCGACAGGCCGGGGCCTTCATCAACGCCAATCACTTCCAGCCAGAGCGAATCGTCATCGGTCTGGATCGCGAATGTGATCGAGCCGCCGCCGCCGTGTTCGAGAATATTTTTGCCCAGTTCGAACACCGCCGTAGTGATCTGCAATTGTTGCGTCACGCCATAGCCGGTTTCTTCACTGATAACCCGGGCCCGGTCGCGCGCGGCCAGAATGTCTTTTTCTTCACGAATCTCTTGTGTGAATATATCCATGGATTTGGGCGTGGTTTACGCCGGATCAGGGGTTGACCGTCGTGGATGGAGCCGCGCCGTTTACGGATTGCCCTGACAAAGACGCAGGAACAGGCGCGGGCGCGGGGACCGAATCCGCCGGGGCTGTATTCGCGCCGGTCGCGGCGGGGACGGAGGAAGCCGATTCCGGTTGCAGCGTTTCGGATGGAATCGCCTGAAGGTCCGGTGTGGCTTCCTGAATGTAGTTTGAATATTCGAGACTGTCGAGTTTTTTTAATTTTTCCAGTTCTTCCGCCTTGAGCAAAGAATCCTCGCCCACGACGTAATACCCGGGGCCGCCCGCACCCTCCCCCTCTTTCTTTTCACCCAGCCAGAAGATGGCTCGGCCGATCGGGTCGCCGTCGCCCCAGATAAGAGCTTTCCACTTGCCTTCTCCGCCGAGATCCATCAGGCGATTCATGTCGAAATAAATACCCAGCGGATTGTTTTTCGGGCGGAAGCGTTCTTCGGTCATAACGATGTTGTTTTCGGGATTGATGACCTCATACACAATGTGTTTTTCGAGATCTTCTTTGGCGAAACGCGCCACTACAACGACGCGCGGATCTTTTTCCGGATCGAACACATCGGTCACGCCGATCCAGCGGTTGTCCTGAGCCAGCCCTTTGGCGGTAAACACGTCACGCGTCAGGTCGGTGGAGGGCTCCATGGCGATCTTGTTCTTTGTTGAGGCGCACGTAAAGCCGATCAGCCCAACCACAATGGCCAAACAAACAATCTGAAGACGAGGAGTCATGAACGGTCCTTTCTGCACAAAACGATATTTTACCTACCGGCTATCCCCACCGTCAAGCGAAGAACGCCTGACGGCCCGGCGCCGAAATTGCGATGTAATATCACTGTTAACAGCCATTCCAGCGTAAAAACCGCTCTCACCGCGTCATCAGGCGAACATTTCAAACCGGAGAACGCCTTTTTCGCATATAAAACGCGTCAATTAGCGGCGCTGAAAGATGTTATCAATAAAACGGTTGAGCAAAGATCTCCGTTAGGCATCAGGAAGGGGCAATATCGCCGCAAAAAGAATATCTACGCAGATAGCAACAACAAATATCTCACTGCTCAATCCGGCTTGGGCAAAAATTGCGTTACATCTTGGCTTCATTGAGGAAAAATCTGCTTGACAACCCGTTTTTTACACCGCTATACTGACGTGAGATTATTACAGTTGAGAACAGTCTATTAAGGAGTTTTCTTAAATGGCGGACGCACCCGAACAGCAAGAAGGGCAACAGGAGGAGCGGCCTAAAAGTAAATTGCCCTTTATAATCGCGGGATTCGTCGTGCTTCTCGCGGTGGTGGGCGGCGTAGCGTACATGCTGCTGGGTGGAAGCGGCTCCGACGAAGCCACGGTGATTGAAACCAGCGAAGAGCCGGGTTACATGCACACCTTCAAGGATCCGTTCGTCGGCAACCTGGCCCCGCCGGACGATCAATACATGTACACCGCGTACGTCACGCTGGAGATTGTGCCGCGCGGCAAGGCGACTGAAGCGGAAGCGTTACAGGAAATCGGCGTTGGCGAGACCGACAGCACCAAAAATCTGATGCCGCTGGTGATGCAGATTATTACCGACGAACTCGCGTCAAAGACGCGCGTTGAACTCACCAGCCTGGCCGGGCGCGAAAACATCCGCGCCATTATTAAAAACAAATTGAATCTGGCTCTGCGTAAGGCGGAGATTAAAGAAGTTTACCTTCGAACTTTAGTCAACTGACCGATGGGTTGGTTGAGGGGCGTCAGAAATGGCGGACATACTGTCGCAAAACGAAATTGACGCGTTGCTGTCCGCGTTCGCCACCGGCGAAAGCGGGCCCGATCTGGGCGGCGACGACGGAGACGATCAGGTAAGAGAGGTTAAAGTCTATGACTTTAACCACCCCGACCGATTCTCCAAAGATCAGATTCGCACCATGCACAACCTGCATGATCATTTCGCGCGAATCTTCTCTATTTCTCTGTCCGCGTTTTTGCGAACCATCGTCGAGGTCAAACTCGTTTCCGTCGACCAGATCTCGTATGAAGAGTTCATCCGCTCGATTCCCAACCCGACCTCGCTCAACATCATCAACATGGACCCGCTGGAAGGCAAGGCGCTGATCGAGCTCTCGCCGACGCTGTCGTTCCCCGTCGTGGACCGGCTGATGGGCGGCGCGGGCAACGTGTTCAAAAAGAACCGCGAACTCACCGAGATCGAGCAGACCATCATCGAAAAAGTGTTGTACCGGGCGTTCGACTGTCTGCATGAAGCCTGGGCGAATGTGCTTCCACTGAACCTTTCGCTCGAACAATCCGAAACCAATCCCCAGTTGCTGATGCAACTGTATCTGCCCTCGGAAATGGTCATTCTGATGACGTTCGAAGTCACCATGGGCGACATTTCCGGCACGCTGTCATTCTGCATCCCTTATCCGACGCTTGAACCCATCGCGGGTCAATTGTCCAGTTCATCCTGGTTCGCCGCATCGAAAAAAGAGCTGTCCGAAGAACACGCCGAGGTATTATACGACCGGCTCAAACGCGTTCAGATTCCCATCGTCGCATACATTGGTTCCGCGACGATGAGTATGAGCGATCTGCTGGGTCTCAGCGAAGGCGACGTCGTTCAGCTCAACAACCGGACCGACGACGATTTTGTGTTGCAGATTGGAACCGAACACCGCTATTTCGCCAAACCCGGCATTCACCGCGGCCATAACGCCGTACAGATCACCAAGATCATCACCGGGCCGGACGACGTTTAAGACGAACGCAAGGAACCAGGCATGGCTGAAGCGTTAACTCAGGCTGAAATAGACGCGCTGCTCAGGGGCGAAGCCCCGCCGCCGCCCGCGGAAGATTCCGGCGGGCCGTCGACGCTTACGCCCGATGAAGAAGACGCGATCAAGATCATTCAGAAATTCATGTCCGAGGCGGGGGGAGACGTGTTTTCAACCCTGCTCGGCCATGAATCGTCCATGACGGCCGGCGACTTTCAGGAAGTGGACGCGGCGGGCATCGCCGGTCAGCTCTACGGCGACATGGTTCTGGCCCAGATCAACTATAAAGGGTACGTACAAGGCCAGAGCGATCTTGTTTTCACCTTGGAAGACGCCGCAAAAATCGCCACCCAGATGACCGGCGGCGGAACGGAATCGGAATTCGGCGACCTGGAAGAAAGCGCGCTCGCCGAAGCCGTGCAATCAGTCTACAGCTCGGTCAACACAAAACTGGCTCAACGCGCCGGCGGCGAGATTCAACTCGATTCGCCCGACGTCTACACCAAGCCGCAAGACATCGTCGAGTTGTTGCCTGAAAGCCCCAGCAAGCACATTCTGATTCCATATCAGATGGAAGGCCCTTCGATCAGCGGCACGGTTTACCAGGTGGTTCCTCGCAACCTGCTGCAATCGATCGCCAACGCGCTGGGCGGCGGCCCGTCTCCTCATCAGGACGAAGAGAGTTTTATGCCGCGCGGCGCCAGCGGAGCGCCCGAGATTCTGTCTCAGCCAGCCCAGTTCATGCCCAGCATGGGCGGTATGGGCGGCGGCCAGGGTATGGGCATGATGGATTTCGGCGGCGGCCCATCGGTCGACACCCGCAACCTCGAACTGATTCTCGATATCAAACTCGAGATCAAGGTCGAGCTGGGCCGCACCAAGCGCAAGATTCGCGACGTCCTTGAACTGGGCCCCGGCTCGGTCATTGAACTCGATAAACTCGCCGGCGAGCCGGTTGATATCCTGGTGAATGACAAACTGTTCGCCAAAGGCGAAGTGGTCGTCATCGACGAAAACTTCGGCGTGCGCATCACCGACATCCTGACCATTCAAGAGCGCATTGAAGCCTTGAAATAACAACCGCGCGGCTTGATCGGCGCGGTGGAGACGGGCGCATGAGCGAACGATCCGATTTGAAACTGATCGACCTGTTGTCGCTCAAACCGGGCGCGTTGCTTCAGATGCACTCGGTTCGCGGGCAGGCGGAATGCGCCCAGCGCGAACGGATCACCACACGCGAGGCTTGGCGCAGCGAAGTTTCAAACGCGGTGATCCCCGCGGGAACCGCTCGGAACAAGGAAAACCTGTCTCAGTTGCTCGACGTTCCCATCGCGGCGCAGGTGATCGTCCGTCATGGCGACGGCAAGGTGCTGGAAATCTTGCGTCTGACCGCGAATAACTGGGACGCCCTGCTCAAACGCGAAGGGCATCAGGTCGACCTGATGGTCGACGGCCGTATTCTGGCGAGCGGCCAGGTAGTCAATAACGAAGATGAATGCGGCGTTCGCATCGAACGCCTCGCCGGAAACCCGGATTGATTTTTCACGCCTGACGGTTTCGTTCGGGCGATATTCTTTTGGTTGAGGGAAGCCGGACGCCATTGGCGCTCCGGCATCATGGATCAATGATCGGTATCTGGTTCGCGCGCAAGCGGGCGCTCATCCCGTTTTGCGTAGCCGTCCCGCTTGTCTTCGCCACGCTCGCATGGAGCGCCGAGCCCAAGGCGTCCATGCCCGCGCCCCCCGCGATCGGCGATGAAAGCCCCCTCGCCACGGCGAGCGCTTCAGCCGTCGAACACGCCTCTGACGCGTCGTTCGCCCGCCACGCCGTCGATCAAACGCTGGCGGCGATTCAAAACGCGATGAAGGGCGGCGGCGCAAGCCCCACGCTCGGCGGCGATCCCTCTCCCCAGTTAATCAGCCAGACCGAAGGCCAATCGACCGCGCAGATGATCGGGCGCATGCTGGTCAGCCTGGCGCTGGTGATTTCGCTGGGCCTGACTCTCGCCTGGGCGGCGAAAAAATTCGTCATCAAAAAACACACGTTGGGCGGCGGCCGCATTGAACTGCTCGGTTCCTACGCCGTTTCAGCCAAGTCGAAAGTCCACCTCATCCGAGTTGGACGCGAACATTTTCTGGTCGGCGAAGGCGGCAACGCCCTGACGCTGATATCCGCGGTGGACGCGCCGGATGGCGCCGGCGCGCACGAATTACCCGAATATGAACCGGCGCCGCCCATTTATGACGATGCGCAGGAGGTAACGCCTTTTCAGGACCGCCTCTCTGAATGGAAAGACCGCCTTGAAGGCCGCAATCTCAGCGATGAAGTCAAAACTCACCTGATGATGCTGCAGGGCCTGTCGCAACGCCTCAAAAGCAAGGGAGGCGAGAACGATGGCTAGGCGGATCGCACGGCTGTGGCCCTGGCTGCTGGTGATTGGCGCGGTGTTTTTCTTCGCGGCGTCCGCTCACGCCCAGCAGCAGCCCGTTCTGCCCGACTTCGGTCTCGGCTCGGACGAAGGGCCTCATCCCGACGACGTCACCATCGCGTTGCAGATTCTTTTCGGGCTCACCATTCTTTCGCTGTTGCCCAGCATTCTGGTGATGACCACTTCGTTCATCCGCATTTCGATCGTGCTCGGTTTCGTGCGCCGCGCCATCGGCACTCAGCAGACGCCCTCCAATGAAATCATCATCGGCCTCTCGCTCTTCATGACGTTTTACATCATGACGCCGGTGTTTCAGGACATGTACAACGACGCCCTGCAACCCTACCTGAGCGGAGAAATGAAATCGCTGCAACCCGGCGATGAAGATCCGTTCGGTCGCCGCGTGGAAGAACACATCCCCAAGTTTTACGTCATGCTGATGCACGCCATCATTCCACTTCGGACGTTCATGTTCGAACAGATCGGCATCCCCGGCTCAAACGACGTCGCGGTATTGATGTCGATGGCGGGCATGGACAGCCCCAACGGGCCCAACGACGTGCCTACTCACGTCCTGATTCCCGCGTTCATGATCAGCGAATTAAAAAAAGCCTTCATGATGGGCTTCATGATATTCATTCCATTTCTGATTCTGGATCTGGTCACATCATCCGTATTGATTTCGATGGGCATGTTTCAGTTGCCGCCCGCGTTCATCTCGCTTCCATTCAAGATTCTGCTTTTCGTCCTGGTGGATGGATGGAGCGTACTGGTCAGAGCGCTGGGCGTCTCGTTCATGCAGAACATGCACTATTGACGGATGAGCCCCTGGGCGAAGAAGGAACGTAGTTATGACGGAAGAATACGTAATCAAACTGGGCGTCGAGATGATGTTCAACGCATTGGTCATCAGCTTGCCGTTGCTCGGCATCGGCTTGATCGTGGGCGTGATGATCAGCGTGTTTCAGGCCGCCACCCAGATTAACGAACAGACGTTGACCATCGTGCCCAAGCTGCTGGTGGTCGGCTTGACGGTCATGCTGCTCATGCCCTGGCTGGTCGAGCGCGTACTCGATCTCGCCTTGCGGCTGTTTAACGATCTGCCCAAGGTGGCGCGAAGCGTACAATGACGATTTTGCCCGAACCGTGGGAGACGCATTTTCTCACGTTCTTTTTCGTGTATGTACGGGTATCGGCGGCGTTGTGGAACACGCCGGTCATCAGCAATGACACCGTCCCCAGCCCGATTCGCGCGGGGCTGGCGTTTTGGGTGTCGGTGATCATTCTCGGCCCCATCTGGGGGCTGCACAGCGCGCCGCCCGACCATGTGATACCGATCGTGACCAATGATTACGACGGCATCGTCTCGTTTTCGCTCGCGGTGGCGGCGGAGGTTCTGATCGGATGGCTGCTCGGGTTCATCGCCGAAATGCTGGTACAGACCATCTCGCTTTCCGGCGAGATCATCGGACAGCAGGCGGGGTTTTCAGCCGCGTCGGTGTTCGACCCCATCACGGGTCAGGACATCTTTCTGGTGGCGCAGATCAAGACGCTTTTCGGCACCATGATCTTCTTCGCCATCGGCGGTCCTGAGACGGTGTTGCAGGTATTGGGAGACAGCTTCAGGCTGCTTCACCCCGGCGAGTTCATCAATCTGGCCGATTTCGCCAACGCCGGGTATCACACGCTGATTCTGAACGAAAGCCGCCAGCAAGCTCTGACGCTGATTCTGTACCGGGTGGGAATCCAGATCGCGGCGCCGATCATGACCACCATGTTTCTGGTCAGCCTGGCGGAAGCGTTCATCGCGAAGGTCTCGCCGCAGCTCAACATTCTCGCGGTGGGCTTCGCCATCCGGATATTCATCAGCCTGGTGGTGCTTGCGAGCGCCATGCCGACCACCATGCTGGCGTACAAGCATCACCTGCAACGGTATACAACGTACGCTTACGCCGCGTTGAGCTGGTTGACGCCGTAGACGCGCTCTCTGAACGAAAGGCTTTGACATGGCTGAGAATGAAAACGGCCAGGAAAAGACGGAACAGCCCACCGGGCGGCGCATGCAGAAAGCCCGGGAAGAGGGCAACGTCCCCAAAAGCACCGAGATGAACAACGCGGTCATGCTCATGGCCGGCGTCACGACGTTTTATTACTTCGGGATATATTTCGTAAGAGGAGTCGAGGATTGCATCGAGTATTTTTTCAACCTGTCCGCCACCTTCGTGATCAGCGAAGACAGTTATCACACGCTGATGCTGAACGCGGGTACGCGGGTGCTGTATATTCTCGCGCCGTTTCTACTGATTTTCGTTCTGACGGCGATCGGGATCAACGTCGCCCAGGTGGGTTTCATGCTTACCGGCGAGAGGCTCAAGCCCAATCTCGACAAACTCAACCCCGTCAAGGGGATCCAGAATCTGTTCAACACCCGCAGCCGGGTCGAACTGATCAAGTCGTGCGTAAAAATCTTCTTCATCACGCCGGTCATGATTTTCATCATCTACAAACGCATGCCCGAACTGATGAATCTGCCGCTGGAAGAGAATCTCGACATTCTCGAACACGTTGGCTGGAAAGCGCTGGAGGTCTCCGTTTACGCGCTGATCATCATGATGATTCTGGCGATTATCGACATGATCTATCAGCGCTGGCAGAACGTTCAGGACCTAAAGATGACGAAAGAAGAAGTCAAGCAGGAGATGAAAGACATGCAGGGCGATCCGCAGATCAAAAGCCGGATCCGCTCGATTCAGCAGGAAATGGCGCGCAAGCGCATGATGGAGGAAGTACCCGAAGCGGAAGTGGTGGTGACCAACCCCACTGAATACGCGGTCGCGCTGAAATATGAGAGCGGCGACATGGCGGCGCCCAAGGTCATCGCAAAAGGGCGCAACCACCTGGCGAAACGAATCCGCGAAATCGCCGTGGCCAACAACGTTCCCATCGTAGAGAACCGGCCGCTGGCGCAATCGCTATGGAAACTGGTCGATGTGGGGCAGTTCATTCCACCCGACTTTTATCAGGCGGTCGCCGAAGTTCTGGCTTACGTCTATCGCCTGACGAAAAAGGCGAAGCAATATCAGGATTGACGACAAACCGCCCGCGTTTGACGCGCGGAAAGCGAAAACGAATTTAACAGGAACCGGCGCATCGACTTAATGCGCTGACGAGATCGGCGAACAAACATGGCGGAAGGTTTTCTGTCAAAAATAAACGCCAAAAGCATTGCCAACGTGATGGCGGCGATCGGCTTCGTGCTGATTCTCGGCATCATGCTGGGATACGTGCCGCCGTTGATGCTTTCGTTCCTGCTGGCGGCCAACATCACCATCTCGCTGCTGGTGTTGATGATCGCGCTGTATCTTACCAATCCGCTAGAGTTCACCACTTTCCCGACGGTGTTGTTGATCCTGACCTTTTTCAGGCTCTCACTGAATCTGGCTTCGACCAAGCTGATTCTAACGCCTGGCGTCGGCGCGGAAGCCAAGGCCGGCGCGGTAATCGACTTTTTCGGCCAGGTCGTGGCGGGCAACAACCCGGTCATCGGCTTTGTGGTGTTTCTCATTCTGATCATCATTCAGTTCATCGTCATCACCAAAGGCTCGGGGCGTATCGCGGAAGTCGCGGCGCGCTTTACTCTCGACGCCATGCCCGGCAAGCAGATGGCCATCGACGCTGACCTGAACGCCGGTCTGATCGATGAAAACGAAGCCCGCAAACGCCGTCAGGAAATCTCGCAGGAAGCCGACTTTTACGGCGCAATGGACGGCGCCAGCAAGTTTGTGCGAGGCGACGCCACCGCCGGCATTATCATCACCGTGATCAACATTCTGGGCGGCATCGCGGTCGGTTTTATGGAAGGGATGCCCATCCTTACCATTCTGTACACCTATACCCTGCTGACCATCGGCGATGGTCTGGTGAGCCAGATACCCGCATTGCTCACATCGATCGCGGCGGGTGTGGTGGTGACGCGCGCCTCTGAAGAAGACGCCCTCGGCGAAAGCCTGCGGCGCCAGTTATTCGCCAAGCCCGAGGCGATGTTCGTCGCGTCGGCCGCGCTGTTGCTGATCGCGGCGATGGGCATGGCGTTTACGCCGGAAATCGTTTTCCCCTTCGTCACGCTCGCCTGCATTATCGGGGGCATCGCCTGGCAGACGAACGTCGCGCAACAACGTGAAGTGGAAAAAGAGGAAGAAGAGAAGAAAGCGAAAACGGAAGAAAAACCGCCGCAGCCCGAAGAAGTCGAAACCCTGCTTGAAGTCGATCCGATGGAAATCGAGATCGGCTTCGGCCTGATCCCCATCGTCGACAGCAGCCAGGGCGGTACTCTTCTCGACCAGATCACCGTCATCCGGCGCCAGACCGCCGTCGAACTGGGCATCATCGTTCCTCCCATCCGAATCCGCGACAACATGCAGCTGGGGCCGCGTCAATATATGATCATGATCCGTGGAGTCCGCGTGGCGGAGGGAGAGATTCGCCCCGATCGCCTGTTGGCGATGAAACCCGGCGCCGAAGAAGACGACGAGATTCCCGGAATCAAAACCACCGACCCGGCGTTCGGAACGCCCGCCAAGTGGATCGACGCCGACGACCGCTCGCGCGCGGAAATGGCCGACTACAACATCGTCGAGCCCGCGTCGGTGCTCGCGACACATTTAACTGAGATTATCCGCTCGCACGCCCACGACATCCTCGGACGGCAGGAGACGCAGCAGCTGATTGATAACCTCAAAGAGCGCAATCCGGTTCTCGTCAACGAACTGCTTGAAGGCGCGGGCGTAAAGGTGGGCGTGATTCAAAAAGTATTGCAGAACCTGCTGCGCGAGCACGTCCCGATCCGCAATCTCGAACTGATCTTCGAGGCGATCTCCGACTACGCCGAAGCCGCGCAGTTTAACCCCGACACGCTGACCGAATATTGCCGCATGAACCTGGCGCGCATCATCACCAATCTGTATACCGACGCGGCGGGGCGGCTTCCGGTCATTACCATCGACCCCAACATCGAACAGCGCATCCTGGAAGGAATGCAGCGCGGCGGCGCGGCCGGCATCATGGCCGTCGACCCCGCTTACGCCGAACGTCTCATCGCCTCCATCGAACAGGAGGCTCATTCCGCGTCCGCCTCGGGCTATAACCCGGTTGTGCTGACCACGCCGCAGATCCGCGCTCATCTCAAGCGCCTCTGCGAACGCCGAATATCCAACTTGATCGTCCTGTCTTATAACGAAGTGGCGCCGGAAGTCGCGGTGACCCGAATCGCTACGGTGAGGTTACAAAGTGCGAGTGAAAAAGTTTCAAGCTAAGAGCATGCCCGAAGCCATGAAACGGGTCAAAGCGGAGCTGGGCCCCAACGCCGTGATCCTCCATTCGCGCGAAACCGGCGGCGGATGGCTGGGCCTGTTCGGCTCGCGAGGCGTTGAAGTCACCGCCGCGGTCGACGACGCACCCAAGAAACCCGCGGCGCAACCCGCTATGCCGCAGGCGCCTCGCCCCAAAAGCGGCGGTTCAATCGACATCCGCGTCGGTGACGACGACGCGCCGCCCAAAGCGGCTGCGCCTCAACCGGCGCCGGACGGCGATGACAATCCCCTGCTCGCGCTCGCTAAAAAATTGCAGGAAGTTCAAAAAGACGTGGCGGACGCCCCCTCTCAGGCGCAGCCGCCCAAAACCTCCACTCCCGGTCAACCTCCGGCGGTTTATCAGCGTCCCGAACCACCCGTAAACAAACCCAATGAACTGGAAAAACGTCTCGGCAGCCTGGAAGACCAGTTAATGAAGCTGACCGGCATGATCGAAAAACTGTCGCCGTTGAATACGGCCTGCGACCCATCGCCCGTACCGGCGCGCACCCGGGAGTTATACAACCATTTGCTCGAACAGGACGTCGATGAAAGCCTCGCGCTGAATCTCGCCGTTCAGATCGCCGAAAGCGCGGATGAAAGCGATGACGTCTGGACGCTGCTCAAAGCGCGCCTCGCCTCCAAACTCCGCACCGCCGAACCGCTCGCGCTCGATTTTGAAGCCAAGCGCCCCAGGATCATTATGCTGGTCGGCTCGACCGGCGTAGGAAAAACCACCACGCTGGCCAAGATCTCCGCGCTCTACCGCTATGACGCCAAGGCGAAGCAACGGCCCAAGATCGCCTTCATCACCGCCGACCTGTACCGCCTCGCCGCCGTCGAACAGTTACAGAAATACACGGAGATTCTCGGCGCGGAACTGGAAGTCACCTATTCCGCCGAAGAAGTCAAACAGGCGATTCAGAAACACAAAGACGCGAACCTGATTCTTTTTGACACCGCAGGGGCATCACAACGCAACCTGCCCCAGATGAACACCCTGTCAGGCATCGTCGAAGCCTGTAATCCGGACGAGGTCCATCTCGTGCTCTCATCCACCACCAAATACAGCGACATGGTCGACGTGGTCGAGCATTTCAGCGCGGTCAAACCCCGGCGCGTCATCTTCACCAAAATCGATGAATCGACCACTTACGGCAGCCTGTTGAACACGATGGTCAAATACGACATCCCCATTTCATACATCACCACCGGCCAGAACGTGCCGGAAGACATTGAAGCCGCCAAGCCCGAACGAATCGCCAAGTTGCTGCTGACCAAACCCACCGTCAACCGTTCCATTCAATGGAAGGATGGAAGCGATGACGCCGCGCCGGCGCCGGTCAGCGAACCGCAAAAACCGGCCGCCACAGCGACGCCTGCAAAAAAGGACGCTCCAGAAACGGCTTCCGCGCAACAGGCGAGATCAAAGGGTAATGACAAAAAGCAGGGCCAGAAGAATGAAAAACCGAATTCCTGACCAGGCGGAAAAACTCCGCCAACTGGCCGCGAACGACCGGCCGGAGAGCGCCTCCAGCACGGCGACGCTCGAACCGGCTCCGGACGAACTCACCGCGCCCGCCGCGCCGGTGAGAAAGCCTCCGCTCGCGCCCAAAACGCCGCCGATCGCAAAAGAAACGCCAGCGTCCCAACCGTTGGATGACAAAAAACAATGCAATGCCGTTTCAGCCGATCCTGAAGAGAAAGCAACTACGAGAAAGTCTGCCGAAGGCGATTTGAAATCGAAAAATAAAAAAGACGAATCCACGGCCAATCAAAAGAAAAACGAGAAACAAGCGGAAAAACCGGCTCAACAACCGAAAACGGAAACCTCTGAATCGAAGGCGGAGGATTCTCAGCCGCCGGACAAAACCGCAAATTCATCGAAGACGGGCAAAGCCGAACCTCAAGCGGCCAAACAATCCGGCGCCAAACCGGAAACCGGCCCGGACGCGCCCGCCAATATCTCGTGGATTCAGCCGCGCCGCCGTTTTCCGATGGAATCGAAAACGCGCGTCATCGCCGTCACCGGCGGCAAGGGCGGCGTGGGCAAGACCAACATGGCCTGCAATATGGCCATCGCCATGCGGCGCATGAACAAACGCGTGATCGTGTTTGACGCCGATCTTTCGCTGGCCAATGTCGATGTCTTGCTCGGCCTGACGCCCCGGCAGAACCTTTCTCACGTGATTTCCGGCGAGAAAACCGTACAGGATATTCTTATCACCGGTCCTGAGGGAATCCAGATCATTCCAGGCGGGTCCGGCGTAGAAGAACTCTCTCAACTCGCGCCCGATCAGATGGAGCGATTGTTCAATTCGTTTACCAATCTTCAACCCGAGCCGGACGTTTTCATCATCGACACCGCCGCGGGAATTCACCCTAACGTATTGCAGTTTCTAATGGCCGCCAATCAGACCATCGTGGTGACCACGCCCGAACCGCCCGCTTACACCGACGCATACGCGCTCATCAAAACTCTGGTGAGACACGATCAGGCGAAAGACATTTCCGTACTGGTTAACATGGCCCAGGATGCGCGCGAAGCCGCCGAAGTATCGAAGCTGATGTTACAGATATGCCGTCAGATGCTTCACGTGACTTTCAACAACATCGGTTACGTTCCGCGCGACCCCGAAGTATTAAAAGCGGTGCGGCACCAGACGCCGTTTCTGATCAAGTCGCCTCACTGCCCCGCGTCGCGCGCGGTGCTCAACATCGCCGCGTCGATTTTACAGGTCGAGGCGCGAAACGAACGCGGACTTCGCGGCTTTTTCCGCCGGCTGTTTAATAAAGGCGAACCGCCCCAGGCGGCCGCGTCTTCATAAACGCAATCGCCGTTCGATTTCACAATGAGACGCGAGGCGGATACAATAAAGGTATGAACACAACATTTCCTCTTCGCGCCGCTCGTCTATTTTCGCCGTGGCTTTGTCTGGCGCTGGCCGTCGCGCTCGCCCTGTCCGGTTGCGCGGACGCACAGCTCGCCGCCGTTCCCGCGCAGGGCGTTGATATCGATCCCAGCGGACGCGTCGCTTCCATCGAAGGAGGCGGCCTGATCGTGCGCGCGGGCCAGGTCGAAACGCCCTACAATCTCGACCGCAAAATCACCACGTTTCAACTGACCATCATCAACCCGACCGATCAAGCCGTCGAGTTTTTACCGAAAGATCTGGTGTTATTCGATTCCACCGGCGGACAACATTATCCGCTGACGCCCGACGCGTTGATGGAAGCGGCGAGTTCCGGGTCCACCGTCGCGCCGCGCACTTTCATCAGCATGGGGTATGGTGTGGGCTATCCGCGTTACTCCGGTTATTGGGGATACCGCTGGTACGATCCGTGGGTGGATGCGCCCTCCTATTCGGGGCGTTCATACGAAGGGTTAATCGCGCGGGCGTTTCAGATTCGCCCGATGACCGTCTTTCCCGGGGCCAATATCAGCGGCTTGGTATATTATCCCATCCCGGCGAAAGATTTGTATTCAGCGCAACTCACCGTGACTCGTTTTTTACGAAAGCCCAGCCAGAGCGATCCAAATCCACCTGAATTCAGTTACCACTTCCGCTTTCAATTAACGAAGTCGTGAGTGAGATGGTCAGGCGTCCTCTTCACGATCCAGTAATATTAACGCAATCGCCTCATTAAGATTTGACAGGCGATCTCGAATGATTCGACCTTCGCCATTGTCGCCTTCAATTTCTGAACAAAAGGCGATAAACCACTCGTCGTCTTTTTCAACAACGGCCGTGTATCCATTATTCATCACATGATTCATATTCAGCATTCATCCCCACCAGAGGCGTAACGCGGCGAAAACGCCCGCGAAAAACATTCCGGGCAGAAGGTTACCTAAGCGAACTTTCACCACGTCGAGCAGACTGAGGCCAATGCCGACGATCAAGAGGCCGCCCGCCGCCGCAACTTCGGAAATCACCTCCGGCGGAAGCCCCCGCCCCGCCGCCATGAAGATCAGCGTCAACGCTCCCTGAACGCCGAGCACGGTCAGGGCGCTGGCCATCACGCCCGCTCCCATCGCTCCCGCCAGAAATATTGAAACGTGACCATCGAGTAGACTCTTGGTATAGATGATCTCGCCATCGCCCTCCACGCCCGCTCGAAACGTGCCCACAACCGTCATGGCGCCGATGCAGAAAAGCAGGCTGGCATAGACGAACCCATCGACGAAACTCGAATCGCCGTCTTTGGCGAACAGATGCTTGAGGCCCTCGCCGATCCGGCCCAGCTGTTTTTCAATATCAAGCGCTTCGCCCAGCAAACCGCCGAAGATCATACTGAGCGCCAGCATGGGGATGTTTTGCGTCTGCAGTGCGTCACGGAACCCGATCAGCAGCGTCACCAGCCCGATCGCCTGGAACATGATCGTGCGAAACCGCTCGGGTACGCGTCCATGCGCCCAGAGCCCGATGGCCGATCCTGCGAAGACCGCTATGGCGTTGACCAATGTTGGAAACAAGACGATGACTCCCTTTTATCCACGATGAATGCGCTTATGCTTTTGAGTGTATCGAAAAACAGGAGAAAAACCGACCGCCATGAACGCCGTAAAAACGCTCGCTGAACGGGGCTACCGTCATCCCGCCGAATGGTCTCCACACGCCGCCACGTGGATCGTGTGGCCTCACAACACCAGCGACTGGCCGGGGCGCTTCGCTCCGATTCCGTGGGTGTATGGCGAACTGGTTCGAAAGCTGTCTCTCCATGAAGACGTTCATATTCTCGCCGATTCAGAACGGCGTGAAAGCGGCGCGCGTCGTATTCTTGAACGGAACGGCGTGAACCTCGGCGCCATTCACTTTCATCGTTTCGCCACCGACCGGGGGTGGACTCGCGACGCGGGACCCATTTTCGTCAAGCGAGATTCAAAAAAAGATCCGCTGGCTATCGCCCGGTTCCGCTTCAACGCCTGGGCGCGTTATCCCAACTGGAAAAAAGATAATCTGATCCCAGAACTCGCCGCGAAAGAGCTCGGCCTGCCTCTGCTTCCCGTTGAAGCGGGCGGTAAGCCGCTCGTGCTGGAAGGCGGCTCCATCGACGTAAACGGAGCGGGAGACCTTCTAACCACGGAAGAATGCCTGCTCGACCGCGAGGTACAGCCGCGAAACCCTCACCTCAGCCGGGCCGAGCTGGAAAACGCGCTGCGCGGAGCCCTGGGCGTGACCAATATCATCTGGTTGGGCAAGGGCGTGGCGGGCGACGATACCCACGGCCATGTCGACGACCTCTGCCGCTTCGTAAATCCCAACACCGCCGTGCTGGTTCAGGAGACGAATTCGGCCGACGCCAATTACATGCCGCTTCAGGAAAATCGCGAACGGATGCAGAACGTCCGTCTCGCCAATGGATCGAAACTCGAAATCGTCGGATTGCCCATGCCATCGCCGCTGATTTTCGAGGGGCAACGCCTCCCCGCCAGTTACGCAAACTTTTATATCGCCAACAATCTCGTCGTCATGCCGACCTTTAACGATCCGAACGACCGCGTCGCCCTGGGCGTTCTTGGCGAGCTGTTTCCCGATCGGGTCGTAACGGGAATCCACGCCGTCGACCTCATCTGGGGCCTGGGCGCATTTCATTGCCTCACACACGAACAACCCGCTTAAAACCACCAAACACAAGAAAGCCGCGCGGTTCATCTGAACTCGCGCGGCTCCCCTGGGTCTTGGAACCCCGTTGTGCGTCTGAAAAGCCATCAATTGAACGCGTTCGCTCAATGGCTCACTGAACTCAATAGTCCGGGCTAAAACTTGGAGAACGTCTCCGTCATCTGGTCGATGGTCGATTTCAGCTTGAGGTCGGTCTCCATCTCTTTTTCGATCTTGTTGCAGGCGAACATCACGGTCGTGTGATCTTTGTTCCCAAAAAAGGTTCCGATTTCAGGAAACGAATGCTGCGTCAGTTTTCGGCTGAGATACATCGCCACCTGCCGGGGCCGCGCGATCGATCGCGAACGATTTTTGCCGATGATGTCGCTCGGTTTAATGCCAAAATGTTCGGCTACCTTCCGCTGAATCTTCTCGATCGAGATTTCCTTGACCGGGCGATCGTAAATCTCGCCCAGCAGGTCTGCGGCCGATTCCACATCGAGAGGTTCGCTGTGGATGCGCTGATACGCGGTAATCTTGTACAACGCGCCTTCCATTTCGCGGATCGATGAACTGACCTTACTGGCGACGAAGCGCAACACTTCGTCGGGAATATGAATGTTCATCGCCTCCGACTTGCTGCGCAGAATCGCGATGCGCGTTTCGAAGTCGGGCGGCCCGATGTCGACCAGAAGCCCCCACTCGAAACGCGAGCGCAAGCGGTCTTCAATCGTCGGGATATCCTTGGGTGGACGATCGCTTGAGATCACGATCTGTTTGCGGCGATTGTGCAACGCATTGAAGGTATGGAAAAACTCTTCCTGCGTCGATTCTTTCCCCGCCAGAAACTGGATGTCGTCAATCAGCAGGATATCAACGTTACGAAAAGCGGCCTGAAACGAAAGGCGCGCGTTCCGCTTGATGGCGTCGATGAACATATTGACGAACTGTTCGGCGGAAAGATACGCCACCCGCTTACCCGGATGATTCTGAATCACCGCGTTGCCGATGGCCTGCATCAGGTGAGTCTTGCCGAGACCGACGCCGCCGTACAGAAACAGCGGGTTGTAGGATTGAGCCGGTTTCTGCGCGACCGCTTCAGCGGCGGCGTGAGCCATCTTGTTGCTGGAGCCGACCACGAACGATTCGAAGGTGTACTTTTCGTTCAGCGGCTCATACTCGGCCGGCAACGCGTTTTCAGCGCGCGAAATTTCTTTCTCATCCGGAGAAAGCGTTTCAATCGTGTCTTCGATCGGCCCCATCAACTGTAATGAAACCGTGACCTGATCACGCTCAAGCAGATTGGCGAAAACGCCTGACAGCAGTTCCTGATACTTCTGTTCAATATATTCCTTGCGGTACGAGTTGGGGACGCCCAGCATCACGTCCTGGCCGTCGTAGCCCAAAAGGCGAACTTCATCAAACCAATCATCATATTCCTCCTCGGGCAGATGATCGCGCAAAGCCAGTTCAGCGCGGCGCCAGAGGTTTTGATCGACCGAAGAAGCAACCGTTGATGGACTAATCACCATTTCTCGTCCTCCATTGAGCCTGTATTCCAGCGAAGAAATGCCATTTGATTCATACATAGGTAATGACTCATGCTCAGTGCGTGTGTGAAATGAACCCTGAAGAGGAACGCTCCACGCTTATGCCGGGCGCGGACCGATCCCGTCGATATTCCCCCATTTCACGCAAATCGTATACATAAAGGATAGAAGATAAGGCTGGTTGTTCCAGCCATCCCAAAAGGTTTCACCAGGAAGGTAAAGTATACCCGCTGGGGATAAAACCGAATTCATACACAGGAAACTCCACAGTTATCCACAACTTACTAACAATCTGATTTTTTTAATCTTATGTTGTGCAGAAATAAGTTTTATCACTCTCCGGCTTTCAATGCAATAGCTGATTTCCGCACGCATCCTGATTTAACCTGTCAAAGCAAACATAACCGTTTGGCTCCATGAAACTTATCCACAGAAAAAAAAAGTTGCCCCATGGCTTCGATACAACAGGAAGAAAACTCCAGATGGAATTTAACAATAAATTTATCAGCCATTTACTTTAGCCATTACCCGGCAGAAACATCCTAACAGATTGCAAACACTACGCTTACTCACAACTTATCAACTAAAAACAGACCATTATTGACTCACTATATCCAGATTTTTCAATCGCTTAATGAACCGGATCGGTCCCCCGGCAGGCCAATCCGTCGCAATCATCTCATTTAATAGAACTTGTGAACTCGCTTCCTTATCCAGGCAATCGCGATAGACTTATAGTCTCGATCGGAGAAGCTGAATTTCACGATTGTTTCCGGGATGATGTAACCACGATCGGGCAGCCATCATCAAGTGAAATATGCCGATTCAGCGATTCTTCCTGTAAGAAAACAAACCTTGACCCTGGAGTCTTTCGTATGACCCGCGTGAATCCTCCGCACCAATCCACTGATTTTCAGAAAGAATACAACGCCGCGCGAGAAACCTGCGCCATTTTCGCGCTCAATGGTTGGGGAGTAATCCAGTTGACTGGCGGTGACCGTAAACCCTTTCTGCACGGCCTGATCAGTAACGAAGTGAAGGCGTTGTCACAAGGCGATGGCCGATATGCCCTGATGTTGACCGCCAAAGGGAAGATCATCGCCGATCTGTATGTATTCGATCGAGGCGATGACCTGCTCGTCATCACTCCCGCCGAAACCGCTCAGACGCTTTTCCAGACGTTTGACAAGTATTTGTTCACCGAAGACGCCCAGTTGCATGACCTCACCTCCAACCAGTGTGTGATCGCCCTGCAGGGCCCCGCGATGGAGACGGCCGCCGCGAAGGCGTTCGGCGACAGTGCGATTCCTGAAAGGGATTTCGGTATAAGATCGAGTGGCGGCATATCCATCGCACGCGTATCGCTGACCGGGGCTCCCGGATTACTGATCGCCGCGCCCCGGGATGAGGCTGAAGACGTGCTGCGAAAATTGAATGATGCGGGAGCGACGCAAGCCAGCGCGGAGACATTGGAAACGCTGCGAATTGAAGCAGGGATTCCACGCATCGGGTATGAACTGACCGACTCGGTCATTCCACAGGAAGCCGGGCTGTATCAGGCGATTTCATTTGAAAAAGGTTGTTATATCGGGCAGGAGGTCGTCGCACGCCTTCATTTCCGCGGCCACGTCAATCGAGAACTGGCTGGATTCACTCTTGACGGCGACGATGCGCCCTCCTGTCCCGCGACCGTGAAGCACGAAGATAAAGAGACTGGAGTCATCACCAGCGTATGCTGGTCGCCTGCATCAGGAGGCTGGATCGGCCTTGGTTATTTGCGATGCGCACTACGGAAGGCGGGTAACGAAATGGCGGTCATCGATCAATCGGGCAATGTGTTTAAAGCCCGCGTGGCGGATATACCATTCAGCCAAACAAAAGGGGCGGTCTGAACACCGCCCCCCGTATTTATTGGATTCATATATTTCGATTTACTTTTTTCCGTACACCGCTTCAGGGTCGAACTTTCTTTCATCATCCACCACGCGCAGATTCAATGGCGAAGTCATCCCCTGTTTTAACGCGGCGTCGCCGAATGGAACCGCCCGGTAAAAGCAAGACCGGCGTCCGGTGTGACAAGCCGCGTCGCCCGCCTGCTCGACCTTTAAAACCAGGCAATCCTGATCGCAATCGATCAAAATCTCCCTGATCTTCTGCGTGTTTCCGCTGGTCTGTCCTTTATGCCAGATTTCGCTCCGGCTGCGGCTCCAATAAACCGCTTCGCCGATCTCAATGGTCATTTTGAGCGTTTCAGCGTTCATAAAAGCGACCATCAAAACCTCGTTGGTTTTCCAGTCACAGGCGACGGCGGTAATCAGGCCGTTGGCGTCGAATTTAGGCGCGAGTTGCTGCGTCTCATCGGCTTTACCGGCTTGCGCGCGATCCGCGAAAATCGCAGGGTTGGTCATCGTACAATCCTCCAGAGAAGTGTCTGCTTACAGTGTAGCCGAGGGGTGAGTCAGTCAGAACGATCACAACCACCGTCGATGCGAATCGCCTGAATTTTTTGATACAGCCGTTCAAACTCATCGCCCCAACCGGCATATTCGGCCACCTCGCGCGTCTCGGTCTCGCTCATCGGGATAAACTTTCCCTCCCCGGTGCAGACCACGCGCCCCTCCAGCGTCTCGATCGCGCCTGATGCGAGAATCATACGCTTTTTATCGGCGATCAGTTCGCTGTAAGCACGCAAGGGTTCACCGGCTTTCGCGGGCGATTTATACCGGATCGTCATTTCCGCCGTCACACACATCACCGGACGCGACAGAATCGACGCCCAACCCATGCACTCGTCCATCAGGGTCGCCAGTACGCCGCCATGAGTTACATCTCGAAACCCCGAGTATCGCGGCGGCGGCGTAAACTCGGCTTCGATCCGGTCATACGTATAATAAAAAACGACGTCGAGCCCCGCTGGATTGTCGCATCCACAAACGAAACAATCGCCGTAGCGAGGCAACGCGATTCGATCCTGATTCATGACTGATTTCCTTTTAACCTCTTCAATTGAAGCGCTCAGGCTTCGCATATTTATTTTGAGATCGATGCGTTATCCTATAGCAGAAAACGCATTGCATACTGTAACGGGAAGAGAAACATTTCAAAATGAGTGAATCACGAGAAGCGGATCGGCCGCGCCGGGCTTCGGATGCTATGCTGCGGCGCGCTCAATCCCGTTGGCCGGCTCTGCTTCGGCGCATTCCCGCGTTACGGCGAATCTGGGGTGAAACACCCCCGTTTGAGCAGGTACGGTTTCCGCATGAAAGCAGCCTGAATCCACTCAACCAGCAGCGGAGAGCAATCGAGCACGCGACGGGAGATGGCAAGCGAATGCTGATCGTCTCCGGTCTCGGATTCGGCCACGCTCTGGACGCCGTGTTTGACGCGCTGCAAAAGCATCCCCGCGCGGCCGCCTGCATGATCGAGCCCGATCCAAACGCCTGGCTCACAGCGGCGATGATCGCTGAAAGCGATAACGCCTTTGACCATCCCCGGATCGATCTGTTCGGCGGAGAGGGCGCCAGCAACAGCGCGTTTGAATTTATCAAACAGAATTATCTGTATTTGCTGCCTGCTGATGATTTTGCATATCTGATGGGCGCTTTACCCTTCGATGCGGATACCGCACGCCGGTATCAGGAGATCGCACGAGAGCTCTGTGGAAAGATTGTAAACGAATCATCGCGGTTCAATGAAATCGCTTCGGCTTTTACTCAGCGGGTTTCAAACCCTCTTGCTGATCTTCCACGCCGCGTGTGGAGCTGCGGACATCGCGACGCATACGTCCATCTCCCATTGCTGCGCGCCTTCATGCAGGGCTTTGAACGAATTGGGCTGCACGCCGCACTCAGCGAATTCGACGACGGCTTCACCGCCCCGTTCCGCACGGCGGGCGAATTGCTTTCGGCCCGGCCAGAGTTGATTTTCACCATCAATGCATGGCCCGCCGCCCTGCTGGAAGACCTCGGAATTGAAGCGTCCATCGTGCGCGATATGAAAATACCGCGCGCCTGCTGGATGACCGACGACGCGGCGATGTATGACGATCCGCCGGCGGCATCGCCTTTTTTTGAAAACGATTCCATCTTCTGCGCCGACCGGTCGTATCTCCCCTGGATTCAACAATGGACGCAGCGCGCGTTTTTTCTGCCCGCCGCGACCATGCTGAAACATGAAGGAGTTCATGATTCTCGCTTCGCGGCGCCCGTGAGTTATATCGGGTCATTACCTGACGTCCATGGCGATTTCCTCGCGTTTTCCGTACTCACGCAAGAGATTCTTAGAGAGATTGAGCGCCGCAAACGTTTGGAACGCACCGAGCGTTTCACCACGCTGTTGGCTGAAGCATCCCCTTCCTCTGAATCCAGGTCTCAATTGAATCACGCGGCGATGCGCTTCACCGAAAACAGCCCGAAGACCTTCTGCAACGCGGACGCCCGCCTCGAATATTTTCTCTACGCGACGGCGACGTACATCCGCCGCGTGGATGCGGCTACCGCGTTTCTTCCGCTCGGGTTGCGCGTATTCGGCCCGCCGGCGTGGCGCGACGTCCTGCCCGGCGGATTCAAAGACCGCTACGGCGGGTTCGTCGGGCATGGCGACCTGGCCAACGCATACGCCTCGGCGGGCTGTACGCTGAACCTGCACAGCCATCAATGCCCAACCTGCCTTAACACGCGCGACTTCGACGTATTGAGGGCGGGCGGCGTATGTCTGGGCGATTGGGTTGAAGACCACCTTCGCGGTATGCTTATGCCGGGCGATGAAACGCTCTGTTTCGATTCCATAGAAGAAGGCGTCGATCTGGCTTCACGAATTCAGCATGACGCCGCCGAACGAGAGAAAATTCGCGTCGCGGGCATGAAGCGCGTCATGGAAGATCACACCTACGAACACCGCGCCAGAGCACTGCTCAACGCATTGATCGACAACTGAAAAAAGGGAGACAATATGGCTCGCATCGAATCGAAACCCGAAAAAGATTATCCCTTTCTGATCCGCTGGCTGTTCAAGAAGCAGAAGCAAAAATACGGACAGACGCTTGAACCCGCTAAACTCTGGGCTCGATCGCCGTGGCTATTTCTTGGCGTAGCCACGCTGTTCGGGGCGCTCGATCGCAAGAGCTCGCCCATCGATCCGGCCTTGCGCGCGTTGATCACGGTGCGCGTTTCGCAAATCAACTGGTGCCGCTTCTGCGTTGATATCAACTCCGCCACGGTCTTGCAGCGCGGCGCGGAGATGGAAAAACTGAACGATCTCGCCCGGTTTCGTGAAAGCCCGCATTACGATGATCGAGAAAAACTCGCGCTGGAATACGCCGAAGCGATGACGCTGGGCAACCAGCCGCCCTCCGGAGAGATGGTGGCGCGGCTGAAAGAAATGTATTCCGAAGATGAAATTGTGGAGATGACGGGGCTGATCGCGTTTCAGAATCTGTCGAGCCGCTTTAACGCCGCGCTCGACGTGGAACCGCAAGGGTTTTGCCAATCGCCGCCCCAGCCGGGGGAATGAATGAATTCATTAATCCTACAAAGGACGCAATCTAATGTGATCGACAAAAGCACACACGATGGTTGTTTGATTCATTTTACTTTTTATGGGGAATCGGCTTATTTTCAGATGAAGAGTAGCCACCGTTTTTCTCCGGAGGCTCAGGCCAAGGGCCCGGCGGCGTCACTTCGTACAAAACGTTGTCTCGTTTCGCTTTATCTATAATATTGAAAGCATTATCAACCGTCGCAGTAGAATGTTCGTCCCGATCACCGAACCCGAATAGTCTGGTTAAAACCGTCGTCATGACAACCTCCATTCATGAAAATCAAGTTCACAGATTAAATGGCTTACTCAACTTGCTTCTCATGCTTTTTCCTGATCGTATTATAGCATCGCTCCCTTAAGGATTCCTTCATTGGCAATAAAAATTCCTCTTTCTGCGCTTTTACTAAAATTTCTCCCACGCTATCCAATTCATTATCCAACATCCCTGTTTCCAAATAGGAATCGATATTCAGCCAAAGTTTTTCGGAAACATTAGAGATTTCAATCCACTGAGACCTAACAGAGGCGATCTTTTGAAGGCTGTCCGGCCAATTGATGATTGATAACACAATTGACAGCAATGCCGTCACAGAAGAGCACACTTTCCAGAGCAATGGGTAATCCGCCACCAGCCAGCTTGCAACGGTCCCGGATGAGACGACCGCGATAATAATTCTCAAGCAACGGTCTCGAAACGAAATCAGCCCCGCAAGACGCGACCAGTACAATACGTTATATTCAGCGCGAAGTTTTAGTTCCCATACGTATTTTCGTTTATCTTCATTCATTCATAAAAACCCCACCGCAAAATTGAACTATTATGGATGAAACTTTCTATTCAGATCAAGGCGAATTTCTACAAAAAACAAACACGGCTCATCGAATAAAAAAAGGCGGCCGAGGCCGCCTTTTCAGTTAGTATGATCGAGGTGAATTACTGCATCAGGTGAGCGCAGTAGCGAGCGTATTCAACCAGCGGATTCCAGAACACGCCGAAATACAACACCGGCGCGGCCATGACGATTAAGATCAATCCCGCCAGTGGACTCGAATGGACCGCGGGCTCCGTTTCGGAACTGGTTTCGAGATACATCGCCTTGATGATGCGCGCGTAATAGTACAAAGACAGCACCGAGTTCAACACGCCAATCACAGCAAGCCAGTACAGCTTCTGCTGCAGGACGGCGTAAAAAAGATATAACTTGCCGACGAAACCCGCCGTGGGCGGCAGGCCCACCAGCGAAAAGAGCGCGAGCGTCATCATAAAAGCGGCCACAGGCGCGCCGCGCCACAAGCCGCGGAACCCGGCGATGCGTTCCGTCCCGAGCGATTCGCTCACGACGAGAATCACGAAAAAGGCGGTCATGTTGGTGAACAGGTACATCACCAGATAAAAGATCACCGCCTCCACGCCGGTCGACGTCATCAGCGACACGCCCATCAGCAAGTAGCCCGCGTGCGCAACGCCTGAATACGCCAGCAGGCGCTTGAGATTGGTTTGCGGATACGCGCCGATGTTGCCCACCGTCATGGTGATCGCCGATAAAACCGCGATGGTCAGCCCCCAATCGAAGTGAAGCGGCGCCAGCGTAGCCCAACCGCCTTCGGCGGGCTGCATAAAGACCGAAAAGAAAAAGCGGATCAGCAGCGCGAAGCCCGTACCCTTTGACGCGACGGAAAGAAACGCCGTCACCGCCGTTGGAGCGCCTTCGTAGACGTCCGGCGCCCAGAAATGGAACGGGACCATCGCAACTTTGTAGCCGACGCCCACCAATACCATCAGCAGCGCCAGAAACGCGATGGGTTCGATTCCACTCCCCGCGCCCGCCAGTGCGGAACGCACCGCTTCAAAACTGGTCCCGCCGGTCAGGCCGTACAGCAGGCTGATTCCAAACAGCATGATTCCCGTCGAGACGCCGCCGTACAGTACGAATTTGAGCGAGGCTTCTTCAGAGGGGCCGATCTTGCGCGAAAAGCCCGCCATGACGTATGACCCCAGGCTCATCAGTTCAAGCGACAGATAAATCATCAGCAGATCTCTCGACGCGGCCACCAGGCACATGCCGATACAGACGCAGAGAATGATCACGCAGAACTCGCCTTTTTTAAAACGGGCGACCTCGCGGCTGACGATGACCATCGCCGTCGTCACGCCGGTGCAGAAGATGAAAAATCCCTTGAAAAACGCGCCGAACGGATCGTGAATCAATATCCCGTTAAACAGCGGAGTTGAAGGCAATGAGTACAGGGTGAAATGCGCCAGAAACGCCGCCACGCATCCAACGAACGCGAAGTTGGCGGGCGGGTCGAAGCCCTCGCGCTCTCCGCCCAGCACGTCGGCGAATAAAACCGCCAGCACCGTCGCGGTGAGGATCAGCTCCGGGATAAAATAGGCCAGACTCTCGATGTTGCCCATGACTGCTTCTTCCTTATCAACCCTTGGTCACGATCTCGATCAGCTGCATCATCGTGGGCTGGAAGATCTGCAAAATCAGATGCGGGAAGACGCCCAGCAGAATCACGATAAACGCCAGTGGATAGAGCATGACCTGTTCACGGATGCTGCAATCGGGCAGCTCGGCGTATTTTTCATTCAGCGGGCCCAGGAAGACGCGCTGGTAGGTCCAGAGAATATAGGCGGCGGTAATCACGATGCCCGACAGGCCAATAATGGTGATGACCATGAAGACCGGAAACGCGCCCAGAAAGACCAACGCCTCGCTGATAAAGCCCGACAGGCCGGGCAGGCCCAGCGACGCGAAAAACGCCAGGCAGGTGAAGCCCGAATAAATCGGCAGGTTTTTGGCCAGACCGCCGAAACCGTCGATGTTGCGATGATGAGCGCGGTCATAGATCACGCCGACCAGAAGGAAGAGCATGGCGGTGATGGTGCCGTGGTTGAACATCTGCAACACCGCGCCGTTCATGCCTTCGGGGGTCAACGCCGCCATGCCCAGCATGACGTAACCCATGTGGCTGATGCTGGAATAGGCGACCAGTTTTTTCAGATCGGTCTGCGCCATGGCGCACAGCGCGCCGTAGACGATGTTAATCAGCGCGATGATGGCGATGAACAGCGCGAACTGCTGCGCCATCTCAGGGAACAGCGGATACGCGATGCGAAGAATGCCGTAGGTACCCATCTTCAACAGGATGCCCGCCAGAATGACGCTGATGGCGGTGGGCGCCTCGACGTGCGCGTCGGGCAACCAGGTGTGGAACGGGAACGCGGGAATCTTGATGGCGAAGGCGACGTACATACCGAGGAAGAGCCACCACTGCACGCGAGCCGCCGAGCCCAGCGGCGATGAGGCGATCTGCTCGCGCAGGGCGACCAGGTCGAACGACCCGCCGGTGTTGAGATAAATCACGATCATCGCAATCAGCAGAAACACGCTGCCGAACAGGGTGTACAGGAAAAACTTGATGGCGGCGTATTCACGGCGCGGTCCGCCCCAGATGCCGATCAGGAAATACATCGGCAGCAGCATGAGTTCCCAGAACACGTAAAACAGGAAGAAATCGAGCGCGCTGAACACGCCCAGCATCCCGGTCTCAAGCAACAGGAACAGAGCGAAATAACCTTTCACGCGATCGTTGATGCCCCATGATGCGAGGATGCAGATCGGGCAGAGCAACACCGTCAGAAAGAGCATCGGCACGCTGAGGCCGTCGGCGCCGATGTAATACTCAATGTTGAAGTACGAGATCCAGGAGACGCGCTCGACGAACTGCAGACCGGCGGCCGGATCGTACAGGCGCAGCATTTGCACCCCCAGCGCCAGCGACGGCAGCGTGAAAACGAAGGCGAGTTGTTTGATGAACGTTTTCGCCCGCGACGGCGTGATCAACACCAGCACCGCGCCGATCAGCGGGAAAAATGTCATCCATGTCAGTAGATGCGTTTGGCTTTCCATCTCGTCGATGCTCCCTGAGAAATCCGGTTTTCCCCCGCGCCGGGGGAGAGCGTTTTCAATATCGTTACAGGCTTTCCGCCAGGCGGAAAGCGGGTCCGGCTACAACCAGAACTGAATGTATTGATGAACGACCAGAATTACCGCCGCCGCGATCGCCGCCTTGAGAATGTAACTCTGAATCACGCCGTTCTGCAGCATGACGCTGACCGATCCGGCCGCCTGAACGATCAGTGCGCCCAGGTTCAACACGCCATCGACCACGTAATGGTCGAAACCGCCGCTGAACGTGGCCCCGCCGCGCATAAGAGGCGCGGTGAGATTCACGATGCCGTCGATTACGATGCGGTCGAACGCGGCCAGAACCTTGCGAATCCAGAGCACGAAGGCAATGACGATTTTCTGATAAAACTCGTCCACGTAATACTTGTTGAATGATAGCTGATAGATGGGCCGGATCGCCGCCGCGGTCTTCTCGGCTGAAATCCACTTCACGCCGTACACGACCCATGACAGAAAGATGCCCAACGCGGCGACGAAAATCGACAGCCCCATCGCGCCGTAATGAATCCACGCCTCGCCGTGCGCGCCGCCGTGTTCGCCGCCATGCTCGGCGGCGGCGTGCGCCGCTTCCTGCAGGGCGGGGGGAACGACCAGATGGTTAAACCACAAGCCGCCGTATAACCCGAAGCCACCGGCGATCGACAACACTGCGAGTATCAAAAGCGGAACCGTCATCGACGCGGGCGATTCATGAGCGTGATCGTAAGAATGCTGATTGCGCGATTCGCCGTAAAACGTCATGAAGATCAGCCGGAACATATAAAATGCGGTCATTCCCGCCGCGACGAACAGGCCGATGAAGATCGTCATGTGAGCCCCGTGCTCCGAGCCGAAGGCCAGCGCACCCGCCATGATGGCGTCTTTGGAGCCGAAGCCTGAAAAGAAGGGCACGCCCGCGATGGCCAGCGTCCCGATCAGCATGGTCGCGAAAGTGATGGGCATCTTCTTACGCAAGCCGCCCATCTCGCGCATGTCCTGCGTATGCGCGGCGTGAATCACGCTGCCGCTGCAGAGAAAGAGCAGCGCTTTGAAAAACGCGTGAGTCATCAGGTGATAGAGCCCGGCGGTATACGCGCCCACGCCCAGCGCGGTCACCATGTATCCCAGCTGGCTGATGGTTGAATACGCCAGGACGCGCTTGATGTCGTTTTGTGTGATGGCGATGGTCGCCGCGAAAAAGGCGGTGATCAGGCCGATATACGCGATCACCAGCATCGCCTCGGCCGATTGTGAAAACATGGGGAACATACGGCCCACCATGTAGACGCCCGCCGCGACCATGGTGGCGGCGTGGATCAGAGCACTGACCGGTGTGGGGCCTTCCATTGCGTCGGGAAGCCACACATGCAGAGGAAACTGCGCCGATTTGCCCACCGCGCCGCCGAACAGGCAGACGATGGCGATGGTCAACACCGTGCCGCTGATTTCACCGTGCGCGACCGCGTTGAACACGTCATGATAGGCCAGCTGCCCTGTGTAGAGCACGAGCAGCAGGATGCCGAGAAACATGAACACGTCGCCCACGCGGGTGGTGAGAAACGCCTTGATACAGGCGTTGGCGGCGGAATGTTTGGTGTAATAAAAACCGATCAGCAGGTATGAACTCACGCCCACCAGTTCCCAGGCGATGTACAGGGTGAACAGGTTGTCGCACAGCACCAGCAGAAACATCGAAAAACTGAACAACCCTAGATAGGCGAAAAAACGGTGATAGTTTTCTTCACCGTGCATGTAGCCGACGGAATAGATATGAACCAGCGTGCTGACCACGCCCACCACAACCAGCATGAAGGCGGTGACGTTATCAATGTAAAAACCCCAGCGGAATTCGATCGACCCGCCTGAAAACCACGGATACGAGACGGCGAAAACATAATCGGGGCTGTATTCCAGCACGATCACGCGAAAGAAAACCAGCAGACAGAACACCAGCGAAAGGCTGATGGCGCCGATGGAGATGAAATCGCCATAGCGGGGCAGCCGGGCGCCGACGGCCATCTGGACCGCGAACGCCGCCAGCGGGAGCGCGAGAATCAACCAGGAGAGAATTTCAAGCAGGTGCATCGTGCGTTCCTCAGTGTTTCATGTTGCTGATCTCGTCCATGTGAATGGTCGAGAACTGTTGGTAAACGGCGAGTACGATCGCCAGCGCGACCACCGCCTCGGCGGCGGCGAGAATAATCACGAAAATGGCGAAGACGTTTCCGCTCAACGCCGAGTCAGGCATATAGCGATTGAAAGCCACGAAGTTCAGATTGGCGGAGTTCAGAATCAACTCCACGCCCATCAGGATGCGCACGCCGTTGCGGTGCGTCACCACGATGAAGAGTCCCAGAAGAAACAGGACGAGAGAAACGACGAGGTAATGCTCGATGCCGATGGTCATTGCGTTGCGCTCCTGACAAACAAGCCGAGTCTCTCCCGCGCCGCGCGCACGCGGCGGTCTTGAGGTCTCCGCTGAACGATCCGGTTTGTTACGCGGACGTTTCGGGCGACTCGCCCTCGTCCGTCTTGGTTTCTCCCCGCGCGATCACTACCGCGCCGATCAGCGCCATCAATAATAACAAAGAGGCGATCTCAAACGGCAGCAGGTAATCGGTCATAAGTAACGTCGCGATCGAGGAGATCGTTGATTTCGCTTCAGGCAATTCGGCGGCGCTTTTCACCGCCCAGGGCGCTTTCAAGAGCGCGGGAACCATACCCGCTCCCAATAGGGCGATCAAAGCCAGCCCCCAGTAGAAGTTCACGGTGCGTTTTTCCGTCTCCTGAGTCTGATGGCCGGTGAACATCACACCGAAGAGCAACAGAACGAGAATGCCGCCGACATAGATCACCACCTGAGACAGCCCAACGAAATCGGCGCCGAGATAGAGGTAAAGACACGCCAGTCCGAAGAACGTGAACAGCAGCGAGAAAGCGGCGTGAACGATGTCGCGAGCGAACGCGGTAAACGCGGCCGAGCCGAGAATGACGCCCGCGAACGCATAGAAGAGAAGACTAGGCAGCAGCGCGTCCACTCTCGGAATCTCCTTCATTTTCTTTTTTTGGATACGGATTCGTTCCGGGCTTGGGATTCACGTCCGTGAACGGCGGAATGGGATCCGCCACGAAATCGCGAATCATCTTGTTCCGGTCCGTGAATACGGTTTCGTAGTCATGAGACATCAGCAGACTGGTATCGGGGCAAACTTCAACGCACAGCTCACACCAGCAGCATTTCTGATAATTGAGAACCCACTTCGTCACATGACGTTCTTTGCCCTTGCCTTCGGCTTCAATCTCAATGCAGTTCACCGGGCAGACGCGGGAGCATTTGGTGCATCCGTTACAGATCGAAACGTCATTGACCAGCATGCCGCGAAAGCGGTAAGGCATCTCACGCTTCGTATAAGGATACTGAACCGTGATGGGTTTTCCCGTGAGATATTCGCGGCCGGTCACCCACATGCCTTTCAGCGTGGTGGTAAAACCCGACCAGACTTCGCTCAGAATGTTCATAGTACTTTCGCTCCTGATTACGTTCGGAAGTAATAAATCCAGAAGCCGACGCCCAGGATGTTAATAAGCCCCAGAGGGATCAGAAATTTCCAGCACAGGCCCATCAGCTGGTCGATGCGAAAACGCGGCAGCGTCCAGCGCAGCCAGATCGCCACGAACATCATCACCAGCACCTTCGCCAGATAGAGGAACGATGATTCAAGCCCGAAGGGGCCGTTCCATCCGCCCAGAAATACCAGCGAAGCGATGGCGCTGACCAGAAACAACTCGGCGTATTCCGCCAGAAAGAAGAAGGCGAATCGCATTCCACTATACTCGACGTGAAACCCGGCGACCAGTTCCGATTCCGACTCAGGCAGGTCGAAAGGGACGCGGTTCGTCTCAGCCAGACCCGAGATGAAATAGCAGAAGAACGAGAGAAAACAGAACGGATTCCAGATCGCCCAGTTGGCCATGTTACCCATACCGCCCGCCTGGCTGTTGGCCAGCGCGGTCAGATTGAGCGATCCCGCCAGCAGAATCGCGGGCAACAGGTGAAGCGCGGTGGGGATTTCATAACTGAGAAACTGAGCGGCGGTTCGCATCGCGCCGTACAACGACCACTTATTATGCGACCCCCAACCCGCCATGATGATGCCCAGCGCCACCAGCGACGACGTCGCCAGCAGGTACACCACGCCGATGTTCAGATCGACCGGCGCCCAGCCCTTGCACAGCGGCAACACCGCCCAGCCGATAAACGCGCCGCCAAACACCAGCAACGGCGCGGTGATAAACAGCCACTTATCGGCCATCGCGGGAACGAGGTCTTCTTTCAACATCAGCTTGATCGCATCCGCGGTGGTTTGCAGGATGCCATGCCAGCCGACGTGCATCGGCCCGACGCGCGCCTGCATATCGGCGGAGACCTTGCGCTCGGCGTACACCGCGAGCAGCGCGACCAGCGATACCACGCCCATCGTCACGCCCGCCGCGACCAGCGCGGTAATCGTCCATGCCAGCGGTCCGCTCAGCTGCATCGAGGCCGGCAACGATTGCATTGCATTCATCAGAAAGTCCATCAGCGGTCCACCTCACCCATGACGATGTCGAAGCTGCCCAAGGTGGACACCAGGTCAGCGATTAACATATCTTTGGAGATCGTTTCAAGAATGCTCAGGTTACAGAACGACGGCCCGCGCACTTTCATACGGTACGGGGTCTTGCCGCCGTCGCTGATGAGATAAAACGCCACTTCGCCGCGCGGGCATTCCTGCCGGCAATACACTTCAGCGGCGGGCGGGCGCAATATCGCGGGCACCTTCGCGCGAAACTCGCCTTCCGGCAAGCCGTCGATAACCTGTTCGAGAATTTTCATGCTCTCGTACATTTCCTGTACGCGAACCCAGTAGCGATCCCAGTTATCGCCCGTCTTGCCCTTCAGACCCTGGCCGACAGGAACGTCGAAATTGAGTTTGGGGTAGATCGAATACGGTTCGTCGCGGCGCATGTCCCAATCGACGCCCGAGGCGCGCAACATGGGGCCGGTCATGCCGTAGGCGATGGCCTGCTCGCCGGGAATCACGCCGATGTTGGCGGCGCGGCGGATAAAAATGTGGTTGAATGAAAGCAGCTCGTTCAACGAGTCGAGTTTGGCGCGGAACTGCTTCAAAAACGCCTTGCCCATCTCGATCGATCGCGGGGTAATGTCATTCGCGACGCCGCCGATTCGCATGTAACCGAAGCACAGACGCCCTCCGGACAATTCCTCCAGAATGTCGAGAACGCTTTCACGCTCGCGAAAGGCGTGCAACAGCGGCGTCCAGGCGCCGAGGTCGAGTCCATACGTCGCCAGCGCAACCAGGTGGCTCGCGATTCGGTTGAACTCGGCCACATAAACGCGGATATATTCGGCGCGTTCTGGAACCTCGATCGCCGCCAGTTTTTCAACCGCCGACGCCCAGGCCCAGTTGGTGTTCATCGCCGCCAGGTAATCCATACGGTCGGTATAAGGAACGTAGGCGTCATACGGAACCGATTCACCGATTTTTTCCTTGCAGCGATGCAGGAAACCAATGCGGGGAATGGCGCGATTGACGATTTCGCCGTCCGTGTGCAGTTCAACCTGCAGCACGCCGTGGGTGCTGGGGTGTTGCGGCCCCATGTAGATGACCATGGGCTCGCCTTGCAGCGGTTTGGGTTGAGCGGGAATGACCATGTTCTATGCCCTGTTGCTTCGTCTTGTCGTTTCTTCGCCGCGCCGATCGAACTTACAGACCCAGCTCTCTCAGATGTTCATGGGTGGGCGTCTCGTAATCCTTGCGCAGAGGATGTCCCTCCCATTCTTCCGGGAGCAGAATGCGCGTCAGATCGGGATGTCCCTCATAGCGGATGCCCACCAAGTCATACGACTCGCGTTCATGCCAGTCGGCCGCGGGCCAGACGGAAGTCACCGAAGGAACTTTGGGATCGTCTTTGGATGTCCGGACTTTCAAAGTCGCCATGTGGCGATGTTTGAACGAAAAGAGGTGGTAAACGCTTTCAAAATACTCGGGCCAGTCGACGCCGCTGATGCAGTGAAGCATGTCGAAAGCTAGCGCTTCGTCATCTTTTAAAAAGCGGGCGACTTCGGCGAGAGATTCCGTTTTGAGAAGAATATAAGGATCGCGGAAGCCCTTGGCTTCATCGCCGGTGACCACGTGTTCCAATACCACCTCTTCACCGAATTGCTGACGGAGGCGGTTGAAGATTTCGATGTGTTCCATGATGCCGTACTCGCTCGATTGGATCGGCCGCTCAGGCGGCGTCCACGGTCTTTTTTCTGCGCAATACGCGATCCTGACGGATTTTTTCCTGCAGTTCGATCAAACCCGCCATCAGTGTTTCCGGGTGCGGGGGGCAGCCGGGAACGTATACGTCGACCGGAATGTAAAGGTCGACGCCTTTGACGACGTGGTATCCGTGTTCGTAGTAGGGACCGCCGCCGATGGCGCAACTGCCCATGGCGATGACGTAACGCGGCTCGGGCATCTGATCGTAGAGCAGCTTGATGCGCTTGGCCATTTTGTACGTCACCGTTCCGGCGACGATCATGAGATCTGATTGACGGGGAGTCGCGCGAAATACGCCCGCGCCGAACCGGTCGAGATCGAATCGGCAGGCGGCGGTGTGCATCATCTCAATCGCGCAACAGGCGAGGCCGAAGGTCATCGGCCAGATGGAGGATAAACGCGCCCAATTGAAGAGTGCATCGACGGAAGTCACGATGACTCCGTCTTCAAATTTGCCTTCCAGAGCACCCACGATGCCTTACTCCTTACGATGCGTGTTCAAGGTTGCCTAAATAGCTATCAATTTCAGTATAACACGCCGGCTCGTTACCTAAAGCCGACAAGCGCGTTTTACTTGAAAGTTCTGGTTGGAGTTCCTTTACGGTAGAGAAACCAGCCGAATGCGCCAATTGCGAATAAAACGAAGATGAGATCAACCAGGGATGAAAGTACGTACCCTAAACTCAACCCGGTAATACCGTCCATGCTTTCCTGTTCCTTTATACTCTGCCTGTGAGGTTGTAACTGGCCTCAGCGTTTTACGGCCGCGCCGCGGCTCGTCAACACCCACTCCAGATGGCCTTTCACCCAGCAATAGGCGAGGCCGGCCCCAAGGATCGCGATAAAGATGACCATTTCCCACAGCGCCTGAACCCCTATGGTTTCAAGCAACTGACGATACTGCACCGCCCAGGGAATCAAAAATAACACTTCAACATCAAACACAAGAAACAAAAGCGCGACGACATAGAAACGGATATTAAACCGGATCCACGGGCTGCCCACCGGGCGCTCGCCGCACTCATAATTGATCTGTTTGTCGGGGTAGGGGTTTCGGGGACTGAGAAGTTTCGGGATAAAGACGCCCGCCGCCACGACAAAGATTGCGAACAGAATAAAAACCAACGCTCCAGCGAAATGGGCCGCCATCGGCAATTGAGATACGCTTTCCACTGTAACTATCCTCTGATGTCGTACTGCGTCTCGTGATTGCAGGCGAACCCGGTTCGCCATTTGTCGTACCGGAGATAAGTTGTAGCAGGGAAGCAGGCCGGATTCAAGAGTGCATTTCACCGCAACTTGACCAAACGGCCAAACAATGACGCAACTAAAACGAATTCAGCCATTTGAAAAAAACAAAATTTAACACCCCAATTCAAAAAATCTCTCCGTCCCCATCACGCCGAATCCCCCGATTTGAAGAAAAAGAGAGTGCGTTGATTTCAAAAAAATCAACCCCTGCGTTCAAGCAAGATCGATTTCATTCTTTACGGCTCCCCTCCGTCTAACAATCCAGCCGTCTTCTATGCAAGTTACCATTCAATAACTTAAATCGCTTTCACAACAACTTACATACAGAGCCTCGTGAACGGAAACTCAAATCGCATAATAAGCCCATAAAACAGGCCTTCTACGCTATTTTTTCTTTCGCGCCTCAATCAAAACCTGCGTATTCAACACGGTATACAACGGCTTGAACGGCAAACCGCACCGCCTCACTTCATGAAAGCGCGCGGAGATTTCATGGACCACCGTCATATAGTCGAAGCCCTTATGAGAAGAGAGGCTGACGCGCTCGACGCGGTCAAGACGGCCAACCGTCGCGTTCATCAGTTCAGCCCAGGTATACGAACCGCGATACCCTCCGAAACACACCTTCGACACGCCTTGTTTCAGCAGGATGGAAAGCCCTCGCTCGATGGGTACCGTGACGATCAACACTCCATCCGGCTTGAGAATTCTCGTCAAGTCAGCCACGGCGGCGGGCATGTCGTAAACGTGTTCCAGCGTTTCGAGACAACAGACGGCGTCGAACGTCTCATCCGGAAACGGCAGCCGGCAGGCGTCTCCGGTTAACACGCCGGTTTTGCCATTGTTCATACGCCGGGTCAGCGTCTCCAGCGCATCGCGAT